>NZ_JAMYUQ010000001.1:0-567811 GCF_040323095.1 Mesorhizobium sp. M0058
ACACGCTGCGTGCGGCGGGCGGCCTGGGGGTTCATGCACCCAAAAGCACTTTTGCCTAACAATAATTGATGTATATGGGGGTCGCCGCGCGCGCCCCGACACCCATACAATCCAGGATCTGTACCCATGCGCTGGCAGCCGGCTGAACACCGCTATGAGAAAATGCTCTACAACAGATGTGGGCGATCCGGCCTGAAACTGCCGGCGATCTCGCTCGGCCTGTGGCACAATTTCGGCAACGACACGCCGCACAACACCAAGCAGGCGATCGCGCGCAAGGCCTTCGATCTCGGCATCACCCATTTCGATCTCGCCAACAATTACGGCCCGCCGCCCGGCTCGGCCGAGATCGCCTTCGGCGAGATATTGCGCACCGACTTCGCCGGCTATCGCGACGAGCTGATCATCTCGACCAAGGCCGGCTATGAGATGTGGGCAGGGCCTTATGGCGAATGGGGCAGCCGCAAATATGTGCTGGCGAGCCTCGACCAGAGCCTGAAGCGGATGGGGCTCGACTATGTCGACATCTTCTATTCGCACCGCTTCGATCCGGATACGCCGCTTGAGGAAACGATGGGCGCTCTCGACCATGCGGTGCGTTCCGGCAAGGCGCTCTATGCCGGCATCTCGTCCTACAATTCGCAGCGCACGCGCGAGGCCGCCGACATATTGAAGCAGCTCGGTACGCCCTGCATCATCCATCAGCCGAGCTATTCGATGCTCAACCGCTGGGTCGAAGAGGACGGACTGCTCGATACGCTGGAAGGGCTCGGTGTCGGATCGATCGTGTTCTCGCCGCTGGCGCAAGGCATGCTGACCGACAAATATCTCGGCGGCATCCCCGAGGGTAGCCGCGCCAGCCAAGGCAAGTCGCTGCGGCCCGCCTTCATCAACGAAAAGACCATCGCCAACATCCAGGCGCTGAACGCGATCGCCGGCAAGCGTGGCCAGACGCTGGCGCAGATGGCGCTGGCCTGGGTGCTGCGCAAGGGCCGGGTCACCTCGGCGCTGATCGGCGCCAGCCGGCCCGAACAGGTCGAGGACTGCGTCGGCGCGCTCAAGGTGCTCGAGTTCAGCGATGCCGAGCTCGCCGAAATCGACACTTACGCACGCGAGTCCGACATCAATCTGTGGGCGGCGTCGGCCGAGCGCAAAGGCCCGCCGCGGAAGTAAGCGGAACAGCCGGCACCGGACATGAATCAAAACGGCGGGAAAGATCCCGCCGTTTTGCGTTTATCAAGCTTCGGGCCCGTTCAGGGCTTCTTGGCCGTGCCGAGACCGGCCTTGGGCGCCGCCGCGGCTGCCGGAGCCGGGGTCTTCATCTTGGCTTCGATCCAACCCGTATAGTTGGCCAATCGCGTGTAGATGCCATAGGCATTCTTGTGGCCGCAAGCGGCGGTGCCGTCGGACGGACCTTCGCCCCAGGAGACGACGCCGACCTGGACCGGACCGTTGGCGCCGGTCATGAACAGCGGACCGCCGCTGTCGCCGTTGCAGGCGTCGCGTTCGCCGCTGTCGGTGCCGGCGCAGATCATGTTCTTGGTCAGCGGATCCGACATATCGGCGGCGATCGCATTGGCGGCGGCATCGATGCCCTTTTCCGAATAACGCATCCGATGCGAGAGATCGCCAAGTGCCGCCTTCAGGTCATGCGCATAGATCGACTTGATGCCGCTGTTGCAGGCAGCGCTCGGCTCGAGATCGAGATCGGCCACCATCAGCGCGGTCGGGAAGGTGCCGTCCTGCATCTTGCCCCAGCCGATGACCGTGGTCTTGCCGCTGTCTGGCGTCGGCTCATTGGTGATCTTGATGACCGGCGCATCGGCGGGCTCCGCCAGCCGGAGCAGGCCGAGATCATTGTCCAGCGTCTGTTCGCTGTAGCCCTCGTTGACGATGACCTCGACCACCTTGTAGCGCTTGCCTTCGGTAAGATCGGTGGCGCCGGTCAGCACGGTCACCGTGTCGGGCGAAATCGGCCGGCCCTTGTCGTTGAGGCAGTGCGCCGCCGTCAGCACCCATTGCGGAGCAATCAGGCTGCCGCCGCAGAATTGCGCGTTCGGCTGCGAGGCCGGGCTGGGGTCCAGCCGGGCGCTGGTCAGCAGCGCCACCTGGAACGGATAGGCCCCTTTGTCGGCTTCCTTGCCGCCATAGACGCGGTCGGCCCCGTCGGGATTCTCGGCCTTGGCCTTGTCCCGGGATTCGGCAACGCGCTGCATCGGCGAGACCGCCGCTTCCGGCCTGGCGGCGTCGTCGGCTGCATAGAGCGCGTTGACGGCGGGGAAAGCGGCCGCGATGCCCAGCAGCGATGCAGCGGCAAGCGGCCTGAACCGATGGATAATGTTCACCTTGAAACCCTCCTGAGATGAAAATTGCCGAGCCATGCCGCCATGACGCATAACCAACAGAAGCGGTAGCGGTACCTCGATCGCCTTCTGCCAGAACGAACGACATCCGCGCGGTTATAAAACCGAAATACCACTTTTGCTAATCGTGCCCCATCGGGCAGAGCCCACCCAAACCCTATAGCCCCCCACGGGCTACGTGGAAGCGATTTGTCATTGCCAATGTTGGATTATTTTAGGCAGTATATCGACGCGGGTGCGTTTGGCGGAGGGCTTTAACGAGGCCGCCCGGACCGATGATCCGATACGGGCGGGTAACCAAACTAATTTTTTAACTCCACCACGATCTCGACAATATTTCTGTATTTTGCTCCACTCCTTGCTGACTTTTGGGAGAGTCTCACCATGACGAAACTGACAAGCACTATCATTGCGTCCGCACTGCTATCCACCGCACTGTGGACGATGCCTGCCTTCGCCGCCGATCCCGGCTCAGCGAATGCCGGCAATGGCGAAAGCATGCGCGATCTCGGAACGGGCGACTACCAGCCCGGCCGGGCAAAGCCGATCGCTCCGCCGAAACTGACCGAAGATGAAGCCAGCCGGGCAGCGCCGCTGACCGACGAGGGCACGGCGGTCAAATCCTATGGCATCGTCGGACGTTCCGCCGATGGCAAGGACATCAAGATCGATGCAGGCGAGACGCTGAAGGACCTTGTCATCAAGGAATTGAACGCGCCCGCCAACACACCGAACGCCGACAAGACCGGACTGACGGGCGGCGACGAAGCCGGCCGCCAGGTGTTCGGGGCCGACGACCGCGAGCAGATCAAGAACACCAAGACCTACCCGTTCACCGCGATCGGCTATATCGAAGGCAAAGCCAAGAGCGGTTACGGCAGCTGTTCGGGGACTTTGATCGGTCCGCGCACGGTGCTCACCGCCGCGCATTGTCTCTACAGCAATGAAGACAAGGCTTGGCTCGACGACGTCATCTTCGTGCCGTCGCTCAACGGCAACACCGCCGACGATGCACCGTTTGGCGCTTTCAGCTATGAGAGCGTCTACATCCTGCAGGGCTTCATCGACAATTATCAGGGTTACTACGGCTCGGTTATTCCGTGGGACCTCGGCATCATCACGCTGAAGCAGGATGTCGGCACCAATCTCGGCTGGCTGGGTTATGCCAACTATGAGAACCTCGGCGATTTCACCGCCAACATCGTTGGCTACCCCGGCGACAAGCCGATGGGTACGATGTGGAAGGCGACCTGCGAAGTGAAAGCCGAAAACATCGGCGCGGAGTATTTCCAGTACGACTGCGACACCTATCCGGGGTCGAGCGGCAGCTCGGTCTACGCCTATGACAATGGCGCCAAGCAGCGCGTCGTCACCGGCGTGAACGTGGCCGAAAGCCCCAACGCCAACACAGCGGTGCGCCTGAACGCTGCCAACGTGGCGTGGATCAACAGCCTGTACAAATAAGGCCCGATCTTTCGCCGGCAAACAGCGGCGAGAAACAGCATTAGCAAACCGGCGGCGGGACGTTCCTGCCGCCGGTTTTTTTGTATCGGAACACCTCTCTTGCACTGTGTTACAGCGGTGCTTACGCTAGGCGATCCAAGGGGTTGGGTAAGATGGCGCGGGCAAGAATGATCTTCGGAGTCAAAGCGATGGCGGCTGCATCCATGCTGGCCGCACTGACATGCTTTTCCGCTATGGCCGATCAAGGCGGTGCCACACCCGATGGCGCCTGGGCCGAGCGGGTGCAAATCCTCTATAAAAGCGAAACACGTTCGGTGCTGCGCAAGAATGTACGGGTCTGGGATTCCCACCCGGAATTGGGTCTTGATTTCACCTGGGAGCCGGCAGCCGGCGTGTCGCCGGACCGCACCGTCGCAGCCGACGGCACCGTCAACGGCAAGGGCAGGCTGGTCTGGCGCGTACGCGGCTCGGCGAGCTATGACCCCAAGACGATCTATTCCAGCTATTTCGGCGAGATCAGGAATGGCCGCCCCGAAGGACAAGGCCGGCTGGAGCTGCGTTCAGGCGAGATTCTCGACGGCCGTTGGGTCGCCGGCCAGCTCTACGGCCATGCGATCCATGTCGATGCCGACGGCAATCGCTATGAAGGGCAATTCAGGGCCGGTGTGCCGAATGGCGAGGGCAGGCTGGAGACGAAGACAGGCGAGATATTCGTCGGCTCTTTTGCCGATGGGCTGAAGGACGGCAAGGGCCGCACCCGGCTGTCCGGCGGCACCGTCTACTGGTCGCAATGGGCGATGGGCAAGGAGATCGGCGGTGCGCGCCCCGACGTGCTGGCCGATGCCAGAGTGGGCGGGTTGCTCAAGGCGCAGACCGGCGGCGGTTCCGCCGACAAGGTCGAGATCGGCATTGCCGTCGACCAGCGCATGACGCAGCAGGCCGACATGCAGTACCAGCATCTGGTGCGCGACGAAGACATCGCGATCTATCCGGTGTCGGACCAGTACAACGATGCCTGGAACGGCACCGGAGAGATTCGTACCGGCAATGTCTATGAAGGCATGGACTGGGAGACGGCGCCGGCCTTCGCCGAAGTCGACCTCAAGACCACCGACCAGTCGAGGGTCAAGATCGACAGCCTGGAAATGAAGGTGGCCGCGAGCGAGGCCTACCGCAAGCCGATGCTGTCGATCAGCGAGCACTATGGCTGCGTCGGCTTCCGCCCCGACTTCTCGATCGTCAACAATGGCTGGGGCGACGTGAAAGACATGAAGATGTCGATCCAGTTCACCAGGACCGACGAGGAGGACAACGCGACCGGCGAGCCGAGCCGCATGTTCACGAAGGACATCGGCACTTTCGGCGATGGCGTCGACGTCTCGATCAAGGACGTGCTGACTGAAGCCGGCGTCGACACAACCACGCTCGAGACCGAGCGCTTCACCTGCCCGTCAAGGGACAGCCTGGATGTCTGCCGCGCCCAGGTGGCCAACAAGGTCAAGTTCGGCGACGTTGCCGATTACATCAGCGGCAGCGTCGAGAAAATGAGCGTGACCGGGATTGGCAAGCTCGATTATTCCTGGGCGGACGATCAGGGCGCTGTCTACCAGCAGAGCGAGCCGTTTCGCGTCATCGTCTCGCTGGTCAGCATCGAGGTCCCAGAATCGCTCGCCGAATGCGGCGATGGCGGCGGCGCGTCGCCCGAAGCGCTGCGCTACCAGAACATCGAATTTCCGATCGGCAAGACCGATTACAGCATCCCCATGCCGGTGCGCGGCAACAAGAATCTCAGCGCCTACACGGCACGGCTGAAAATGTGGTCGTCAATGTCGTCGATCCATCGCTTCAGCATCGCCGCCCATTTCGCCGATGGCAGCACACGTGAGAGCAAGCCGGCCACGTTCTTCTATTTCAGGCCGAAGCAGTCGCTGTTCGAAACCAGCACCAAGCCGGCGGTCTGCTATCTGCCGGAAGATCTGCAAGGCTGTTGAGGTCCTGTCACGTCCTTTCGGGAATCGCGTCATTTCGAGCCCATCTCGAAAAAATTGGGCAGCGGGATCAGCCGGGCAAAGATCGTGTCCTGGCTGAACACCCTGAGTTCCAGCATCGACCCGGACGATCGTTCGGCTTTCTGGTCGAACAGGAAATTGCCGAGCGAATAGATCTCCGCAACATCGCCGCCGCCGAGCGGCAGGATCGCCTCGCTCGATACATGTGGATGACCGCCGACGATTGCCGTGACACCGCGCAGCCGCATCTGGTCGGCAAGCATCTCCTCGCGCGGCGACGGCTCCGTCTTGTACTCGCGGCCCCAATGGACGAAGGCAATCACCGGCCGCTCGGCATTGTCGTGCAGCAGCCGGTCGAGCAAAGCAGGCGTCAGAAGGTCGGTGTTCCTGGAGCCGTTGGTATCGATGTCGGTCAGCCCGACCAGGTCGAGATCGGCAAGCGCCAGCGTCTCGCCCTGCCCGAAATGGGCGATGCCGGCCGCATCGAGTGCGGCCAGCGTCTCGGCATAGCCTGACGGGCCGAGGTCGTAGGCGTGATTGTTGGCCAGGCTGACAGCGGCGACATGCAATTTCTTGAGCATGTCGATGGCGAGGTCTGCGGGCATGGCCAGCGTCATGTCGTCGATCGCCTCAGGGACGTTGGGCAGGATCACGCCTTCGAGATTGACGATCAGCGGCCGCGAGCGGGTCAGGGCCAGCACGCTTTCGACGATCTTCTCGGCAACACCGTCGCGGACCAGGATCTTCTTCATGGCGCGGGCGAAATTCACGTCGCCCGCGAAATAGTAGAGCTTGTCGTCGGGACGGGCAGGATTGTTGAAGCCGGGGCCGAAGGCGCCGAACAGCGCCACGACATAGCTGGTGGTGCGCTCGACATAGTCGCTTGAATGCGCCTGCGAGTTCTCGTTGGCGACGACCAGCGGCGCAGCACCGAACAGTTCGCGCTGCAGCCTGGTCTGGATATAGAGCGCACCGACCGAATCGGCGTGATCCGGCTGGCGCAGCGCCGCGATGCCGTCGAGCGACCCGGCGGCGAGCATGTTGAGCGTCTGCTGGTCGAAACGCCTGGCTTCGTGCTGCGGCAGATAGTGGGAGAAATCGGTGGATTCGACGATCAGCGTGTCCTTGTCGACGATCGCTTTCAGCGCCTGCGCCAGCCGGTCCCAGTCGGCTCGCTTGGCTTTGACCGACATCGCCACCGGCACGATTGCAGCTTCGGGGAAATAGTGATGCAGGAAAGGCAGCATCGCCTGCACGCCATGCTCCCTGGCGAACAGGCAGGAGTCTTCGACCATGTCGCGGTTCGCTTCCAGAAGGTGCACGGCTTCCGTGTCGGCCTGGACTGGACCGAGCACTGTTTCAAAACCGCGCGGCGTCGTGGCGAAGAGTTTCTGCGTCTCGTGGAAATGGTCCGGCGACAGGATGACGATGCGCTTGTAGCGGAAGCCGGACGCGGCGTGGAAACCGAGTGCGACGAGATCTGCGACGAGCAGGTGGTGGGGGACTGTGATGCCGGTGAGGCGTTGGTTGGACGGCTCGATTCTGGCGACGGCGGCGATGGCGTCGGTGAAGAGTGTGGGGTCGGAGTAGAAGGACGGGAAGTTTGTGTCGCCGGGCGGGCAGGTGATGGGGGCGGCAGACGCTTGAAGCACTGAGAGGATAAGCAAGGCGGTGGCAAAGACCAGAATGCTGGTCCGTGCCCAGGCACCCCCCGCTGTCCTGCCGGACATCTCCCCCGCAAGGGGGGAGATTGGATGTCGCCTCGACTTTCGCCAATCATCAACCTTGAAAATAGATCTCCAGCAATGAAGAGACTGATCTCCCCCCTTGCGGGGGAGATGGCCGGCAGGCCAGAGGTGGGTGCCTGGGTGCCGACCTCTCACGGCTCAGCCAGCACAATGTTCTCCACGCCGCCGACATAGTAGAACGGCTTCTGCTTGGACGCGGTCAGCCGCAGCACTTCGCGCGAAATGTAGTCGGCGAGGCCGAACAGCGTCACGCCGCCGTCGGAGGTCTTGGCCCGGCCGCGCAGGCCTTCGAGGATCGAATAGGTGAAGACGCCATGGCCGAGCTCGGGCAGTTCGGCGGCGGTGTTGTTGGCAGCGGTGGCCGAGAAGACGACGATGCGTGCGTCCTGCGCGTCTTTTTCCAGGCGCGGGTTGAAGGCGTTGGCGGCGTGGCAGGTGTCGAGCAGCATGAAGCGCATGCCCTTGGCCCGCTCAACCGATTTCTGGATGTCGCCCCAGTCGACCAGCGAGGAGCGCTTCCAGCGGTCGGGATCCTGTTTGCGGCCGTCCGTGGGGATGAAATAATAGTCTTCGTCGATGTTGATGCCGTGACCGGCGACGAAAATGATGGTGGTGTCGTTCTCGCCGGGTTTGTCGAGGAAATCGGCGAGCTGGTCGTCGATGGTGTCGGAATCCGGTTCCAGGATGGTGTCGGCGCTGGCGACCTTGAACACGTCCTTGCCGGTATCGGGCGCCTCATCCAGCGCTTCGCGGTTGACCAGAACCAGCGTCTCCATCGCCGAAAACAAGGGCGCGGATTTCTGCGAGATCACCTTGAGGAATTCGGTGGCGTCATCGACGGGATAGCGCAGATCGCAGGCGTGGCCGGCGCATGCATCGGTGAGGAAAGGATATTTGTCGACGCCGATCACGGCGACGTAGAGCTTGCCCTTGTTGGCTGGATTTTCGGTTTTCCTGGCAAGCGCTGTGACACTGCGCTCGGTCAGATAGCCGAACTCGTTGGTGCCGGTGATGCGAATGGTATTTTCGCCATTCTCGACCGGCACTTCGACGATGGTGCTCTTGCCGCCATCGATTGACCGAACGGTGACATCGCCGACATTGCGGCTGTCCGACAGGATCGAAAATCCGGCGACATCGGCGCCGGCTTCCTGCGCGCCCGAAATCTCGACGGCGACATAGCCCTCGCGGACGTTGCTCTGGTCGGCGGCAAGCTTGATGCCGAATTCCGGCGGTTTGCGCTCGAGCAGCTTTTCCAGCTCGCGGTCGACGCCGGGGCGCATTTCCTGGACCGCCTGTTCGGCGCTGCGCAGGATGATGGCCCGGCGCACCATTTCCGGGCTCCAGAGATATTTCTTCAGCTGGCCGGCGCTGATGAAACGCCCTTCGTGGTCGCGACCCTGATTGACGTGCCAGCCTATCAACTTGTCGCCGTCGGCGGAGGAATAATAGTAGCCCTGCGGCATCCAGGCGATCCATTCGGAACCGGCGAAGAACATCGACACGATCAGTTTGTGGCTCTTCAAATTCCACAACCGCACGGTCTGGTCGGCGCTGCCGGTGACCAACAGCCCTTCCTTCTCGGCGGCAACCATGGCGTTGATCTCGCCGGTGTGGCCGGTGAATTCACCCGATACATCGGCGGTCGCGGTTTTGTATTCCAACAGCGTGCCGTCGCTGCCGCCGGTGATCAGGCCAAGCCCATTGCCGATCAGCGTGTAAGCCGAATGGACGAAGCCATTGGTGGCGGCATTCTCGATGCTGTGCATCACCTTTCCGCCGCTCGCGATTTCGAGCACGGCATTCTCCAGGCCGTCCTTGCCGCCGGGGGCAGCACGGAGCGACCACTCACCCTCTGCGAGTGCCGCGCGGGCATAGGCGCCCTGTTCCGCCAACGCCACCGGGTCTTCGAAGAACCGCTCGGCCGTCGGTAGTGCCAGTACCTTGTCCAGCGTGCCCTGCAGCTCGGGACAGGACACGCGTTCAGGGCAGGGGTTGGTGTTGCCCCAAGCGATGGAGTTGCTCGCCGCATCGATCCCGATCGCCGTCACGGGTTCGCCGACCCCTTGCAGCAGCGCCTTGCGCTCGCCGGTCATGGGGTTCCAGACCTGGATGCCGTTGCGGGTGCCGCCGGCTGTCGCCACCAGCGAGCCGTCGGCATTGCCGGCGCCAGCAAAGACCGTGCCGTCATGGCCGTTATAGTCGAGCAGTTGCTCGCCGCTGTCGGTATTCCAGATCACCGAGCGATGCTTGTCGGCGCAGCGATAGCTGCATGACGCCACAAGCCGCGAACCCGTCGCGAAGCTCAGAGCGCCGATCTGGAAATCCTGCTTCGGCATGGCGCGGACGAATTTGCCCGTGCTGGCCTGCCAGAGCTGGACGTCGCCGTCCTTGCTGCCGGTGGCGAACAGCCTGCCATCCAATGACACGGCGAGTGCGGCGACGCCGACATCGCGCAGCGGTTCGGCCTCGGCGGGCAAAGCGATTTCCTCTGACTTGGCGACGTCCCAGAGCCGGATGCCATTGTCGGTGGTCGTCGCTGCCAGCCGGGTTCCCGCAGCGGCGAAGGCGAGCTTTTCTACACGCCAGGAATCGGCATCGAATTTTTCCGCCAGCGTCCAGCCCGACGCGGATTTGTCGTCCGCCCGCCAGAGGTAGACGAAACCATCGCCACCGCCGGCGGCGAGCGTGTTTCCGTCGGGTGAAAAGGCGACATCATAGATGGCATAGTCGGCGGCCTTGAGCACGGTTCTGATCTTGCCGGTGGCGAAATCGAACAGCCTGATATCGCCATAAGGGGGCTTGTCGCCGATGCCGGCGCCGAAATAACCGCCGGCGGCGATCGTCTTGCCATCCGGCGACACGGCAATCGCAAAGACCTTGCCGTCATTGCCATTGCCAAGATAGCCGCGAATGGTGCGGAGCGTCACCCCGCTCTGCCAGTCCCAGATGCGGATGGTCTTGTCATCGGACGCCGAGACCAGTCCCTCGCCGTCCGGCGTGAAGGCAAGATCGGTGACCCTGGCGCTGTGGCCGCCGGTGTTGAGATCGAGATGGAAATCGAGGTCCTCGGCACCGGCGGTTGACGTTAACGCCAGAAGACCGACCAGGATTAGCCACCGGATAGCACGAAAGGGATGGGAGCTGCCCGGCACCTTGTTGCGCCGCTATTTGGAGTCGGCGGGCGGCGGCGACCCGTGACGCACATAATTCTCGATCGCCTGGGCATAATTGGCGGAACCGGCCTTGCGTTCTTTTTCGATGTAGCCGGCAAAATAGCTCCAGAACGACACCGCATAGCCGCGGAAATAGGCATCGGCGACATCGCGCGAACAGAGCTTGCCCTCAACACAGATGGAGAGACGATTGAGGAAATAGACGATGCGATCAAAATTGTCGTTGAAATCGGCGATCGGCATGGTGCCGCCGCCGGCAGTCATCGCCTCGATGCCAATGCGTTGCCGGAAGACCTGTTCCTCGGTCGGCGACGGCGTGGCGCTGAGCAGATTGTCGTATTTGGCGTTGAGCGACGAGAGGCGCTCCTTGAGCGCGCGCTGCGCCTGCTGAAAATCCTTGCTTTCCCAAAGCTCGACCAGCGACATCGTCTGCTCGACGCGCTTCTGTTCCTGGTTTGCCAGAAACTGGAAGACCGAGAAGGCCAGGGTGAAGATGATCGCCAGGCGCACGGCGAGACCCGACCAGGCGTAGATCAGCATGCGCCAGTCGCGGTCGGTGAAGGGGTTGGCTTCCTTCTTGATCTCGTGACTGCTCGGCCACGGAAAGCCTTCGGTGGTTTCGGGCAAGGTCGCCGGCTTCTTGGCCGGCGGAGGCGCCGATGTGGTCGGCGATTTCTGCGTTGCAGTGCCCCCCGGCTTTTTCATCCGCAGCTGTCCAGTTGGATGATGGCGGTGGGATCGAGCACGATGCCGGGTGTCTCCAGCTTCTTTTTCAGGCAATCGAGCTGCGTGCGCGAAATCATGAACTGCACGTCCGGTTCGGCAGCCGCCTTGCTGGGTGACGGCAAGGGCTCGACCACGCCGCGCGAGGCGCAGCTGGAGAGATCGACGACAACGGCCGTGTTGCCGGTCTTGGCGATCTGGTCGTACTGGTCGAGAAAGCAGGTGGCGAGCTCGGAATTGGTGACGATCTGCTTGGCGCACAGGCCGCAATTCTCGTCCGCCGAGGCGCTGGCAACCAGCAACAGGCTGCCGGCAAGGCCGGCCGTCGCTGCACGCCAGGAGAGCACGGGGATAGTCACTGATGTCCTCATCTGTTGCATCCAGCCGCGGCGCATAGAGGTGTCGCGAGCCGGGAATGTTCATATATCACGCCTACAAGAGCCGGCGAAGCAATGTCAGGTCAGGCGCGGGGCACCGTCTCCATCGGGAAGATCATCACCGCGCCTTTGGGACCGCTCTTGTCGGCAAGCCGCATCACGGAGCGCGTTGCCGGTGCCATGCCGATGTCGGCCAGCATGTCGGAAAAACCAGGCGTTCCCGATGCGGCACGCGTCACGGCGCGCACGCCTTCCTGGGCAAGAAAGCTC
Organism: Mesorhizobium sp. M0058; assembly: GCF_040323095.1. NCBI lineage: Bacteria > Pseudomonadati > Pseudomonadota > Alphaproteobacteria > Hyphomicrobiales > Phyllobacteriaceae > Mesorhizobium > Mesorhizobium sp. M0058. The sequence continues at coordinate 12,131 of NZ_JAMYUQ010000001.1, forward strand.
AGATCCTCTTTCTCGCTTTGCGGCGGCGCCTCGGTCAGCACGGCAATCATTCGCTCCATGCCGAAGCTGGTGTCGGTGAAGGCGAGCAGCCCTTCCTTCAGGCCCTGATCGGCCTGCTGATTGATCGGGGCCAGCCGCTCGGCGACGATGTGGGTGATCGAATAGTCGCTGCCGATATACAGCACGTTGATGTCGACGAACTCGTCGGACTCGTTCTTGGCCGCAATGTGTACCTGATCGCCCGGCGAAACGCGCGGCACCGTTGACGATTCGATCGGCTCCAGCGCATCGCTGTCCTGGCGCTTGATCAGGAACTGGACGCTGACCTCGTCCGGCCGGTAGTCGGACGCCGCGGCGAGCCGCGACAGGCCGGTGGCGCGGAAGATCGTGGTCAGGGTCTTGGCTGTGTTTTCCGCAAGCTTGTCGCGGCCATCCTGATGGATGACGACGCGCGGCGGCTTGCTGCCGTCCTTCAAGCTGATGTCGCCGGACGCCGGCAGGAACCACAGCGCCGGTTCGTCGCTGGCGTTGGCGGCAGCGCCGTCCATGGATTTTTCGCGCAGCACCGCAAGCCGCAGATCGGCGCTCTTGCCGGGCTCGACCAGCGCGATGTGAAAGCCGGACTTCGGCTTCGCCACCAATTCGTCCAGAACCGAATTGACCAGCTCGGTTTCTTTTTCGAGCCCTGCGGTCGGCGCCGGCTTTGCCACCAGCAGCTTGTAGTCGACTGCGAGTTCGGCAACGCGCGCATAGGCGCCGGCGGGCACCGCCGTCGGCGCAAGCGCCGGCTTGCCGTCGAATTCGACCGGTGCGAGCTGGCTTTCGAGGTTTTTTGCCGATTTCACTTCGAGATAGCCGACGGCGTCGGAGAGCTTCGACAGCGCCGAAGGCAAAATGGCGAGCTTGCTGCCGGGGGTCAGACCCTGCAGCAGCCCGGCGCCGATCGCGGCATCGCCGTCCTTGACGGCAATCGGCCATTGCATGACGGCGTCGGTCTTGTCGGTGCCGAACACGCGGGCGTCCAGTTCGCCCTCGAACAGGGGCGTCGGCCTTGTGCGGCCATCGGCCGAATATTGCTGCAGCACGGCCTGGCCGAGCTGGCGATAGGTGACGTTGGGGTTCTCGGCCAATTTCGACAGGATCGTGAAGGTGAACAGGCCGAAGCGCGGCGCGTCGGGCGTGCCCTTGGGCAGCGGCATTTCCGGCGTCGTCTCGACCGTCTGCGCGGCATAGAAGGCGACCAGCTTGCCCCGGGCGATTGGCTCTGCGCCGGTCGGCGTCAGGTTGAAGGCCGGCTTGCGGCCGCCATTCTCGTCGAAACCGCGCGATGGGCTTGCCGAGATGTCGTCATAGGCCTTCACCGCGGCTGCTCTCGCCGCGTCGTCGCCGCCGACGAGGTCGGCGAACTCGACCTTGCGCTCCAGTTCGTCATCGACTTCCGCGGCGCGCGTCGCGGTGCCGGAATGGCAGCAGTCGAACACCACCCAGACAAAGGCGCCCTTGTCGCGGATGGCGTCGAGTGCGGCGCCGACTTCGTTGTCGACCAGCGCGTTCGGCACGCCCTCTTCGCGGTTGATCCATTTGTCGATATCGGACGGCAGGAAAATCTCGTCGAGGCCGTCGGTCTCGTCACCGGCCTTGGCTTGCGGCTGCTGGGCGCCGTGGCCCGACAGATGCAGATAGACGAAATCGTCGCGTTGCACCTTGCCGGCGAGGTCGGCAAGGGCGGCCTTGATCGCCGCATGCGTCGGCGGGCCGTTGGCGCCTTCGACGTCCTTGGCGAGCAGGATCACATTCTCGGCCGAGAACTTCACCGGATCGGGCGTGTTCTTCAGGAGATAGTCGCGCACCAGGCCGGCATCGTTCTTCGGCCCGATCAGCCAGTTCTTCTGCGGCAGGTTCGGATAGTCGGTGCAGGCAACCAGCAGCGCGTGATAGGTGCGCGAGGCGGCGAGGGCACGGAACGAAACCGTACCGGCAACCACAAGCGCCGACGTGCCGACGAGCAGCGTCCGTCGTGTCAGTTTGATCATAATTGCTTCCCCAAGCCCGATCGAATTTGCAAGTGCGGCACCTTTCCTCGCGAATTTTGTCAGTATTTTGAATGTGGTCGGTGCCGTCAATCGGCGGTGGTGGTCATGGTGTCGATGGCGATAACGGAAACAGTGGCAAAAAGCCTGCTTCATCGCTATCTCAAGGGAATTGAGACCGTCGCATGGCAGAAATGATTTGCGAGCGGCGCTGGATCAAACAGATGGAACGTGATGTCGTCCGAGAACCGCTCCACACTTTTCGGCATCATGCTCTAAACGATCGGAAAACGGGATCATGGCGGCAAGGGATGTGCTGACGAAGAATCAGCTGAGCGTACTCGAAAAGCTCGAGGCCGCCAGCGGACCGCTCAGCGCCTATACGCTTCTCGACCAGCTGCGCGAGCGCGGTTTCCGCGCGCCGCTACAGGTTTACCGGGCACTCGACAGCCTGGTGAAGTCAGGCTTCGTGCACCGGTTGGAAAGCCTCAACTCCTTCGTCGCCTGCGCCGAACCGCACGACCATACGCATTCGATGACAGCCTTCGCTATCTGCGACACATGCGGGCAGGTGATGGAGATGTCCGACCATGACGTCGACCATCGGCTGGACGAATGGGTGCGCTCGACCGGGTTTGCTGCGAAGAAGGCGGTGATCGAGTTTCGCGGGACGTGTGCCAAGTGCCTGGCTGAGGCGGCTTAGCTTGCTTCCTACTTGAGCCGAGGCGGTGCGCTATTCTCGAATTCGTTCAAGAATGTCTCATAGACGACGTACCGCGTAGGCCCAGGTGTTAGCTGCTCCATAAGCAGGGGTTTCACCTCGTCGAGCCAAGATAATTTGCCAAGGCCAGACCCGATTTTTGGCAAGGCGATGGATTCTACCCGGTTTTTGTCGGCCCATTTCACAAGCCCGCGAACTGCTTTCCGTAAATAGGGAAGCGTGGCGTGATACATATCTGGCTGGGTTGCCAGATAAATGAAGCCCGGCTGATTGCCGTCTGGCTCCAATGTCCAGATATGACCCCCAATAAACCTGCCGGTCCGAGCATATTTCTTGAACGCAGCCTGCACATTCGGCCACTTTTTCGAAATCTTCAGCGCAAGTCCGGTGCCAAGGCCCTCTTGATTGCCCTCTGCCACGCCTTGAGCGATATAGCTTTCCTGGGCGGCCAGCAGGTCTCCGGTGACAAAGACAATCATCGCACCTTCAATGCGCCTCGTCCCAGTTGTTCGCTGCGCGGGCATCGACATGCAGCGGCACCGACATCGAGATGGCCGGCATCGGCGCGTTCTCCATCACCCTGCGCACCACGGGGATCGTCGCCTCGACTTCCGCTTCAACCGTCTCGAAGATCAATTCGTCATGCACCTGCAAGAGCATGCGGGCGGACAGGCCGGCCTTTTCCAGCGCCTCGTCCATATGCACCATGGCGCGGCGGATGATATCGGCAGCGGTGCCTTGCAGCCTGGCGTTGATCGAGGCGCGCTCGTTGAAGGCACGGATCGACGGGTTTGACGACCGGATCTCAGGATAGTGGATGCGGCGGCCGAAGATGGTTTCGACGAAGCCATGCTCGCGGGCATAGGCTTTTGTTGCCTCGATATAGTCGCGGATGCCGGGGAAACGCTCGAAGTATTTCTTGATGTAGGCGCCGGCCTCCTCGCGCGGGATCGACAGCTGGTTGGCCAGCCCAAAGGCCGAGATGCCGTAGATGATGCCGAAATTGATTGCCTTGGCGCGGCGGCGCACTTCGGAAGGCATGCCTTCGACCGGCACGTTGAACATTTCCGAGGCGGTGATGGCGTGGATGTCGGCGCCATCGGCGAAGGCCTGCTTCAGTTGCGGGATCTCGGCGACGTGGGCAAGCACGCGCAGTTCGATCTGGCTGTAGTCGGCCGAGACCAGTTTCTGGCCCTTGTCGGCGATGAAGGCCGTCCTGATCTTGCGTCCCTCCGCGGTGCGCACCGGGATGTTCTGCAGATTGGGATCGGATGAGGAAAGCCGGCCCGTCGTCGTCGCGGCCAGCGCATAGGAGGTGTGGACGCGCCTGGTGTCGGGATGGATGAAGCCCGGCAGCGCGTCGGTGTAGGTCGATTTCAGCTTGGTCAGCTGGCGCCAGTCGACGATCTTGCGCGGCAGTTCGTGGCCTTCGGCGGCGAGATCCTCCAGAAGCTGCGCGGAAGTCGACCATTGCCCGGTCTTGGTCTTGGAGCCGCCGGGCAGGCCCATGCGGCCGAACAGGATGTCGCCCAGCTGCTTTGGCGACCCGATGTTGATGCGCTCGCCGACAAGGCCGTAGATTTCCTCTTCCAGGCGTGCGGCGCCTTGCGCCAGCTCGCCGGAGAGCCGCGACAGGATCTGGCGGTCGACCGAGATGCCGCGCTGCTCCATCCGCGCCAGCACCGGCACCAGCGGCCGCTCCAGCCGCTCATAGACCGAGACCAGGCCCTTGGCGGCAAGTCGGGGCTTCAGCACCTGCCACAGCCGCAGCGCCACGTCGGCATGGCCGGCGGCGTAGGCGGTCGCCCGGTCGATGTCGACCTGGTCGAAGCCGACCGAGCTTCTGCCGGAACCGGCGAGATCCTTGAGCGGCGTCGTGGCATGGCCGAGCCATTTGTCGGCGAGCGAGGACAAAGTGTGGTGGCCGGTGCCGGCGTCGAGCACATAGGAAATCAACATCGTGTCGTCGAAGGGTGCGATATCGATGCCGTGGCGGCTCATGACGACGATGTCGTATTTGGCGTCCTGGGCGATCTTGAGCACCGATTTGTCTTCCAGCAGCGGCTTCAGCAGCGCCAGCGCCTCGCGGATCGGAATCTGGTTCTCCAGCGTGCCGCCGCCGAGCAGGTCGCCGGCGCCGCTCTTGTGGGCGAGCGGCACATAGGCGGCGCGGCCGGGGCCGATCGCCAGAGAGAAACCGATGAGGTCGGCCAGCATCGGATCGGAAGACGTGGTTTCGGTGTCGAAGGCGACGATGCCGGTCTCCTTGGCTTGGGCCAGCCATGTCTTGAGCGTCGCCGTGTCGCGGATGGCGACATAGGCGGCGGGATCGATTTTGGCCGCAGCGGCCGTTTCCAGGCGAAGTGCGGCAAGCAGCGAAGGGGCGTCGCCGGCTCTGGCGGTTTCGGTTTTGGCTTCATCCTGTGTTGCCGCAGGCGCCGCTATGCCGGAACCGACATCGGGGCCGTGCGCGGTGTCGGCGCGCTCGACGGTGACGGCGACAGCCTGCACATCGCCGGCTTCGGTGCTGGTCGCCTCGGCCACACGGCGGGTCAGCGAGGTGAATTCCATGGTTTTGAGAAAGCCGATCAGCTTCGGCCCATCCGGCGCATGCAGCACGAAATCGTCGAGCCCGTCGGTCACCGGCACGTCGTTCTTCAGCGTCACCAGCTGGCGCGATATGCGCGCCTTGTCGGCATTGGCGATGATCGATTCGCGCCTCTTGTCCTGCTTGATCTCGCTGGCCCGGGCGAGCAGCCCGTCAAGGTCGCCGAACTGTTCCAGAAGCTGCGCCGCCGTTTTCGGCCCGATGCCGGGTACGCCCGGCACATTGTCGACGGAGTCGCCGGTCAGCGCCTGCAGGTCGATCATCTTTTCCGGCGGCACGCCCCATTTCTCGATGACTTCGGGGATGCCGATCTGGCGGTCCTTCATCGGGTCGTACATGCCGACCGTGGGTCCGACCAGCTGCATCAGATCCTTGTCGGAGGAGATGATAGTGGTGTCGCCGCCGGCCTCGCACGCCAGCCTGGCATAAGTGGCGATGAGGTCGTCGGCCTCGTAGCCTTCGATCTCGATGCAAGGCAGGTTGAAGGCCACGGTTGCCTGGCGGATCAGACCGAATTGCGGGATCAGGTCTTCGGGCGGTGCGTTGCGGTTGGCCTTGTATTCCGGGTAAAGATCATTGCGGAAGGTTTTCGACGAATAATCGAAAATGACCGCTAAATGCGTCGGCACGATGCCTACATCGGTGTTGCGGGCGTCCTGCATCAGCTTCCACAACATGTTGCAGAAGCCGGAGACCGCGCCGACCGGCAGCCCATCGGATTTGCGGGTCAGCGGCGGCAGCGCATGATAGGCGCGAAAGATGTAGCCGGAGCCGTCGATAAGGAAGAGATGGTCGCCTTTTTTCATGCCGGCAGGGATAGCGCGCCGGGACGGCGCGGTCCATGGCAAAGGCGGGCTTCCAACAGGTGTTGCGGCGACATGCTGACAGAGCCTGCCTGCCGATAGGCCCTGCTGCTGTTTGCCTCGGCGCTCACGGCTATGTTACAAAAGTGTAATTTTTGTGCCCTTGAAACGCCACGATCCGAGACACAAATAAAGGTCATCGGCAGTTTTCGCCGAGTCCGGAGCAAGGCCCGTCCCCCGCCTATCCCGGACAATTGCGGCAGCCTATCCCCCCTCTCCGGGCTGCCGCATCGTTTCGAGTAAAAACCGCCGTGGTTCCCCTCCACCACGGCGGTTCTTTTTTGCCTTCTGACAAGTGTTTACGGTCCGTGGTCCAACGATCGCGGGCTTTTCGTTTTGATGCGCTGCCTTTACGGTCCCGGCACCGAAAAGAAAGGCCCGCAGTAATGTCCACTATTTCCTCCGTCCTAGACCGTCTCGATAAAAATCTCGACCATAGCCTGGAGCGCCTGTTCGGCCTGCTTCGCATCAAGTCGATCTCGACCGATTCCGACTATGCCGCCGACTGCCGCAAGGCCGCCGAATGGCTGGTGGCGGACCTCAAGCTGATCGGCTTCGACGCTTCGGTGCGCGACACGCCGGGACACCCGATGGTGGTTGCGCACCATGAAGGCCCCGCCGGCTCGCCGCATGTGCTGTTTTACGGCCATTACGACGTGCAGCCGGTCGATCCGATCGAGCTTTGGGAGAACGACCCGTTTGCGCCGGCGGTCAAGGAGATCGAGCCCGGTCACAAGGTAATCACCGGCCGTGGCTCGGCCGACGACAAGGGGCAGCTGATGACCTTCGTCGAGGCCTGCCGCGCCTGGAAGCAGGTGCATGGCAATCTGCCCTGCCGCATCACCATCCTGTTCGAGGGCGAGGAGGAGTCCGGTTCGCCGTCGCTCAAGCCGTTCCTCGAGGCCAATGCCGATGAGCTCAAGGCCGATTTCGCGCTGGTCTGCGACACCGGCATGTGGGACCGCGAGACGCCGTCGATCTGCGTTTCGCTGCGCGGAATGGTCGGCGAGGAGGTCACCGTCAAGGCCGCCGATCGCGACCTGCATTCGGGCCTCTATGGCGGCGCCGCCGCCAACCCGATCCGCATCCTGGCGAAAATCCTCGCCGACATCCATGACGAGAACGGCCACATCACCATTCCCGGCTTCTATGACGGGGTCGAGGAAACGCCGTCGCAGATCCTGAAATCATGGGAAACTCTGGGCGAGACCGCCGAAACCTTCCTCGGACCGATCGGCCTCTCGATCCCGTCGGGCGAAAAAGGCCGCTCGGTGATGGAACTGACCTGGGCGCGGCCGACGGCCGAGTTCAACGGCATCATCGGCGGCTATACCGGCAAGGGGTTCAAGACAGTGATCGCGGCGGAAGCGTCGTCGAAAATCTCCTTCCGCCTCGTCCACAAGCAGGACCCCGAGAAGATCCGCGCCGCTTTCCGGAAATTCGTCGAGGCGCGCATTCCCGGGGACTGTTCGGTCGAATTCCACCCGCATGGCGGCGGGCCGGCAATTCAGCTTTCCTACGACTCGCCATTCCTGACCAAGGCCAAGACTGCGCTGTCGGATGAATGGCCGAAGCCCGCTGTGACCACGGGCGGTGGTGGTTCCATTCCGGTGGTCGGCGACTTTCAGACCTATCTCGGCATGGAATCGCTGCTGGTCGGGTTCGGGCTCGACGACGACCGCATCCACTCGCCCAACGAGAAATACGAGCTGACCTCCTTCCACAAGGGCCAGCGCTCCTGGGCGCGCATTCTCGATGCGCTGACGCGCTGAGGAGGCTGGGAAGTTTTCTTGTTGATTTTTCAGCGGATCGCGGCGAGGACGAGTTACGCCGCGATCCGGAGACAACCATGGCCGACATCCGCTTCCACAAGAACGATCTGCCCGACCTCGCCCACTACAATGTCGACGCGGTGGCCATCGATACCGAGACGCTGGGCTTGAACCCGCACCGCGACCGGCTGTGCGTGGTGCAGATTTCGCCCGGCGATGGCTCCGCCGACGTGATCCAGATCGCGCCCGGCCAGAAGAAAGCGCCGAACCTCGTCAGCCTGCTGCGCAACCGCGGCATATCGAAACTGTTCCACTACGGCCGTTTCGACCTCGCCGTGCTCTACAACGCCTTCGGCGTCATGCCGGAGCCGGTGTTCTGCACCAAGATCGCCTCGCGGCTGACCCGCACCTATACCGACCGGCACGGCTTGAAGGACATCTGCTTCGAACTGCTTGGCGTCGGCCTGTCGAAGGCGCAGCAGTCGTCGGACTGGGCGGCCGAGACCCTGTCGCCCGAACAGCTCGAATATGCCGCTTCCGACGTTCTCTATCTGCACCGTCTGCGCGAGGTCCTGGCTGGACGCCTGGCGCGGGACGGGCGCACCAAGGAAGCCGACGCCTGCTTCTGCTTCCTGCCGACGCGTGCCAAGCTCGATTTGATGGGTTGGGACGAAGAGGATATTTTTGCCCACAGCTGATGGCCTTCAGATAACGCTTCCGGCAGCCTTGCAACCAGACACGCGTCGTGGCGTTCTGTCGACTCAATGAGGGGGATGACGTGGCAGACCGCAAACCGATAGCGACCGCCCCGACGGATGGATCCAAGGTCACTGTTCTGTGGAAGGACGGCGCCGGCGTCGTCAGCGAATCCGTCGGGCAATATCGCGACGGCGCCTGGTGGGTCTACACCGACAGCGATACCCAGAAAAAGGTCGACCCGACCAGCTGGCGGCCAGTCTCCAGCGACGATGACGACGATCAATGAGCGCCGCTAGCGGGTGCAACTGCTTTCGCATAGCCTGAAGTCGTTGATATCGAGGCCGATTCGGGGCCTTCCGCTCCGTAGCCTCTCTTCCTGGAGGAACGCGTCATGGGCATCGAAAGCCTTCTCATCTTCATCATAATCGGCGCCATTGCCGGCTGGCTCGCCGGCCTCATCGTCTCGGGCTTCGGCTTCGGCCTCATCGGCAACATCATCGTCGGCATTATCGGCGCCCTGATCGCCGGCTGGCTATTTCCAAGGCTCGGTTTCGCTATCGGCGGCGGCATTCTGGCTGCCATCATCAACGCCACGATCGGCGCCGTCATCCTGCTGGTGCTGGTCAAGGTTCTGAAGCGAGCTTGACGCTCTAAGTTTCATTCAACGCAATTCCTCAGGAGAAAGCCTGTGCTTTCCTGAAATTGCTGCCAAAGGAGCGCGCCGTGAAACAGAACACTCTCTATCTCCTTGTCGGCGCGCTCGTTGTCGTGGTCATCGCGCTCGGTGCATATGTCTATCACGAACAGACCAAGCCCAAGGGCGTCGAACTGAAGATCGACGACAAGGGCATTTCGATCCAGCAGAATTGAAATATTCGGGGTAGCCAGGGCCTCTGCCTTTTGCGGCAGACAGGCCGCGAGGATGCGGCTTTCGGACCCAGTTGGCGGCAGCGGATTTTAGAAATTCTTAAGGAATTTCAGAAGGGTGCATAAACCCTGCTTTAACGCGCCCTTAAAGGTAAGTCATTGATTTTATTGCAAAGTGTTACCGGTTCCATCTCCGGTAGGCGCCATCGCCAATTTGTGCGTAGCATATTCTGGGAACTCTGCCTCGGCCCACGCACTCAGCGGCTTAACCATAATGAGCGCATCATCGGCATAGCCGTTGCGGCTGTAGAAATTGTGTGTGCGCTCTTTGCCGAGAACCATTGAGATGCGGGTGATGTCGCAGCCGACACGCGCTGCTTCCTTCTCGATCCATCCCATCAGTTTGGCGCCGATACCAGCACTGCGCATATCAGCGTCGACAACCACATGGTCGGCCTCCGCCCACTTTCCTGCCCATAGCTGCACCCCTATCCAGAAGCCTGACATGCCGACCATTCTTTCACCGACGAAGGCGGCAATGCAGCGATAGTTGCCTTGGGCGATCATGGCGGTTAGGCGCTCCTGAAACATGTCCTCCGGCATGGATCCGGTTTGCTGATAAAGCGGGTAGATGGCCGCGATCTCTTCGAGCCCCACCAGTTCGCGAATGACGATGTCCATTTAAAGCCCTCCTCTCGCACCCAGGGGTCACGATACCGGTGGGCGTGACAGGGATTCAACCTGTGACCCATGCAATGTCAATGCGGTGCCAACAGAGCGGGAACGGAGCGAAAACATTCAAATGTTTCTGTGCCGTTTCTGTGCCAGAAGATGACGACGAAAAAAGCCCGTTGCCGCGATTGGCAACGGGCTTGAGCTATGGCGTCGGGTCAGGAGAGCAAAATGGAGACCCAACGACACGATGCGCCACGCCTCATGATCGACGTCTTAACCGAACCGCGACAATTCTAACCATCTTGTCGACGTGTGGATAACTTTGCTGGCGCGGGCCTACGGCAGGGAGAAGACGTGATTTGACCTTGGCGGAACGACCGCCAACGATGCGACGGCTTGGGAGGCGCGACATGCAAGTATGCAAAGACATGATTGTGGTGCCGCCGATCGGCGCACAATTCGAGACACCGGAATTCCTCGCCGAGATCAGCGCCCTGCTTGAGGATGCCTTTCCCGATTACGATTTCACCATCACCACCGTAAGCAAGTTTCGGGATGACAGCTTCGTGTTGATCCCCATGCTCGGCAGCGTCGGCGGTGAGGGCTCCGTTCTGGCGGCTTACCCAGACATGGCAGCGTTGCAGGAGATCGGCAATCTCCTATTCAAGCACATCCATCGGCCATCACCATCGCGACATTAGGTGCCGCACGTGGCCCCAATCCGTTCCCGGATCTCGGTCTCACCGTCTGCCTGGCGGCTAATCCTTTGGCGCATCCGCGACGCTATTGTCGTCGCGATGACCTTGACGAAGGCGCTTCAGCAGTTCGCGTGAGGATTGGATCGCCCTGCGCGATTGATCCATGTTCTGGCGAAACGTGGCGCGTTCCTCCATGGACTTCTGCCACTTCAGCAAGGTGGCCGTAGTCGCAGTGGCCGCTTGAGCGATATTTATGGGCGTTGCAACCATCGCTTCCTCCCAAAAAGGCAATGGTAAACGCAATCTTTATAGGCCCAACGAAACCCTTTCTGCAATCAAAAACGACCGTACTGATTCGTACGGCAAAATGGCTATTCGTGGGGGCGCTCGACGGCGGCTTCGTCGACCTCGGCTTCGATCTCGCCGTTGGCGGAGTTGGCTTGGATAAACCGTGTCGGATCAGGTGATGCTTCTCAGGCCCTAAATGGCCGGCGCGATGTTGCCGATGAGACAACAGTGAAACCCACGCCGGCGACTACGGGGAGGGACCCCGCCGTGATAGTTTAGGGCCGTTCGAACGACCCGCAATGCTTCGTAAAAAACGTACGCTCAAATGGAACGCATGAAGCTAAGCCTTGTCGAGAAGCGGGTTTCGCTTCGGCGCCGTGCTCGGCGCCAAGATGAGCGTGCGCGAATAACGCCACGAGCTTTCAAGGCGAAATGTCGTTGACAAACCTACTCATATTTTCTTTGGGCTTTCCGCTTCAGGAGGACCATCAGCAGCACGGTGCGCATTGCCTCATGCTGGCGGCCATCTATCTCCACCGTCCAGTCGTCAGGGGGATTGTGCCACGGGAAGTCTGAATCGCGCAAAGCCTCGCGAAACGTCTCAGGGTCAATCCCAACAGCGTTCGCCATCTCTGCGGCGGTAGTTACTCCGGCCATGCCACCTCCCGATGCTATGCGATAAGGCAGATAGGGCGATTGTTAGCAGGCTTCAAATACAACCGGCTGACCACTTCTGGCTTAAAAACTGTTAATCCCAAACCGTATTTGTTATTGAAAGCCCGCTTTCGTCGGCGCTATAGAACTCGACGTTGCCATTGCTTTTCGTAGGGAGGCTGTGATGGATAACGTGGTTCCTTTCCGCAAGGCCGTGCCTTGCGTCGAAGTGACAGAAACCTGCGGTGAATGGTTGGTTCGCGTGGTCGAGAATGATCAGGAAATTACCCGAACATTCGAGCTTGAATCGTTCGCGCTGTCCTTTGCGGAGGGCCAGCGGATACGCCTGCATCTCGACAAGTTCGTTCGCCTGTAGCTCTTGAAGAAGATCGCCGAGCGCGAACCACCCTACCCATCCGTAGGGAAATGGCCGGTGCAGTTGGGCATGCTCGTGGGGGCTTAACCGCACCGGCCGCTGCGGGAAGATATGATGTCCCCCGCGCTGCTTAAGATATAGGCATATTAGCAAGCCAGCAAATTATCTCGCAATGCCATCTTGAAGGCTCTACCGCGAAGCCAACCTTATTCCGGGAGAACGGACGGAATTGGTGAAGGTGATGTCGAACCCCGGTAGCAGTGAGCATCTTTGGGCTTTGGACCTTGCCGACCTGCGCAAGGAGTTTGGAAAGTTCGTTCAAGAGCGCGGCACAACGCCTCTTGAGTGGGACGAGCACACCAAGCTGTTCCTTAAAGAACGAAGGGAACGCTGTCAGGAACCGGATTCTTCCCAGCCGTTGGGGAATGGCTAGGTCGTCTTGGAATCAGCAACTTGTATCGAAATGGCACGGTCGCTCCGATCATGGCTGGTGGAAGAAAGAGCGCACATGCATCATCTTCGGGAGGAACTCGCCTCCGTACGGAGTGAGAGTGCTCACTCCCACCAGGAACGCATCAGATCCGAGCGCGTCAGGCCAGCGGGCTTTGTGATGGGATGGCCCGCGCCTGCTTCCGGACCCGAGAGATCGATGCCCGCGGAGATGCGCTAGGACAAGTCATTAACTTTCCGACGCGATAGATCGATCCGGTATTATGTAGCTGTCACCCCTGAAATGGCCAATCACCTGCTGGTGTCAACGGAAGGACTGGGTAAGCCCATAATCTGGCAGGTCAGAGTAAGCCTCCGAACGAGTGTTGCGCGCCAAGCCTAAGAAGAACGCCTAGACGTTTCACTATTGAGGGCCAGGTACCTCGGGTCGAGAATTGCGCCACTCGGAATCTTTAGCCCGTCAACATCAAAGGGCAAGAGAAGTTCAAGTTGGTCACGGTCTCGCGCAGCCCTTGTCCGGATTTTTGTTACGGCTGGCGGCGGCAACGGGGGCATTGCCGGGTAGCGCCCATCCAGCAAATCACCGACGGTCACGATCTGTACGCGGGGCAGTCTGCCGTGCGCAGACCGTTCCACAAACCCTGCGCCGGCAGCATCTGAAAGCATTGCCTTAGTTGGCTCTGCAAGAGTGACCAGAATGCCCATATTGGCGTCCTCTTCCCTTTGGACAACGCCGCTCAATTCCCGAACCATGGCTGGCCCGAGGTGTTCTCCGCCCTTCACAGAGACAATTATTCGCCCGAATCCGTACGGGCCGTTTGCAAAATAGATGTTTCCATCAATGCCCCTATCGGCTCCCTTCTTTGATTCATAGGTCTGCGCACCAAGCAGCCAAGAAGCCCACCATTGAAATTGGTGTTTGTCGCGCCGCGCGAGATCACGTGCGCCAGCAAGATCGGTCGGCCTTCCGCTTACTTCGAATTTTTGGACGTTCTCTATTTTTCTTAAGCGGCGTTCGATCAACGTTATGGCATAGTGGGTCACGTCAATTCCGATCCACTTCCGATTGAGTCGCTCTGCCGCTTCAACGCTTGTGCCGCAGCCGCAAAATGGGTCGAGCACGATGTCGCCGGGATTCGATGAGGCATTCAAAATTCGTTCAAGCAGAGCGAGAGGCTTTTGGGTTGGATATCCGAGCCTTTCACGCGCCTGTGAATTCACCGGGAAGATATCAGTCCAGAGATTGTCGACAATCTCGCCCTTCTGCTCATCTAGGTAGCGAATGAGATACGGCACACCATTGCGAGACCAGTAAATACGATTCGCCCGGTCTATTTCGGCAAGTTTCTCACGAACGACCCTCCAGCCGTGAGGCGGCGTAAATCCGTTGTATTCGTATACCAAGTTCGGTCTCGGCCCCATACTCTGGGATCGAATAATGTTGTCATGACGGTAATGCCTCCGTTGTGCGTCAACGTGGCGATAGTGGCTCGCTTTGTAAGATTCCGAGTGCTCGCCGTATTGGGTATTCCATGTCGCTTTGTCCGATTTTGCATAAAAGAAGATCGTATCCGTAACGCGGCTAAAGCCAGATTTTGTATCGCTATGGGCCGTGGTCCGCTTCCAGATGATTTCGTTCCGATAATTCCTTGGCCCGAAAATGGTGTCTAACAGCATTTTTAGGTAGTGACTGGCCGTTGAGTCACAGTGAAGATAGAGCGACCCAGTCGGTTTCAGTGTGCGGTGTAATTCAATCAAACGGACGGCCATCATAGCGAGGTAGGCCATCATCGAATTGTCGCCAAGCCAAGCGCGGAAGGCCCGAAGGACAAGCGCCAAGTCATCCCCTTCGCGCATGACATCATCAAATGCTATGGCCGCAGATTCTCCCCACGACCAGGTATCGCGAAACGCCTCTGCTTGCGCCTCGGATGGTATGCCGGCGCCCTCTTTGAATAGGACATTGTAGTTGGCATTCGAATTGAAAGGAGGGTCTAGATAGACAAGATCAACGCTCTCGTCTTTGACCTGCCTTCGCAGAACGTCAAGGTTGTCACCGAAGAATAGCTTGTTCATAGCTTCTGTCCCCGACAACAGAGTTGCAGGTTGTAGTTAAATCTTCGAAAATTCAGGAATTATTAACGAATGGCTAGAGTGCGCGCCTATAGGGCGGCGCGACTTGACAGCGCTCTGGACTCCCCAAAGTGTTCGACGCATTCTCTCGTTGGAGAGAGGGTTATGGGCCTCCAAAGGCAGAAGCTTGTAAGGCGGCGTCGGCGTTCGCTGTTAGATCAGCGGGCGCTAATCCCGGTTTTGCTTTGTGGCGTTGCCGGAGCCAGCTACTTCATGCCACAAGCCGAACTGCATCCTCTGCCGACCGTGCATCGGCAGGGCGACTCCCCAGCGTCCCGAGCGCCGGTTGGCTGCAACATCAAGGGTAATATCAGCGTCGAGACAGGCGAGCGCATCTATCACATGCCAGGTCAGCGCTATTACAACACAACAGTCGTCAACCCAGCCAAGGGCGAGCGCTGGTTTTGCTCCCAATGGCAAGCTTGGTGGGCGGGGTGGCGGAAGGCTAAGGTGTAACATTCCCCTACGGCTGGGTAGCCAAGCGCTGCGCTTGAAATCGTAGCGTGGTTGCGCGACTGTCTCGCCAGCGTGAGGCGAGCAACCCAAATGAAACGTATGGAAAAGGCACCCTTTGTGCCGACCGAAATTCGCGTTGCCACGGTTCGGGCCAAAGACGGCGTTCTCGGAGTTCTTTCCATTCAGACAACGGAAGGTCGCTTGGATATTGCCCTCGACCTAACAACAGCAGACGCTATCGTGGACGTATCAACAGCATTCGCTCAAAGTTGGATTCGCTCGATAGCAGCTTACTCTGATCTTGGCTGGGTAGCGCCCTTATCGGAATAGAGAAACCCGCCGCTGAGGGGGGACCATGGCGGCGGGTTCTGCACCTTGAATAGAGCGGCCATATTCCTGAGAAAGCCGCTGCACGACATAAACCCGCAGATGCGGCTCTTGTTCCAAACAATTTTAAGCACCAGCCTGTCTCGGACCCACATACCCGTGCGCAGTTCCGTACAGGACATTGTAATTGGCATTAGCCGCCACGCATCACCCGCCAAATATCTGACCAGTAGGCCGTGACCAGGGAGGCCAAGGCGGCCGCTGCCATACCGGTCACGCCCAAGGCACCTAGGCCCATCAGCTTCCATCTGGTCACCTCGGCAGTGACGGCTTTCACCTCCGTCATATCTTCGCTGAGGGATCTCACCGCGCCTTCAGTTTCGGCAAGCCGCTCCACCAGCTCGTCGGTCTTCGCGTACATCTTCGACCGGCTGGCAGCGGCGCGCTGTTCAGACTGCTCATAAGAGAGCGCGGCCCTGGCATCGCTGTCTTTGATATCGCGCCGGATCTCGGTTACGTCCCGCTGGACGCCCTCCATAGCGGCGACGAGGCCGCCTACCATCATCTCTAGGCTCTTCGTCGCCGATGTTGCCATGTCAGGCTTCCCAGCCGCAGAGCTTTTCGCCCTTGAGATTGTGGGCGAGCGCGTCTCTTGCCTCAACAACGGTCATGTCCTCGACCGGGTTGCGGTTCGGCTCCTCGATATCGCAGAATGAACCGCCCGCGTGCTGACAGGCGCCGAGCGCCATGAAGGCGACAAGCGCTAGGACTTTGGGCGTGACCATCTGGCCTGTCCTTTCAGCACTTCGGCGTCACTCATGCCGGCGACGGCCTGGTCGATCTTGTCGGATTCGGTGCGGGCCGCCAGCCGCTCGGCGTCATGCTTGGCCTGCTCTGCCTTGGCTCCGGAAAGCCTGCCCTTGATCCAAGCACCGATGGCAAGGACAACGCCGGCACCAATGGCCATGACGGTGGGATTGAGAAAGAATCCTTCGAGGCCGGCGATGATGAGTTCGGCCATCTCACTTCTCCTCGGCCGGCGGTGGAGGCGCAACCATGCCGGTCGGGCCATCGCGCACGGCGTTGATCACCAGCTTGAGCAAAGCCAGCGCGCCGCTGATCTGCAATGCCGTGCGATCGGTGAGGCCGAACATGGTCCAGTCGAAGCCGACGAGCGCGCCACCGCAAACGACGGTGATCAGCACGTTCAGGAGGTTGTGGAAGCTGTTGGTGTTGAACCACTTCATGGTCATTTCCTTCCGAAGAGGGCTTTGAGGATAGCGAACAGGCCCGCCCAAAACGGATTGCGCTCGACATAGGCCGGATCAGGAGCGGCAGGAGGCGCTACGGGTGGCTGTGGAGCCGGGATGGGCTTCGCGGGCGCCGGCTGTATCGTCATCGACCGTGACGCCCGGCGCACGCTCTCGACGCGAGAGGCCCAGCCCTTGCCGAAGGTGGGCCATGTCTTGAGCCCCTTCTGGAAGGTCAGCCGATTGTCGCAGAGAGCGTCGATGACCGCGCCGGGTGACTTCTTGCCTAGCGCGGCCATGGTGGCAGGGCCTATGCGCCCGTCCTGCGCCACACCGACCACGGCTTGCAGATACTTCGCAGCTCGGCTCGGGCCGCTGTTGACCGCGAAGTCAAAGGTGGCATAATCGACACCATCGGGTAGTTCGGCGCCAGCGACCGCATCCCAATAAAAGCGGCGATAAACAGTGGCGATCTGCGCATCGGTGATATGGCGCAGATCGTCCTTCGTCGCATCCGCCTTCACATAGCGGCGGAAATTGGCAATGGTAACGCCCTTCATGGTGGCGCCGCCCGGATCGGCCGGATTGTCCGACCAGAGCCCTTCCGATTTGAGAACGAGCGCGAGCGCCCGCACGAAATTGCGGTCCATGTGTAAGCCTCTTGAGGTTGCATTTGAAAGAAGGTAACCGCTCTTTAGCGGTCAGGGCGGGATGTCTAAATGTCAGTATTTTCTAAGTGGTTCAAAGACGCGCGCGCGAAACTGCCCGATAATGTGTCCGTCGGCCGCCACACCTACGGCGTCACTTGGCGGAAGGTGCTTTTCCCGACTAATGAAGCGCCCCTAAATGTGGGTAGCTTCTGCTCTGTTGCTGGCCAAGTGCTGTTCATGTGCACCGGCCAACACCAGACGAAGAGTGCCACTTCATTCCCGATCTATAGCCGCGTCCTGAAGCAGCCTGAGCCTTTACCCAACGCTGGGAAGCCTGGGGGCATCACGATCGGCAACGATGTTTGGATTGGCCACGGCGCCATCATATTGCCAGGCGTGACAGTCGGCGACGGCGCTGTTGTGGGTGCCGGCTCCGTCGTCACTAAGTCTGTCGAGCCCTATGCGATAGTGGCCGGCAATCGTGCACAAGTTATCCGCAGTCGGTTCCCTGCTGATACCGTTGCGCAATTGCTGGAAATACAGTGGTGGTTATGGGACGAGGATAAGATCAAGAGCGAGGCAGCTACTCTCAGCGGTCCGATCGAGGTTTTCATTGCAAAGCACGCTACTCGAATAAAGTCAGTGTCGACCCCGAAGCTCTAGTAATCTGCGCCGTAGGCGCGTGAGGCGACGCAGTTTCACAAGAGGTGGCGTACGGTTGCACCGAGGTGAGTGGTGATGAAGGACGTTTTCGGTTACATCGCGTATGGCGGAAACGAATTGTACCATCGCGGCGCGTTGCTGAGCGCCCTCAAGCTTTTGTATCATTGTCCAGAAGCAAAGATCATTATTGCGACGGACAGGCCCGAATTGTTTGTCGACTATCCCATGGAGACGTTGCTTCTGACTGACATGCAGAAAGAGGCTTGGTCCTTCAGCGGTCAATATCATTTTGGCATCAAGGCCCGGGCGCTGATCAAATTACTGAGGATGACCGACCGCCTCATCTTCATGGACTCAGACCACTACCCAGCAGGATTTCTATCCCTTGGCTTCGAAAGCATTTCGCCTAAGCATTCAGTGATGCGACGCCTAGAGAAACCCCACAAATGGACGCCTGTGCTGGAAGGGGAAGGCCTTCGGATCGGCGAACATGTTATCACGGGCCGCGAACCTATGTGGCAAAGTGGCATTCTCGGAGTGCATCGAGACAATCTTCCCGCTCTGATGGACGCGTATCCACCGATGCTTGCTGTCCATCAGATATCGAAAATTGACGCTGCGGAGCAGTTCTGCATCGGCATAGCCTTGTCCTTGGGGGGGCGGACGATCAGCCCCCATAAGCTCAAGATCAGGGACTATAATACACGAGGGAAGAAGGCGTTCGCAGAACCTCGTGTATATCGCTTCTTCGATGCATACGCTGCCGAGCCCGTTGCACGGCAAATCGTCGAAGCTGGCCGATATCGAATGTGGCGGACGCCGGTGGATATCATTCGCCAAAAACTCAAGGCGCGAGGATGACCGCAGGATCAAGCCCAAGAGCACGGACTAGTCCGACTGCGTCAGGATCGTCGCTGTAAACTTCCGGCCGATCCGGCGCGAACCAGCGGGCAAAATAGATTGGGTTGCCCGCCAGGGCGGCATAGGCCTGCGACATCTTGCCAGCCTCAATAATCCGAGCCTGCACAACCGATTTTGGCACCATGCGACGCTCAGCAGGCGGCGCGCTCCACGCTTTGCCATCCCAGACTTGGCGGGCATCTGCCGGGGCCTCCAAGACCTCAATGCCATTTTCAGGCAGCACGACGCCTTCACCGTCGAAGCCGCCGAGATAGACGCCATCGGCGTCGACGAAAAATTTGGTCATATCTACCGGTCCCTTACCCAGAAATTGTGATTGATGTATGTGTTGGCCAAGCACGCTCTTTTTGCGATGAGGCGAAGATGTTCTATTTGGGGTTGGCGATCGGCTTTGCGTTGGGCGTCGTCGCTATGTCAGCTGTCGTTTACTATTGGACGCACCACGATGATTTTGAGATCAGGCGAGGGGAAACGCGGTAGGCGCATGCCTTCTCGGCACCGATTTAGACGGGCAGATTTGACCGAATGAACTCATGCTTCTTTTTGGCCGCTGACGCGGAATATTTCCCGTACGCCTGCCTTGCAGCGCGTCGGATCGCAGACGTTTCGACGCCGATCGATGGCTACCTTTTTTATACCGGAGTTCGCCAAGAGGATCTCGGTATCGGCCAGCGTATATTGAGCGGCCGCGTCGAATTGGTTGATGTCGCCGCCTTCATCGCGAATGCTCGATTTGAGGCCGCAAGCCACAGCATAGCAGCCTACGTTCGCCTCTTCTCCGATCGGTTGCCTGTTTTCACGGGCTACGATCGCATCGCATATTCAGATTCCGACGTCCTTTTCAACCGCGACATCAACGATCTGGTTGGGCAGCAATTGCGCGCCCCACTACTCGCCGCTCATGACGATTACATGTATTTCCGGCCATCATATCGCGAAAAGCTGGGCCTGCAGCCCGGCGCGCCATACTTCAATTCCGGCGTCGTCGTCATGGACATGAACTCGATTCGGGCTGACGACCTATTGGGGCTAACCCGCAAGACGGCCGTTCTCGGAAAACTGAACGATCAGAACGCGCTGAACATCGTCTTCGAGGGCAAGTGGCAGACAATGCACCCGAACTGGAATCTGCAATCACTCGGCACAAGGGAATTCCGGTTCGCCCATGCCTATGCCCGCCATTTCGCCGGCGGCAAGCCTTGGGGCAATCAGGTGGGTGTCGAACTTGAAGCCCTCAAAGTTTGGCGCGATCTGGCGAAGGACACGCCTTGGGCAGGACCTTTCAAGCAACTGATCCCATTTGAGCGAGGTGTCATCAAAAGGTTCAAGCGCCGATTTGATGGTCTGACGGCCATGGTATCGAGCAAAGAATACTATCAGCGACGCGCTCGCTACGATGGACGGAAGACGCATGCTTTATATTCAGCGCAAGCTGATGCTGGGGAAATGGCGATCAGTTTTCCGGAGGTTGTCGGCGGCTTCGCCTAGGCCCATGCCCTCACGACAATTTTCCAACTGCTGGCTGTGGCCACAAAACCACTACCACCGGCTTTGCTGATGTAATCGAAAACGGTGTTACCGATCCTGACGTTGATGTTCGTAGCATCCGGCCAAATACCATGCCCCTTGCTACCGGCACCGTTGCTCATGAAGAGCGGAATTTCGTCCCCGATAGCCCAGCCATTATCTACTGTGGTGCATTGCGCAAACATCGCATACAGTTTTGGCTTCACACCAAGACCGTGCGCAAGCGTCAGGAGTCCACCTAGTGTGTAGGGCTGCTGGGCGCTCTCATAGGCTGTTTGGAATTTAGCGCCAGCGATCTGAAGGTATCGCGCATCCTGTTCGGCCTGAGACCACTGGATTTTGTACCAAGCACCCCAGACGCCGCCATTCTGGTGGCGCCGCCAGATTGTCGTGTTGGCTGCTGCTGCCGTGGTGAAGTCATAGACTGTCTGCGTCCTGTATCCGGCAGCACCGTGGGCTTCGACCGTGCCGATGTTCCACCCGGTGTTTGCCGCAGGGGCGTTGGCCGCCCCACTGCCCATATACCAGCCGTTGTCGAGCGCCGTGTTCCAATCGGCAATGGTCTTGGCCACCACGCCCAGGCGCGTGGGGAGGTTGGCGTCGGAGATTGCGGCGATCGGCTGGCCTGAGGCGCGCATGTAGGATCGAACACGCCAGCTGCCACCGCCCAGGGACTGCGCCACGGCGGTATCACCGGCGGCGGCAACGATGTTGGCGGCGCCCGGCAGGATGAGCGTGGCGGCATTATGGGTAAGCGTCGCCGCTCCGGAGAAGGTCAGGAAACGCAAGACGCCGCTGGGCAGCACGCCGAAAGCGGTGATCGCAGCCGCGCCCGACACCGTGACGGAGACACCGGTTGCTGCGGCCAGATCAGTCGTTGCGGCTGATGCGATGACACTGCTGGTCGTATGCAGAGCATCATTGCCACCAACCGCCGTGCTCGCGCCCGTGCCGCCCATCGTGATCGGGCGCGGCGTGTTCATGATCGACAGGAGATCGGCCAAGAAGGCGTTATATTTCCCGCTCTCGATCGTTGTGTTCGGGATCGCCGTTGTGTTCGGCGGCCATGACGTGACGCCGGCTCCATTCATAGGCATTGGCAGCACCTTTTGCTTTTTGGGGGATTGATCTATGTTCCGCGCCTATGCGCGTCAGAATTCTTCAGATCGTCTCGGCAGTGATTACGATTGTGATCCTGGTCGCTTTTCGCGACGCCCTGAAATGGTGGCTTGATCAGATGTCGGAGGACTTCATCTCCGGGCTGTTTTTCGGTGTGTTCGGGATGCTCGCCATCTTCCTGGGTCTAATGCTGTGGGAGCGCCGTGCGTTGGCCCGACGAGAGCAGCAGCGCGCGAGAGACCTTATCGACCTCTGACGCGTTCACACGCGAGCCACGGCCAGCGCGAAGAAGAGCCTCAAGCACTTCCGGATCGTTGCTGGTGAGGATCTTGGCCATAGCGCTCCGCGTGGCTTCATTCTTGACGCCGCTGAGTGCTTCAACGACCGCGTCAACGCCTTTCATGGCCGTGGCCCGGGCCGCCCCCGCTACCCCACCTGCCATGAACGCCTGAGGGACACCAAAGGCCTCGGCGCCGGAGCCGGTGAGTTCCTGCTGTGAGGCCTGGCGGGCTGCGGTGTAGGAGTTGCGAACTACCTGATCGGTTGTCTCGGCAAAGTGGCGCTCGCGCTCCAGCATGTCGAGCACCTTGCCGGTTGGCTCGCGGCCAAACAGAGTGGATAGCCGCGCGCGGTTCCAGTCGCCTTCGCCGCCGACGGCGCGCTGAAGAGCCACTCGGTCGTTAGCGGTCGTGCCAACCAGGCGCTCGATCTCGGCGCGGGCTCCCTGACGCAAGCGGACCGGCACCGCCGAAGGGCCGATCTGCAGACCCTGTGGCAGAGCACCTTGCCTGACCTCATCAACCAACTCATTCGGCCGTGGCGCTTCTCGGCCACCGGCGAGAACCGACTGTCCGCGCCCTACAGCCTCTTTCTGCCGGGCAAGCTCGGAGTATTTCGCGTCGACCTCCTTGATGCCTGGAACAGACGCCCGAAGCTCGTCGTCAACCGCTTGTCGGGCGGTTGTCAGCGCGTTCCTTGCATTTGTGCCCTGCGCTGTCTCCAGCAGGTCGTCGATCGCATGGCGGGTGTTCAGCAATTCGGCAGCGTCAGCCACAAGGGACGGCCCTGGTGCTGGCTGACCAAGCGCACGGGCGCGAGCGATATCTGCCGGGGTAGGCTCATGATCCAGCATCGCCCTGACCCGCTGGATGAGGCGTTGAGGTTCACCGCGAAGCGTCTGGGCTTCGGTTTCGAGGTATCGGGCGATCGGCAACGTGTCGACTGGTCCAGCGTCGCGCAAGGCCTCTCGATATTCCGGCGCCAAAAGCTGCTGGTTCCGGTTCGCGCGGTCGATAAGGTGCGATGGCGTTGGGGCATCACCAAGCGTCTCGTCTAGCCCGGAGCGGATACGCCAATTGGCATCCGCTTCGCGAGCGCCGACTGCACCCTTGACGATTGTCTTGCCTTCGCCAGGAAGAGCAGCCAGGCCAGCAGCCTGTGACCGAAGATTTTCGCCAAGATCCATGATCATGCCGCCGGGGCCGAGCTTTTCCATCTGACCCCGAGCGCCGGCATCGAGGGCGTCACGCCCTGCCGCCCTCGACAGCATCGCCGCGGCAACCTTGTCGATGCCAAGTTCCTTGGCTGCAGCGCCGAGGTTCCATCCATCGGCCAGCCATTTGACGCCTCGGCCAGCGAGCGGGCCTACGATCGGTGCGGCGAGACCCAGGCCGGCGCCGATTAGAGCACCCTTCCGAGCTTCAGACCAATCACCACCGGACCTGACGAGAGCATCCGCGCCGCTTATCGCCCCGCCCGACCCAGCACCCAGCACCAGTCGAGTTCCAAGTGTTCCTGCACCGACGCCGAAGGCTCCAGGCGCCGCTGCGATGGCCGGTATCGTGCCAGCAACTGCACCAGTAATCTGAGACGCCCGATCCAGCTTCGGATTCATCGACTTTTCTGCAGCGGTGCCGGCTTGGATGCGCTTCAGAACTTGGTCATAGGTCTCGTCAGACGCTCCTGCGATTGTCGCAGCAGCTGCCCGATCGACGCCGCCTCGGATAATTGGGCCCAAGATCGGAATGCCCTCCAGTATCCCGCCCGACGTGGTGCGCATTTTGCTCAGAGCATCGTCGCCCTCGATCCTGTCGGTGAGCGCATTGTACCCGGGAGGCGCGAACGCCGGGACGCGGGCCGGCTGCAGCGTGTCTTGGTCGATGCCGGCAACAGCGCGCTTTTGCTCGGGTGACAGCGTCTGCATCTGTTGGGCAAGCGCAATGCCGGCCTGAGCGCGTGTCTGCGCTGAGGCATCGGGCGCGGCCTGTCCAAGGGCGCCCAGCGCGGTCCTTTCGTCGGGCGCGTCGACTTCGTAGGTCTTGCCGTCCGCGCCTTGAATTTCGAATGTCGCCATTATGGTTTCACCCTGATCCGAACACCGTTGCCGACATCCTTCCAGCCATCCGGATTTGGCGATGCTGCCGGAGCGTTCGGCTCGGCCGTAGTCCGGTCGACCGAAGCCTTGATGCCTTCCAGCATGCGCTTCAGCTCTTTGACGCTGTTGGCCGCCCTGTCACCCGCCCCGCCAGTAGCTGCGGTGTAGACCTGGCTCGGAAGGTTCCATGCCCCGCCGTCCTTGGTCACGTCGACAACCGGGTCGTAGATCATGTTTTCCATCAACTGGAGATCAGGCCCATTGAGGACACCCAGATTGAAGAGTTCCTTCATCTGCAACATGATGCCTTGGCGGACGGTGTTCAGATTGTCCTTGGACGCGCCGGGCATTGCCTCGATGCCGGTCTTGGCGACCAGCTCCGAATAGCGGTCGAGTTCGCCGGTGATGGCATCGAACGCCTGGTTGACGGAGGAAACCCGGTTCCGCTGTGTTTCTGTCGGCTTCATTGTGCCGGGGATGACGGCTCCTGCAGAAGGAGCGGCCGAAGGCGGCGCAGCGACGGCGGGAGCCGGTGCCCCAGCAGCAGGAGGCGCTACCTGAGCGGGCGAAGTCACTCCTGGCGCGGCTGGTGCGGCAGGCACGGCACCACCACCGGGAGCCTGTAGCCATGCCGGAAGGTTGGGCGGCACCTGAATAGGCACCATCCCATCAGGCGTCTGCACCATCTGCGTCTTTGGCTGCGAAATGATGGCGTAGGCAGTTGCATATTCTCGCGAAGCGGGATCGGCGGTCGAGAGGATGTTCCAAGCCTGGGCATCGAGGCCGTTGCCTTCGAACTTCGTCGGGCCGCCGCCTGAAATGCTTTTCGTCTCGCCGCTGGCCGCATCGAACAGGGTGTCGTCGTCCAGCTTCTGCCACTGCTTCGGCGGAACGGCCAGAGACTTGCGCGCAGCCTGAATTTGCAGCTGCCGCAAAGGATCGGCCTCCTGCATTTTCTGCTGGAGCATCATATTGGCCATCGTCTTTTGCTCGGGCGACGCCCACGGGTCAGCGGCAACCTGCATGATCTGCTGAATAAACGGACCGCCCTGACCGGGCTGGATAGCGCCGCCAGTGCCGCCAGCCTCTACCGGGATGCTGGACAGGTCTTCCTGCGGAGACATCGCCTGAGCGACCTTCTGGACGCCGGCAGAGGCTGGTGCAGCCTGCTGGGGCTGCTGAGCGCCAGCAAGAGCCGCAACGACCGGCGACGGGGCCGCTGCCGCTGGAGCGGGCTGCTGAGCCGCGCTGAGGGCCTGCACGACGCCACCGCGACCGCTCAGCGGTTCCGGGCTCATCATTGTTGACAGCACGCGCTGGCCGGCCGGCGTGGTCGCAGCAGCATCGCCGGGGCCGGGATTGGGCAAAGGCGCATCGGCATTGACCGGAATCCATCCCTGATTGCCAGTCGCGCCGGCCATGCCAGTCGTCTCGACAAACTGATAGGTCTTGCCGTCGGCGCCGCGGCGAACTTCACCAGCTTTTCCAGGTTCTTGCGGAGCGCCGGGATAAGTGGGACGCGTTGCGGGTGCCATCGGGTCGTTAGGATCGAGCGGAGGAAGGCCGCTGGGATCATACGCAGGAGCCGTGGTGCCGGGCGACATAGTGGCGAGGCTCGGGGCCGGTGTCATACCAGCGGAGGGATCGACCGAGGCAACCTGAACTGGGTCTTGTGACTGCTCCTGCTGGGCCGCCCGCGTTGCCTGTGAGGGCGTAGCGCCGGCGCCAAGCGCCTTCTGGTAGGTCGCAACGAACCTGTTCGTATTTGTGCCCTGCTCGATGCCACCGGGAAGGCTCGTCCACGTCCCGCTCAAGACCTGGCCTACGTTGGCGATTGCGTCCGGATCGCCGGATTGTAGAACGTCGTCGAGCACTTGGCCCGTCTTGGCCTTGTAGGTCTTGGCGGCGAGGTTCCATGCCGCCTTGTCCTGGTTGACTGGCGAGAAGTCGGGCAAGCCGAGTTCCTTGGCCTCATCGTCCCATGTGGAACCCAAAAACTGATACTTGCCGGCGGCTGACGAGGTGCGGCCAGCATTCGGCCCGGTTTGGATGCGCACCGCCTGGTTAGGGTGGCGGGAGAAATCGTCGAACTTCCCGCCGCCATAGATGACGTTGTAGCGACCGCCGCTTTCTGGGCCGGAAATCGTGTTGAGCAGCGCCTTCTGGTAAGGCTTTGCGTCCTGCCATGCGAGTTGGTCGCCGCCGTAGTCGGCCGCGCCGCTCGCGGAGGCCGCAACTGGAGAGCCCGGAGCCGCCGGGAAAATGCCGGCATTGATCATGCCGCCAAACGCGTCGGTCGCGCGGGCTTGTCCTGCGGTCTCTGCCGCGTCGGCGCGCCTGTTGAGCACATTCTGCACGATGCCGTCGCCGAGCGCGTTCAAGCCCTCGCCGATGTTCTGCGGCGCCCGCTGGGAAGACATCAGCGCCTGGACAATTGCCCGCTTCTTGGCGACTGACGCAGGCGTCTCGCCCTTCTCGGCATCGAAGATGAATGACAACGCCATGTCTCAGGCCCCCAACGACAGAGCTTTGCCGTAGTCGACCTGGCGATAACCGTCAGGCCGACGCGAAACAGCATCGGGTCGCACCTTCTCGACTTCGCTGGCCATGAGCCCGAGCCGCATCGGAGCGCCCTTCGCTTCGCCTTTGTAGTGGAACTTCCACAGCCCCATTTCCGGGGTGATGTCGGCGAGCCGTTCCTTGTCCTTTTTCGCGTCGTCGTCGGATAGTCCGATGAGCTTGCTGCCGAGACCAAAAAGACCACCGACCAAGCTTCCGGTCTGCGCGTTTTTTGCATTCACCGCGTCGACGCGCTGCTGGTAATTCTGGTTGATCAGCCCGGCGTTGTCGGTTGTCGGAATGGTGCTGCCGGTATACCCGGCGGCCTGTGGCGAACTGACCTGCGATCCCGAAAGCAGCGCCGTGATTTCGTTGATCGGTTGGTTGCGGATTGCCTGGCCCTCCGCGAACGCCTGCCCATGCCCCGAAAGGATGAGCTGGTTATTGGCGTCGTTGACGTTGTGGCCCTGCTGGGCCATTGCTCGGTCATAGGCGGCCGAGCCAAGTTTGATGCCCTGATTTGAGAGCTTTGTTGCCAAGGCATCCTGCTGTTGAGCCAAGATCGGATCGAGGCGCGCTTTCCCGAGCTGCAGCAGCCGTGCTTCGGTGGCGTCGTTCGAGCCATCGAAGGGCTTGGCCATGTAGTCGTTCAGGAACGACGATTGGTTGTTGGCAAGGGTGCCAAGGTTCAGCTGCGCCTTGTCGGTCTGGTCCTTGATCGCCTGCTGCGCGGCGGAAAGCGTCGTCGTCGCGGTGCGCGTCGGGATTTGATAGGTCTTGCCCGTATAGGGATCAGTGATCGATTGCGTGCCGCTGTTCGTATAGGTGATCGTGCCATCAGGCCCGACCTGATTGGCGTTGTTCAAATACGAGTTGGCAATAGCAGTCGAGATGTTCGTCCCGGTCGAAGCCGCGGAAGTTTCCTTGGGATCTGGCGGCTTAGGTGCTGAGGCTTTACCCATTTGTCTTCCTCGTGAAACGGCCGTTGCGCCAGTCTTCTTCAGTGAGCGTGAAAACGTAGCCGTCTTCGTCGCGGCCGCGCATGCGCTTGATCAAGTAAGGGGTGAAGCCGAAGGCCTTGGCGATGCGCACCATGCGCTCGTTCTTCGCGGAGACCTGCAGAACCACCATCTGACATCCGACCTGGTCGAACGGATACGAAAACATGATGTGGCGGACGTTTGCCGTCAGCCATCGCGGCGTCTTCGAAGCACTCGAAATCTGCATTAGCCCCGGCTCGGGCTGGTAATCGTGAAACACCATGCCCGCCACGAGCTCGCCCGTCTCGTCGTCTCCAACGCCGATCGCCTGGCACTTGCCGAAACCGGCTTCGCAGCCAGGCGTCATGTCGGCCACGAACCGAGCGACCGCTTCGCTATGGCCGAAAATCAGTTTCAAACGACCACCGAACCGACTTCATAGGTCATGTCGATCGCGACGAGCTCGGCATCAGGCGTCGGCGTCACACCACAGGTCACCTGCACCTGAGGCGCGATGGCAAACCCCGTCAGGCCGACAGAGACCCATTTCGTGGAAACCGTCTTCGTTGCGCTGGCGTCCCACTTCGCAACATCCCAGAGGCCCAGATCCCATTCATCGAAAACGACATCGTCGGCAACCGACGACGGCGCCGACGGCAGCGAGACCTGATAGTCCTTGGAAACCGAGAGCTTGGCGATGAACTTCCGGCTGGCCAGGAAGACCGTCCGCGCCATGTGAACGATCTTTCTCCGCGCCGGCGACTTCATGTGATCGAACAGGCCAACATAGGTGCAGGTATAAGGCGAGCCGTCATCACTGCCGCTGACCTCGCACTGCATGATCTTGCCATCCGACGTCCCGAAATACGCCCAGCCGTCATGCAGGACTAGGCATCGCGTATCCCAGCCTGTGTAGTCCGCCCATGCACCGGTTTGCAGGTTGACGACGAAGCACCTCGCATCCTGTCCGACATCCGCCGGCAGCGAGACGATTGCCATGTTGAACAGCGGCCACTTCAGGATTTCCCAAGGCAGGTTGGCGCGAGCCGCAGCTTCCCTGCGCCAGTCCGGCTCGATGTTGCGCGAAACGCTGATCATCGAAAGCGCCGCACGGTCTTTCTGGATGGCTTGGGAAATCGGAATGATGCCATCATCCATGCCGATCAGCAGTTCGCCACCGGCTTGCATGACTGCGCGCTTGCCGCGCGGCGGCGACATGTCATAGCGGCCTACGAGCGACCAGTCATTCGGGTCGGCCGGGTTTGCACCCTCGTAGACCGCTACCTCGCCCTTGGTCGAAACGAATACGCATTTGTCGTCGACACCGTCGCCGGCATCAAGCGACCAGGTGCCGCCAAAAAGCAGCGATCCGCCCTTCTGGAAGACACCGGCAAGTGAGAGATCGACGGCGGCGCCGGCAATGGTATCGACTGGTAGAAACCAAGCCGTAAGGCTGTTTTTTTGGATGAAAAATTCGCGGTTTCGATAGGTCCAGACGTGCGAGAGCTTGTTCGTGGCAATGGTGCCCAGCGCGGCCACCGTCGTCCATGCCGTGCCGTCGAATTGGCGCATGCTGTCCGTGCCGTTCACGGCCGACAGATAGTCGCCGCCAGCGGTCTCGAACTGCACATAGGAGAAATAACCGCTGGTCAGCCCGGAGACCACGGGAGCCGGCGCTACATTGGGGTTGGCAGGGTTCGTGACATCGAAAATCTTCGTGCCATCGGCCGCGAACATGAACCGGCCCGGCGACGCGTCATAGGACATCATGCTGACCACTGCGGTAGTGCCGATCGTCGCCTTCTTCTTCTCGCCGCCACGCAATCGGATGCCGGTTGTCGTAGGAAACCAGTTCTCGAGGACGCGGGCACCCTGCGGCTTCGACGCAGCGAGGTTTTCATTCGAAATCTTGCCCCGGATCGGTGCTGGAAATGTGAGCGTGCTGTGGTGCTGCTGCGATTGGGCCGCAACAGGAACGCGCCTGAAGCCGGCCCTCATGGCGTGATTACTCCCGGAAAGGCAAAGTCGGCGTCAATCGTCGAGCGACGCCGACCGACGGCCAGGATGTTGGAGCCCTTGTCGGCACCGGCTGACACCGCGATGGCATCCTCGTAGGTCGCCATGTCCTCGGAATAGGCTTGCCCTTTGTTGGCCTTCCATTGCCAAATGATGCCGAGCTTCAAAACGCGCTCATCGAGGCGGAACACGTCATCGTCAGCCGTGAAAGCTGCCTTTGTGGCGCCGTCCTTGTCCTTCACGATTTTGTTGGTCAGGTAATAGAATTGCGCCGTGGCCAGGTTGGGGATGGCGGGCTTGATCTGGATCTGATCCCCGATCATCGTCCATGCGCCAACGAGGATTTGAAAATTCTGCACCGCCAGCCCCAGCCACTCGTCGCTGTCGGGATAGTGCGTGAGCGACGTGTAGGGGCTTGCCGACGGCCAGACACGCGCTTTCTTCAGCATGCGCTGGTAATCGGCCGGGAGATTGAGGCCGGTCGAAACGCCGTCGCCGGTGAGCGTGGCAAGCGTCTTGAGTTTCGTCCAGTCCCGAGTGTCGAATGCGATCCTCTGCGCCATCTCGTTGGCGAGCGACTGCAATTCGATATGCTCGCGGTCGGTCGACGAAAAGACGGCGGTCGGCACGGTCAAGCCGATGACCGTGCAGACATCCTTGATGACGCTGAGGATCGTCATGACGGATCAATCCACCATCGCCAATTCCTTGGCCGCAGCGACCAAGGTGTCGTGGTTCGGATTGCCACGCGGCCGGGAGCCGGTTTCCTTGGCGATGTAGACCTTCAGGGCTTCATCATCCATCGCCTCAATCTCGGCAGCGGTTGGCGGCTTGGTCGGCTCGTCTTCGTTTTCTTCGTCGACTTCATCATCGTCGGCGGTCTGGTCGTCGTCTTTCTCGTCGGGCTCTGCCGCGACAGCGGTTGCGGTATCGTCGCCCTTTACGCCAGCCTGCATGAACTCTTCGCGCAGCCGGCGTTCATCCGCCAACTGCTG
Organism: Mesorhizobium sp. M0058; assembly: GCF_040323095.1. NCBI lineage: Bacteria > Pseudomonadati > Pseudomonadota > Alphaproteobacteria > Hyphomicrobiales > Phyllobacteriaceae > Mesorhizobium > Mesorhizobium sp. M0058. The sequence goes on from NZ_JAMYUQ010000001.1 coordinate 42,802, forward strand.
GGTCAGGGCCGCGACCTGAGCCGCAAGGTTGACGATGTCGGCGCTGCCGGCCGCATTGTCGAGATAGGCCTGCGCCTGGTTCTTCAGTTCGCGGCCGCCCATGCCGAGCTGCTTCAGCGGGGTGCCGTCCAGCGAAGCCAGCTGCTCGACTGTGTGGACGCCGAGCGCCTTCAACTCGCGGCGCTTGCCTTCCTTCAGGAACGGCGCTTCGGAAAGCGGCGTGCCGGAAAGCGGCTGGGAGGTGCCGTCTTTGAAGGCGAGATATTGCTTGTTGTAGAGCTGGGCATAGGTGACGAGACCGCCGCCGGCCGCAATGCTCTCGCGCGTGGCGTTCGGTTCGGCATCATGCGCCGGATAGGTCGCCTTGGTCTGGCGATTCGCCGGGAATGAAAGGTCGCAGACCTCCATATCGGTGAAGATCGGCCGGCCGGCTGACCTGCTGGCCTGTTCGTTGGGGATGACGTGATTTCGGAAAACGACGTTGACGATGTTCTGGTTCGCGCTCATGGCGAAACTCCTGTCTGAGAGGGTGCAAAGAAAAACGGGAGCCGAAGCCCCCGTTTCAGTGTCCTGTTGGAATTGGCCGGGTTACGCGGCCAGAGCGTCGTCGACGTACGGTCGATCGATCTCGAACTCGGCGAGACCGGCAGACGGTACGCCGACCGCAGAAGCGCCCTTGGCGTTCTTGACGCGGTCGCCAGCGACAACAGCATCGTCGACGCTGCCGGCGGTCGCCGTGGCGTAGACGTTGGCATTGTCGAGGAAGCCGACCAGAGCCTTGCCGATCGCCTTGCCCTTGATCTGATACCAACCGAACTGGCTGGCGACATTCGCGGACATGGCGACTGCAATGGAACCGATCATGTCGGGGCCGAGGAGCACCGTCGACCAGTCGTCAGGATTGTAGAGCACCCACGAGCCGACACCGGTGGTGGCGACGCCGGCGAGATAGATGAACTCGCCGACGCCGTAGACCGGATCTTGCGCCTGGATGATCTGACCCAGCCAAGGGCCAGGAGTGGAGCGCCCGGCCGCCGTAGAGGCCGGGAGCGTTGCGGCGATCGGCGGGAGGCCGAGATGCGGAGTGTGAGGAACGTATGCCATTTTCTGGGTCCTCTCCTTTACGCGGCCGGGTTGCTGTCGATGAGCTTCCACTGGAACAGCGGATTGTTCATCGTCAGTTCGCCCATGAAGCCGATGTACTGGACATTCGCGTCCTGATTGATCGGCATCATGGATTTGCCGATCTTGTTGAAGTTGCGTTCCGGGTGGTAGCGGAGCCAGAGCGTGTCGGTGTCCAGACCATAGGTCGTGTTCGCCGGCATGTTGGAGCCGATGCCGCCTTCCTGGACGATTTCAGCGGAGCGACCGGCGCCGAAGTATTTCAGCGACGTGAAGCCGAGCTTGCCGAGCCCAGAAACATCGTTGACGCGCTGGATTGCCACGGTGGCCGCGTCATAGGCTGCGTAATGCTCCGGCGACATCAGCAGGAGATCGGCGGCCCTGGTGCCACGCGAGCGCTGCGTCATGATCGAGTTGAGCATCGGGCGGATGGTGGTCGCCGTTACCTGCGTTCCGATAGCCGGGAAGGCAGAATTCGCATCGAACACCGAAGTGCGCCAGATCGCATTGGCGCCGCGATCGATACCGGCATAGACGCCGGAATTGACCACAGTCGGAACCGCCAGCTGGAGGCCGCCAAGTTCCTTGCCGCCGAAGCGGGTGCCGTTGCCGTGGAGCGAGATATCAACCTCGTCCTGCAACTCACCTTCCGCAGCCTCGATGTGAGACTCCAGAATGTCCATGAGCTGGTTTTCGCCCTCGTTGTTGAGGATGTCCTCATTGGCGAGAGTGACGGCGACCGCGCACATTTTCGGCGAGTATTCGGCGTCGTTGAACAACTCAGCCGGAACCGGGTTGAGGAAGTCGAAGCCGTTATACCAGACCGCCGAACCCGTCTTGGTGTAGAGCAGGCGCTGGCGGATTTTCGGGCCGGAGTACTCCTTGAACTTGCCCTTGCGCTTCAGCACGTTGAGCAAGCGTTGGAATTGGAGACCAGGTCCTGGTAACCCGAGGCTCGATCCTCAAGCGCCAGAGACAAAATCTCCTGGTTCTTTTCTACGGAAGTAAGAGCCATGTCGGCCCTCCTTTTTGCGATGGATTATCCGATCTGGGACACAGCCCGCCGGAGCGAATCCTTGATTGAGGTGGAAGCTCGCTTCGTTGCCGGGTCTGAGCCAGCCGAGGGCGCGCCTGTGATGGATTTCTGGCCCTTCAGGGTCTGAGCCTGGAGGTCTTGAGCGGTGCGCGTCTGAGGCGCTGCTGAAACTGTGGTTGTCGATGCGGCCGGTTCGGGATTGAGCATTTCCGCGAGCTTGTAAGCTTCGGCCAGATCGGCGGTTTTGCCCGATTTCAAGAAAAAGGCGATGTCTTCGGCCAGGTCCTCGAAACGGGGATTGTCAGCCGCGAACTTCTGCACCTGCGCGTCGATCGTTGCGACGTGCTGCTGCTGCATCGTGTTGGTGACGCCGCCGACGCTATGCTTCAGCGTCTCGATCTCGCGCTTGAGCTGCTGGATGGTGGCGTCATTCTGGCCCTGCACCTCGTCGGGCTTCTGGCCCATGACATGCGCAGCGAGCTGGCGAAGCGAGATGCCGGCATAGTCGCAGACGGCCTCAATGCCCTTCAGCGGGTCCGAGAGTAGCGTCCGCTCCAAATTGGTGTAGCGCGTCATCGCATCGCGCATCGTGGTGTTGTTCTTGGTGGCCAGTTCGTGGAAGTCCCGGACCTTCTCGAATTCCTCCGCTGGCACGCGGTGCTTTTCGATGCCGGCTTCAAGCTCGCGGATCGAGCGGTGAACGGCTGCCTTGACCGGGTCGGGAGCCTTTTCCCATTCGGCCATCGCAGCGGCATCGCTCTTGAAGCGCGCTGGCGCCTCGGCATGGCTGGTTTGCGTCTTGCCGGGCTCGGTCCTGGCTGTCTCTGCCGGCTTGGCAGGCTGCTGAGTGGTGTTCGCGTCCTTGGTCGGCTTCGGATCGGGAAGCGTCTTGTCGGTCTTGTCAGCAGCCTTCTCGGCCGGCTTGGGCTGGGCCTCCACTGGTTTCTTGCCGGTGTCGGTCTCTTCGGCCTTGGCTTTCTCATTGACTTTTTCGGCCGCAGCCTTCAGCGCTTCGCGAGCGGTCGGCGCCTTCTTTGCTTCCGGTTCGGGCTTGGGCTCGGCGGTGTTGGGTTCGGTGCTGATCGGATTCGGCGTCTGCACGTCGTCGGCAACAGTCGAGATTTCGGCGGGCGCCGAAGCGCCTCCGTTCAAGTCTTCCATGGGATTGCTCCGTCTGAGGGATTGCTGGTTAGTGGTGGTCCTGGCGCATCAATTCCAGCGCCTGGTCGATGTGCTCGCGCGTGATTCCGCGCAGCAATTTCTCTTCCATCTTCGCCCGAATGTCGTTCGGGATGATCAGGGACAGCGCGCCCTCAAGCATGGCGACACACAAGACAGCCTGCTGGCCAATATCGAGGCGACTGGCTTTGAATGATGCCTCGATCGCGTTGGCGAGGCCGGCGCTGATCACGGCGCCCGGACCCGTTCGCCGCGGTCAAATCGGGCTTTTGCTTTCAGCACTGTTTCTTTGATCGCCTTACGGTCGATCTTCGCACGCTTGCGGGGCCGCAGCCGTGCCGGGTCGTTGCCAACTTCCTCGAGCCCGGCGGCGCGGTAAGTCGCGCGAAGAGCCGATTTCGAGGTGTAGACCTTGCCGTCGTGCATCGACTGGACTTCGGACATGGTGTCCGAATTGATCATTGGCGCCGACAGATGCGAGCGCTTCGGCTTGGTGGTATCCACCTTGCGAAAAACCTGCCGGCCGTCGCCGAGATTGATCCACGTGTAAGCCATTACAGGCCGCTGGTCCGCTTCAGCAGAGTTGCAACGCCCGGGTTCACATTGCTTAAAGCAAGCTTGTGCGCATCGAAGACACCGGCGTTGATCTGCTTGGCCAGTTCCTTTGCCTGCTCGCCAGGCACCCCAACGGACATAAGCCGGTCGACGTTGCCATTGGTGAGGCCAGCATTCATCTGGCGGGCTACTTCGACCGCCACCGGATATGACATCCCGCCCCGGCAGAGTTCATCAGCACTGACTGGCATGGTGTTGTCCTTTTCAAAGTTGAGCAGCAGATGGCTGAGGCGCGGCGTTCTTCTGCGCTTGGCCGAGCACCTGAAGGCGCAGTTTTTCGATTTCGAGCTGACCCTTCTGCATGTCCTGCTCGTGCTTCTGAGCTGCGGCAGCCGCGTTCGCCTCGATCTCGCGGATGCGGATATCGGCCTCGCGCTGCTTTTGCGCGGCATCGGCGTTGATCCGGGCGATATCGGCCTCCGCCTTGGTCCTTGCGATTTCCGCGTCGCTTTGTGACTTGGCCATTGCGGCGTCAGACTTGGCCTTTTCCACCGCCATCTTGCCTTCGTTGGCCTTGGCGTCAGCTTCCGCCTTGCCGGCACTGGGATCTGGCCTGGGCTGGGAACCCATCGCCTTCATCTGCTCCGCAAACTCGTCAATCGTCGCATCCATGCTGCGACCGGGGCGGAACGGCGCCATGGCGAATTTCAGCACCTCGGCAGCGAAGGGAGCCGTCTCGGGTTGCGCCTGCACCATCGGGCCAAGCTGGGCGAGCGTGCCAGCTAGTGCCGTCAGGAACTCGCTGCGGCGCTGCTTCTCGGCGTTCTCGTCGGGCTGGATGGTGCTGTCGGTCTCGATGTCGAGACTGAACGGCCGGATTTTCTGATCGTGCAGGAAGTCCATCACCTGGTCGATAGTGACGGTCTTTTTCAGATCCTCGATCTGCTTGGCGATCTGGGCAATCTGGCCCTGAGCCTGCTGCATGATCTGCTGCGCGGCTTTCGGGTTCTGCTTCGCCATCGCGGCGACTTCAGGATCGCTCGACGCGCCCTGCAATTCCTTCTCGATGCTCCTGGCCTGGGCCTCCAGCGGCTTTACCTGCTTGGCGATATCGGCATCGCTCGGCAGTTCCATCTGGCTCATTTCCAACAGCGTCTTCGACTGGAAATTCTCTGCCATGACCTCGGCGATGATGCGCGCCGCGTCGCGAGCGATGCGCACCAGCTCGTTCTGCCGGTCGCGGATGCGGACAGAGCCGTATTGCGTCTTGATCTGCTGCGCTCCGAGCGTTTCGTTCGGGTTGCTCTCGCCCCGCATGATGTCCGACAGGCCGCTGATCTGGTAAATGTCCTCGATAAGCTGCTTACGAAGGGCGATCAGCTGCGTGATCGTCGATGCCACCATGTCGGTCGGCAGCCAGACAATCGTGTCCTTGGCCGATCCATTGCCGAAAGCAGCCCAATTGCTGACCGGAACCATGATCTGGCGCGGATCGCGCGTCTTAACCGCAGCCTCGATCGCATCGCCGATTTCACCAGCGCCGGCCGGATAGAAGCCGCGCACTTGAAGCGCTTCGGTCAATGCCGAAATGCGGTTGGTGATGTCGTTGATTTCCTCGATCTGGTCTTTGTAGAAGACGTAATCGGGGACCGGGATAAGGCTCTCCGGCTGCAACGTGCCATAGGCCGGCTGCGGACACGGGAAGAAGTTTTCCAGCATCAGGTGCGGCGCGCCCTCGTCCAGCACGACATCAACGCCTGGTGACAGCCACACCACCTTGTTTTCGGACTTCGACCACAGCTCCCAGACGCGCGCCTTCAGCTTGCCGTCGGTGTTGTTCTTGTCGTCCTTGCGCTTGGCGAACTCGGCATCCTGATAGGCGTTGCCCGAAGTCGCCTTGAAGCGCTTGCGCATCTCTTTGCGCGTCATCCATGCGCCGCCGGCGACCCAGTCCACCTCTTTCCAGTTGCGGGCAGGATCATGCACGAAGTCGCGGCGGTTCTTGTGCTCGATGCAAACGGTTTCGGTGTAGCCGTTCTCTCGGCTCTTGGTCTCGTACCGGATCCACATGCACCCGCGCGCAATCGTGGCCAGGTCGTCGCGCACCAGGCGCATCACGCCGTCTATGTTCTGCCGATCGAACGTGACCGCCGTCGAGCGCTCGACAAGCTCCGATGCCGTGCGCGGGAGCGGTCGCCTGTCCTGAAAGCGCGGCGCCACAACCGGGACCGGTGGGCGGGAATACATGGAAGGCTTCAGGACTTCGATATTGGCCCAGAAGATTTGAAACTCACGGTCGCGGGTGACGTTCGCCAGGCGCTCCAGATCGGCATATCGCTTCTGGATGTTGGTGCATCGTGTCTGATAGTCGGCAAACCCGGCCTTCTCCTGATCCGTGATCAGCTTCAGCCAGCCCTTGGAAGCCTTGGGCTTCAGCGACGGGTCGACCGCATCATCTGCGGTGCTGTCAATCTCGTCTTCTGTGTCGTTGATCATATGCGAATCCTTCGACGCCCGTTGCCGTCGTCAGGCACGCCGGGAAGCTGGACATGGCCCTCTGGCACCTTGGGAGCCGGCGTCTTGGTCTTGGCCGCCCATGGCCGCGACATGCACGCGTAGCGCGTCTCGTCGGCGGCATGGTCTTCCTGGTCGCTGTTGAGGTCTTCCGGGTTCGCCTCGTCATGCTGAAGCGCCGGCAGTGTCCGAATGGTGTGGATGCAGGTTTCGAAGAAGAACAGCATCGCCCGGCCGTCTTCGTCGCCAGTCAGTCGGCCGCGCAACTGATCCCAGCCGCCCATAGCACCGCGTCCAGCCGTTCGCTTGTTGTCGGCGCGTCGGAAGGTCGATCCGTTAGCGTTCGTCCCGTTCGCCATGCGCTCGGCTAGCGATGGTCCGCCGTCTTGGCTGAACGCTGCAGGGTCAAGAACGCCGTAACTGATCGTGTCGTCATGGTCGCGCTGGCGGACGCCGGCCCCGACGGCTTCTGCATGAAGCTTCAGACCGGTGTTGGGCAGATAGCGGCCCGACTTGTCGATCTTCACCCCATACCATTCGCGGTACTTGATGAGCGCGCCGCGTGGAATGACGATGCCGGGCGTGCCAGCCACGCCGGACGGCACAATCGTGTCATCGGACGCCACCGCATACCACCCGAATGAGAACGGCTTGGCGCTGCCCCAGTCGCCCGCCCTGAAGCGTGTCCAATGGTCTGGAATGGCAAATGGTTTGACGACATGCCGGCGGCGTTCGAAGTTATCAAAATAGGCGCCCTCGACAACGTCCCAATCGCCATAGCGCATAGCGCGCACCAGGCTCTCCGAGCCGAGACCCATCAGGCGGCTTTCATAGCCGGGGTCATTGTCGTTCATGCTCGGGTTGTCTTCGAGCTGGGCAGGGATGAACTGCCGCTGCATGCCGCCTTCGCTGACTTCGGCCTTGTACACCTTCAGCGGCAGCACGCCGTCAATGAACGTTGCCTTGACGAACTGGTGACCGATCCCGCCTGGATTGGCTCCACAGAGGATGCGCGGGAACCGGCCGGCGTATTGCGGTGGAACCCTGATCCCGACCATGCGCACGCGGTTGCGGAGAAAACGATAGATCACTTCGGTGAAGTGGGTCAGTTCGTCGATCAGCAGCACGTGAATTTCAGCGCACTGATATTTGAAACGGTCCTTCTCGTCCTTGCAGTGACAAAGGTAGATCCTCGATCCGTTCCAGAATCGAATTTCGTCCTCGACGATCGTGACGAACCCGCATTCCACCCAGCCGGCGAGCATCTGGCGAAAGCCTTGCGGGCCTTCCATGTGGTTCTTGATCAGGTCGTCGCGGATGCGGCGGAACAAATAGACCTGAAGGCCTGGGATTTCAGCGCACCAAGTGATGGCCGCAGCGCGCATCAGGTGCGACTTGCCACCGCCGGCAGCACCGCCATAGAGCGCTTCGGTTGCTTCCGTCTCGAATGCCAGCGCCTGCTTGTCGTGCAGGTCGAGATTAATTTCAGCTGCGGCTGCGGAGGCGGACATTGACCACCGGGACGAGCGCGGCGCCGTCCTTGCCAGTGAGCTCGACGCGTTCCTTGAACATGCCGAGATGCTTGCCGAGGTCGACCAGCGCCGATTTCTTGTCGTGCATCTTGATCTTGATGCCAGTCTGGGTAAGCGACACCTCGGACACCGCGGCGGCTGTGTCGTCGTCCATCTTGTCGCTACCGATCAACTCGACCGGATAGATGCCGAGACCGTTCGGCTTGGCGTTCTCCGATTCCGTGTCGATCGGGCTGCGGCCCCACTGCACCGCCTTGCGGATGTCGGAAAAGGCAATCTTCGCCAGCTCGGCAACGATGCGTTCCTGCGTGACGCCGAGCTTCTGAGCGATGGCCGCCTGCCGCGCTGCGATGGCCTCGCCAACCATAACATTCGATAACAGGCGCGATCCCTGCACCTGGGCTGTTAATTCGCTGTAGCCGGCCCGCTTTGCCGCCTGTGTGGCGTTCAGGTCGATCATGAATTCTTCGACGAAGCGCGCTTGCTTCGGGGTTAGCTCTTTTGCGGGCATTGAGGCACCTTGCGGTCTGAGCGCATGCAGGAACTTGTGCGTTCTAAGACGCTATGGTTTGTTGGAGCTCGTGTGTGGGAGTGGCGACTTGGACGATAAGACAACTGGTGTTCGTATCGAACGCATCGACGGCAAATGGGCGGTGCAGATTTTTGAGAACGGCGAAACCACCCAGCATCTTTTTGAGAACGAAGAATTTGCCAGGAATTTTGCGGCCGGTCAGCGGATAAGGCTTAACCCGCCGGGGATCGAGCCAACGCTCACTTGAGACGGTCAGGCTGCAAGAAGAAGTCTCTGGAGGAGCTTCCTGCTTCGCTGCTCAACAAAAAACCCGCCTGACTTAGGCGGGTTCCGGCGCAAATCGTCACCGTGCCCAAATATCTACCATACGTGACGGCACGTTTCAACTGTTGTGACGCGTTGCTGACTGCGACCCGTAGTGGAAAACGAGGCGTTCCAGACCCATGCGCAAAAGCTGGGCGGGAATGTCTCGGACCACGTTCTCCCGCTGCGCCACTTCCTTGATTGACATCCCGAGACCGCATACCGCATCGATTACAGCCAGTATCTCGGGATAGACCAGAGCTTGCCGCGCCCGCGCCATGACAGCATGGTTGTCGATCAGCTTGGCCGGGACACTCGCTCCGGACCGCCCTCCGTCCACGCGCTCGCCCATGCCCATGGTCTTCAGGCCCTCGCGCGTGGCCAGTTCGAAGTCAGCGCGATAGCGAGTACCGGCCTCCCGCTGCTTGTACGTCAGGCTCGAGATGCCCTTGAGGGGATCGACCTTGCGAACCCGGGCTATGCCACCCGTGCTGATATAGCCGCCATTGCTGACATCGTAGACCCGACGCGCTTCTGCCGTCCCGGCGATAAGCCGATCGCGCCCGTAATCATCCGTCTGGACAGCGAAGTCATGGCCGAGGTCGCGACGGATTTTCACCTGTTCGGCCTCACCCTTGCGCATCTTTGGCGCGGTCGGCTTGGTTTTCTTTGCTGCTTTCGTCATACGAAACTCCGTTGGGGTGCGCCGCGCCGTCAATTCGCCGCGGCGCGCCGTTTCAGGCGACCAAGCGCATCACCTGTCGCTTCTTCTTTGTCTTGCGGTACCAGATTGATCCGAGCGCCTTCCATTCCGACGTGCGATGGGTCTTCGCCATTAGTTTCGCTTCGTCTTCGGCCGACAGGTACAGATCGCCTATCGTTTTCGACAGATCATCGGGATCGAGCTTTATCGACATCTCACTGTCGGTCATGACGTACTCGGCAGCCTTGATGTGAGTTGCGGTGATGGGTGCCAAATGAGCCTTGGCCAAGACCTCAAGGATGATCCGCGCTCCCAGTGGTTCACGACGGGCGACGAGGCCCCTGATGGCCGAAATCGCAATCGTATCGCCAGGCTGATATTTGCCCGACTTGGGCAGATTCTTAAGAACTTTGACCCCGGCCCGCTGACAGGTACGGTCAACGTCCACAGCGTCCTCAAAACCCGCTAAGACCGCAGAGTGATGGAGATGCAGTGCGGTAACTCCAAGCCGCTGAGTGTTTTGACCGACGAATGCCGCTGCCTGGGTCTGGGTGTCGGGCGCGTCGACGATCATCACCGGGATAAGATCGATATGAGGATTACTCGCAGCTGCAATTGCAGTGTGCTGCCCGTCAAGCACCTTCAAGATAGTTTTGCCGCCATGCTCGGCGTAGGCACAGATCGGCGGCTTATATTTCGTCCAGCAAAACCTCTCGATGATTTGCCGGATTTGTCTGTGGCCTTTTTCGCCAATAGCACGCTGGTACTCATGGTCGACGAATAGGGCCGACGGATCTACGCGCTCGCAGATCGGCTCACCTGTGCTGGGCTTACGTGGATTGAGGCCTGTTGTTGAGATCGCGGCAATACCATTGAGAAGTTCCACAGAGTTTTTCCTGTTACGCAGCTCAACCTGAGCGGGGACGCCTCTGCATGAGTGCGCGGCTGCTTGGTTGCAGGCCTCGCTGTGGACAACGACCAAGCGCGCCGAGCTTTCCCCGACATTCTCGGTGTCTGCCCACCGGTAGCCGAAAGATTGGTGAACGAACGCTTGCGAACCGCTCAATTTTCGTTCCCTTCGCTTGCCGCTAGATATTCCGCTGGACTGATGTGGCGGACGGGCGATGCCGCGCCAAATGTCCCGAGCTGCGCATCCCGATAATTGCGATTTCCCTTCGGGTCGAAGTCAGTCGCCGCTATTGTCCGCAGCCATTTCGGAGCCTTTGCTGCAGCGCGCTTCCGCCGCTCTTTCGTCCGCCGTTTCTTAGCGGCCTGTTTCTTCTCCTGCCGGGTCTGCTTCGGAAGGGTGGGAAACGGGTTTTCCTGCAACCCGTTTTCTGCCGGCCCGCTCGACAGGATCTTGTTCGAGATCCAGTCAGCCCGCTTTTCGGCTGGCGATATGGGCGAGCCCTCGATGCGATCAGCCGCGCGCCAGGCTTCCGCGTTGGTCGGAAACGGCCCCGCCAAGGTTTCGCCGCGAGAAACCACAATCCAGCCCCCGCCCGAAGCTTCAATCACGGTCATGGCAACGCCCTTTGTTGTCGTTCGAAAGTGTCAGGCCTCGGGGAATTCGCGGCGCCGGTAATCAACCTCGTCAATGATCCGCCGCAGATCCGCCCTATTGGCGTTGCCGATCGCTATCCACCGCTCCAGGACGGGTTTCATTGCCAACCAAGTCTTGTCTGGCAACTCGCACCAGATGCCGATTACAGCGTCGCGGGCCGCGAGATTGATGCTCGTGTGGACAAGCAACGCCTGTTCAACAGACCACGGAAGCCGCTCGGATTTTTCCTTATTCGGCATCTTCAAACCTCCCGTTCTGGATGTTGAAGTTGATCTTCAGCTTGCAGGGATGGCCCAGCTCGTCGAAGCGGGTCTTCTTGTGGAAGATCACCGCATCGGTGCAGCGTTGGCCCTCGTCGAACATCTTCGGGCGGTGCACGACCAAGCCCTGGTCAACGCGGTTGTCCCAATGCTTTGAGCCGGCTATGTCGTCGAGCTCCGGGGGCGAACCTTTGCGCGGCCCGTCCATTTTCGCCGGATGGGCCAACACTTGGACGTGACAGCCCATGTCCTGCGAAAATTTGTAGATCGCCGTCAGGCAGCGGCCGATGTATTCGGTTTCTGTTTCCCGAGCCTCGCGCTGGCTTTCCAGTCGGTTCCATGGGTCGAGCTGCACCACTGATGCGCCGTGCCTGACCACCGCGGCCTCTGCCGTTTCAAGTAGCCAGCCTAGCGTTGGCGTCTGCTCCGGGTGCTGCATGAACAGGTAGTGGTCGTTTATCCACTGGTCCGAGTACCGGATTTCTTCCGGCGTCATTTCTCGCTCCAGACGGCCTGCATGCAGCGTCCGCAGGATGCGCCGGTAGTGTGGCTTGGCCCGCGTCTCAAACGTGGCCGTGGCGATGACCAGCCCGTATTTGTCGGCGATGTCGGCCCAAACCTGCGCCATCACTGCCGTCTTGCCGTGGCCAGGGTGACCGGTGACCACTGACATGGTGCCGGGCGCGAAAAGGATCTTGCCGCGCCAGGCCGGCATGCGGGGAACCTCCCAAGCTCGGATCGGCGCCATCTCCGGCAGTTCCGCGAGCCTGTAGAGACCGGCGACCGGCCACGGCAACGCACCATTGGTGACCAGGTCCTTCAGCGCTTCGATGCCATCAGCGCGCAACATGTCGTTGGCGTCTTTGATACCTTCGGGCCAGTCGATGAACCAGAACTTGGCGGCGCCGAGCAGATGGGCCATGTCCGCCCGGAGCGAAAGCCCGGTGTCGTCCATGTCCCCGCACCAGATGAAACGCTTGTGCTTGCCGAGGCCGCGCGCCAGAGCCTGTTCGACGTACTCATAGCCGGCGGGCTCCGCTGGCTTGTCGTCCGCGCCTTCCTTCTTCTCCCGGCCGCCGTTTGGCACAGACAGAATCCGGCCGATCGGTAAACCGGCCTCGACCATGGCTGCCAAGTCCCATTCGCCTTCGACCATGTAGACATCGCCGGGGGGCGCGGCCAACACGCGGTCGAGATTGTAGAAGCAAAGCTTGCCGCCCTTCTCGCCGATGAAATCCTTCTCTGGGAAGGCGCAGGCCTTGTAGTTCACCCGCTTGCCGCTGAGCGTGTAGGGGAAGAAAACGGCCTCGCTTTTGCGTTCAAGACGGCGAGGAAAGTAGACCGTTCCTGAGGCGGCGCCGAGCTGCGCCAAAGTCGTCGCGCTTATGCCCCGGACCGTCTTTGCGTAGTCCTTTGCCGCCGCCGAAAGCTTGCCCTGTTCGAACGCCACCGTTGAAACCGCAGTGGTGGCAGAAGTAGGTTGCTCCGTCTCCGTCGATCCTGACAGCAAGGCATTTGTCCTTTTTCTTCCGGCGATGCGGGGAACAAGACGGGCAGGTAGTCCGCTGCTCGCCATCGCGATCATTGATGAAAATTCCGAGTTCGCTCAGCTCGCGCATCAGTTGCCGACCTGTTGCTTGGTGTCGTCGTAGAGGCCGCCAGCGAAGCGCCAGTACGTGCCTTCCCGCTCGACCGGGTAACCTTGGCAGCGCGCGTCTGTGATCCATGCCGGTAATTTGGGATCGACCTTTGCCGGCGCCGGGGGGCGGTATTGTTTCAGCACTCCGCCGAGATAGGCCTTTGGCTTTTTGGCGCTCGCGGCTCGACCAGCGATGTCAATCAACTGATCGAAGTCGCCGCCAAGATGCTCGCCGATCTGAAACAGCATCCCGCGCGGCACTCCGGCTTTCTGCCATCCGGGCAGGGCGGCATAAAACTTCTCTTCGGCCGACCCGTGCCAATCCGGCCCGCCCTCGCGGTCATTCTTGTTTTCTGCCGGGTTGGGTTGGACGGCTTGAGGGGGAATTTTGTCGACCACAGCCGAAGGCGCGTTGTTCTTCTTTTTAATGCCTTCAATGCCTTTAATGTCTTCTTGTTTGTCTCGGGGTTGTCTCGCGGTCGTCTCGCTTGGTGTCTCGCTAGCTGTCTCGGCTGGAAGGCTGACGCGCTGATAAGTGTCGTATTTACAGATAGTTATGACGCTCTGCCCTGTCTCGACGGAGATGCTGATCATTGTCTCGGTTTTTAGACGCTTTAGAAAGCGGTCGACACTGGACCGGTGCCATTGCCAGCGATCGGCCATGAACCTGACCGATGACGCGAGCTGGCCGCGCTTCAACGCTACCATGCCGTCCTTGACCCGAACGCGCCGCGCTTTCCATGCCGCCTCGCGGATCAGCCAAACCCATGCCTCGCGCTCGGTGAACGGTTCCGCCGCGAAAAAATGATGTTCGAAGATGTCGCGAGACACCGCGAAAACGCCGCTGGTCATTGCGCCGCCGTCATGCCGATGCTCGCACCAAATCAACTGACGGCAGTTCCGGCGGGTACAGGTCGGGACGGAGGCGGCCACGATGGATGCCTGTCAGCCGCTCGACTGCAATCACGCGGTCGTGCGGGATCTGCTTCCACTGGCTTACGGCCTGCGGCGTGATATCCAGCATCTCGGCAAGCTTCTTGGCCTGGCCGATTGCTTCAACGGCCAGTTCGAGGCCGCTCTTTCCGTCCGGATCACTCATTAAGTTCTGCACCCCTGGCTTGATTTGCGAAGTGAAATTCAAGCACGGCTTAACCATAAGTTCAAGTGCAGCTTGCTTGAATTAATCAAGTCTGGCTTTAGTCTCTTGAATTGAAACGGAGAATTTTTTCATGACCTTGGGGGAAACCATCAAAGCCGCGCGCAAGGCGAAGGATTTGACGCTGGCCTCGGTCGCCAATTCCATGGGCGTAAGTCTTCAGGCTGTATCCCAATGGGAAAGTGACACCACCACGCCGACTGGAGGCAGATTGATCAAGCTCAGCAATTTGCTGGGTATCGATCTAGCCCCAGCTGGTGGCCGGCGCGAGTTGCTCCCTTTCAAAGCGGAAGGCAAGGTTTTCGCCGCGCCGCTGATCAGCCGCGTGACAGCAGGCTCTTGGTCACCAGTCATTGCCGAGCAGCCACTGCCCCCAGATACCCAAGCTTTTGAAATCCATTGGGAGCCGGCCGGATACGCCTTTTCTTTGGAAATCGATGGCGACAGCATGCTTCCCGAATTTCAGAGCGGCGACGTGATTATAGTCGACACCGGCCTTCGGCCTCTGCCTGGCGATTGCGTGGTGGCCGCCATTGAGAGTGAGGAAGAGGCAACTTTCAAGAAGTACCGCCCGCGCGGCTTGGACGACAACGGCCAGCCGATCATCGAACTTTACCCGCTCAACCCCGACTATCCTACGCTGACCATCTCAGCCAAGAATCCTGGCCGCATTGTCGGGACAATGAACGAGCATCGAAGGTTCCGGCGCCGAACAAGGTGAAGCCGAACTTGAAAAGGTGTTAAGCGTGGCTTGACTATATGGTTAAGCGGTGCTTGAATAGTATCCATCGCATCCGATGGAGCTTTCAATGAACCCCACCCCCTTATCAAGCCTTATGCATACTGACGCTGACCTGATCGCCCTTGGCGTCGAATTCCGCAAGGCCTGGGCGGACGAGCGCGCCGCCTTCAGCGATTCAGGAGAGGACTTCGACAAAGACCCCTCTATTGCGGCCGCATTCCATCGATGCTCGGAGCTCTCCGACCGAATCCTGACGCTCACGCCCGAGACCATGGATGGGGCGCGGGTCGCCGCGATGGTTTGGGGCTGGTGCCACTATCTCAACAGTCAGCCCGGCGTTTACGACGGCGGCGAATTCAGCAACGCGGCCGACACCCGCGCCGTCCACAAGGTGCTAACGTTTCTGCTGAAGGATTGCGCGGCGTGAGCTATTCGCCGCTTTCATCGTCTTGGGCTGCCTTAGCGGCGGCAGCGTCGCGTTCGAGCTTGGCCAACCGTTTTAGTCGGCGCCGTTCGGTATTTTCCGCCGCGACCGAGACAATGATTCTTGCGTCGTCGATACCGGCATCTTGTGCGGGTTCGAGGCTATTTGCGGCGCGCTCGCGCTCCGCAAGCCCTTCGACCCGTTCAGCGGCGCGAATGCTTTCCACGCTTTCTTTCAGCGTCTTCGACAGGTCGGAAAAGAATGTGCCGATAGATACGTCGATGGCAGGCGTCCCAAACGGCAACGCCTCCAAGCGGATCGTGATCGACGGCGGATGCTTGGGGCCGAGAAAGGACTGTTCCAGCCGAGCGACGATTTCAGCGGTGGTGCTGCGGTTGTTGCGTTCGGCGCGCTCCTCCAGGCGCTCTTTCAAGTTCGCCGGTAGCCGGATGTTTATCTGGGGATCTTCGCGCGCCATAGGCTGGGGATATATAGCACGGTGCTATTGCTCGCAACCTAGCACGGTGCTATATTCCGTCTTGGTTAACGGAAAGGAAAGGACATGAGTCGGGCGGACCCGAAATTTCTGGTGAGACTGCCGGCAGACGTGAAGGCATTCATCGCCACGCAGGCCGCGCGGAACGGAAGTTCTCAAAATTCTGAAATCGTGCGGTGCATCCGTAACCGCATGGACGAAACGAAAACGACGACCAGCGAGCCGGCAAGCTCAATCTGATCGTCGTTCGAAATGAAACCGCCTTGCACGGCGGCTCCCCACGATCACCGACAAAGGATATTGAAGATGACCAAGGCGTTACATAACACCGCATCGGCGAAAATTCAAACTGGTCGCCCCGCTGCGAAGATAGCGCATGAGGCTGACACCCTGTCGTTTATGCACCGCAAAGGCCGCGATGCCGGCGGTGGCATCTGCTACTGGAATGTCGACGCAACCGGCCATTTCGGCAAGGACTGCGACAAAGGCCACGAACTGGCGCGCGAATATCTCGACTTCATCGGCCGTCACCCGACCAACGGCGCAACCACACTTCTCGGCTGCATCGTCAACGATATGTGCCGACTCCGGCAGGAAGAACGCTTGCCGTCCCGCAACCATCTGACCGGCGTCGAGATCGGTTTCCTGGGCGAGGTCAACCGCTACGCGATGGCGACAATGGTTGCCGTGGTCAAAACCATGGGCAAGTCGGAAGGCGGTGCGGAATGAGCCGCCCAGCGCACCCGCTCGGCTTCAAAACCGACCATCTCTCGCTCAAGCAACTGTCGGCACTCGTCGAGACGCTGACCACTGTCGCCCAAGTTCTCAGCGGTCTTCAGGAGCAGCCTCGTTTCAACGGCCCGGATGACGGTCAACCGTACAACGAAGCTGGCGAGATACTAGAGTTCCTCCGCAACAATATCGGCTGCGAGATCGACGACATACGCGAGGCCGTGTTGCAAAGGCCAGTCAGCACCCGAGACGAAGGCGAACTTAAGTTTGGGATCATAGTCGGCCAGTATGACGGGGGCACCGACAGCCCTGCATCGGTTGTCGCGGAGTTGGCCAAGATTGCCGGGGACATCGATTGGCAGCTTACCCGGGAAGGTGGCAAATGAGCCGCTTCATCGATCACAGAGACATGTCTGCAGATCAGATAATGTCTTGCTGCATCCAAGCGGCTGCAATCGTCCGGGTTTGCGGTGCAGCGGCCTGGGCGATCCAGGAAGGCGGCCATGTGAATATGGCAACCAGCATCGTTGATGCTCTTGCCGCCGCCGACGAACTCCTTGGACCCGTTACCGATGCGCTTGAGGGCCATGAAGGTCCGAAGGCAGGTGCGAAGTGATCCAAGTCGTCAGCATTACGAGCAAGATCAAGACCGCTGGCGCGCGGCTGGCCTGGGCGAGAACTCAGGCCGGTATCCACACCGTCAGCGGCGGCGCCGAAGCGCTGAAAGTGCCGCCCGGCACATATGCGGGCCACGAGAGCGGAAACCGCGCTTTCGACTATGAAGTCGCCCGCCTGTATGCGGCTGGCTATGGCGTCCGGTGGGAATGGTTGCTCAGCGGGGAGGGCGATCCAATAGGAGGCGGCCGGGTTGTCCCGCTCTCAGCGATCGACCAGCTTCACCAAGTGCGAGACGAACTGCGCACCATTTGGTTGGCCCTGGGCAATACGTCAGATCTGGATGATGACGGCACATTGACGCCAATACGCGAAGCGCTGAACGGCTCAACCAATCGGCTCGAAGACGCTTGCCAATCGATGGAGCGCGCCGGATGAACGGCGATTTCAGCAATTTTTCGAAAGCACAGCAACATTGTGACAACGCCGGCCTGTGGTTCTGGACCTGCGCGAGGGCGGGCAGATGACCCGCGCCGGGGCAACCCTCGACGATCTGCCCATGTTCGCATCGGACGAGCAGATCGCAGAGGCCATCGTCGGGAAGGATAAAGCAGGCAAATGGATGCGCGAGCGCCTGCCGACCCTTGCCAACAAGCCCGGTTTCCCGGCTATTGATGAATTTCACGGAGGGCGCCCGGTCGCCTTGGTGCAGCGGTTCTATGAAAATTACCTTGGAACCGGCTCGACCACGGCAACAGCGCCACCCGGCAAAGCGGACGCAAGCCAATGGAAAACGAAGACGCGACAAAGGCCCCAGGTCTGAAATGGATCAAGCGCGCTGGCGGCCGAGTGCCACACTGGGTTGCCGACGAAAATGACGTAAAGAACGGCTACATCCCGAAAACGGTGAACCTCTACTATCTG
This sequence comes from Mesorhizobium sp. M0058, assembly GCF_040323095.1. NCBI lineage: Bacteria > Pseudomonadati > Pseudomonadota > Alphaproteobacteria > Hyphomicrobiales > Phyllobacteriaceae > Mesorhizobium > Mesorhizobium sp. M0058. The sequence continues at coordinate 60,830 of NZ_JAMYUQ010000001.1, forward strand.
GCCGATCAGCCGGAGATGCTGAAGGCGAAATGCCATTCGCTCCAAGCCGAGATGCTTCTATGGCGCACCGGCTACCGTGCCGACCCTCTGAAGTTCGACGGAACGATCAAGTCGCTCCTGACCATCTACGAGACGCACAAGCGCAGCCCATACCGGAAGCTGAAACCCGGTTCGCTGCGGCCCTATAACCACTATCTGAAGAACCTGAAGGGCCACATAGGCAGCGTCCGGCTTGACGAAACAACCGGCGTTGACCTCATCGACTGGCATGACGTTTGGTCGGAGAACGGGCGTTATCTCGCCGCTGCGTCGACCGCGCGCGCCGTTCTTTTCGCTGCAGTCAGCTTCGGCATCATGATGCGCTTGCCCGGCTGTTCGGAATTGTCGGTCGTCATGCGCGAGACTGCAAAGAGGCTCCCGCACCCCAAGCCCCGCAAACAGTCCGCCACCGCCACCCAGATCATCGCGGCGCGCGCGGCAGCGCATCAGGCCGGCCGGCCTTCGTCGGCGCTCGCCTATGCCTTGTGCTTCGAGACGGTGCTTCGGTTGTGGGACGTGATCGGCCAGTGGTGGCCGATGGACATGGGCGGAATTTCCGAAGTGCTTGACGCCGACCGGGATCTGAAATGGTTTGGCCTTCGCTGGGAAGACATCGACGCCGACATGGTGCTGCACTACACGCCATCCAAGACCGCCGATAGCACAGGCATCAGCATTTCCTATTCGCTGAGGAAGGCGCCGATGGTCATGGAAGAGCTGCAGCACTGGCCGATCGAGAAGCGCAAGGGGCCGATCATCGTGGCCGAGGAAAACGGCTTGCCCTGGCGCGCCACGATTTTCGCGCAGCGCTGGTCGGTCGACCGCAAGGTGGCAGGTCTTCCGGTGACCCTTTGGGCGCGAGACTTGCGGGCTTCAGGCATCACCGAGGGCAGGGCATCCGATGCCAGTCTGGACGATGCCAGCAAGGTCGCCGGGCATAGCGCAACCACCACCACCAAGCAGTATGATCGCGCCGTGTTGGAGGCTGCGGACCGCTTTGCTGACGCGCGCGTCAAGCGACGTGAACAGAGCGGTAACGGCGGCGGTAACGCGCGGTAACGGATTAAGAATTTCGTAAGGAATTTCAACGGCCTGCACGAGCCCTGCTTTAACGCGCCCTTAAACCGCCGCATCTACCCTCCAACCCGAGCGCCATTGACACCGGGAAGACAGCGCAACGCATGGCGAACCGCAGAGACAGTCGCATCGAACCCAGCTTCGAGGGATCGCCAAAGGCGAAATCCGCGGCCGGTTTTTCGGTGAACGAGGAGGATCGGGTCGTGCCGGCCAATCGCAAATCATCTTCGGCGCGCAAAACCTCCAAGGCAAAATCATCGTCACGCGGCAAGCGCGGCAAACCCCGGCGCGGGCTGTTCGGCGTGATGGCGCGGATGTTCTACTGGTGCTTCGTGCTCTGCATCTGGGGCGGCATCGCCGTGGCCGGCATTGTCGTCTATTACGGCGCCAAGATGCCGGCGGCCACCACCTGGTCGATCCCCGACCGCGCGCCCAACATCAAGATCGTCTCGGTCGACGGGCAACTGCTTGCCAACCGCGGCATGAGTGGCGGGGAGGCGGTCGGCCTGCACGAAATGTCGCCCTACATTCCGGAAGCCGTCATCGCCATCGAGGATCGCCGCTTTTATTCGCATTTCGGCATCGACCCGATCGGCCTATCGCGCGCCATGGTGACCAACGTTCTGGGCCGGCGTTTCTCGCAGGGCGGCTCGACGCTGACCCAGCAGCTGGCCAAGAACCTGTTCCTGAAGCCCGACCGCACGCTGGAGCGCAAGGTGCAGGAAGTGCTGCTGTCGCTCTGGCTGGAGCACAAGCATACCAAGGACCAGATCCTCGAAATGTACCTCAACCGGGTTTATTTCGGCTCCGGCGCCTATGGCGTCGAGGCGGCCTCGCGTCGCTATTTCGGCAAGAGCGCGCGCGATGTCACTCTGTCGGAGGCGGCCCTTCTCGCCGGCCTCTTGAAGGCGCCGTCGCGACTGTCGCCGGCGCGGGATCCGAAGGCGGCGGAGGAGCGCTCGCAACTGGTGCTGGCCGCCATGCGCGACGAAGGCAAGATCAGCGCCAAGGAACTGGCCTCGGCGATGAGCGCGCCGGCAACGCGCGCGCCATCCTATTGGACCGGCTCGGAAAACTATGTCGCCGACACCATCATGGAAGAATTGCCCGATTTGATTGGTGACGTGCGCAGCGACATCGTCGTCGACACCACCGTCGACCTCAACCTGCAGAAGCTCGCCGAACAGTCGATCCGCCGGCTGATCGACGAGAGCGGCAAGAAGCTCAATGTCAGCCAAGGCGCGCTGGTCTCGATCGACAATTCCGGCGCCGTGCGCGCCATGGTCGGCGGCTACGACTATTCGACCAGCCAGTTCGACCGCGCCTCCGAAGCACGCCGCCAGCCGGGCTCGGCGTTCAAGCCGTTCGTCTATATGGCCGCGCTGGAAGCCGGCCGCACGCCCGACAGCGTGCGCAACGACGCACCGATCAAGATCGGCAAGTGGACACCGGACAATTACGGCGGCAAGTATTTCGGCAAGGTGACGTTGGCGACCGCTTTGGCGAAGTCGCTGAATTCCGTCGCGGCACAGCTAACCATGGAGGTCGGCCCCGACGCGGTGGTCGAGGCGGCGCACCGCATGGGCATCCAATCCGATTTGATCGCCAACACCTCGATCGCGCTCGGCACTTCGGAAGTGACGCCGCTGGAGCTGACATCGGCCTATGTGCCGTTCGCCAATGGTGGCTACAAGCCCGACATCCATTTCATCCGCCGCATCACCACGACCGAAGGCAAGGTGCTCTATGACGACAATGGCGGCAGCGCGCCGCGCGTCGTCGTCAAGCAGAACATTGTCGGCATGATGAACTCGATGATGACCGGCACGGTCGAGATCGGCACGGCGAAGAAGGCGGCCTTCGCCTGGCCGTCTGCTGGCAAGACCGGAACCAGCCAGAATTCGCGCGACGCCTGGTTCGTCGGCTACACCGCAAACCTCACCACCGGCGTGTGGTTCGGCAACGATGACGGCACGCCGATGAAGAAGGTCACCGGTGGCGCGCTGCCGGCACAGGCCTGGCACGAGTTCATGGTGGCCGCGCATGAAGGTGTGCCGGTCCGGCCGCTGCCCGGCACCTGGAAGTCGACGCCGCCCGACACCATCGTGCCCGACGATATTCCGTCAGTCGATAACAATCAGGCGGCGCCGTTGCCTGCCGTGGCCGTCAGCCGTTCTGAGCCTGCTGCCGCGCCGGCACCTGCTGCTGTACCCGCACAAGCACCGGTCCGCCGTCCGGCCGAAACCGTCGATGCCGACGGTTTCGACATGCCGGGCGACGGCGGCACCACGGCCTCGATCAAGCATCCGGTACCGCCGGGCAGCGTCGGCGGCCCGACCAAGAAGCGGAAAACCTCAATCCTGGATATTCTCGGCGGCGGCTGAGCGGCTCGTCATTCTAGCTTCGAATCAAATGCGAGCTGGCAATCCGTTCCTCATATGAGAGCTGCGGTGACAATTCGGCCTCTCGCCACCTTCGCGGCATTCGGCTACATCTCCGGCCGGAGTGACAGACATGGCTGAGACCGACATCAGAAAAACCATCGTGCTGACCGGAGCCAGCCGCGGCATCGGCCATGCCACGGTCAAGCGCTTTTCGCGTGAGGGCTGGCGGGTCATCACCTGTTCGCGCCAGGCTTTTGCCGAGGATTGCCCGTGGCCGGCCGGCCCGGAGGACCACATCAAGGTCGATCTCGCCGACCAGGAGGATGTCGGCATCGCCGTCTCGGAGATCCGTCACCGGCTGGAAGCGCATGGCGGGCAATTACACGCGCTGGTCAACAATGCCGGCATCTCGCCGAAGCTCAAGGACGGCAACAGCCGCATGGATTCGATCGACACGCCGATGCATGTCTGGCGCGATGTGTTCCAGGTGAATTTCTTCGCGCCGATCATGCTCGCGCGGGGCCTCTTCAAGGAGCTTGCTGCAGCAAAAGGCTCGATCGTCAACGTCACCTCGATCGCCGGCACGCGCGTGCATCCTTTCGCCGGCACCGCCTATGCGACCTCGAAGGCGGCACTCGGCTCGCTGACGCGCGAGATGGCGCATGATTTCGGCCCGCACGGCATCCGCGTCAATGCGATTGCGCCGGGCGAGATCGACACCGCGATCCTGTCGCCGGGCACCGACAAGATCGTGGAGACGATCCCACTCAGGCGCCTTGGCGCCACCTCGGAAGTCGCCGACATCATCTTCTTCCTGTGCTCGCAGCAGGCGTCCTATGTGACGGGCTCGGAAATCCACATCAATGGCGGCCAGCACGTCTGAGCGCTGACAGACTGCTCATTCGGCGATGGTGAGAACAGCCTTGCCGCTGAAGCTGCGCTGCCGCAAGGCGTCCAGGGCCTGGGCGATGTCTGTCCACGGCACGGTCATGGACACGCGGGTTTCCAGCTGGCCGGCCGCGACCAGAGCGAGCAGCGAGGCGATGTCCGCGCCAATGGCTGGACCGGATGTGTAGTAGACGAAAGTCTGAAGCCCCGCTCCCTCATGGCCCGGAACGAATTGTCTGAAGCCAACCGGCGTGAGTTCGCCGCTGCTCGAACCGAACATGACGATGGTGCCGCGGGGGGCGACGCGTTCGATGGCATGGGCGAGGCTTTGGCCGCCGACCGACTCGGTGATCAGAGAGAATGGCCCTTCGGCCAGTTCGATCGACTCGACGACCTCGTGAGCACCAAGACCGCGGAGCTCCTCGGCGTGCCGGGCGGCGGCGATTGCAGTCACCGCGGCGCCTTGCTCGCGGGCGAGCTGGATCTGGAAACGGCCGACCGCACCGCTCGCGCCGGTGATCAGGACCTGCTGTCCCGCGAGGTCGCCGCCATGGCGCAAGACCCTTAGGGCCGTCGTGCCCGCCACGGGAAGCGTGGCGGCGGAAACGAAGCTGACCTCGTCCGGGATGACGGCGAGGCGGTCGGTCGGAACGGCGACCTGTTCGGCCCAGCCGGCCTCGTCGACCAAAGCCACAACCCGGGCGCCGACGGCAGGCCCGGAGCCATCGGCTGCCGCCCGCTTGATTACTCCAACCACGTCCTGGCCAGGTATCCAGCCTTCCGGGCGTATGGTGAGCAGGCGCAATTCACCGCGGTTCAAGGAGGTTGCGTGGACGCAGACAAGCGCTTCGTTGGGGAGGGGCCGAGGGTCCTCGACCTCGGCGAGACTGATCCGGGTGATGCTCTCGGGAGAGATGACAAGCGCGCGCATGGGAAGCCTTCCTGCCGGTTTGTGACATGCCAGCCACGAACCAGAGTCTATCGATTTCCCGGATCAAAGAATTTAGCTATCATGGCGAATAGTCGCTAAAAGCCGTCAATCATGAGACAGCCTCTCCGCTACCCCTGGGTCAATTTCGACGTCGATGATGTGATCGCTCCTGCAATTGCGGTTCGCGTCGTCACCGAAACCAAAGCGGAAGTGGCGACCCATTGGCACCGCAAGGGCCAACTCGTCTTCGCGCTCGGCGGTGGCGTCACATGCCGCGTCCCGAGCGGCCTGTGGATGGTGCCGCCGCATTGCGGTGTGTGGATTCCCGGCAGTATGGAACACAGCAACATCGCGACCGCCAATGCGCGGATCTTCTTCGTCTATATCGAGCCGGGAGCCGCCGATCTGCCGGACCGGTGCTGCACGCTGTCGATCTCGCCATTGTTGCGCGAACTGATCATCGAGCTGGCCGATCGCGTGGAGGAAGATGAGGCGAGGGACGGGCTCTTGAACACGATCCTGCTTTCGGAACTGCCGCGCATGCCTGTCCAGCAGCTGCATCTGCCGATCTCCGCCGAGCCGCGCTTGCGGCGGATCGCCGAAGCGTTGGCGCAGAACCCTGCCGATCGCAGCACGCTTGCCGAGTGGGCCAACCGTGTTGCGCTCTCAGAAAGCAGCCTCGCCCGTCTCATCGTGAAGCAGACCGGCCTGAGCTTCGGCCGCTGGCGCCAGCAATTGCACCTGATCGTCGCCATACGGGAGCTGGCCTCCGGTGCGAGTGTCCAGCAGGTTTCGGGCGATCTCGGTTACGGCTCCGTCACCGCCTTCATCACCATGTTCAAGAAGGCGCTTGGCAAGCCGCCGGCAAAATATCTCGCCAGCGTCGCGCGAAATGGCGGCTCCGCCTTCGTGGCGTGATGGGATCGGCGGTACAAGCCTCAGGCCGGAGAGGGTTCAATGGCTTCGTGGCGCGGCATTGGCTTTGGCCCCAGCACTTCTTCGACAATGCCGCGGGCGATTTCGCGTTCACCCATGATGACGGTGTCGGCGCCGAGCCCCTTCAGGTGCTCGACCTCGGCATCGGAATGGGCTCGCGCGATGACGTTGATGCCGGGGTTGGCGGCGCGTGCCCTGAGTACGATCTGCCCGGCCTCGAAGGCGTTGGGTATGGCAAGGATCAATCGCCTGGCGCCCTGCGGATTCGCGGCGGCGAATACACCTGCATTGGCCGCATTGCCGGAGACGATTTCGACGCCGTCGTCTCTGAGCCTCGCCAGCGTCTTGTCGGCGTCCTCGATGACCAGGAAGGGCAGCGATGCCTGTTTCAGCGCCGCGCCGATCAGGCTGCCGACGCGGCCGTAGCCGATCAGGATGGTGTGGCCCGAAAGCGTTGTGCGTGGCGGTGGGCCATTCTCTTTTGCCGCGGCGGCCACCGAGGCCACTTGTCCGGGCTGCGTCGCCGGGCCGACCGGCTTGGCCTCTTCCGGTGGTGCTGCCTTGGCGGCGCGCGCGTCCAGCCATGGCTTCATCCAGTCGAGGGCGAGGAACATCAGCGGATTGACCAGGATCGACAGGATGGCGCCTGCCAGGATCAGGTCGCGTCCCTGTTCGGGCAACAGCTTCAGCCCGACGCCGAGCTCCGCCAGGATGAAGGAGAATTCGCCGATCTGCGCGAGGCTGGCCGAGATCATCAAGGCGGTTCCCAGCGGATAGCGGAAGGCGATGACGATAACGAAGGCGGCCAGCGACTTGCCGATGACGATGATGGCCAGCGTCGCCAGGATCGGCCAGCCATTGCTCATCAGGCTGAACGGATCGAACAGCATGCCGACCGAGACGAAGAACAGCACCGAGAAGGCGTCGCGCAGCGGCAGTGATTCCTCCGCCGCGCGGTGGCTGAGCTCGGATTCGCTCATGATCATGCCGGCGAAGAAGGCACCGAGCGCCAGCGAGACGCCGAACAGTTTGGCGGCGCCGAAGGCGACGCCGAGCGCGATCGCCAGCACCGCCAGCCGGAACAGTTCGCGCGAGCCGGTATGGGCGACGTAATGCAGGATCCACGGAATGACGCGGCGGCCAACCACCAGCATGACGATGACGAAGGCGACGACCTTGGCCAGCGTGAGGCCGACGACGCCCCAGATGCCGAAGCTGGCCGGCAGCGACAAAAGGCTCGCATGGTCATCGACCTGCGGCTGGCCGCCGAGCACGCCGGCCAACGCCGGCAAAAGCACCAGCGCCAGCACCATGGCGAGGTCCTCGACGATCAGCCAGCCGACGGCGATGCGGCCGCGCTCGGTCTCGATCAGCCGTCGCTCCTGCAACGCGCGCAACAGCACCACTGTGGACGCGACGGAAAGCGCCAGGCCGAAGACGAGGCCTGCGCCCATCGACCAGCCGAGCATCCAGGCAAGGCCGGCGCCCAGCGCGGTGGCAAAGCCGATCTGGACGATGGCGCCGGGTACGGCGATGACGCGGACGGAGAGAAGATCCTTCAGCGAGAAATGCAGGCCGACGCCGAACATGAGCAGGATGACGCCGATTTCGGCCAGCTCATTGGCAAGACCGGCATCGGCGACGAAACCCGGCGTGTTCGGTCCAACCAGCACGCCGGCGACGAGATAGCCGACCAGCGGCGGGATGCGAAAACGGTTGGCGAGCGCCCCGAAGATGAATGCCAGCCCCAGACCGGCGACGATGGTGGCGATAAGGGGCGTGTCATGCGGCATTGTCTATGGAGCGCCTTTCGGGAAATGTCGGGTGTGCGCCGCCCGCAGCCGCCGCCTTTGCAATATGGTGGAGGGGGTGCGGGCGACGCAACCCGCGAGACGTAAATTGGTGGCCAGAGGCGCCGAAAAACGAAAGGCGCGCGCAGCGAAAACGCTGCGCGCGCGAATGATCTATGAGATAGCGTCAGGCTGCCTGCTGCAGCATGGCCTCGATGTCGATCAGCGGGCGGTTGGTCAGTGTCTTTGGGATCTCCGCCTGCACCTTGTCGGTGACTTCCTTGTGCAATTTCTTGCGCATGGTGCCGAGCACCAGCGGCGGCGCGACCAGCACGATGTCGTCGAAGATGCCGTGATGGGCGAGCTTGTAGAGCCGGTCCGCGATCTCTTCGGCAAAGCGTTCCTTGCCCTGCCGGTGCCAGTCGGTTTCCTCAACCGCGCTGCGATGCACGGAGGGGCCGTCATTGTAGCGGCCGGGACTGTCGCTGCCTTGCTCGCGCGTCGCCGGATTGTCCTGTTTCATCTCCTGGAAGAGCTGCAGGTTCGGATAGAGATTGTCGCCCTCGTTCTTCAGGAACAGCGCTTTTTCGCCATCGGCCACCATGACCAGAAGGCCATGTTTCAGGTTGATCTTGCTCATGTGCGCGCTCCTGCTTGAAGGGTTCAAATCCTGCCGACGATTGTCTGTTACGGCAAGGGCAGAACGCGTGGTGAAGCGGGAACGTTCCACTTCGTTTGCCGGGTTCGCACGCAGCCCATATTGAGCCGATTCAACCGGCTATCGGAGCAATGTCCGTGGTGGCGGCTTTAATCTACTAAATTGGTAGAATTTAGAAAAAACAATTTTGCGGCTTGGCCGGATGGCGGATAAAAGAGCCGCAGAACAAGGCCTGCGGCAGCAGCTTGAATCCGCCTGATAGGCGGATGTGGAATATTTTTCTCCTGGCCTTCAGGCTTGCGGAAAACCGATTGCCTCCCGTCAGGGGATGCGCGAGTGGGTTCCTTCAGCTTTTTCACGCCCGCGCGTAAAACTGCCACCTTGTTCCGGAATCTGTTCGTCATGCCGCAGGCCAATCCCAAGCTCAACGCGTTCCCGGTGTTCATGCGGGTCGAAGGCGAAGCCGTGGCCATCGTCGGCGGCGGCGATGAAGCATTGGCAAAGGCACGGCTGCTCGATCAGTCGAGCGCTGTGCTGCGCATCGTCACCGATGCCGCCGACGCCGAATTGCTGACCTTCATCGCCACGACCGGCGCCACCCACATCGACGCCCCTTACGACGCCGAGCATCTCGAAGGCGCGGTCTTGGTGTTTGCCGCCAGCGGCGACGAGACGCTCGACCGCCGCGTCGCCCACGATGCGCGCCGCCTTGGCATTCCGGTCAATGCCGTCGACCGGCCGGAGCTATGCGATTTCTTCACCCCGGCGCTGGTCAACCGCGCCCCGGTCGCCATCGCCATCGGCACGGAAGGCGCGGGTCCGGTGCTGGCGCAGATGCTGCGCAGCCGCATCGACCGCATGCTGTCGCCGTCGCTCGGGCCGCTGGCAGCGCTTGCCGCCTCGTTCCGGGGTGCCGCCGAAAAGCTGCTGCCGAAAGGCAACGCCCGCCGCCAGTTCTGGAGCAGTTTTTTCCAGGGTGCACCGGCGCGCGCCGTCGAAGCCGGCGAGCTTTCGCAGGCGCATGACGCCGCCGCCGATCTGTTGCTGTCGAAGGCTCCGGCTTCGGGCCATATCGCGTTGGTTGGCGCCGGGCCAGGTGCTGAGGATCTTCTGACGCTGCGCGCCCATCGGCTTTTGATGGAAGCCGACGTCATCGTCTATGACGCGCTGGTGCCGGAGGCGATCGTCGCCATGGGCCGCCGCGACGCCGAGCGGCTGCCGGTCGGAAAACGCAAGGGATGCCACACCAAGAGCCAGGCCGAGATCAATGCGCTGCTGGTCGATCTCGACAGGCAGGGCAAGCGCGTCGTGCGGCTGAAGTCGGGCGACCCGCTGGTGTTCGGCCGCGCCGGCGAGGAGATGGCCGCACTGCGCGATGCCGGCATCGCCTATGATGTCGTTCCCGGGGTCACCGCCGCCTTTGCCGCCGCCGCCGATTTCGAGCTGCCGCTGACGCTGCGCGGCGTCTCCTCGTCGATGGTGTTCACCACCGGCCATGATCTGAAGGGCAATTCGCTGCCGGATTGGGCCAAGCTCGCCATTTCCGGCGCCACCGTAGCCGTCTATATGGGCCGCTCGGTCGCCGCCGAAGTCGCCGGACGGCTGATCGAGGCCGGCCTGTCGCCGGACACGGCGGTTGCCGTGGTCGAGAATGCCAGCTTGCAGAACCGCCGCCGTTTCCACGGCACACTGGCCGATTTGCCGTCGCTGGAAGAGCGCGCCGATCTGGCCGGTCCGGTGATGACCATCATCGGCGACGCGGTTGCCGGCGCCAACTTTGAACGTTCCGAGCCGCTCGCGGCACATAACTATGAGGGCGCCGCCAACGCGGCCGACGCAGAGGTCGAGCCATGAAGATACTGACCGCAAACCGCCTCTCCGACGGCATCGCCGTCTGGTATGCCGATGGCGGCTGGGCCGAGACGGTCGACCATGCCGACCTTGCCCATGACCAAGCGGCAGAGGACAGGCTGGAAGCAATCGGCGCCAAGGCCAACGCCAACAATCAGGTTGTCGACGTGAATCTGATCGACGCTGAAGTCGTCAATGGCGTCGTCGTGCCGGTGCGGCTGCGCGAAAAGATCCGCGCCGCCGGCCCGACCATCCGGGAAGATCTGGGCAAGCAGGCTGCGCGGGCAGCTTAACAAAATACGGGCGGACGCGCCCTGAAAGACGAAACATGTACCGCTACGATGAGTTCGACCACGATTTTGTCCAGGCCCGCGTCGCCGAGTTCAGCGACCAGGTCGAACGCCGCCTCTCCGGCGAGATCACCGAGGATCAGTTCCGGCCGCTGCGGCTGATGAACGGCGTCTACCTGCAGCTGCACGCCTACATGCTGCGCATCGCGGTGCCCTATGGCACGCTGAACAGCGCGCAACTGCGCATGCTCGGCCACATCGCGCGCAAATACGACAAAGGCTACGGCCACTTCACCACGCGCCAGAACATCCAGTTCAACTGGCCGGCGCTGTCCGACATTCCGGCGATCCTGGCCGATCTCGCCACCGTCGAGATGCATGCCATCCAGACCAGCGGCAATTGCATCCGCAACGTCACCGCCGACCATTTTGCCGGCGCCGCCGCCGACGAGGTCGCCGACCCGCGCCCCTATGCCGAGATCCTGCGGCAATGGTCGTCGGTGCATCCGGAATTCTCGTTCCTGCCGCGCAAGTTCAAGATCGCGGTGACCGGGGCCGAGCGCGACCGCGCCGCCATCCAGACGCATGATATCGGCCTGCATCTGAAGAAGAACGCCGCCGGCGAGCTCGGCTTTGCCGTCTATGTCGGTGGCGGCCAGGGCCGCACGCCGATGGTGGCGCGCAAGATCCGCGACTTCCTGCCGGAAGCCGACCTGCTGTCCTACTGCACCGCGATCCTGCGCGTGTACAACCTCTATGGCCGCCGCGACAACAAGTACAAGGCGCGCATCAAGATCCTCGTCCACGAGACCGGCGTCGGGGAAATCACCCGCCAGGTCGAGGCCGAATGGCAGGAGCTGAAGGACGCCGAGCTGAAGCTGCCGGAAGCCGACATCCGTGCCATCGACGCCTATTTCGCGCCGCCGGCACTGACCGCCCGGCCGGAAGGCGACGCGGCGATCAAGCTGGCGCGGCTCGATTCCAAGAGCTTCTCGGATTGGCTCGACCAGAATGTCGTGACGCATCGCCATCCCGACTATGCCGCGGTGACGATCTCGCTGAAAGGCATTGGCGAGGTGCCGGGCGATGCCACCGACAGCCAGATGGAAGCGGTCGCCGACATCGCCGAGAAATACGCGTTCGACGAACTGCGCGTCAGCCATGAGCAGAACCTGATCCTGCCGCATGTGGCGCGCGCCGATTTGAAAGCGGTCTACGACGCTTTGGTCGACATTGGCCTCGCGACGGCCAATTCCAACCTGATCAGCGACATCATCGCGTGCCCTGGCCTCGATTATTGCGCGCTGGCGACAGCGCGCTCGATCCCGATCGCGCAGGAGATTTCGCTTCGCTTCGCCTCGCTGGAGCGGCAGCGCGAGATCGGCGAATTGAAGCTGAAGATTTCCGGCTGCATCAATGCCTGCGGACATCACCATGTGGGCCACATCGGTATCCTCGGCGTCGAGAAGAAAGGCTCCGAACTCTACCAGGTGACGCTTGGCGGATCGGCCGACGAGAACACCTCGGTTGGCGAAATCATCGGCCGCGGCTTCTCTTCGGAAGAGATCACGGACGCCATCGAGCAGATCGTCGACACCTATCTCGGCCTTCGGCTCGGTCCCAGTGAACGTTTTATCGACGCCTACCGCCGTGTCGGTCCCGCGCCGTTCAAGGAGGCGCTCTATGCTGGCGAAACCAAGGCCGCTTGACCGCATCGTCGACGTCGACGACAGCATCGCCGCCAAAGCGGCGGGCTTCGAGGCGCTGTATGGACATCTGAGCCCGCTCGACATCATCGAACGCGCGGCGAGCGAATTGTTTCATGACGAGATCGCCGCCGTGTCGTCCTTCGGCGCGGATTCCGCCGTCCTGCTGCATATGATCGCCAAGGTCGACCGCACGCTGCCGGTCATTTTCCTGGACACCGGCAAGCATTTCGAAGAGACGCTGGGCTATCGCGATGCGCTGGTCGCCGATTTCGGGCTGACCAACATCAGGGTGATCAAGCCCGAAGACGCGGCGCTCGAGCGGGTCGATCCGACCGGCAATCTGCACCAGAGCAACACCGATGCCTGCTGCGACGTGCGCAAGGTCGAGCCGCTGGCGCGCGGCGTCGCCCCCTTCCGGGCCTGGCTGACCGGCCGCAAGCGCTTCCAGGCGGCGACGCGAGCCGCGCTGCCGGTGTTCGAGGCGGTCGGCCCGCGCGTACGCGTCAATCCGCTGGCGCACTGGACGACATCCGACCAGGCTGACTACATGCGCGCGCATGCGCTGCGCGAAAATCCGCTGGTTGCGTACGGCTATCTGTCGATCGGCTGCTTCCCATGCACGCAGCCGGTGCAGCCGGGCGAGGATGCGCGAAGCGGACGCTGGGCCGGTCATGCCAAGACCGAGTGCGGCATCCATCTGTCGGGACTGGAAGTGTCGCTGACCGACGCATCCCTTTAAGCTATGGTGATATTCAGGTGAGGCTGGCCTGCAACGGCGGCTTCCGCTCGGAGGCCGCCGGTTTCGTGTGGACCGGCTTTCGCGGACTTTCGATTTTTTGGGGCTTTAGGAATTTTCGATGACTGAACAGACCACAGCGGAGACCCGCCTCTGGACCCCGACGGGTTTTCGCGAAGACGAGTGGAGCCATGCCGAAAGCGCAGACGCGCTGACGGGCAATGGCCGCTTCATCCTGCCGTTGCAGGCATTTCTCGGCCTCGATGCCGAGGTGCGGCGCTCGGCCAAGGAGCGGCTTGGCGTCGCGCTGCAGCCCGGCGACCAGCTGGAAAAGATCGTGGATCTGCTGGAGCAGCTGTCGCTGGTGGCGCTGGCCTTTCCGGCCTTCAGCGACGGCCGCTCGTTTTCCAAGGGCGAATTGCTGCGCAGCCGCTACGATTTCGAGGGCGCGGTCCGCGCCACGGGCCAGGTGCTCGTCGACCAGCTGCCGCATATGCTGCGCCTCGGCTTCGACGAGTTCGAGATCTCCAACCCGGTTCTGCTGAAGCGCCTCGAAGAAGGCCGCACAGGCGGGCTGGGCCTTTACTATCAGCCGACCGAAGCGTCGGAGCCGAAGGGGCCGAAATACTCCTGGCGGCGCGTTCGCAACAGCTGACGCAGCGGTAATTTCGCCTGTCTTTACAAAGACTGTGATCTCTTGGCTGTCCGGACGGAAGTATCCGCCAGGGAGGAAGCCGCGCTGATCGGCGGCAACACCAATGCAGCGACCATCATGATCGCCGAAAAGGCGGCTGACGTGATCAGGGCTGCAAGGTCCTGATGCGCGAGGAGCGCAAGGCCACCTGAGCAGATCTTCTGGGAGATGCAGCCGCGCCTTTGGTACGGCGGTTTATTTCTTGTTTTATGCGATCCCGAGGGAAGGCGCTGCGCGCTTTTCCCGGGAAAACCGCATCACACTTTGCTGGGATTGCTTTCAGGCCAAGGCCCGCGCTTCGCGAAACGAGATCAGCTTGCGGCGATTCTCGTCCCATAGCGCCAGCTTTACGCAGCGCAGGCTGTCGAGAAGCGTGACGCGGCCGATGCCGCGCAATTCCGGATAGTCGCGCAGCACTTCCTGCAGCCGGTACCCCGGCACCTTGGCCGAGAGATGGTGCACGTGATGGACGCCGATATTGCCGGTGAACCAGTTCAGCACCGGCGGCAAATCGTAATAGGACGAGCCGTGCAGGGCGGCACGCTGGAATTCCCACTCTTCGTCCTTCGCCCATTCCGTCTCCTCGAACTGGTGCTGGACGTAGAACAGCCAGATGCCGGCCGATCCGGCCAGGATCACGATCGGCAAATGGACAATCAGGAAAGCGCCGGGGCCGACCAGCCAGATAAGCAGCGCTGCCGCGATCGCGATGCCGAGATTGGTGGTCATCGACGACACCCAGGGCGTCAGGCCGCCGCGCATCATGCCGACGGGCAGCCTCTGCTCGAAGATGAACAGCCAGATCGGCCCGAGGCCGAACATCACCAGGGGATGGCGGTAGAGACGATAGGCAAGGCGTCCCCGCCAAGACAGCTCCCGGTATTCAGCAACCGTCAACGTCCTGATATCGCCCATGCCGCGCTCGTCAAGATTGCCGGCGCTGGCGTGATGGGTGGCGTGCGCGCGCCGCCAGCAATCGTAAGGGGTCAGCGTCAGCACGCCGAGCGCGCGGCCGATCCAGTCGTCGGCAGTGCGGTTGGCGAAGAAGGAGCCGTGGCCGCAATCGTGCTGGATCATGAAGATCCGCACCAGAAAACCGGCGGCGGGAAGGATCAGGATCAAGCCCCACCAGTGGCCATAGGAATAGGCTGCCGAAGACAGCGCCCACAGCGTAACGAAAGGAATGAGGGTGATGGCGAGTTCAAGAGTGCTGCGTCGCCGGTCGGGCTTCTTGTAGCGCGCCAGGATCTTCAACCAGGCGCGCTTGCTGTTGGCGGCCGTCTCGGGGGAAATCATGTTCATCAGGAAGCATAGGCGGGGCGTCCCGCTGCCGCAAGGAAAAGCTCACGCAAAATTACTGCGCGTAATTGTCGCGCGATTGCATCGCTATTGACGGCGTTGGCCGCCGGCCATGCTGGCTTCTATGCCGTCCAGCCGGTCGAGCAGGTCCCGGAAACGGGCGGGAATGTCGGCCTCGGTGCGGAAGGCCGGCAAGGTGCGCAAGAAGCGCGTCGTCGCCTCGGTGCCGAACTGGCGCCTGATGTCGGCGGCGAGCTCTTCGCTTCTGTTGCCAGTATTGCGGTCCATTGTCTCAAATCCTGTGTCGGTTTCAAAACTCCTCCAAGCTTTGAATGGTTCCCCATAGCGGGGTATTGGCAAGCAAAGGCTGCCGTTACGGTAAAGTTTGAATTAATTTTGAACGTCTTTGCGTCCCGCACCAAGTCCGACGGGCAGCCCGCAACATTGCCTGCTGTTGGGCGTCCTCCTGGGCTTGCCCCTTGATTTTTGGCCGCCAAACCTCGATATCGGGCGCAAATCCAAACCATTCGAATGACGGGAAATGGCGATGAGCGACCAGACAAAAGACGAACGCGCGCCCGAGGATATCGAAACGGCCGAGGCCGAGCGCACGCAAGGCGGCATCGACGGCGACTATGAAGCGCTGGTGCGGCTGCTGAAGGAAAACGAGGAGCTGAAGGACCGCGCGCTGCGCGTCGCAGCCGAGATGGAGAATCTGCGCCGCCGCACCGCCCGCGACGTGCATGATGCGCGCGCCTATGCGGTGGCCAATTTCGCCCGCGACATGCTGTCGGTGTCGGACAATCTGCGCCGCGCGCTCGATGCTATCCCCGCCGAGGCGAAAGCGGCCGGAGATGCCGGCTTCAAGGCGCTGATCGACGGCGTCGAGATCACCGAGCGCGCCATGCTGTCGACGCTGGAACGGCATGGGGTGAAGAAGCTTGAGCCGGAAGGTGAGAAATTCGACCCGAATTTCCACCAGGCGATGTTCGAAGTGCCCAATCCAGATGTGCCGGCCAACACCGTCGTCCAGGTCGTGCAGCCGGGCTATTCGATCGGCGAGCGCGTGCTGCGGCCGGCCATGGTCGGGGTCGCCAAGGGCGGCCCCAAGATCGCGGCCACCGAAGCGCCGGTCGAGCCGGGGCCGGTGAACGAGCAGGCCGAGAAGGATGCGTGAGTAGGGAATAGCCAGTAGGGCATAGGGAATAGGGAATAGGGAATAGGGAATAGGGAATAGGGAATAGGGAATAGGGAATAGGGAATAGGCAGGCGTATCAATCGCGCGGCTTCGTGTTATTCATACTTTCCCTAATTCCCAATCCCTACTACCTCATGTCCCTGACACCCATCGACCTCCTCGACTATGCCGGCGTCGCCGTCTTTGCCGCGACCGGGGCGTTGGCGGCTTCGCGCAAGCAGCTCGACATTATCGGCTTCCTGTTTCTGGCCAGCGTCACCGGCATTGGCGGCGGCACGCTTCGCGACGTCATCCTCAACCTGCCCGTCTTTTGGGTCGCCAACTCCGGCTATGTGCTGGTTTGCGCGGCGGTTGCGGTGCTGGTCTTCTTCATCGCTCACCGCGTCGAATCCCGCTGGAAATGGCTGCTCTGGCTCGACGCCATCGGATTGGCGGCCTTTTCCGTAATGGGCGCGGCCAAGGGGCTGGCCATCACCGGCTCGCCGGTCGTCTCCGTTGTTATGGGCGTGCTGACAGCTACGTTCGGCGGCATCCTGCGCGATCTGCTGGCCGGCGAGCCATCGGTGCTGCTCAGGCCCGAAATCTACGTCACCGCCGCACTCGCGGGCGCCGGCCTCTACACACTTGGCGATCTTGCCGGCCTGCCACCGCTCGCCTCGGATGTCGCCGGCTTCGTCGCGGCTTTCCTGGTGCGCGGCGGCGCGCTGAAATTCGGCTGGACCTTTCCGTCCTACAAGAGCCGCCCGGGACGGCGACCGGAGGATATTCCGTAGGGAGAGGGATTAGGGAATAGGGAATAGTCGGTAGTCAGCAATTCGCGGCAGCCTTCACTACTGCCTACTGCCTACTGCCTACTGCCTCACGCCGCAAAGCGCTGCACTTCCCCGCCATAATAGTTGACGTAGCGGGCGCCGATTTCCTTGACCGGCATCACCACGAACACATCGACCGTGGAGAACTCACGGTCGATGACGCAGCCGTCGCCGATGCGGGCGCCGACGCGCAGATAGCCCTTGACCAACGGCGGCATGGCCGCGATCGCCGCCTTGGCGTTGACCGCCTCGATCGGCATCAGGTCCATCGAGCAATAGCGCCCGGAGACCGCCCGCACATCCCAGGCGGAGTTGGTCCGGCAGTGATGGGCAAGGTAGGTGAGCGCCTCGGCATGCGCAGCCGGCACCGTGCCAGGGAACGAGGCACAACCGGTCATCACGCCGATCTCATAGTGGTTGATGTAGGCCCAGATGCCTTGCCACAGCGCCTCGATGGTGCGCTTCGAGCGGTATTCCGGCAGCACGCAGGAGCGGCCGAGCTCAAGGAAGCGCTGGCCGGGATGGCGGGCGATCAGCTTGGTCAGTTCGAACTCGCCTTCGGAATAGAAGCCGCCGGCGGTCGCCGCAATCTCTTGCCGCAGCAGGCGGTAAGTGCCGACGATGCGGCGATGCTCGGGGCCGGAGATCGAGGTGTCAAGCACCAGCAGATGGTCGCACAGCGGGTCGAAGCGGTCGGCGTCGCGCCGGTCCTGCGCCTGGAACAGGTCCTTCCTGGCGCCAAGCTCGTCATAAAACACCCGGTAGCGCACTTCCTGCGCGGCGGCGATCTCGGCCTCATTGCGGGCAAGCCGCACTTCGAGATTGCCGATACGGCCCAGCGGTGCGCCTGTTGCGACGGCATCGGCGTTCCGCGCGGCGAGCAAAGCGCCGCCTGCGCTGGGCCGAGTGTCACATTCCGGCATAACTGTATGCACGAGTGATTCTCCTTCGAGCCATCCCTCTTGGCACGGGGATACGGTGTAGGTGCAACAGGATTGTGACAGTACCGTGATACGGCGCGACGGGCAATACTTCGTCGGCTGGCGAAAACCCTCATTCGGCTACCTACGTGACGCGAGGATTGCGCCAGCGTCGCGTCGCGCTGGGACGATTCACGCGACGCGCTTCTGTCTTTGTTTTGTGCATGTCGTCTTCTCAAAACCGGGGCCACTTTTGAGGGACATGAATTCAGGCGGCCACCTGGCCCTCGACGGCATGGACCAGCGCGTCGGGATCGAGCGGCTTGGTGACAAAGCCGCTGGCGCCATGGGCGAGCACGGTGTGGCGGGTCTTTTCCTGGCTGTCGGCCGAAAGCACCATGATCGGAACCGGCGGCACAGCCATTTCCTCCTCGTGGCGGCGGATGGCGGCGATCGCGTCCAGCCCGTCCATGACCGGCATGTGCAAATCCATCAGCACCACATCGAAGCGATTTTTCAGCCCGGCTTCGGTCACCGCCTCGACCGCGGCCTTGCCATTGCCGACCACTTTCACGCGATGTCCCGCCTTCAAAAGCGTGGCGCGGGCAAGCATGGCGTTGATGTCGTTGTCTTCGGCGATCAGCACCGACAAACCTTGCTGGCGCCCGCCATGGGCACGAAGCGAGGACGCGCCGGTCTTTTCCGGCTTGGGCGGCGGCAAGGCAGGGGCATGACTGGTCAGCAGCACGCGCAGCAGGGTTTCGCCGCGCACCGGCCTCGCCAAGAAGGTGGCGTAGCCGCTGGTGCGGAATTCGCCAAGCATGCCGCGGTCGGTCGGCGCGATCAGCGTGATCGCCTCGCAATCGGCAAAGCCACTCTGGCGCAGGCGCTTGAGCAGTCTGCCGTCGCCGTCCTCCAGGGCCGCGTCGATCAACAGCACATCGCAATGTTCGGCGAAGGGCGTCGCCTGGGAAGCGGTTGCGGCGACGTCGACGGCGCCGCCATGGGCGCGGATGGTGCGGGCGATGGCGTCCGCCTCGACGGCGTTCTTCGACACGATCACGGCGCGCCGGCCGGCGAGGATGTTCTGCCGGTTCTGCGGTGCTTCGGTTGCTCCTGCGGCCGGGATCTCGAAGACGAATTCCGATCCCTCGCCAAGCCGGCTCGACACCGAAATGGCACCGCCCATGGCGGCGACCAGGCGCCTCGATATGGCCAGACCGAGGCCGGCGCCGCCATGGGTGCGGGTCGAGGTGCCGTCGGACTGTTCGAACTCCTCGAAGATGCGCTCCATATCCTCTTCGCGCAGGCCAGGGCCGGTGTCGGCGACGGTGAAGCAGATGCGGTCGCTGGTCTCGGTGCGGGCCCGTGCAACCGAAACCAGCACGCCGCCGGTGTCGGTGAACTTGATCGCATTGCCGATCAGGTTGAGCAGCACCTGCCTGACTCTTCCCGGATCGGCCATGATCATCTGTGGCACGTCGGGCTCGACATGACAGCCGAGGCCGATGTTCTTGGCGAAGGCTTTCGCCGCCATCAGTTCGATGATGTTGTCGGCAATTTCACGCAACGATGTCGGCTGCGGTTCCGGGTCGAAGCGGCCGGCCTCGATCTTGGAATAGTCGAGCAGGTCTTCGATGAGCGCCAAAAGCGCGCTGGCCGAGGTCGAGACGGCGCCGACATAGGTGCGCTGCTCGGGCGACAGATTGGTGTCGGCCAGTAGCTTGGCCATGCCCATGATGCCGTTCATCGGCGTGCGGATCTCATGGCTGACGGTGGCGAGGAAGCGCGACTTGGCCTGGCTGGCATATTCAGCGCGCTCGCGCGCGGTGATCAACGAGGATTCGGCGCGCTTGCGGGCGGTGATGTCACGGGCAATCGCCCGGTGCGAGACGGCGCCGCTATCCTTGTCGCGCACCGACAGTTCGATCCACGAGAACCAGCGCGGACCGTTCGGCGTGCGGATGGAGACGTCGGTGGAACTCAGGCATTCGTGATCCGAAAAGGCGGCGTCGGGAACGATACCGACATCGATGCCGAGGTCGGCCAGAGTCCTGCCGGCAAGGTCGCGCTGATCGGTTCCGACGAGGCCGGCGAAAACCATGTTGGCATAGACGATGTGGCCGTCGCGGTCGCGGTGGACGACGAGATCGCCGAGCGCATCGATCAGCCCGCGAAAACGCTCCTCGCTCTCCTGCATCTCCCACATGCGGTCGGCCAGCGTCTCGATTTCGGCGCGGCTACGGGCCGCGGTTTCGTCGAGCAAGGCCGCCGCGCGGCGGACGGTGCGCCGGCTGCGCAGGTGCATGGCGACGCCGGCAAGGCCTGTCGCCAGCAGGCCGAGGGTGATGAAGATCGGCGCACCGGTGAGGTGGGAGAGGCCCGCCAGCACGACACTGGCGACCACCGTCAGGAACGGCAGGCCCTCGGACGTGGGGCGCGGCAAATCCGGCGCCAGCGGCGGCGCGGCAACATGCTGCCGCTTGGGCGTCGCCGGGTTCGGCCCGTCGATGCTTTCGGCGCGGCTCTTCTCTTTCCTGGCGGACTCCGCGATCATGCGGAACTCCTTGCCAGATAGAGATTATGGAAAAGCGCGGCGGATCGTTCGAATTTTAGCGGTCATGCATTTTTGCCGCCCGTTCTGGTGGCTTCGGGGCCTCACATATCCACGACCATGCGCCCCCTGATCTTGCCCTCGACGATGTCGTGGGCGGCGGTGATGATGCCGTCGAAGCCGATGGTCGTCGACAGGCCGGCGAGCTTCTTGAGATCAAGATCGCTGCCGATGCGGCGCCAGGCTTCCAGCCGCACAGCCTTTGGCGCCATCACTGAATCGATGCCGAGCAGCGAGACGCCGCGCAGGATGAACGGGGCGACGCTCGACGGCAGATCCATGCCACTCGCCAGGCCGCAGGCGGCGACCGCGCCGCCATAGGCGGTCATCGACAGCACATTGGCCAGCGTGTGGCTGCCGACGGCATCGATGCCGCCGGCCCAGCGCTCCTTGGCCAGCGGCTTGGCCGGCTGGGAGAGTTCCTCGCGCGAAATCACTTCGGCGGCACCGAGGTCGATCAGATAGGAGCTTTCGGCGTTGCGGCCGGTCGAGGCGATGACGTGATAGCCAAGGCTGGACAGGATCGAGACTGCGACCGACCCAACGCCGCCGGCTGCACCCGTCACCACCACCGGGCCGCGATCCGGCAGGATGCCGTGCCGCTCCAGCGCCATGACGCTGAGCATGGCCGTATAGCCGGCGGTGCCGACCGCCATCGCATCGTGCGCGCTGATGCCGTCGGGCAACGGCACCAGCCAGCCGCCGTTGACGCGGGCGCGCCCGGCATAGGCGCCGAAATGCGTCTCGCCGACGCCCCAGCCATTGAGGATGACCTTGTCGCCCTTGCGCCAGTCGGCATGCGATGAGGAGAGGACGGTTCCGGCGAAATCGATGCCCGGCACCAGCGGCCAGCGGCGGATCACTGGCGCTTTCCCAGTGATGGCCAGCCCGTCCTTGTAGTTGACCGTCGTCGCCTCGACCGCGACAGTTACGTCGCCTTCCATCAGATCGGCTTCGCCGAAATCGACGATCTCGACCGATTGCTTCTTTTCGGCGTCGCGCGAAACGAGGATGGCTTTGAAGGTTTCAGGCATCTCTTCTCCTCGGCTTCGCAAAGGCTGGCGGTCGGCATTGGCTGGCTCTGGCCGAACTGTGCGGCGACCGTCCGGCGAGGTCAATTGGTCAAAAGAGTCGGGCCGTCAGGCTTCTGGGCCTTGCGGCTTGGCCTCGCGCCGCCAGCCGATGAACTCGTCGAAGACGACCAGCGCCGCGCCGACCGAAATGAAGGCATCGGCAAGGTTGAAGACGGCGAAGGACCATACCGGCGTGTGGAACAATATATAGTCGATGACGTGGCCGTAGACGGCGCGGTCGATCAGATTGCCGATCGCGCCGCCGATGATCAGGGCAAAGCCGATGCGGGCCAGCACATGGCCGGAGGGGGTGCGCGTCGCCAGATAAAGCACGAAGGCAACGACCACGACCGCGATGACGACCAGGCCGGTGTCGCCGAAGGACGAGAACATCGAGAAGGCGATGCCGGTATTGTAGGTGCGAAACAGCGCCAGGAATGGCACCAAGTCGAGCTTTTCCTGGAAGACGAGGCCGGTCTCGACCAGATGCTTTATCCACTGGTCGAGCGCGATTGCCACCACCACCAGCAGCGCATAGGGAGACCAAGACTTCACGATGTGGCGTCCTCGGGGGCAAGTTTCAGCGCGCCGCGCCGGATCTCGAACAGCATGATTCCGGTGGCGACCGCCAAATTGAGTGAATCGGCGCGGCCGGCCTGCGGAATCCGCAGCAGCCGGTCGCAGCTTTCGGCCAGATTGTCGGGCAGGCCCTGCTGCTCATTGCCCATCATCAAGAGCACCGGTCCTCGGGAGAAATCGACCGAGCGGTAGTCGACCGCGCCCTTCAGATGGGTGCCGACGACCAGGCCCGAGAAGCTGTTTCGCCAAGCCAGAAATGCTTCCGGCGTCGCCTTGGTCACCGGCACGGCGAAGATCGAGCCCATGGTGGCGCGCACGGTCTCGACAGAAAAAGGATCGGTGGTTTCGCCTACCAGGATGACACCCTTGGCGCCGACGGCATCGACGGTGCGGATGACGGTGCCGAGATTGCCGGGATCGCGCACCCGGTCGAGCGCCACCCAGACGTCGCCGTCGTGAGCGCGGATGTCTCTTAGCGGCAGCAGTTTTTGCCGGAAGACGCCGACCACCATTTGCGGATTGTCGCGGCGGGTGATGGCGACCAGCACTTTTTCGGACACTTCGAGCACGGTGCCGCCGGCGGCAACCGTGCGCGCCGCCACCTTTTCGACCGCCGCATTGCCGCGTCCGGCCTTGGCGAAAACCAGCGTCCTGATCGACCAGCCGAGGTCGAGGGCGTCGATGACCAGCTTCAGCCCTTCGGCCATGAAGGCGTTCTGCTGGTCGCGGAATTTCTTCTGGGCGAGCGCCTTGATGTCCTTGATCAGCGGATTGGCAAGGCTGGTGACTTCCTTGACCTGCCCGGGCGCACCTGCGTGCCGCTCATTCATTCGGGACTCCCGGGCATTCAGGTCTCCCGGGCATTCAGGCCACCCAGCGCGAAAACAGCGATGTCGACAGCGCCCGGCCGGCGGATTGCTCGCGGATGATCAGTTCGCCTGATTCAACCGTGCCGCCCATGCCGGCAAAAGTGTCGCGCATCAAGGCATGGATGGCGAAGAAGGAGGCGCGGATGGAATAGGCGGTCAGCACCACGGCGAGCGGTTTCGGCGTCAGGATCGCGCGGCAAAGATCGGTCAGGCCGGGCAGGTCCTCGAACAACTGCCAGACCTCGCCCTTGGGGCCGCGGCCATAGGCGGGCGGGTCGAACAGGATGATGTCGTAGCGGCTGCCGCGGCGCTCTTCGCGCTCGGCGAATTTCACTGCATCGTCGACGATCCAGCGAATCGGCTTGCTGCCGAGACCGGCCATTTCCTGGTTTTCGCGCGCCCAGCCGACCGCCTTCTTGGAGGCATCGACATGGGTGACCTCGGCACCGGCGCGGGCGGCTACGAGAGACGCGAGCCCGGTATAGCCGAACAGGTTCAGCACCTTGACCGGGCGGTTGGCCGCCGCGATCAGGCTGGCCATATGGTCCCAGTGCGAAGCCTGCTCGGGGAAGACGCCGACATGGCGAAACGAGGTGAAGCGGCCGAGATAGTCGATGCCGTCATGCTTCATCGGCCAGGTCTCGCCCAGCGGTACCTTCGGGAACCGCCAGCGGCCGATGCCTTCCTCGTCGGTGTCGCCGGTGAAGATGGCGTCGGCGCGGTCCCAGTCCCTGGCGGGCAAGGCCTTTTGCCAGATCGCCTGTCCCTCGGGCCGCACGATGCGGTAGGGGCCGTATTGTTCGAGCTTCTCGCCGGCACCGCTGTCGAGCAGTGCATAATCCTGATTGGGCGCCACTTCGAGGATCACCGGCAGGCGCTCAGTGGGCAGGATGCCTTCGCGACGCGCCAGGACACGGGGGGCGGGCTTCGGATCAGACCGGTCGTCCGGTTTTGTTTCGTGGCGTTGCTGTCTGGCTTCGGGTCGGATTGGTACGGTCTCCGGCTGTGGCCGCGCATGTTCGGTCCTGCCTTTTGCGGGCGGACGGTTGTCGCGGCGTTTGTCGCGAAAAGACTTCAAGCAGGAGCGTCTCCGGAGGCGGCAGGCCGCTTTTGGCATAGGGTCACCGGCTGCGCAAACAAAATGGTCGAGCGTGCGAATGTCTGAGGTGGTGGACCTCGCTGAGGAAACAGGCAAATCTCGAATCATGTCCCGTTCCGAACGCCTGCTCGACCTGATCCAGATCCTGCGCCGGCATCGCCGGCCGGTGAGCGGTCGCACGCTTGCCGGCGAGATGGACGTTTCGATCCGAACGCTCTACCGCGACATTGCCACGCTGCAGGGGCAAGGCGCGCCGATCGAGGGCGAGGCTGGGCTGGGCTATGTGCTGAAACCCGGCTTCATGCTGCCGCCACTGATGTTCACCGACGAGGAGATCGAGGCCATCGTTCTGGGATCGCGTTGGGTTGCCAGACAACCGGACAAGCGGCTGTCGGCCGCCGCCACCGACGCGCTGGCCAAGATCGCCGCTGTGCTGCCGGATGATCTGCGCGAGGACCTCGATGCGACCGCGCTTTTGGTCGGGCCGCACGGCGATGCTGTCGAAAGCATCGACCTTGGCCTGGTGCGCCAGGCGATCCGCAACGAGAGAAAACTCGGCTTTCTTTACCGCGATGCCGGCGGCGCCGCCTCCGAGCGCTTGATCTGGCCATTCGCGCTCGGCTTTTTCGACAAGGTGCGGGTGGTGGTGGCCTGGTGCGAGACGCGGCAGGATTTCAGACATTTTCGCGCCGACCGGATGTCGGGGCTCAACACCACGGATATCCGCTATCCGCGTCGTCGGCAGGCGCTGCTAAAGGAATGGCGCGCGACGCTGGACGCACCGGAGCGCCAGCCTGGCGCTTAATGCTCCTTTCCACGCGCCCACAAGACGCTGCTGCCAGAATCTGACAGTGGGGTCACCTATGCTCCTCCAATCGAAACCTGGAGAGCAGACATGAACACCCCCAATTTCGTCATCCTTTATGTCGACAGCCCGGAGCGGAGCGGCGCCTTCTACGGTGCGCTGCTGGGACGCCAGCCGGTGGAGACGTCGCCGACCTTCGTGCTGTTCGTGCTCGACAATGGCTTCAAGCTCGGCCTGTGGTCGCGCCACACGGTGGAGCCGTCGGCCGCGGCCGCGGGCGGCGGTGCGGAGCTCGTCTTCGCGTTGGACCGGCCTGATGCGGTGGACGCCGCCTACACGGACTGGGCAGGACGCGGCTTGACCGTTCTGCAGACGCCGACCGACATGGACTTCGGCCGCACCTTCGTTGCGCTCGATCCCGACAAGCACCGGCTGCGCGTCTACTGGCTGAACGACGGAGAACAGGCCAATGGGGAACAGGCCAATGGAGAACAGAAATGAGTGCGCACTGGATCGCGGTCGCTTCCGCCGAACATGTCCGGCGCGGCCGCGAGGCCGGCTTCATGCAGGTCAACCACGGCAAGGCGGCACCTTTGCGCCGCATCAAGCCCGGCGACGGCATCATCTACTACTCGCCGACCACAATTCTGCGCGAGAAGGACGGCCTGCAGGCCTTCACGGCAATCGGCACCGTGCGCGAAGGCGAGCCTTACCAGGGCGACATGGGCGGTGGCTTCACGCCGTTCCGCAGGGATGTCGAATGGGCCAAGGCCGAGGAGGCGCCGATCAAGCCGCTGCTCGAGCAGCTCGACTTCACCGCGGGCAAATCGAACTGGGGTTATCAACTGCGCTTTGGGCTGTTCGAAATTACGGCGCATGATTTCGCGCTGATCGCCGAGGCGATGGGCGCTGCCATGAAGGCCGACTGACCGGCCATTCCTACCATGGTAGCGGCAGCTTCCGAGACATTCGAGATGCTCTGCCGTTGCCCCAAAGCGGCGGATCGCCGGGAACTTTAGCCGACGTTGCCTGAACGCGCGCCGGCAGGCGCGCTGCTCCGATTTATCAGCGCCGCACCCATTCTGGTTCTGATCGAATTGGCCTTCGGCTTTGCCGATATTGCTGCGATTTCAGGCATGGCGGTCTACTTCGTTCGCGTCGGCCACTCCGAAGCTTTCGCAGCATACGCCATTACCGTGCTGTCACTTCCCACCGCGTTTGCCCAGCCTCTGGTCGGATGGTTGCTGGACAAGACATCGCGTGCCGGTGTGACGATCTGCTGCGGCCTTTTAGGAGCGGTCGCGTTCCTGGCAATCCCGTTTTTGCAATCCGAGGCCGCTATCCTGGTGGTGTTCGCTATAATCGGCGTTGCAACATTCGCCTTGAGCACTTGTGCCCTCACAATCTTGGGCGAGCGCTTCGAGGGCGGGATGTTAGTAGCCGGAACTGCTAGCTTTTCTTTGGCCTACTCCATAGGCAGCGTTATGGGATCGACTGGAACCGGGTCACTCATGGACTGGATTTCGCCAAGAGCCGTACCAATAAGCGTTGGCTTGGGTCTCCTCGCTTTCACAATTCTAGTTTCTTTCAAACGCCCGTAGATTTGTCGGTCACCACTGACGTACGCGAAGCGGCGATTTGGCCCGAAAGCCGCCGTTCCGCTTCCCCACGCTTCTCAGTCGCTTGGTCTTCTACGCCTAATGTTTGGATGGGACCAAGGCGCGGGCAGCGCGGAGGCGGTCAGGAAGTTTGGTCTCAGGAACGGCGCCGGCGCCGGTGCAGGCAGACGCTACTGCTTGAGCGCGTTGTAGACGGCAATGCCGGTGGCAAGGTCTTCGAGGGCGGCGCCGACCGACTTGAACAGCGTGACCTCAGTGGGGCTCTGCCGGCCCTGTTTTTCCCCGCGCGCCAGCTCATGCAGATCGGCGACGATGGCTTCCGGCTTCAGCACGCCGGAGGCGAGCGGCTGGACGATGTCGCCGGCTTCCTTGGTGGCGCCGGCGCGGGTGTCGACATAGACGCGGGCGCGCGCGATCGCGTCGTCGTCGCTCTCGCGCATGGTCGGCGTGAAGCCGCCGACCAGATCGACATGCGCGCCCCGCTTGAGCAGCGCACCCTTGACCAGCGGCGTCGTCGTGATCGTCGCCGATGAGACGATGTCGGCCTCGGCGAGTTCGGCGTCGAGATCGCTTGCGGCCTCGGCGTTGAAACCGTCCGCGCGCAAATCAGCCGCGACCTTTTCGGCATTGGCGGGCGTGCGGTTCCAGATGCGGATGGTCTTGATCGGCCGCACCGCGGAGTGCGCCTTGGCGAGGAACGGCGACAGCGCGCCGGCGCCGACCACCAGAAGCCGCGATGCGTCCTCGCGGGCGAGATAGGAGGCCGCCAGCGCCGAGGCGCAAGCGGTGCGCCACTGTGTCAGCCGTTGGCCGTCGATCAGCGCTTCGGGCTCGCCGGTGGCGCCGTTGAGCAGGAGGTAGAGCCCCATCACCGCCGGTTTGCCGATGGCGTTGTTGTCGGGCGATACGGTGACGATCTTGACGCCGATATGACCGCCGACCGACGTGCCGGCCGCATGGAAGTCGGTCCACGCCGGCATCAACAGCAGCGTGGAAGTGGCACCGTCGGGCCGTTCGACTCCGTGATGATGGCGGACGGGTTGCACAGCACCCTGGCGGAAGGCCGCGCGCAATGTCTCGACGAGCCCGGGAAAGGTCAGCGCCTGGTCGACAGCGTCGGCCGAAATGGTCAGCATGCAAAACTCCGCGAAGACAAAAGCTTCGGCTTCAGGCCGTTGGCTTCGGCAGCGCCGGACCCTGGCCCGAGCCTTGCGGTGCGGCGGGTACCCGGCTGACCGCCTGGCGCAAATTCTCGGCCTCGACCCCGCGCTGGCGCGCCAGCTTGCGGTAGCGGCCCTGCTTGACCCAGGTCGCCAGGCTGCCGACGACCATGCCGATGGCGAGCGCCACGAACAGGAAGATGAACAGCGGCAAGGTCAGCGTCAGTTTCGGATTGCCGGGGTTGAACGGGTCGAGCGTGAAGGCGACCAGCTCGCGGTTGGCGACGGCCAGCGCAATCAGGATGACGGCGAGCGGCACGAAGACCACGATAAGTATGAAGCGGTTCAACATAGAGATTCCCTGGAGAAGGCAGGCCTTGATAAGGTCGGCGCGTGGTCCGCGCCTACTTGCCGCCATTCAGCCTTTCACGCAATTCCTTTCCGGTCTTGAAGAACGGCACCCACTTCTCCTCGACCTCGACGGATTCGCCGGTGCGCGGGTTGCGGCCGGTGCGGGCAGGGCGATTCTTCACCGAAAAAGCGCCGAAGCCACGCAACTCGACCCGATTGCCTTCCGCCAGGGCATCGGTGATCTCGTCGAAGATCGCTCCCACGATGTTTTCGACGTCGCGCAGGAAAAGATGCGGGTTGCGCGTGGCAATGATCTGCACAAGCTCGGATTTGATCATCAGAAAGGTCCCCGTGAAAGCGCTGCGGTCAAATTATCAGGATGATTTTATTTGCTTTTTTACTCGCCCCAACCGGCAGATCAAGGGTGCCAGACGGAAACGAGACCGTCAAGAAACAAGCGATCCGCGCCAATTTCGTGAAGCACGTCGCTGCCGGCCTCCGACAGGCCGAGCGCGCTGCCGACGCTGCGCGCTATTGCTTTCGAGAACAGGAAGCCACCACGCCGCTCGGTGTCCTTCCATTCCACCACCTTGAGCTTGGCGTCGACACCCTTGGTCGCCAGCCAGTCGATCGCCACGCTCTCGCCGCCGACAGCGTCGATCAGCCCGTTGGCAAGGCCCTGGCGGCCGGTGAAGATCGAGCCGTCGGCAAGGGCCAGTGCCTGATCGCGGGTCATTTTGCGGCGCTCGGCGACGATGCCGACGAACCAGTCATAGCTGTCGAGGATGAGCTTGCGGACCATGGCTCGCTCGTCTTCATTGGTCGGTTTGAAGGGCGAGGGCGATGCCTTCAGCGGCGAGGATTTCACTTCCTCGAGCTTGATGCCGACCTTGTCCATCAGACCGCTGACATCGGGATACTGGATGAGCACACCGATCGAGCCGACGATCGACGTCTTGCGGGCAACGATATGGTCGCTGGCACTGGCGATCATGTAGCCGGCCGATGCGGCCAGCGTGCCGACCTCGGCCACCACCGGCTTGTCGGCGGCAAGCTTGCGCACCTCCTCGTAGATCGATTCGCCGCCGACCGTGGTGCCGCCGGGCGAATCGATCGCCAGGATGACGCCCTTGACCTGCGGGGATGTGCGGATGGTTTCCAGCCGCTTGATCAGTTCCTCGTCCTCGGCGATGGTGCCTTCGATCCTGACCTTGGCGATGTGGTCGACGGAAGAACCGCCGAGGTCGCCCCCATAGAACCAGCTTGCAAGCGCAATCACCCCAAGGGCCACGATGGCAATGGCGGCGCCGCGCCAGAAGGTCAGCTTGCGCCGCAAGCGGCGGCGGTCGATCAGGTCGTCGGCTCTCAGTGCCATGGTCTGCCTCACAGTCGGTGGGAAGCGATGCTTTTAAAGCAAGCGTCCGCGCCCGGCTACCTCTTCCTCAAGAGCCTGCGACGAAGCGACCTTCGCGACGGAGGCATTTCACGAAAAAATGACGCGGCGCGTTCGTTTCTGCTATGAAGTGACGAAATTGTGTCGCCTGAGTTCCGTCTGTAAAACAGCGGCCGTCACATTTTTGCGGTTTTCCTCCGCTTGTGCTTGCTTGCGGGGGCCGGCAACCCACCTATAGCAGGTGTTTTGGCGGACAAGGGTTTATTAGAAGTCAGTCATGCTTGCGCGATCGAACGAACCGACCAACGCCGATGCGGCCTTGGCGCCCACGGCGCCAGCGGGCACGCGCGGCGACGCCTTCGACCGCGCCCAGCGCCACTCGCGCCGCGTGCGCGTGCTTAAGTTTGCCGTGCCGGTGCTTGCCGCCGGGATCGCGGTTGCGTTTCCGGTCTATTCCTATCTGGCGGCGCCGATCAACATTTCGATACAGGCAGACGGCACCGCTTTCGCGGATGGCAAGCTGGTGATGGCCAATCCGAAGCTCAACGGCTTCACCAAGGACAAGCTGCCCTATTCGCTGACGGCCTTGCGCGCCATCCAGGATGTCGGCAAGCAGGACATCATCGAACTCGAAGGCATCCATGCCAAATTGCCGCTGACGGCCGACAATGTGGCGACCGTCGACGCCAAGCGCGGGATCTACAACAGAAACGCCAACACGATGGACATGACCAGCGACGTTACCGTCACCACCACCGACGGCGTCGCTGCCATCTTCAAATCGGTCTTCCTCGATATGGGCAAAGGCTCTATGAAGACAGGTGATGCGGTCGATGTCAGCCGTAACGGCTCGCGGATCACCGCGGGTTCAATGTCGGTCGAAGACAATGGCAAGGTCATCGTTTTCGAGAACAAGGTAAGCGTTCACATCGATCCGGCCACTATGAAGGCGGCAGAGGCAAAGAGCGGAGAAACGAATGCGTCCCAGTAATTCGGCACGGCTTGTCGCCGCAGCTTCGGCCTTGCTGTTGCTGGGTATGGCGCCGTCCTGGGCTCAGTCCAGCGCCAGCAGCCAATCCGGGCTCAAACTGTCGGGCGACCAGCCGATCCAGATCGAGAGCGACAAACTTGAGGTCCGCCAGGCCGACAGCATGGCGCTGTTCAGCGGCAACGTCACCGTCACGCAAGGGCCGACGCTGCTCAAGGCCGGCAGCATGGAGGTCTACTACGTCAAGGACCCCAACGCCGCCAAAGGTGCTGCCGCCGGCGCTTCGGCGATGACCGGTTCGGCCAATATCGACCATCTGGTGGTCAAGAACAAAGTCTACATCAAGTCGAATGACCAGATCGCCACCGGCGACAACGCCACGTTCGACATGAAGACGCAGGTGCTTGTTCTGTCGGGCAAGGAGGTCGTCTTGTCCCAAGGACCCAACGTCCTCAAGGGCTGCAAGCTCACCGTGCAGATGAAAAGCGGCCTTGCTCAGGTCGATGGCTGCGGCGGGCGCGTCATCATGTCGATGACGCCGCCACCGAAATCCGAGGCCCCGAAGCCCGAATGACTGGCGTGTCTTCGCTGCTGACCCGCCTTCCGGGACGGGCGGCCAGTAAACTTGCAGCACCGGCCACAGTCACCGTTGATTCCTCGAAGTTCAAGGGCACCCTGATCGCCAAGGGTCTGACCAAGAGCTACAAGGGCCGCAAGGTGGTCAGCGGTGTCACCATCGGCGTGCGCGCCGGCGAGGCTGTCGGGCTGCTCGGGCCGAACGGCGCCGGCAAGACCACCTGTTTCTACATGGTCACCGGCTTGGTGCCGGTCGATGAGGGCACGATCGAGATCGACGGTTTCGACGTCACCTCGATGCCGATGTACCGCCGCGCCCGCCTCGGCATCGGCTATTTGCCGCAGGAAGCCTCGATCTTCCGCGGCCTGAATGTCGAGCAGAACATCCGCGCCGTGCTCGAAGTGGTTGAGAAGGACCGCAAGGTGCGCGAGCGCAATCTCGACGAACTGCTCGAGGAATTTCACATCAGCCATCTGCGGAAGTCGCCGTCCATGTCGCTGTCGGGTGGCGAGCGGCGGCGTCTTGAGATCGCCCGAGCTTTGGCGACGCGCCCGGCCTACATGCTGCTCGACGAGCCGTTCGCCGGCATCGACCCGATTGCCGTCGCCGACATCCAGCAGCTGGTTCGTCATCTAACGGCGCGCGGCATCGGCGTGCTGATTACCGACCACAATGTGCGCGAAACGCTCGGCCTCATCGACCGCGCCTACATCATCCATGCCGGCCAGGTGCTGACTCATGGCCGTGCCGACGAGGTGGTGGCGAACCCCGATGTGCGCCGGCTCTACCTCGGCGAAGGTTTCACGCTCTGAGCGTGAAATTTGTTTCCTGACGTGATTTTTGCCGCCCCGCCGGGCTTTTTTCTCCGATTTTGCGTGAGATAATGCTTCGGTAGGGGCCTTTTGCCATCGTTCGCCTTGACAAGCAAAAGCCGGGCCAGTTTCTATGGAAGGTCGGAAAAATTCATTTTCCGGCAGCTTCTGATGTGTAGGCTTCCGGGTGCAGAAGGGCGTTTGAAACCGAACCATGGCGTTGGCGGCGAAACTACAGCTACGACAATCCCAGTCGCTGGTGATGACGCCGCAGCTGATGCAGTCGATCAGGCTGTTGCAGCTCACCCATGTCGAGCTCGACCACTTCATCGACGACGAGATCGAGCGCAATCCGCTGCTGGAGCGCGCCGAGCCCCAGGATGACGCCGCAAGCGACCAGGTGCAGAAGGGCGATGCCGCTCCTGAGCCTGCCGCCGATGGCGACTGGTTCGAAAACGAGACGGCGTGGAGCGCCGAAGCGATCTCCGACAAGCTCGACAGCTCGCTGGAAAATCTGTTCCCCGACGATCCCGGCACCAGCGAGCGGCTCGGTCCGGACCTGACGGCGCAGTGGAAGTCGGCCACCGGCAATAGTTCGTCCGGTTCTTCCGAAGGCTTCGACGTCGGCGACATGGCCGCCGCGGCGATCACGCTGCGCCAGCATGTCGGCGAGCAGATCGCGCTTGCCTTTGCCGATCCGGCCGCAAGGCTGATCGCAGCCGAACTGGCCGACGGCCTGGACGAGGCCGGCTATCTGCGCGCCGATCCCGCCGAGATCGCCAAACGGCTCGGCGCCGATCGGGCGGTGGTGGCCAAGGTGCTGGCAGCCTGCCACACATTCGAGCCGGTCGGCCTGTTTGCGCGCGACCTTGCCGAATGCCTGTCGCTGCAACTTGCCATGCGCGATCGTCTCGATCCGGCGATGAAAACGCTGATCGGCAACCTCGAACTCCTGGCGCGGCGCGATTTCCAGACGCTGAAGCGGCTTTGCGGGGTTGACGAGGAGGATCTTCTCGACATGCTGGCCGAAATCCGCGCGCTCGATCCGCGTCCGGGCACGGCATTTTCAGGCGGCGCCAGCGATGCCATCGTCGCCGATGTCGAAGTCCGTGCCGCCAATGACGGTAGCTGGACGGTCGAGCTCAATGCCGAGACGCTGCCGCGCGTGCTTGTCGATCACATCTATTTCGCCCAGGTCTCGCCGCATGCGAAGAATCAGGCGGAGAAGGATTTCCTGGCCGAATGCCTGCAGAATGCCAACTGGCTGACGCGGAGCCTCGACCAGCGGGCAAAGACGATCCTGAAAGTGGCGTCGGAAATCGTGCGCCAGCAGGACGCTTTTCTCGTCCATGGCGTGCGCCAGCTCAGGCCGCTCAACCTGCGCACGGTGGCCGATGCCATCGGCATGCATGAATCGACCGTCAGCCGGGTGACGGCCAACAAATACATGCTGACGCCGCGTGGCGTGTTTGAGCTGCGTTATTTCTTCACGGCTTCGATCGCGGCGTCGGGCGGCGGTGATGCGCATTCCTCGGAAGCGGTGCGCGACCGCATCAAGCAGCTGATCGACGAGGAAAAGCCCGCCGATGTGCTGTCCGATGACGCAATCGTCGATATGTTGAAGGAAAGCGGCGTCGATATTGCCCGGCGCACGGTGGCCAAGTACCGGGAGGGTATGAATATTCCCTCGTCGGTGCAGCGGCGGCGTGAAAAGCGCGCTCTGGCGAGCGCGGGGCGCTAGGTCTGCTTGCCCGGCAAGGCTTTTGCTATGGCTGGATTCCACAACTTTCCGACCTTAAAGCGCATCGCGCTGAAACGGATTCATACGACGCGCTTTAAGTCTTTGTTTTGATGCATGTCGTTGTCCCAGAACCGCAGCGCACTTCTGGGCGACATGCATTAATTGACAAGCTGCAATGAAGTGTCTAGAAGCCCGCCCGCATGAGACGGGCTCGCGGCCCGCATGCGGATGGTCCGTCACGATGAAGGCCACGGGACGGCCAAGAAGGCGGATTGTGATCAACCGGAAAGTTCGGATCTAAAATCGGCGCGAGTTGACGCCGCAAAGCTTGTGCGCACGGATCACGAGTATAAACTCTGGCCAGTTTGAAGCCTGAGCAAGGAAGGTCAGTTTTCAGATGAAATTGCGCATATCGGGTAAACACATGGATATCGGCGATGCGTTGCGTACGCGCATTACCGATCGTGTCGGCGAGGCGATTGGAAAATATTTCGATCGCGGTTTTTCAGGGCACGTCACGGTCATCAAATCGGGGTCGCGTTACTCGGCCGATTGCATGATCAGGCTGGATTCCGGCGCTTCGCTGCAGGCAACCGGCGATTCCCAGGATCCGACACTTGCCTTCGAGGCGGCCGCGGACCGCCTCGAAACCAGGCTGCGGCGCTACAAACGCCGTCTGAAATCGCACAATTCAGGCAATGGAAATGGCGAAATCACCGACATCGCCTATACGGTAATGGCGCCGCTGACCGATGACGATGAGGACATTCCGGAGGACTACGCCCCGGCCATCGTCGCCGAATCAACCATGACGCTGCAGACCATGTCGGTGGCGTCGGCGGTTATCGAACTCGACACCAAGGACAGCCCGGTTTTCGTATTCCGCAACGCCGGAAACGACCACCTCAACATCGTCTATCGGCGGCCGGACGGAAATATCGGCTGGATCGACCCGTCGACGACCAAAGTCGCACAGGCGTGACGACAACGACAATGGTCGCACAGGTGACGGCAATGGTCGCACAGGGATAATAGCCAGCCGCGCGAGGGGCGAGGACTGGCGACGGCAGGCGAATAAGGGATTTCAAATATGGATCTGAGCGATCTTCTCAACGTTCCGGCGATCTTGCCGGCGTTGAAGGCGAACTCCAAAAAGCAGCTTCTGCAGTTGCTGTCCGAGAGAGCGGCGGCGATTTCCGGCATTCCGGAGCGCGAAGTGTTCGACACCATCCTGCAGCGCGAACGGCTGGGCTCCACCGGCGTCGGCAACGGCATCGCCATTCCGCACGGCAAGCTCGCCGGGGTGAAGCGCATCGCCGGCGTCTTTGCCCGGCTGGAGACGCCGGTCGATTTCGAGGCCTTGGATGACCAGCCGGTCGATCTGGTGTTTTTGCTGCTGGCCCCGGAAGGCGCCGGCGCCGATCACCTCAAGGCACTGTCGCGCATCGCCAGGGTTTTGCGCGACGCCGACACGGTGGCCAAGATCAGAGGCACGCGCGACGCGGTCGCCATCCACGCACTGCTTTCGGACACGCAGGCCTCGCACGCCGCCTGAAGTTCTTCGGATTTAAGTCTTCCAGGGGCCGCCGAAGGCGGCCCTCTCCATTTCAACCGCCAGCAGTCGCCTTAGTGAATGGCGACAGTGGTCAGGTCGTTTTCCATGGCGCCGGCCAAAGCCCGGTCTTTCGCATCCGAAAGCAGGATCGGCTGGCCGTTGGCGGCAAACAGGGCCCACAGGACCATACCAGGCGCTATTTCGCCGAGGTTGGGGAAGCGCCCGAGCAGCTCGTCGCTCGAGACCTTGCGGAGATAAGCGACCGAGCCTTCGCCGAGATGGGCGAATTCGCCGCTGGTCATGGTGATGGTTTCGTCAGTTCTGGTCATTTCAAGCCTCCTTGGCGCGAGGACGCCGCTCAAGGCCATCCCGCATGAGAGCCATCGGTAAAGATCAGTCTTTCACCGATATATTTATTTTCCGTACCAGCCGTTCGGTATCCGGCCGATCGAGATCGATCGACAAAAGGCCGTTCTTCAGTTCCGCTGCGATCACCCGCATGCCGTCTGCCAGCACGAAACAGCGCTGGAACTGGCGCGCGGCGATGCCGCGGTGGAGGAATTCGCGCTCAGTGTCGTCGGTTTGACGGCCGCGCACGACCAACTGGTTTTCCTCCGTGGTGACATCGAGATCGCTTTCGGCGAAACCCGCGACAGCCAGCGTAATGCGCAGCCTTTCGGCCTTGCCGTCAGCACCGCTGAGGCGCTCGATGTTGTAGGGAGGATAACTGTCACCGGATTTCGCCAGTCGTTCCAGGGTCTTTTCCATGGCATCGAAACCAAGGAGAAGCGGGCTGGAGAAGGGCGTCATTCGGCTCATGTTACACTGTCCTCTTTGGAGCGACATAAACTGGAAAAACCCGGATGGCATTTTTCCCGATGGTCTTGATATGGTCCGCGCCGCGGCCAAGTTCAAGCCGCCGAACACCCCCGCCAAAAAGACTCCCCCGCATAAGGAAATGAAATGCCCCAGACCCGCAAGATCATCATCGACACGGATCCCGGCCAGGACGATGCCGTCGCCATATTGCTGGCGCTCGGCAGCGCCGAGCTGGAGATCGTCGGCATCTCTGCTGTTGCCGGCAACGTGCCGCTGAAATTGACCGAAAAGAACGCCAGGAAAATCTGCGAACTGGCCGGCCGGCCCGACATCAAGGTCTATGCAGGCGCCATCCGCCCGTTGGCGCGCGAGCTGGTCACCGCCGAGGAAGTGCATGGCAAGACCGGCCTCAACGGCCCGCAACTGCCCGATCCGAAGATGAAGCTGCAGGGCCAGTATGCGGTCGACTTCATCGTCGAGACGCTGATGAAGGAAGAGGCCGGCACGATCACGCTGTGCGCGCTCGGCCCGCTCACCAATGTCGCGCTGGCGCTGATCCGTGAGCCGAAGATCGCGCCGCGCATCAAGGAAATCGTACTGATGGGCGGCGGTTTCTTCGAAGGCGGCAATGTCACGCCGACCGCAGAATTCAACATCTATGTCGATCCGCAAGCCGCCGACCTGGTGTTCAAATCCGGCATTCCGATCGTCATGATGCCGCTCGACGTCACCCACAAGGCGCTGACCACGGCCAAGCGCACGCAGGCCATCCGCCAGCTCGGCACCCGGGTCGGCACCGCGACGGCCGAGATGCTGGAGTTCTTCGAGCGCTTCGACGAGGAGAAATACGGCACCGATGGCGGCCCGCTGCACGACCCCTGCGTCATCGCCTATCTGTTGAAGCCGGAGCTGTTCAAGGGCCGCAACTGCAACGTCACCGTCGAAACGACCTCCGAACTCACCATGGGCATGACCGTGATCGACTGGTGGGGCGTGACCAAGCGGCCGAAGAACGCCATGGTGATGCGCGACATCGACCATGACGCGTTTTTCGCGCTGCTGGTTGAGAGGTTGGCGCGGCTTTAGCTCTGTCTTTCCTTTCTCCCATTGTGGGTTCCGAAGGGACGGGGCGAGACAAGTGGCTCGCCCCCGGGCGGCGTCGCCGAAGGCGACGGATGTGGGGTGTTCCAGGGAACGCCCACGTCTCACTCCGCTGGAACACCCCTCATCCGTCTCGGCGCTATCGCGCCGATCCACCTTCTCCCACAGGGGGAGAAGGAAGGCGCCGCCGCCGTTCACTTTGCAAATCGATAGAAGACCATTCCATTCTCGCGCGTGACGCGCTCCATGTTTGCCGTCGCGCCGATCAGATGCGGCCGGTCGTCATCGACAAGAATGGACGAACCGCTTTCGAGCGAAACCAGATAAAGGGTGTGGTCGTGGTCCGATTGGGCGCTTTTGACCGTTGCGTGGATTGGCTCGACTGACCGGATAGGGCTCGCGTCATTCGTCCATTTGTAGAGCGCCGAAGGAACCATCATCGCGAACATGGCGACGATCAGGACCACGCCGGGCGCGTTCCTTTTCAAATCCCTATAAGTCCATGACATTTGAAAGAATCCCCAGCACAAAGTCATGTGGTGGCGTGGAGACTGACTTTCAATCAGCCTTCACGTACGGGCTCATTCTGCCGTTGGAAACGACCGTCCACGGTTGTTACTTCGCCTTCGAAAAAGCTAGCCACAGGCCGCCGCCGACCAGAAAGCTGCCGCTGATCCTGGACATCAGCTTAATGCGGCTTGCCGAGAGCAGGCGGCCGGCGCGGCTGGCGGCGAGAGCATAGGTGGAATCCGAGACGGCGGCGAAGATCATGGCGGTGAGGCCCATGACGACGATCTGCAGGGTGTAATTGCCCTGCGGGGCGATGAATTGCGGGAAGAAGGCGCCGAAGAACACCAGGGTCTTGGGGTTGCTCAGCGCCACCAGCAGGCCCTGCAGGAAGAAGCCGCCGCGCGGCTTTCTCGCGGTGCCGTCGGCATTCAGCGCGCCCTTGGAACGGAACATCTGCACCCCCATCCAGATCAGATAGGCGGCGCCGATCAGGCGTACCCATTCGAACCAGTGGCCCATGCCCGATATCAGCGTGTTGAGGCCGATGCCGACAATGGCGATCATCACGGCGAGCCCAGCCTGCGTGCCGGCGACATTGGCAAGGCCGGCGCGGTAGCCATGGCGGATGCTGTTGGCGATGATCAGCGTGACAGTCGGACCGGGCACCAGGATGATGACGATGCAGGCAAGGACATAGGCGGCGTAGAGTTCCAGCGACATGGGGGATTTCCTCGAGGATGCGCTTAGGCGGCTGGCTGCAATCAATGCATGGCGGCGGGGCTGGTGCAAGCCGGTCGCAGACCGTGCCGCCCCTCGCGTCAGGACGCCCCCACCTGCCAAGGCAAGGTCGCCTCATAGGCCGCTCCGGCCCTGAGCACGGCGAGGTCGCCGCGCGGCCGGCCGATCAGCTGCATGCCCAAGGGGCGGCCTTTGTCGTCGAAGCCGACGGGCACGTTGAGCGCCGGACAGCCGCCGAGCGTGGCGAAGGCCGAAACCTGCATCCAGCGATGGTAGCTGTCCATCGTCCGTCCGGCGACCTCACTTGGCCAATGCGTGCCGACTTCGAAAGGAAAGACCTGCGCCGTCGGCAGCGCGATGAGATCGAAGTGCTCGAACAGCGACAGCAGCGTCCGGTGCCAGGAGGTGCGGATGACCGAGGCCGCGCGGATCTGCGGCGCCGTCAGCCGCATGGCGTTCTCCACCTCCCAGACGGCTTCCGGCTTCAGCAGGGCGCGCTTGTGCGGGTCGTCATAATGGACTTTCAGCGCCGAGCCGCTGCTCGCCTGCCGCAGCGTCACGAAGGCTTGCCACAGTGCCTCGAAATCGAAATCCGGCAGCAAGGGCTCGGTCAGGAAGGATGCCTCCGCGAAGCGGCCGAGTGCGGCCTCGCACAGATCGAGGATGCCAGGCTCCACCGGCAGGTGACCGCCGAGATCACCGAGCCAGCCGACGCGGCCGCCGCTTGCCGGCGTTGCCAGCCCTTCGAGGAATGAACCAGGCTTTTCCCAGGACAAGGGCGCATGCGGATGGTAGCCCGCCTGCACGTCGAGCAGCAGCGCCATGTCGCTGATGCTGCGGCCCATCGGCCCGTCTATGCCCATCTGAGCATGAAAGACTTCCAGGTCCGGCCCTCCGGGGACAAGGCCCTGCGACGGGCGGAAGCCATAGACATTGTTCCACGCCGCCGGATTGCGCAGCGAGCCGCCGAAATCGCTGCCGTCGGCGACCGGGACCATGTCGAGCGCAAGGGCGACCGCTGCGCCGCCGCTCGAGCCGCCGGCGGTCAGCGCCGGATCGAACGCGTTCAGCGTCGGTCCGAAAACATTATTGTAGGTGTTGGATCCCAGCCCGAATTCGGGAACGTTGGTCTTGCCGATGATGATGCCGCCGGCCTTGCGGATGCGCTCGACGAAGAAATCATCCTCCTGCGGCACGAAATCGGCGAAGATCGGCGAGCCGAAACTGGTCCTCAAGCCGCGCGTCATGGCGAGGTCTTTTATCGCCATCGGCAGGCCAAACAGCGAGCCGGCCGGCCCGCCTTGCGCTAGATGCGCGTCCGCCGCGTCGGCCTCGCGCAGGATGTCGGAGCGCTCGCGCAACGAGACGATGGCATTGACCAGCGGGTTTACCGCGTCGATGCGGTCAAGGAATGCGGCGACCAACTCGCGCACGGACAGGCGGCGCAGCCGGATCGCCTCGGCCAGGTCGACAGCGGACATCCGGCAGATGTCGCCGGCGGGGGGCACGGCGTGCTTCGTTGCGGGGCGCAGGGCTGTCATCCGGCGTTGTTGCGCAGGGCGGTGTCCACATCCGCGGCCAGCGGGATGGCCGGCTGGGCGCCGGGCTTCAGGCAGGCGAGCGAGCCGGCGGCTGCGGCGCGGGTGAGAGCCTGCTCCAGCGGCAGGTTGGACGCCAGCCCGGCGGCGAGATAACCGCAAAAAGTATCGCCGGCCCCGACGGTGTCGACCGGCGTGATCTTCAGCGCCGGCACGGTCAGGAAATCCTCCGGGGTCGCCGCCAGCACGCCGTCGCCGCCGAGCGTGACGACGATGGTGCGGCCGGTCTTGCGGGCGAAGTCGCGCATGCGCGCCGGGCGGTCGCGGCCTTTCAGCGACAGCGCCTCGCCGTAAAGGTCGAATTCGGTTTCGTTGGCGACGGCGTAGTCGGCCTTGCCGAGCAACGCTGCCGCCTCGCTACGGAACGGCGCGGTGTTGAGCACGGTGACCGCGGCGGCGGCGCGTGCGGCGTCGAGCGCTGCATCGACAGTCTGCAACGGGATCTCGTGCTGCAGCAGGACGACGTCGCCCTTCGCAAGGAAAGCCTTGGCGAGATCGCCGGGCAGCACCGAATCATTGGCGCCCGGCACCACGGCAATGACATTCTCGCCATCGGCGCCGACGAGGATCAGCGCCGTGCCGGTGGAGGCGAAGCTCTGGCCGACGCCGGAGAGATCGACCTTGCCGGCCACGAGCAAAGCCAGGGCTTCGGTTGCGAAATTGTCCTTGCCGACGGCGCCGACCATGCGCACCTTGGCGCCGGCGCGCGCCGCAGCCAGCGCCTGGTTGGCGCCCTTGCCGCCGGGCGCGGTGGCGAAGCCGGAGCCGCGGACCGTCTCGCCCGGCGAAGGCAGGCGGTCGACATTGGCGATAAGGTCGAGGTTGATCGAGCCGACAACGATGATCAAGAAAGCCTCCTGCGGAATGCGCGGGAAGCTAACCTGTAAGCCGGCGGCTTGCCAGAGCGTGCGGATGTTTTGCGCCGGGAGCTCGCAAAAAGAACAACACCGGCGAAGGGATTTCGCCGGTGTTGTTTGATGCGGGCAGCTTCAGGACGCGGTCTGGCCCGCTTCCCAACCGAGGATGGCGCGTTTGCGGGTCAGGCCCCAGTGGTAGCCGGTGAGTGCGCCGGACTTGCCCAGCGCCCGATGGCAAGGGACGACGAAGGACAATGGGTTGGCGCCGACCGCCGCCCCCACCGCCCGGCTGGCGTTTGGCGCGCCGATCCTGGAGGCGATCGAAGAATAAGTGCAGGCCTTGCCCATCGGGATCCTGAGCAGCGCGTCCCAGACGCGCAGCTGGAAGTCGGAGCCGATCATCACCACGCGCAGCGGCTGGTCGGCGCGCCACAATGTCGGATCGAAGATGCGCGCCGCATAGGGCTGGGTGGCGCTCATGTCCTCGACATAGGTGGCGTTCGGCCAGCGGCCCGACATGTCGGCGAAAGCCGCCCGCTCGCCGCCCGGATCGTTGAAGGCGAGCCCCGCAAGGCCACGGTCGGTGACCATGATCAGGGCGATGCCGAAGGGCGAGATGTGGTAGCCGTAGCGGATGGTCAGGCCAGCGCCGCGCGTCTTGTAGTCGCCCGGCGACATCGCCTCGTGGGTGACGAACAAATCGTGCAGCCGGCCGGGGCCGGACATGCCGAGTTCGAACGATGTTTCGAGGAGCGGCATGCCGGAATCGAGCAGTTTGCGGGCATGGTCGAGGGTGACCGCCTGCAGGAAGGCTTTTGGCGACAGGCCGGCCCAGCGGGTGAACAGCTTTTGCAGGCCCGTGGGTGTCTCGCCGACATCGGCTGCCAGGGCTTCCAGCGAGGGCTGGTCGCGATAGTCGAGGCTGATCTTCTCGATGGCGCGGCGCACGACCTCGTAGTCGCTGCCCTCGGGGGTGATGTCGTGCTGCAGGATCGCTGTCGGTTTCATCTGCGTATTCGTGGTCATCTGGGCGTTCATGGCAATATCTCCTTGACCGCGAATATCGGTCTTTCCGCCCCTTGCAACCACCCGAAACTTGCCTTGTTGCCGCCTGTTCCCAGATAAGTACTGGATTGCGCCCCGGGAGATGCCAATGGCCGGCGAAAGGGTGAATCTGAGCGGAGCAAGGGAGACCTTGCTGATGACGCTTTATGGCAAGGCACTGGAAAGCCGGCTGCCGCATTCGCTGCTCGGGGACCGCTTCGCCGACGAGGCCGTGCGCAAGATCGACTATGATTTCTCGCACCTCAAGGTCGACACCAATCTCGGCATCGGATTGGCGATTCGAGCCAAGACCTACGACGTGCGAGTTCAAGACTTCATCGCCAGAAATCCCGGCGCCATCGTGCTGCATCTCGGCTGCGGGCTCGATACGCGCATTTTCCGTGTCGATCCACCCGAAGGCGTGGAGTGGTTCGATGTCGATTTTCCGGATGTCATCGCGCTCCGGCGCAAGCTTTACCCGTCCCGCGACCATTACCACCTCGTCGGCTCTTCGGTAACCGACCCGGACTGGCTGGCAGAAGTGCCGCGCAATCGTCCGGCCGTCGTGGTGATGGAGGGGTTGACGCCTTATCTCCCGGTAGAGGAGGGGCCACGGCTGCTGTCACGCCTTGTCGCGCATCTTGCCGGCGGCGAGCTGATGTTCGACGCCTACAGCCACTTCGGCCTGAAGATGCTGCGCCTCAATCCGACCATCAGGGCGACGGGCGCCGAGGTTCACTGGGCGATCGACGACCCGCAGGTACTGGAGCGTGCCGTTCCGAAGCTGCGCTTTGTCGACGATATCTCGGCCTACAGCGCGGAACGCACAGCGCACATGAGCTGGTCCGCAAAACTGTTCATCGGGCTGTGGAGACACATTCCCGCATTGCGCAAGGTCGGCAGGATTTTACGCTACCGGTTCTGACGCGCCGGCTCTAACGCGTCCTGGCTTTTGTCAGAGCACGTGAAAATGCAGTGGCAAAACTCTCGCGGGAGTCAGGGTCCAGGAATGACCCGATCGGCACATTCTGTCCTTGTGCTTCCACCGTCATCCTGGTGATGCCGATCTCGGCATCGCGAGCGACGGAAAAGCGCGCCCAGAACGGGTTGAAGCGATGCGCTTCCGACTTTCCCGAGGGCGCCGTCTTGCGGATGTCGAGGCTGGTGCGCGACACCGACACTTCCTCGCGGGCACGGGCGGCACGATAGTTGGCGCGGAAGGCGATGTAGACGGCGATGACGTCGAGGCCGAAGAAGCCGAACACCGGCCAAGCGCCGCGCGACAGGAAAAACGCCCCGGTCACTACCCAGCCGAACAGCAGCGCGCCCATCAGCACGGCAAAGCCGGTGCGGCCCAGCGAGCGGTGCGGTGTCAGCAGCGCCTGGAAGAATGGCTCGTCGGCCTGAAACGAGGCGTTTGTGTCGCTCATCCCAGGATATTATAGGAGGGAAATGGCCAGCCCCAAGTCCAAAAATCTTTCCCTATCCAAAAGTGAACTGCCGCCCGGGCGGTGCGACGGCTCGAATGCCAAGCCGCGACCGCGGCCGGTGCGGCTCCGTTCGCTCTACAGCGCCGCCGAGGTGCATGAGATCTTCCGGCGGTTTTCGGTGCAGCGGCCCGAGCCGAAGGGCGAGCTCGAGCACGTCAACGCCTTCACGCTGCTGGTGGCCGTGGTGCTGTCGGCGCAGGCGACCGATGCCGGCGTCAACAAGGCGACGCGGGCGTTGTTCAAGGTCGCCGACACACCTGAAAAGATGCTGGCGCTGGGCGGAGCCAGGGTCGGCGAGTACATCCGCACCATCGGACTCTGGCGCAACAAGGCCAAGAATGTCGTGGCGCTCTCGGAGGCGCTGATACGCGATTACGGCGGCGAGGTGCCCAGCGAGCGCGATGAGTTGGTCAAGCTGCCGGGGGTCGGGCGCAAGACCGCCAATGTCGTGCTCAACATGGCGTTCGGCCAGCACACGATGGCGGTCGACACCCATATTTTCCGCATCGGCAACCGCCTCGGCCTGGCGCCAGGCAAGACGCCCGAACAGGTCGAGCAAGGGCTGCTGCGGATCATCCCGGACGAGTATATGCGCCATGCGCATCACTGGCTGATCCTGCATGGCCGCTATGTCTGCAAGGCGCGCAAGCCCGATTGCCCGGCCTGCGTCATCGCCGATCTCTGCAAGGCCGAGGTGAAGACGACAGACGTGCCGGCGCCGCTCGTGGAAATCGCGGCGCCCGGCGTCCCGACAACTAGCTTTCCTCCACGAACACCTCTTCGCGCTTCTTCTTGACCGACGGCAGGAAGACGACGACGAGCACGGCCAGTGCGACGAGCAGCAGGCCGGCGCTGATCGGCCGCGTCACGAAGGTCGAGGGGTCGCCGCGCGACAGGATCATGGCGCGGCGCAGGTTTTCCTCGAGCAGCGGGCCGAGCACGAAGCCGAGCAGCAGGGGTGCGGGTTCGCAGCGCAGCTTGGTCAGGATGTAGCCGAGCAGGCCGAAGAAGGCGACTGCGTAGAGATCGAAGGCGTTGGTGTTGACGCTGTAAACGCCGATCGAGCAGAACGCCATGATGATCGGGAAGAGCACATAATAGGGGATCGTCAGCAGCTTCACCCACAGCCCGATCAGCGGCAGGTTCAGCACGATCAGCATCAGATTGCCGATCCACATCGAGGCGATGATGCCCCAGAACAGCGCCGGCTGCTCGATCGCGACATTGGGGCCGGGCACGATGCCCTGGATGATCATGGCGCCGATCATCAGCGCCATGACCGGATTGGCCGGAATGCCCAGC
This sequence comes from Mesorhizobium sp. M0058, assembly GCF_040323095.1. NCBI lineage: Bacteria > Pseudomonadati > Pseudomonadota > Alphaproteobacteria > Hyphomicrobiales > Phyllobacteriaceae > Mesorhizobium > Mesorhizobium sp. M0058. The sequence continues at coordinate 105,736 of NZ_JAMYUQ010000001.1, forward strand.
GTCAGCATCGGAATGAAGGAGGTCTGGGCGCCGGCATTGTTGGCCGATTCCGGTCCGGCGACGCCGGCGATGGCGCCCTTGCCGAACTCCTCCGGGTGTTTCGACACGCGCTTTTCGACCGTGTAGGAGGCAAAGGCCGCAAGCACCGCGCCGCCGCCGGGCAGGATGCCGAGCGCCGAACCGATGATCGTGCCGCGCACGATGGGCGCGGCCATCGCCTTGAAGTCGTCGCGGGTCGGCATCAGGCCGGAGACCTTTTTGATCATCACCGAGCGCTCGTGCTCGTTTTCGAGATTGCGCAGGATCTCGGCAACGCCGAAGACGCCGACCGCCACCGCGACGAAGTTCAGCCCGTCGGCATATTCGCGGATGCCGAGCGTGAAGCGCGGCGTGCCGGTGTAGATGTCGGTGCCGACAATGCCGAGCAGCAGGCCGAGCACGACCATCGCCAGCGCCTTGACGATCGAGCCGTGGGCGAGCGCGATGGACGAGACGAGGCCGACGATCATCAGCGAAAAATATTCGGCCGCGCCGAATTGCAGGGCTATTGCCGTCAGCGGCGGGGCAAAGACGGCGACGAGAAAGGTCGACACCGTGCCGGCGAAGAACGAGCCGATCGCGGCGATCGCCAGAGCCGCCCCGGCGCGACCGTTCCTGGCCATCTGGTAGCCGTCGATGGCGGTCACGGCCGAGGAGGATTCGCCGGGCATGTTGATGAGAATGGCGGTGGTCGAACCGCCATACTGGGCGCCGTAGTAGATGCCGGCCAGCATGATGAGGGACGAGACCGGGTCGCCGATCTGGAAGGTGATCGGCAGCAGCATGGCGATGGTTGCGGTGGCGCCGATGCCGGGCAGGACGCCGATCAGCGTGCCGAGCAGAACGCCGATGAGGCAAAAACCCAGATTGGCCGGCGTGGTGGCCGTCGAAAAGCCGAGTTCGAGGTTCCTGAGGAGGTCCATCTCAGCGCCTCACAATGCCAGCCATTGGGGCAACCAGGGGCCGAAGCGCTGGAATGGCAGCCCGAGCGCGTAGCTGAAGACCAGCACCGAAAACAGCGTCAGGCCGGCCGACAGCAGAAGTGCCGTCAGCGGCTTCATGCGGGCGCTGGCAAAAGAGGCGATCAACGCCGTCAGGAAGATCGACGGGACGAAGCCGAGGCCGCGCACGGTCATGCCGAAAAAGATCGGCGCCGGCAGGATGAACAGCATGCCGCGCCACGCAATGGGGCCGATCGGCTCGCCCTCGACGCGCACCGCCTGGACGAGGATGATGGCGCCGAGCACGATCAGCACGATCGCCAGCACCAGCGGGAAATAGCCCGGTCCCATGCGAAAGGCGGTGCCGATTTCGAGGCCGAGCGATTGTATCGCGAAAAAGGCGCCGAAAAAGATGAACAGCGCGGCGCACAGGCCGTTTGTCCTGTCGATGGCGAAAGGTTTCATGGCTGTCCTCCCCTGACCCTTGCAACGGGCTTGCCGTTGCAAATGTGAAAACGGACGTCGAAGCGAAAACGGGGCGCCGGCAGCGCCCCGTTCAAGCCTCAGTCGGCGTATTGGCCGGCGGCTTCGATGATCGGCTTCCAGCGCGTGATCTCGCCTTCCAGCTTGGCCTTCAGCGCTGCCGGCGTCGCGTCGGCCTCGGACGACGGCTTGGTGCCGAGTTCGGCGAAGCGGGCGATGACGTTGGGGTCCTTCAGTGCGACCTGGAGCGATTTCGACAGTCGGCCGGTGATCTCGGCCGGCGTGCCCTTCGGCGCATAGAGGCCGTGCCAGATGCCGACCTGCACCGCGGGCAGGCCGGCTTCGATGGTCGTCGGCACGTCCTTCAGCACGTCGAGGCGCTCCGGCGTGGTGACGGCATAGGCCTTGATCGTGCCGCCCTGGATCTGCTTGGTGGTGTTGGTGGTCTGGTCGCACATAATGTCGACCTGGCCGCCGAGAAGGTCGGTCATGGCCGGGCCGGTGCCCTTGTAGGGTACGGTGACCAGCGGCGTGCCGATGGCGCTCATGAACAGCATGCCGCACAGATGCGAGGCAGCGCCGATGCCGGCATTGGCGACAGTGATGGTGTCCTTGTTGGTCTTGGCGTATTCGACCAGCCCTTTCAGGTCGGCCGGCTCCAGGTCCTTGCGGGCGACGATCGCCATCGGCACCTCGGTGACGAGGCCGACATACTCGAAGGCGTTCAGCGTGTCATAGGCGAGTTTTCTGTAGAGGGTCGCGCTGGTCGCCATGCCGATGTGATGGAGGAGCAGCGTGTAGCCATCCGGGTCGGCGTTGGCGACGCGGCCGGCGCCCAGCGTGCCGCCGGCGCCGCCGACATTTTCGACGATGATCTGCTGGCCGAGATCCTTCGACATGGCTTCGGCGACGAGCCGCGTGACCGTGTCGGTCGGACCGCCGGCCGCAAACGGCACGACGACGGTGATGGTGCGCTCGGGATAGGTCTGTGCGCTGGCGGTGAACGAATAAAGCGTGACGGCCGCGGCGGCGGCCAGGGCGGCTACAATTTTCCTCATCGTAATTCTCCTCCCAGGATATCAATCTCCGATCGCTGTGCAGGTCAGGCAGCGAGGGTGCAACAAAGGCAAGCTAACAGATTGTCGCCTGACGCAAACTGCAAAATACAGCCGTGCGCAACCATGGCGATCAGTGCGGAGTATGCCCGGCGGAGATGGGTTTGGTGTTGGCGTTGCTTCAATAACCGTAGCCGCGCGCCATCGCCGCCGCGAAGATCGGGATCAGCAGGAAGATGAAGGCTTCGGCGCGCACATAGGTCTTCACCGAGGCGAGTTCCGCCACCGGCACCTGAAAGCCGGGATTTGCACTGGCTTGCCGCTTCCAGGAGATGAAGCGGATGGTCGGGATGATCGACAGCAGGCCAACGATGCCGAATGCCGCCATCTTGGCCCAGAACACCCAGTTGTAGACGTAGAATTCCCAGCCCTTCAGGCCGTAGATGACGCGGCAGATGCCGATGATGATGATCAGCATGGCGATGATGCCATAATGGCGGTCGATGCCGGCAAGCCGCTTGAGCGTGGCGGCGGAGAGGTCGCCGCGGATCAGGACAAATTCGGCGCCGATGATGCCGGCCAGCGACAACACCAGCAGATGATGGAAAATGGCAAGCACGAGATCGGTGGTGTCCATGGCGTTCTCCTCCCATTGGCGGTATCGAGACCGGCCCTTGCCGGACCGGTTGCGAAAGGTAGCATCGTTCGGCAGAATTCCCAGAGGCGGACCTGGGTTGGACCATCGGCGTCGCCATCCTGACAGCTGGGGTTTTCTGAAATGACCGGACTGAAGCGCGCCCTGAACCCGATGCCGGACGACATCCGCATCGCCCTGACCGAAAAAGGACTGACAGCGGCCTACGAGGCGCGGCCGGACTACCAGAAGAACGATTATCTCGGCTGGGTCGCCCGCGCCAAACGCAGCGACACCAGGCAGAAGCGGCTCGACCAGATGCTGGACGAATTGCGGCGCGGTGGGCTCTACATGAAGATGGTCTGGCACGGCTGAAAGTAAGCCGACGCTGTTCGCTTCGACCGCCTGGTCGCGCCAGGCCGTTCGGAAGCTTCCCTGGCTGAATGATGATCCGGCTTGGCCCTTGTCCGGGCGCGCTGGTTTGCTAAGCGCTGACCGTCAACGGAGGCAGAGTTTCATGGGCAGTCCAAAAACAGCCGGCGTCCCGGTTCTCGAAACGGAACGGACCATCATGCGGGCGCACCGGATCGAAGATTTCGACGACTATGCCGTCATGTGGGCCGACCCCGTCACCACCCGTTTCATCGGCGGCAAGCCGCGGACGCGGGAGGAAAGCTGGATGCGGTTCCTGCGGCATGCCGGCCTGTGGTCGCTGCTCGGCTACGGCTTCTGGGCGGTCGAGGACAAGGCCAGCGGTCGCTTCATCGGCGAGGCCGGATTCCACGATCTGAAGCGGGACATCGAGCCGTCGCTCGAGGGCATTCCGGAAGCCGGCTGGGCGCTGGCGCCGCAAGCGCATGGCAAGGGTCTTGCCAGCGAAGTCGTCAGAAGGGCCCTGGCCTGGGGCGACGACACCTTTGCCGGCGCGAGAACCGTCTGCATCATCGATCCGGAAAACACCGGTTCGTTGAACGTTGCGGCAAAGTGCGGCTACACCAAGGTCCTGGAAACCACCTATCACGACGGGCTGACGATCCTGCTCGAACGGCGGGTGTGAAGCGCTTCATCGACGCAATTTCCACGTTCTGCCAGGGTTGGCTATTCTAATCTAGCTACGCAATTCCTGTGGGAAAACCGCTCACACTTTTCCTGGAATTGCTCTTTGGGGGAGCCGACCATGCGTGCGATCAATGCGATATTTCTGAAGCTTTTCTGGGCGGGGCTGCTGCTGCTGGCGGCCGTGCAACTGGCGGGCGCCGATGCGACGGTGCCGACCGCCGACATCGAGGGCGGTGCCGACAATCATCTGGCCAAGCGCTACGAGGGGTCGTTCATCGTCTCCTACGAAAAATTCGCCTATACCGATTTTACAGTGCCGCTGTCGCCGCTGAAGCCGAGCGCCGATCCGGAGGCCCGTGACACGATGAACAACCGTGTGTTCGCGCCGGACAAGAAGGCTGAGGTCGAAGGCGCGCTGACCCGCATCGCCTATGTGCTGCCGGCCGAGCGCTCCCCGCTCGAAGTGCTGCGCAACTACCAGGATGTGATCGCGGCCGCCGGCGGCGAAGTCCTGTTCGAATGCAAGAAGGAAGAGTGCGGCGGCGCCGCCGACCGGTCGTCGAGCGGTGGCGGCGGCGACATGAGCCTGATGATGTATTTCTTCCATGAAAGCGACGTCAAGGACGCGGCCTTTTCCAATGGCGCCTGTGCGGTAACCACCGGTGTCAACGACCAGCGCTTCTTCGCTGCCAAGGTGCCGCAGGATGGCGGCGACGCCTATGTCACTGTTCAGGCCTATTCGCTGACCGACGACCTCTACTGCAAGGAACTCAACGGCCGCACCATCGCCGTCGTTCAGGTGCTGGACCCCAAGGCGCGCGACAAGAAGATGGTGGTGGTCGAAGCGGCCAAGATGGCGGATTCGCTGTCGGCCACCGGCTCCATCTCGCTCTACGGCATCTTCTTCGACACCGACAAGGCCGACATCAACCCGGAATCGGAACCGACGCTGAAGGAGATCTCGACGCTTCTGACCAACGAGCCCGGCATGGCGGTGATCGTCGTCGGTCATACCGACAACCAGGGCGCGTTCGACTACAATATCGATCTGTCGTCGCGGCGGGCGCAATCGGTGAAGGCGGCGCTGGTCTCGAAATACGGCATCGATGCCGGCCGGCTGACCGCCGCCGGCGCCGGCATGATGGCGCCCGTCGCCAGCAATGACGGCGAAACCGGCCGCACCAAGAACCGCCGTGTGGTGCTGGTCAAGGCGAACTGAGGCCGATCACGGTTTCAGCGCCGGCTAGGCGCGCTGCCTGCTCCAGCATCGAGGCATCCTCGCCGAAGGCGCGGGTGGCGCGAGCGGCGGCCTCCAGCAGGTCCGGTGTCATGCGGCGCAGGAACGCCGTATCGACGCGTGTCGACGGGCCGGCCAGCGTCAAGGCGCCGAGCAGAACGCGGCCCGGTCCGAACACCGGCACCGAGACGCCCGCCGTCTCAGGGTCGCGGTCGCCGATCGACAGATAGTGGCAGGCCTTGCGGATGGTCTCGTATGGTTCGCCCGGCTGGCCCGAAAACGCTGCCAGCACGCGGCCGCCAGAGCCGGCGAGCAACGGCAGCAGGTCGCCTTCCCGGATCGTGTAGCGGATAGGATGCTTGGATTCGACGCGGTAGAGACAGGTGCGGGCGTCGCCCGAGCGGACATAGAACGCCACGCTTTCCCAACTGCGTTCGGCAAGATTACGCATGATCGGCAGCAGGATGTCGACCGCCACGACCGAGCGCTGGTAAAGCGCGCCAAGCCGAAAGGTGGCGGGTCCGATGCGGTAGCGGCCATCGTCGAGCCGCTCCAGCAACTGCCCGCGCAGCAATGAGTTCGCCAGCCTCAAAATGGTGCTTTTGTAGAGCCCGGTGCGCGCCGCGATCTCGGCCAGGCTGAGCGAGCGGTCGGCGGTCGCGAACGCGTCGAGAATGGCGATCGCGCGGTCGAGCGCGGCAACACCATCGGCCGGCAACGGCTGGGATCGCGCTTCGGTCATCTCACGAACAGTTTCATTCCAGTTTACCTGCTCGGACAAAGGCCGGCCGAAGCGATTGTGCCGCACATCCATGGTTCTGTCTAGTAGAACAGCGTTCCTGTTGACAGAACGTACCGAAATCGGCATGAATTTTTGCCGAGCGGGTCTGTTTTCAGGCTACGTTTCTGGCAGGCACCGGAGGAGGTGTCGTGATTTGGAGGAATCCCATGCTGAACAGACGCAGATTTTTGATGAGCACCGCGGCCGCAGGCGCTGCCGGATTCGTTGCAACGCATTTGACGCCCGCCCTCGGTCAGGATGCACCGCAGATCCAGATCTTCGTGCCGGCCGCGCCCGGCGGCGGCTGGGACCAGACGGGGCGCACCATCGACCAGGTGCTGCGCAGTGAAAAACTGATCTCCGGCTCGCAGATCACCAATGTCGGCGGCGCCGGCGGTACTGTCGGCCTGCCGCAGTTCATCAGCCAGTGGAAGGGCAAGGGCAATTCGCTGATGGTGGCCGGCATGGTCATGGTCGGCGCCATCATCGCCAACAAATCGGCCAACAACCTCTCCGAAGTGACGCCCATCGCTCGCCTCACCGGCGAGTTCGAGGCGCTGGTGGTGCCGGCGGATTCGCCGTTCAAGACGGCCGGCGATTTCGTCGCCGCGCTCAAAGCGGATCCGACCAAGGTTCCGGTGGCCGGCGGCTCGGCCGGTGGCTCCGACCACATCCTGTTCGGGCTGATCGCCAAGACGGTCGGCGTTCCGGCAACCAACCTCTCCTATGTGCCTTTCGCCGGCGGCGGCGAGGCGCTGTCGGCGCTGCTCGGCAACCAGGTGGCGGCCGGCATTTCCGGCTTCGGCGAGTTCTCCGAGCAGGTCAAGGCGGGCGCGCTTCGGCTGTTGGCGATCTCCGCCGACAAGCGCCAGGACGGCATCGACGCACCGACGATGAAGGAAGCCGGCATCGACGTCGAACTGTTCAACTGGCGCGGCGTATTCGCACCGCCAGGCGTCTCCGACGCCGACAAGGCGGCGATGGTCACGATGATCGAGACCATGGCCAAGAGCGATGCCTGGGCAGCCGAATGCAAGAACCGCAACTGGACCCCCATCCTTCTGACCGGCGACGATTATGCGAAATTCCTCGTCGACGACACCGCCCGCATCACCGCGATCCTCAAGGATCTCGGCCTCGCCTGATGTCTTCAGGGGCGGCCACGGCCGCCCCTTCCGACATTAGCCTGCGGCATGGACATATCATGCGCTGGGAGTGAAACTGCGGATGCGGCCGGCGGGAGGATGCCGGCCATCTCGGGAGGACATCGATGAGCACCAGCGACCAGCAGCCGGCGCCCCCGCGCCTTGCCATGCCCGAATTGTTGATCGGCATCGGGCTTCTCGCCTGTGCCGCGGCCGTGGCGTGGCAGACCCTGGCGATCCCGGTTTCGCCGCTCTATTCCAAGGTCGGGCCGACCATCTTCCCCTACATCACCATGACAGGCATGATCGTGCTTTCGCTGCTGCTCATCGTCGCCGCGCTGCGCGGCGGCTGGCAGCCGCAGGAGGAAAAGGAAACGCCGACCGACTGGAAGGCCATGGGCATCGTCGTTGCCGGCCTGGTCGCCAATCTGGTGCTGATCCAGCCGCTCGGCTTCACCGCCGCCTCGGTCATCATGTTCGTGCTCGTCTGTTATGGCTTCGGCAGCAAGCACACGCTGCGCGATGCGCTGACCGGCCTGATCCTGGCGCTTGCCGCCTATTTCGGCTTTGCCAGGGCGCTCGGCGTCAACATTGGCGCCGGCTTCATCGAAAACCAGCTGAACACGGTGATCGACGCGATCATCGCCACTGCGAGGGGCTGACGCCATGGAGACGCTCGGCCATCTCGCCCACGGATTTTCCGTCGCTTTCTCGCCGATGAACCTGCTGTGGTGCCTGGTCGGCACCACGCTCGGCACGGCCATCGGCGTGCTGCCCGGCCTCGGGCCGGCGCTGACCATCGCGCTGCTGCTGCCGATCACCTACCAGGTGGCGCCGGAGGCGTCCTTCATCCTGTTTGCTGGCATCTATTACGGCGCCATGTATGGCGGCTCGACGACCTCGATCCTGCTCAACACGCCGGGCGAAAGCGCCACCATCGTCACCGCGCTGGAAGGCAACAGGATGGCCCGCTCGGGTCGCGGCGGCGCGGCACTGGCGACCTCGGCGATCGGCTCCTTCGTCGCCGGCACCATCGGCACGATGGGCGTCGCCTTCCTGGCCCCGGTGGTGGTGAAGTTCGCGCTCGCCTTCGGGCCGGCCGAATATTTCTCGCTGATGGTGCTTGCCTTCATCACGGTGTCGGCGGTGCTCGGCTCGTCCTCCGTGCGCGGCCTCACCAGCCTGTTCATCGGTTTCGTCATCGGCATGATTGGCGTCGACCTGCAGACGGGACAGCCGCGCTTCACCTTCGGCATGAACGAACTGCTCGATGGCGTCGATGTCATCATTGCCGCGGTCGGCCTGTTTGCCGTCGGCGAGACGCTCTACATGGCCTCGCGCCGCTATGCCGGCAAGGACGAGATCGTGCCGCTCAAGGGCTCGCTCTACATGACCGCGGCCGAATGGGGGCGCTCGTGGAAGCCATGGCTGCGCGGCGCTTTCATCGGCTTCCCGATCGGCGCCATGCCTGCCGGAGGCGCCGAGATCCCGACCTTCCTGTCCTACGCCATCGAAAAGAAGCTGTCGAAGCACAAGGAGGAGTTCGGCACGGTCGGCGCCATCGAGGGCGTTGCCGGACCGGAAGCCGCCAACAATGCGTCTGCCGCCGGCGTGCTGGTGCCGATGCTCACCCTTGGCCTGCCGACCTCGGCGACCGCCGCAATCATGCTGTCGGCCTTCCAGAGCTACGGCATCAATCCGGGACCGCTGCTGTTGACGACGCAGGCCGATCTGGTCTGGGGCCTGATCGCCAGCCTGTTCATCGCCAACGTCATCCTGGTCGTTCTCAACCTGCCGCTGATCGGGCTGTGGGTACGGCTGTTGAAAATCCCGGCGCCGCAGCTCTATGCTGGCATCCTGGTGTTCGCCACCGTCGGCACCTACGGCATCTCGCAATCGCCGATCGACCTCGTCATCCTCTATCTCCTGGGGGCCGCCGGCTTCCTGATGCGGCGCTTCGATTTCCCGACCGCGCCGGTCATCATCGGCATGATCCTGGGGCCGCTCGCCGAAACGCAGTTCCGCCGGGCGATGACGATCTCGAACGGCGACTGGTCGGTGTTCTACACCCACAAGCTGTCGCTGGTGCTGCTGATCCTCGCCTTCATCGGTCTAGCCGGGCCGCATATCTGGGCCTTCATCGAGCATCGGCGCCGGCGCGGGCCGGAGCATGTGCCGGGCGATGCCTGAGCAACCTGGAGCATCATGACCGATCTGCTTGCCGGCATCCGCATCCTCGACCTGACCAATGTGCTGGCGGGCCCTTATTGTGCCTACCAGCTGGCGCTGCTCGGCGCCGATGTCATCAAGGTCGAGACGCCGCAAGGCGGCGATCTGGCGCGCCAGCTCGGCGCCTCGCCGGCGCTCAACAATGCGGGCATGGGCGCGTCGTTCCTGGCGCAGAATGCCGGCAAGCGATCGGTGGTGCTGGATCTCAAGAGCGAAGCCGACCGCGAACGCTTCCTCGATCTCGTCGCCTCGGCCGACGCGCTGGTCGAGAATTTTCGACCGGGCGTGATGGGGCGGCTGGGTCTCGGCTATGAGGTGCTGAAAGCGGTCCGCCCCGGTCTCGTCTATTGCGCCATATCCGGTTTCGGCCAGAGCGGGCCGATGCGCGACAATCCGGCCTACGACCAGATCATCCAGGGGCTGTCCGGTATCATGAGCATCACCGGCACGCCGGAGACAGCACCCTTGCGGGTCGGCTATCCCGTCGCCGACACGCTGGGCGGGCTGGTCGGGGCCTTCGCCATCGCCGCGGCACTGGTCAAGCAGAAGACCTCGGGCGAGGGCGCGTTTCTCGATGTCTCGATGCTGGAATGCACGCTGTCGGCGCTGGGCTGGCCGGTGTCCAACTATCTGACCGCCGGTGTCGAGCCGCAGCCGATGGGCAATGAGAACATGACGGCTGCGCCCTCCGGCGCGTTTCGCACCGGCGACGGCCTGCTCAACATCGCCGCCAACAAGCAGGAGCAGTTCGTCACGCTTTGCCGGCTGATCGGCCAGCCGGAACTGGCCGACGACCCGCGCTTTGCCGAGCGCGAGACGCGCAAGCAGAACCGCGCTGTGCTGAAGGTGCTGATCGAGACGGCCTTGGCGAGCGCCTCGGCCGCAGCCTGGGAGGAAAAATTCAACCGCGCCGGCGTGCCGGCGGGCCGGGTGCTGACGATCCCCCAAGTGCTTGGCGAGCGCCAGGTCGTCGAGCGCGACATGACTACGCGTTTCCAGGGTCTGCCCGGCATGGCGCAGCCGCTGACCGTGGTGCGCGGCGGCTTCATGGTCGATGGCGCGGCACCCTTGCCGGTCCTGCCGCCACCGGTGCTGGGTGAGCATATGGACGAGGTTTTTTCCACCCTGCCGCCGCGCGCCAGGAGAAGCGCGTGAGCGAGAGAAAAACCGGCCGCGAGCGCGGCGAGGAGTGGTGGCAGACCGGCATCATCGAGATGAGCCCCGGCATCATCCGGCTGCGCGGCTATGAAATCCAGGAGCTGATCGGCCGCGTCAGCTTCCCGGCAACGATCTGGCTGATGCTGCGCGGCGAATTGCCGAGCAAGGAGCAGGCGGCGCTGCTCGGCATTGCGCTGGGGGCGGCCGTCGACCACGGGCCGCAGGCGCCGTCGATCGCCATTGCACGCATGGCCATCACCTGCGGCGTCGGCATCAACAGCGCCATGGCGTCCGCCGTCAACGTGCTGGGTGACGTGCATGGCGGCGCCGGCGAACAGGCGCTGTCCTTCTATGGCGACATTGCCGTGGCACTTGACCAGGGTGTTGCGCTGGACCAAGCCGTAGCCGCACGGCTCGACCGTTTCTTCGCCGAGGAGAAAGGCTATGTGCCGGGATTTGGCCATCGCTTCCACCCGGTCGATCCGCGCGCGCCGCGCCTGATCGCAGTGACGCGCGAGTTTGCCGCGCGCGGCGTCGTCAGCGGACGCTTTGCCGACATCGCCGAGGCCGTCGAATCAGAGGTGGCACGGCGCAAGGGGAAGAAAATACCGCTCAACATCGACGGCGCCACCGCCGTCATCTATGGCGAGCTCGGCTTTCCGCCGCCGTTGACGCGCGGCCTGTTCGTGCTCTCGCGCTCGGTCGGCATCCTGGCGCATGCATGGGAACAGTCGCAGCAAAGCGAGCGCAACAAAGGGCCGCTGCCGCGCGAATGGCTGTGGGCCTATACGGGCACGCCGCTGCGGCCATTTCCCGCTGAGGGGGATGAGGGTCCCGCTGAAGGGGACGAGGGCAAGTGAGGTTGGTCAGGCCGGGTCCGGCACTGCCGGCTGAGGCGGCGCCAGGTTGGCCATCAGCGTCGAGAGATCCGGCTCATCGATGAGCAACGCCGCGTCCTGCGGCTTGAGCCATGCCCGCTGGCGGCTCTTGGCCTCCTGCCAGTTGGCCAGTTCCTCGGACACCTCCAACAGATAGACGACGACGTCGACGCGCACGAAATTGTGCTCCAGCCGTTTCCAATAGGAATAGCTGCCGGCCGGCGCCTTGCGGGTCTTGCCGAGCACGCCGGCTTCTTCGCGCGCCTCGATGGTGGCGGCCTTGCGCCCGCTCTTGCCTTTCATGGGCCAGCCCTTGGGCACGATGAACCGCTTCGTCGCTCGCGACGTCACCAGCATCACTTCGAAATTGCCTGAAACGTCCAGGCGAAAGGGAATGGCGGCGACCTGGCGAATGCGTTCGCCTCGCCTTGCCTTGCGTACCGCCTTTTTCTTGGTCGTCGCCATGTGCTGAAAATCCGGTCGGCGGGCGCACCGCCGCACGCCGCCTGCAAACCCCTGATATGCCCGCGAGGCAATGAGGCATTTTTAGTAAATAAGTCGACTAAGTAAATCGCAAGCGACCGATATCAACGGCAAACACGCACAATCTGGTTGTTGACGATCTGAATCGGACAAGCTTGCCGGACGACGGGCACTTCGGGGCGCGGCTGCGGCACGATCCGACGGTCCTGGTCGCGATATTGCTGCTGCTGTTGCTGGAACTGCTGCCGCTGCAGGCTGTTGCGCAATTGCTGCAGCTGGTTCTGCTGGATCAGCCGGTTGGCGCTGGGATTGACGGACTGAGCCGCAGCAGATTGCATGATGCCGGCGAGCGTTGCCGCCGCCAGCATTGCCGACATGAGAACTGTCGATAGGCGAAGCGTCGACATCAGTTCATTCCCGTACAGATATAACCTCCTCTCTATATAGGGCGTTCGTCTCGATCTGCCATGGGCCGGTCTGCCATGGGCCGATCTGCCACGGGTTGGCGAAATCCCTGAGGAAGCGGCCCGGCCGCACTTGACAGAAAAGATCGATTGACCGCTCTATCGGGCGCGGATCTCGGCCTCAATCGCGGCTGACTCGAGGCACAATCGGGAGCATATTGATGAAAAGCAGGCAAGTATATTTCGCGGCGCTACTGGGCAGCATCTGTATTCTTGGCCCGGTGGCAGTCGCGGCGCAAACCAAGACCGACAAGGCGGCGCCTGCCGCCGCAGCGCCCGCCCCTGCTGCCGGCCCGATATTGCCTGGCGGCGCCTCGGCGCTGTCCGAGACACATGGCGACTGGACGGTCAATTGCCAGGTAACCGGCACGGCCAAGGTTTGCAGCCTGTCGCATCAGCAGTTCAACAAGCAGTCCAACCAGCGCCTGCTGGCGATCGAGCTGTCGAGCAAGAGCGGCGAGGATGCCGCCGGAACGCTGGCGCTGCCGTTCGGCCTGGCGCTCGCCAAAGGCGTCAGCCTGACCATCGACGACCAGAAGCTGGAAGGCAGCCTGCCGTTCAACACCTGCCAGGCCGTCGGCTGCCTGGTGCCGGTGGCGTTCGATGCCAGCGTCACGCCGCTGCTCAAGGCAGCCACCACGCTGAAGATCGACGCCTTCGCGGCCGACACCGGTCAAGCGGTGAGTTTCACCATCCCGCTCAACGGTTTTGGCGGCGCGTTGGCGCGAACGGCGGAACTCTCGGCGGACTGAGCAGCGAGCGCGCGGTTACTCAACCTCGCGCAGCCGGTATCCCACCCCGGTTTCGGTGGTGATGTAGCGCGGCTGGTCGGGCGACTTTTCGATCTTCTGCCGGAGCTGGCGGACATAGACCCTCAGATACTGCACGTCGGTCGAATCGCCCCACACCTGCTTCAGAATGAAATGGTGGGTCAGCACCTTGCCGGCATGCTGCACCATAATGCGCAATATGTCGTACTCCTTGGGGGAGAGCTTTATCTCCTTGCCTTCGACCTTGACGATGCGCTTGACCAGGTCGACGCTGAGATCGCCGGTGTGGAACACCGGCTTTTCGCCCTGCTGCTGGAATTTGTGGCGCAGCGCGACGCGGATGCGGGCGACCAGCTCGTTCATGCCGAACGGCTTGGTGATGTAGTCGTCAGCGCCGAGTTCGAGCGCCGCGACGATGCCGGCTTCGTCGGTGCGGCTGGACAGGATGACCACGGGCACGTCGAGGCCGTCGCCGCGCCATTTGCGCAGGAGGTCGAGGCCGCCCATGCCGGGCAGGCCGAGATCGAGCAGGATCAGATCCGGCTTTTGCGCGTCGACGAGTTCGATCGCAGCGTTGGCGTTGGGCGCTTCGCTGACCGCATAACCCTGGCTGCCGAGGCCGACGCGCAGCAGTTTGCGGATAGGCGGCTCGTCATCGACGACCAGTATGCTGACGTTGGAATTTGTCATGCCGGATCACCAGATGCTTGCTCGTCCACACCTGATACGTCCGTATCGGACGATTGTACCAACCTCGGCATGCGGATTGTGAAGACTGCGCCCGGGCGATCGCTGCGGTTCGCCGCCATGATCGTGCCGCCCATCGACTCGATGAAGCCCCGGCAGATCGACAGGCCGAGCCCGGTGCCGGCCTGGACCTGATCGCGCTTGCGCACCCGGTAGAAGCTGTCGAAGACGCGCTCCAGGTCGGCGGACGGAATGCCCGGTCCCTCATCCATGATCTGCAGCGCGACGGAGCCATTGTCGGCCCAGCCCTGCAGCCGGATTGTCGATCCCTGTGGCGCGTATTTCGCGGCATTGTCGAGCAGATTGAACAGCATTTGTTCGAACAGCACGGGATCAAGCTTCAGCATCGGCAGGTCGGCCGGAATATCAACCTCGGTCTTGTGCCCGGCAGTGATCTTGCGCGCCCGTTGCAAGGCCGAGCCGACGACATCGCCGACATAGTGGAGAGCAAAATTCGGCTCCATGGCGCCGGATTCAATCTTGGTCATGTCGAGCAGATTGGCAATGAAGCGGTTCAGCCGTTCGGACTCGTCGAGCACGGTGGTCAGCAGCTCGGCCCGATCGTTCTCGGGCAGTGCCGGCGCAAATTCCCTGAGCGTGCCGGCCGCGCCCATGATGGCCGCCAGCGGCGTCTTCAGATCATGCGAGATCGACGTCAGCAGTGCCGAGCGCAAGCGGTCGGCCTCGGCCGCCAGCCTGGCGCGATCGACATCGGCGACCAGCTGGATGCGCTCGATGGCAACCGCCGCCTGGTCGGCCAGCGCGTCGAGCAGGCGCTGTTGCTCGGGCGTCAAGAGCGGCCCCTGCTTGTCATTGTCGAGGCCGACGACGCCGATGGCGGTACGGCCGGTCCGCAAGGGCAGGTAGAGCCGTTTTGCCCCGGGCAGGGTATCGGCGCCACGGCCGGCAGCCCGGTTGTGTTCCCAAGCCCAGCGTGCAGCCGCGATGTCGGCCTCGGCCAGCGTGTCGTCGGGGGGATAACCGGCCTTGACGGTGATCGTGCCTTCTTCCGGCAAAAGCAGCACCACGCGCAGCTTCAGCATCGAGGCGATCTGGAACGCGGTGGCCCACAAAACGTCGTCGAGCGTGCCCGCGCCGGCGAGTTTCTTGGAAAAGAGGTAGATGTCCTCGGTCGCCCGGGCGCGTGAACGGGCGGCGGCTGCCTGACGCTGCACACGCGCCGTCAGATTGCTGGCGATGACGGCAACGACGAGGAAGACGGCGAAGGCAACGATGCTCTCCGGATCGCGGATCGTCATCGTGTAGCGCGGCTCGAGAAAGAAGAAGTTGAAGGCAATGGCGCTGAGGAAACAGGCGTACAGCGCCGGCCACAGGCCAAAGGTCACTGCCGATGTCAGCACCGCCAGCAGCAGCACGCTGGCAAGGTTGCGAACGTCGAGGAACTGATCGAGGACGGCGCTGACGGCAAGCGCGCCGGCGACATAGACGGTCGAGAAAAGATAAGGCCAGATTTGAAATGGCGTCTGCTCGGCCGCCGCCTTGACCCTCGACGTGGCCTCGTTGTCGCGCTCCGTTCCTGAAATGACATGGACGCTGATATCGCCGGCATTGCGGATCAGATCGTAGGTGAGCGAACCCTCGATCAGTTCGCGCCAGCGCGAGCGGGTCGGCCTGCCGACGACGATATGGGTGAAGTTGTTGGCCGTGGCGTGGCGGACGATGTCCTGGGCGACGTTCTGGCCCGGAATGGTCGTCACCTCGGCGCCGAGCTGCTCGGCCAGGCGCAAGAGCGTGGCCAGCTGGTCCTTGTCTTCCTCCGACATGGCGGCCGAACGCGGCGTGTCGACATGCAGCGCCGTCCACGGTGCGCGCAGCCGGTCGGCCAGCCGGCGCGCATAGCGGACACGAGACGCTCCGCCCGGACGCGCATCGACGCAGACGAGCACCCTTTCGCCCGCCGCCCAGGGGCCGGGAATCGCGTGCGACTGCATGTGGTTGAGCAACTGCTCGTCGACGCGCTGGGCGGTGCGGCGCAGCGCCAATTCCCGAAGCGCGGTCAGATTGCCCGGCGAGAAATAGTTTTCGACTGCGCGCTGGGCAGTGTTGGGGAAATAGACCTTTCCCTCTTTCAGCCGCTTGATCAGGTCGTCGGGCGTGAGGTCGATGATCTCGATGTCGTCGGCCTGGTCGATGATGGAGTCCGGGACCGTTTCGCGCACCCTGACGCGGGTGATCTGCGCCACGACGTCATTCAGGCTCTCGACATGCTGGATATTGAGCGTGGTGTAGACGTCGATGCCGCGCGCAAGGATTTCCTGGACGTCGAGATAGCGCTTGGGGTGGCGGCTGCCGGGTGCGTTGGTGTGGGCGAGCTCATCGACGAGCACCAGCGCGGGGCGGCGGGCGAGAATGGCATCGATGTCCATCTCATTCAGCACGCGGTCCTTGTAGTCGACCTTCTGGCGCGGGATGACCTCGTAGCCTTCGACCAGCGCCAGGGTTTCCTTGCGGCCGTGGGTTTCGACGATGCCGATGACCACGTCGATGCCGTCGGCAAGCATGGCGCGGCCGGCCATCAGCATTTCGTAGGTCTTGCCGACACCGGGTGCAGCACCCAGAAATATCCGCAGGCGGCCGCGCTCTTCCCGTTCCGCATGCTCGAGCAGCGCGTCCGGAGAGGGTCTGGTATCGTTGCTTCTGGCGTCCGGCATCAGGCTCGATCATGAACGGCGCCGAGGATCGTGTCGATCCCCGGCCCTGGCTTCAGAGATTGTCTCTCACTGCTTGGTATCGTCCAGTGCCAGGTTGAGCGCCAGCACATTGACGACCGGCTCGCCGAGGAAGCCGAGTTCGCGGCCTTCGACATGGCTGTCGACAACCGCCTTGACCTTGGCTTCGTCGAAGCCCCTGGCCTTGGCCACCCGAGCGACCTGGAAATAGGCGGCGTCCGGGCTGATAGCGGGGTCGAGGCCGCTGCCGGACGTCGTCACCAGATCCATCGGCACCCGCTGGTTCGGGTTCTCCGCCTTCAGCTTTGCAACATCGCCCTTGATGCGGTCGATCAGCTTGGGGTTGGTTGGACCGAGATTGGAGCCGCTGGACGCTGCGGCGTTGTATCCGTCGCCGGCAGCCGAGGGGCGGCCATGGAAATACTTGTCGTCGGCAAAGCCCTGGCCGATCAGTTCGGAGCCGATGACCGTGCCGTTTTTCTCGATCAAGCTGCCATTGGCCTGGTGCGGAAACAGCGCCTGGGCGATGCCGGTCATGCCCAGGGGATAGATCAGGCCGGTCAAAACGGTGAAAAAGACGATCATGATAACAGCGGGTCTTATCTGAGTGAGCATGGACGTATTTCCTTAAGCGAGGCCGAGGCCGGTGACGATCATGTCGATCGCCTTGATGCCGGCGAACGGAACGATGATGCCGCCGAGGCCGTAGACCAGGAGGTTGCGGCTGAGCAGCGCGCCGGCGCCGATGGCGCGGTATTTGACGCCTTTCAGCGACAGCGGGATCAGAGCGATGATGATCAGCGCGTTGAAGATGATGGCCGACAGGATGGCGCTCTGCGGCGTCGCCAGATGCATGATGTTGAGCGCTTGCAGGGGGCCGATTGTATGTCCCGGCGCAACGTAGAAGACGGCAAACATGGCCGGGATGATGGCGAAGTATTTGGCGACGTCGTTGGCGATCGAGAAGGTCGTTAGCGAGCCGCGCGTCATCAGCAGCGCCTTGCCGATCTCGACGATCTCGATCAGCTTGGTCGGGTCACTATCGAGGTCGATCATGTTGCCGGCCTCGCGGGCGGCAACCGTGCCGGTGTTCATGGCGACGCCGACATCGGCCTGCGCCAAGGCCGGCGCGTCGTTGGTGCCGTCACCGCACATGGCGACCAGCTTGCCCTTGGCCTGTTCGTCGCGGATCAGCTTCAGCTTATCCTCGGGCGTGGCCTGGGCGAGGAAATCGTCGACGCCGGCTTCGGCTGCGATCGCCGCCGCAGTCATCGGATTGTCGCCGGTGATCATCACGGTGCGGATGCCCATTTTGCGCAGTTCGGCAAAGCGCTCGCGGATACCACCCTTGACGATGTCCTTGAGGTGGACGACGCCGAGCAGGCGGCCGTCACGCTCGACGGCCAGCGGCGTGCCGCCCGACTTGGCGATCTCGTCGGCGATCGCCTGGAGATCCTTGACGGTGTCGCTGCCAGGGCGCGTGCCGTGAGTGGCCGATGTCGACTGGCTGACATAGGCGAGAACCGAATCGACGGCGCCCTTGCGCACCGACGAGCCATCGATGTCGACGCCGCTCATCCGGGTCTGCGCGGTGAAGGGCACGAAGCTGGCATGCAAGGTTGCCATGTCACGGGCGCGGATGGCGTATTTCTCCTTGGCCAGCACGACGATCGAGCGTCCCTCAGGCGTCTCGTCGGCGAGCGAGGCGAGCTGCGCGGCATCGGCCAGTTCCTGTTCGGTGACGCCCTTGACCGGGCGGAATTCGGTGGCCTGGCGGTTGCCGAGCGTGATGGTGCCGGTCTTGTCGAGCAAAAGCGTATCGACGTCGCCCGCCGCTTCGACGGCACGGCCGGACATGGCCAGCACGTTGAAGCGCACCAGGCGGTCCATGCCGGCAATGCCGATGGCCGACAGCAGGGCGCCGATGGTGGTCGGGATCAAGGTGACGAACAGCGCGACCAGCACCGTCACCGGGATATAGCCGCCGGAATAGGAGGCAAAGCTCGGGATCGTGGCGGTGGCCAGCACGAAGATCAGCGTCATGCCGACGAGCAGGATGTTGAGCGCGATCTCGTTGGGCGTCTTCTGGCGCGAGGCACCCTCGACCAGCGAGATCATGCGGTCGAGGAAGGTGTGGCCGGAGGCGGCTGATATGCGCACGCGAATCCAGTCGGACAGAACCTGCGTGCCGCCGGTGACCGCGGAACGGTCGCCGCCGGATTCGCGAATGACGGGTGCGGACTCGCCGGTGATTGCCGCCTCGTTGACCGAGGCCACGCCTTCGACCACTTCACCGTCGGACGGGATAATGTCGCCGGCTTCGACCAGCACGATGTCGCCAACCTTCAGGCTGGTGCCGGGCACCAGCTTGAACCTGGAGCGGTCTTCGCCGGCAAGCAGCTTGGCCTGGGTTTCGGTGCGCGCCTTGCGCAGCGAATCGGCCTGCGCCTTGCCGCGGCCTTCGGCGACGGCCTCGGCGAAGTTGGCGAACAGCACGGTGAACCACAGCCAGATGATGATCTGCAGCGTAAAGCCGAAATCGCCGCCGCCGGTGGCGAGATCCTTGACGAACAGGACCGTGGTAAGAAGCGAGACGATGGCGACGACGAACATCACCGGGTTCCTGACCAGCGTGCGGGGGTCGAGTTTCCTGAAGGCGCCGCCGATGGCCGGCCACAGGATGCGGGCATCCATGATGCTCGCGGATTTGGACTGGCTCATTTGGTGGCTCCAGTATCTGAACTGTTGGCCGGCACCGACCGATCGGATGCCGAAAAGAGGGGCGGCGGACCATAGGCCAGCAGCCAGATCACGATCATGACTGCCGCGAGGCCGAGGAAGGTAGATACGCTGGGGAAGGGAGGGGGCGTTTCCTCCCCCTCGTTGCCGGCTCGTGGGCCGGCTCGCGGCCGGGCCTTCATGCGTTTTGGGTAGAACCAGGACATGACAAGCCTCAGAATGTCTGGCCGTTGATGGCAGCCAGGTGCTCGACGATCGGTCCGATCGCCAGTGCCGGGAAGAAGGTCAGGCCGACGACGATCAGGATGACGCCGACGAGCAGGCCGACGAACAGCGGGCCGTCGGTCGGGAAGGTGCCGGCGGAAGCCGGAACCGTCTTCTTCGTCGCTAGCGAGCCGGCAATGGCAAGCGCTGGAATGATGACGAAGAAGCGACCCACCCACATGGAGATGCCGAGCGTGATGTTGTACCAGGGCGTGTTGCCGGAAAGGCCGCCAAAGGCCGAGCCGTTGTTGGCCGCCGCCGAAGTGTAGGCATAAAGAACCTCGGAGAAGCCATGCGGACCGCCATTGGCCATCGAGGCGACGGCGCTTGGCAGCACGACCGCTATTGCCGTGAAGACCAGCATGACCAACGGCAGAGCGAGGATGGCGAGCATTGCCATCTTGACCTCCTTGGCCTCGATCTTCTTGCCGAGATATTCGGGCGTGCGGCCAACCATCAGGCCGGCGACGAACACGGTGATGACGATGAACATGACGATGCCGTAGAAGCCGGCGCCGACGCCGCCGACGATGACTTCGCCGAGCTGCATGTTGAGCATCGGGACCAGGCCGCCAAGTGCTGTGAACGAGTCATGCATGGCGTTCACCGCACCGCAGCTCGCAGCCGTGGTGATGACGGCGAATAGTGCCGAAGCGGCAATGCCGAAGCGGCTCTCCTTGCCTTCCATGTTGGCGCCGTCGACGCCCAACGCATGGACCAGCGGATTGCCCGCGGCTTCCGCCCAGTAGCAGATAACGACGCCAGCGATGAACAGCACACCCATCGTGGCCAGGATCGCCCAGCCCTGGCGCTGGTTGCCGACCATGCGGCCGAAGACGTTGGTGAGTGCAGCACCCAGCGCGAAGATCGTCACCATCTGGATCATGTTGGAGATGGCGTCGGGGTTTTCGAAAGGATGCGCGGCATTGGCGTTGAAGAAGCCGCCGCCATTGGTGCCGAGCATCTTGATGGCGACCTGCGAGGCGACCGGCCCAAGGGCGAGCGTCTGCTTGGCGCCCTCCAGCGTGGTGGCGTCGACATAAGGCCCGAGCGTCTGCGGCATGCCGAGCCAGACATAGACAAGGGTGAGCACGATGCTGAGCGGCAGCAGGATGTAGAGCGTGCAGCGGGTCATATCGACCCAGAAATTGCCGATCGATTTGGCCGAGGCGCGGGCGAAGCCGCGGATCAGCGCCACCGCAATGGCAATGCCGACGGCGGCGGACATGAAGTTCTGAACAGTCAGGCCGGCCATCTGCACGAGGTAGGACAACGTGCTTTCGCCGCCGTAATTCTGCCAGTTGGTGTTGGTGACGAAGCTGACGGCAGTGTTGAAGGCGAGATTGGGTTCGACCGATGCCATCCCGGCCGGATTGTAAGGCAGGACGCCCTGCAGGCGTTGCAGAAAGTACAGCACCAGGAAGCTGGCAAGGCTGAAGAAGATGATTCCTGCCGCGTAGGTCGTCCAGTGCTGCTCCTCGCGCTCGCTGGTTCCCGAAATGCGGTAGAGGCCGCGCTCAACGGGCCCGAGTATGGGCGAGAGAAAGGTGCGATCGCCATTGAAGACGCGGTACATGTAGCCGCCGAGCGGCTTCACCAGCAAAACGACGATCCCGCAATAAACCAGGATCTGTATCCATCCGTTGAGTGTCATGGGTTTCCGTGCCTTGCTTCAGAAGCGTTCTGGGCGAACGAGGGCGTATGTCAGGTAGACGAGCAGGAACAAGGTCACGCCGCCACCGAGGATGTAATCGACAAGCATGGTGCGATCCTTCCGCTTAAAGAGCGTCGCAAGCTTT
Source organism: Mesorhizobium sp. M0058 (assembly GCF_040323095.1). Taxonomy (NCBI): domain Bacteria; kingdom Pseudomonadati; phylum Pseudomonadota; class Alphaproteobacteria; order Hyphomicrobiales; family Phyllobacteriaceae; genus Mesorhizobium; species Mesorhizobium sp. M0058. The sequence goes on from NZ_JAMYUQ010000001.1 coordinate 127,331, forward strand.
GATGTAGGCGAGGGAAAGACCGAAGAACAAAACCTCGATCCCGATGACGACGATGTCCATTTGTGTTGGTCCTTGCTTCTGCTTGTATTTGGCGCCAGCGACTGGCGAGCCAGAAATTCCATGAGAACGGCCCGCCGTAACTCTGGGGTCACGGCGTCCGCAGCGTTTTGCTCGAGATGGAATATGGACCCGATCGCCATAAAGGTTCGAGACGGGGCCGGGAGGAAAGATATAAAATTCCTATAAAGATTTCCGGGAGATGGCTCCGTTCCGGGCCGCTAGAAACCGACGCCATGATATCGCGACCCCTCTTGCGGCGGCTCCGTCTTTCGAAACAATGGGAACGCAAAACGAGGGAAAAACAGATGCTCGACATGGCACCATCGAAACAGGCGGCGACATGGCTTTGCGCGCTTGCACGGGCGCTGGAAGCTGATGACGCCGAGGCGGCCGCCAACCTGTTCGTCGAGGATTGCTACTGGCGCGATCTGCTGGCTTTCACCTGGAACATCACCACGATGGAAGGCCGCGATGAGATCCGCGACATGCTGCAAGCGACGCTGGCGGAAACGAAGCCCTCACACTGGACGCTGTCCGGCGAGGCGACCTCGGATGAGGGCACCGTCGAGGCCTGGTTCACGTTCGAAACGGCGGTCGCGCGGGGCGAAGGGATTGTGCGCCTTACGGACGGCCGCTGCCGGACCTTGTTCACGGCGGTGCGTGAGCTCAAGGGGTTCGAGGAACAAAAGGGACCGGCGCGGCCGCTTGGTATCCGTCACAAGGCCGATCCGAAGCGCGAAACCTGGGCGGAGGCGCGGGCGCGCGAGACGCGCGACCTCGGCGCCACCGAGCAGCCCTATTGCCTGGTGATCGGCGGCGGGCAGGGCGGCATCATGCTCGGCGCGCGGCTGAGGCAGCTCGGTGTGCCCACCATCATCATCGAGAAAAATGCGCGCCCCGGCGATTCCTGGCGCAACCGTTATCGCTCGCTCGTGCTCCACGATCCGGTCTGGTACGACCATCTGCCCTACATTCCGTTCCCGGAGAACTGGCCGGTGTTCACGCCCAAGGACAAGATGGGCGACTGGCTGGAGATGTACACCAGGGTGATGGAGCTCAACTACTGGGTCGCCACCAAATGCCTCAGCGCCAGCTATGACGAGGCCGAGAAGGTGTGGACTGTGGTGGTCGACCGCGTCGGCCGGCAGATCACGCTGAAGCCGAAGCACATTGTCTTTGCCACCGGCGCCTATGGCCCGCCACGCCAGATCGCGCTGCCCGGCGCCGAGACCTTCAAGGGCGAACTCCTGCATTCCAGCCAGTATGCAAGCGGCGAGAAATTCCGCGGCAGACGTGTCGCTGTCATCGGCGCGGCAAGCTCGGGGCACGATGTCAGCGTCGACCTCTGGGAGAGCGGCGCAGACGTCACCATGATCCAGCGGTCGCCGACGACAGTGGTGAAATCCGACACTCTGATGGAAGTCGGCTTCGAGATCTTCTCGGAAAAGGCTTTGGCGCGCGGCATCAGCACCGACAAGGCCGACCTGATCGTCGCGTCCACGCCGTTCGCGCTTGTACCCAAGGGCCAGCGGGATCTTTACGAGGTGATCAAGGCACGCGACGCAGACTTCTACGACCAGCTACGCGCCGCCGGCTTCGCCATCGATTTCGGCGAGGACGAGACCGGGCTGTTGATGAAGGCCTACCGCACCGGCTCCGGCTACTACATCGATGTCGGCGCCTGCGAACTGATCATCAATGGCGAGATCAAAGTGAAGAGCGGCGTCGGCATCAGTTCATTGACGCCGACCGGCATCCTGTTCGACGACCGCAGCGAGCTGGCCGTCGATGCGATCGTCGCCTGTACCGGCTACCAGTCGATGAACGAGACCGTGGCGGCCATCGTCTCGCGCGAGGTCGCCGACAAGGTAGGGCCATGCTGGGGCCTCGGCTCCGGCGTCAAGGGCGATCCCGGTCCTTGGCAAGGCGAGCTGCGCAACATGTGGAAGCCGACGGCGCAGGACGCGCTGTGGTTCCACGGCGGCAATCTGGCGCTGTCGCGGTTTTACTCGAAATATGTGGCGCTGCAGATCAAGGCGCGGATGGAAGGGATTGCGACGCCGGTGTTTGGGGCGGTGAGTAACGCAGGGCGCTAGCGATCTCCTCCCCCCTCGAGGGGGAGATGTCGCCGAAGGCGACAGAGGGGGTCGCCGCGCGTGGAGCGCTGACCTCCAGCTGCCGCGAGGAGCTTGCGTCCGGTCGAACCGACCCCCTCTGGCCTGCCGGCCATCTCCCCCTCAAGGAGGGAGATTATCCACGCCCGAAATGCCGTGCCGCGACCTCGACATGCGTATGTGCCGCATGCGGCTCGAAGCGCTCGGTCTCGTTGTGGTCGGGCGCCTCGTTCGGCCACCAGACACCGCCGATAACAATGCCTTCTGAGACCAGCCGCTGATCCGCGATCAGCGCCGCACCGACCGCATCGACGAAGGTAAAGCGCCCGGGGCGCAGTCTCAGCACCGCGACATCGCCGACACCGCCAACTTTCAGCGTCCCAAGCTCCGGCCTGGCGATCGCCTCGGCTGGCCTTTGCGTGGCGGCGCGCAGCACCTCGACCAGCGGCATGCCCAGCGCCATCAGCTTCGACATGCAGACCAGTATGTCGAAGGCCGGACCGTCGACGCAGTAGAGATGCACGTCGCTGGAGATGACGTCGGGCGCGAGGCCCTCGGCCAGCATCGCTTTCGCCACGGCGAAGTCGAACGATCCCATGCCGTGGCCGATGTCGAAGATGACACCGCGTTCGCGGGCCAGCCGCATGTCCGGCCGCACCGCGCCGGAAGCGAACACCGGCGCGTTGGGGAATGGCCGAAAACAATGGGTGAGGATGTCGCCGCGGCGCAGCCGTGGCAGCACCTCGGAACGGCCGGGCGGCGGCTCGTCTATATGCGCCATCAGCGGCAGACCGACCTGGTCGGCGGCTTCCAGCGCAAGATCGACCGGGGCGATGCCGCTGGCGCCGCCGGCATGCTTGCCGGAGCGCACTTTTACCCCAACGACGACATCGGCGTGCTCGCGCACCGCGGCCACCGTCTCGCGTGGCTCGCAGAGCCTGAGATCGCTGCATTCGCCGACCGAGACGCTTTGCGAGAAGCCGAATATGCCGGCAAAGGAGATGTTGACGTAGGCGAGAATACGCACCTTCGAGCGCTCGATGACATGGCGGCGAAAGCCCAGAAAATTGCCGGCGCCGGCGCTGCCGGCATCGATGAAGGTCGTGGTGCCGCTCTTGGCCGCCAGCCGGTCGGCGTCGACGCCCAGCGAGGTGCCGCCCCAATAGACATGGCTATGCAAATCGATGAGGCCGGGCGTGACGATGCAATCACGAGCGTCGACTATATTGGTGGCGTGCTCGGCATCGATCGCCGCCTCGATGGCCACGATGCGTCCGCCCGCAACGGCGACATCGCGCGGCGCGTCCAGGCCCGAGGCCGGATCGATCAGGCGGCCGCCCTTGATCAGGAGATCGAACTGCATCGGCGCCTGCCTCTCTCTTTGTTTCGGGGCATGATCTTTGGACAAAACGGTTTCCGTTTGTCCGAGAAAACCGGTTTCCACTTTTCGGGATCATGCCCCGACTGGTCAAACCGGCCGGTAAGCGACGGCTTCGACCTCGATCTTGATGTCGATCATCAGCCGCGATTCGACCGTGGTGCGGGCCGGCGGATTTTTCGGGAAGTGCTTGGCGTAGACGGCATTGAAGGCGCCGAAGTCGCGCGCGTCCTCGAGCCAGACCGTGGTCTTGACGACATCGTCCATGGTGCAGCCGGCCAGCGCGAGTGCCGCCTTCACATTCTGCAGCACCTGCTCGGTCTGCTCGGTGATGCCGCCCTTGACCACGATGCGGTCGCTGTCGACCGGCACCTGACCTGAGATGTAGACGAAATCCCCGGCGCGCACGGCCGGCGACAGCGGCACGTGGGATGTTCCAAAACACTCTTTAGGCAAAGGAAACTCCTGTTCAGAATGGCGGGCCGCGTCCCGTTTTCGCCGACCGCTCTACGCCTGTCCCGGTGATCCTCATAGGGGGCTTTTTGGAAAGCAGCATTTTTCCAAACGCGTGTTGCCTTATCGCAGGCTCGCCAGCATCTTGCGCGTCGCATTTTCCCGACAGGAGATTTCAATGACCTTCGACAAGAACCCGTTTCCAGAGGGCGATGCCGATCGCCACGCGCTCTGGGAAATGTTGGTGCGGCGCGACATCGACGCCTTTATCGGTCAGGACTGGTCGATGGTCGAGGATGATTTCCTCGCCGACAGCTTCTTCGGCATGCATGCGCATTTCCTCAGCGATGCCGACGCCTGGCGTCTGCAATTCCCGAGCCTTGCCGTCTATCGCGACGAATGGCTGGCCAGGCCAAGGAGACGGCGGCGGCCAGATTCGCCGAGCCGCTGCGCGAGGCGCTGTTTCGCGTCACCAACATGCGCGACATCGACGTCGATGGCGACCGCGCCGTGCTGCACAAGAAGTTCAACGGCTCGGTGGCCAAGGCCGATGGCAGCGTCGACAAGCTGAAATGGCAGACGCTGTATTTTTGCAGGAAGGTGGCGGGCCACTGGAAGATCGGCGGCTTCGTCGGCTACATGCCGCATCCCTTGGGGATCTGAGTCTTGCCCGCTTATGCTATTGCCGGCCTTCGCGCACGAAGACGTGCGCCTCCCGGGCTGCAGTTGTAAAAGCTCGCCAACCGAATCTACTCGAGCTCAAGCGAGTTGAACGGCACAGGTTCGTCCCACAGGGCTAGCGGGAGCGGTGGTCGAACACGACCGCCATGGTCTTACCAATTGCCGCCATGACGACGAGCTCGACGAGATCGTCGTCGCTGTCGACACAGGTTGGATCCATGCGGCGGATAGCGTCGAGCGCCGCCCTGGTCGAGACGGTATCGCCGGCGCGGAATCTGGAAAGCGCAGAGGAAACAAGGTTCTGGGTTGTCACGTCGATGACAGGTACGCTCTGCACTACGTTCATGGCTTCGTCCTGCCAAGAACCCTCTCCCGAAGGAAATAATACGCCGAACGACGGCGTGTGCCAGCGGAATCGTGGTCCGACCAGATTGCCGAGATGGCACGTTTGCGTGTTTGATAGGATCGAGCCCACAGCATCCAGGACCGGACATGAAACTGCACTTCAGCCGCAATCCCAATCCGCGCCTCGCGGTTGCAACGGCACGTCATCTGCAGGCCAAGGTCGAGTTTGAGTTTGCGGCACCCATGGCGCCCGGGCAGGCTGAGCGGTTTCGTCAGCTCAATCCCAATCTTACCCTGCCGATATTGGCATGGACGGGCGGCAGCCTGTGGGAAGCCGACGCCATAGCCTGCCTTCTGTCGCGCGAAGCGGGTTCGGATTTCTGGCGCGGCGGCGGCGACCAACCCGACATGATCCGCTGGCTGAGCTGGGGCAAGGAAAATTTCGTGCGGGCCTGCGACATCGTGCATTTCGAGCGCGGAACCAAGCAGCGCTACGGGATTGGGCCCGTCGACCAGGGCAAGGTCGAGGAGGGGCTGGCGGAGTTCCGCATCGCGGCAGCGATTCTCGAGGCGGAGCTCGCCAAGCGGCCATGGCTTGTGGGCAAGTCGCTCTCCTATGCCGATTTCCGCATGGCGACGTTTTTGCCGTTCAACGATGCAGCCGGCCTGCCGCTGGCGGACTATCCCTCTGTTCTGGGTTGGTATCGCCGGCTCGAAGCCATCGATGCCTGGCGCGATCCCTTCAACGGGCTGGAAGCGCCGCTTCTGCCGCCGGTCAACTCCGCTTGATGTGCCTTCCCTTTGGGCAGATGGGCTGATGTGTGGCGCTTTGGCAGCATAGGTGTGGAACAGCGGGCGAGTTGCCATGGCGCGCTCGACGGCTCGCGGCCGGGTTGATAAGCCCTGTCCGCAAGGAGAGTCGTGACATGACCGTAGCCATCGAGATGGGACAGACGACGGCGGGTGCGTCGGCGGCGCTCGACCTTGAGGAGCTGCTGGCCACCCGGCTTCTGGTGCAGGGCAATTCCGGCTCCGGCAAATCGCACCTTTTGCGCCGGCTCCTGGAGCAGAGCGCGCCCTGGGTGCAGCAGACCATCATCGACCCGGAAGGCGATTTCGTCTCGCTGGGCGACCATTACGGCCATCTGGTCATCGATGCCGAGGAGCATACGGAGCGTGGCCTGCAAGCAGCCGGCGAGCGGGCGCGCATCCACCGCGTCTCCACGGTGCTCAATCTCGAAGGGCTCGATGCCGAGAACCAGATGCGGCGCGCCGCTGCCTTTCTCGGCGGGTTGTTCGAGGTTGCCCGCGAGCATTGGTATCCGATGCTGGTGGTGGTCGACGAAGCGCAGCTGTTCGCGCCCGCCGTGGCCGGCGAAGTGTCCGACGAGGCGCGAAAGCTCTCGCTCGGCGCCATGACCAATTTGATGTGCCGCGGCCGCAAGCGCGGCCTTGCCGGCATCATCGCCACGCAGCGGCTGGCAAAGCTCGCCAAGAATGTAGCGGCGGAGGCGTCCAATTTCCTCATGGGCCGTACCTTCCTCGATATCGACATGGCGCGCGCCGCCGACCTTCTGGGCATGGAACGGCGTCAGGCCGAGGCGTTTCGAGACCTGGAGCGCGGGCACTTCATGGCGTTGGGCCCAGCGCTGTCGCGCCGTCCGCTGGGCGTGCGCATCGGCCAGACCGAGACCAGCCCGCGCAACGGTACGCCGCGGCTGATGGCAATGCCGGAAACAGCGCTTGAAGACGCGCGCGCCATCATTCTGGCGGCGCCGCCGCCCGAGACGATGCGCGCGCCGCGCCGGATGGCGTCGCCGGAGCTGCTCGACCAGCTGATGGCGGCCAAATCGGCGGCGATGGAGATCCGCCCGGAACCTGCGGAACCGGCGGTAAGCGCCGAGGATATGGCCGAGCGGCGAGAGCGGGTGGACCGTGTCCTGCGCGCCATCCTGGCGCAGCCCGATGCGGGTTTCCGCGTCATCGGCGTGCTTTATCAGGAGTTCGTCGTCCGCTGCCGCATCGAAGGCCTCGCTTCGGTGGTGCCGGACCTCTCAGAATTCCGTCGCATGCTGACGCGTGCCCGCGCCGGGCTCGGCGCCGACATGGCAGGCGATGACGCCTGGCAGGACGTTTCCGTGCGCGCCTCGCTGCTGCCCGAGGACATGCAGGGCGTGTTCATGATGATCGCCCGCGCCGCCAAGGAGGGCTGGCCGTGCCCGAGCGACGCGGCGATCGCGCGCGCCTACGGCTCGCATTCGCTGCGGCGCGCCCGGCGGCTGCTCACCTATATCGAGGAGCAGGGCCTCATCGTCTGCCAGCTCGACGGCACCGGCCGCCGCACGGTGACGCTGGTCGAGCTCGCCTGGGCGACGGCGCCGGGCGACCCCAATGCCGCGGAGGCGGAACAGGGCAGCCTGGCGCTCTGAAAGGCGAACAGGCAGCTACCTGACTTGCTTGCGCGGTTCTGAACAAGATGTGTTTCGCCGATCGGCGCGCGACGATTTATGATGGGTTTCCGAGAATCGCAGAACGGTTCGGGCGGGAGGGTTGTCCGGTGCGGTTGAAATCTCTGGCTGTCTTTGTCTTTGGCCTCCTCGCCATCGCCGGCATCGCCTTGACGATGTCTGCCCGGTCTTTTGCCGCGTCCTCCGATATACCGGCCTGGCTGCAGGCCCATGTCGGCAATGACGACGGCGAGATTTCGCAAGTGGTGCTGGAGCGGGCGCGCGCGCTTTACCTGAAAAAGGTCGCGCAAGGCGCGGTCCACAATGGCTGCTATTTCGCCATGGATGCGACGCGCCCCGGCGATCTCGGCAATGGCGTGCTAGGGCGGCGCTACTACGTCATTTGCGAGGCCAAGCAGTCGTTCAGGGCGATCTCGTCGGGCCATGGCGGCGGCCGCAATTTGAAAGGCGTGGTCGATTTCTCCAACGGCAAACGCTGCGCGAAAAACTTCGGCAATGCCCTGGACTCGTCCTTGACGACCGGTGGCGCCTATATGACCGGCGAGGCAAAGACCTCATTCAAGGGTTTTTACCGCATCGGCGCAAAAAAGGACCAGGCGCTGCTGCGCACCTTCATCCAGTTCGACGGTGAGGGGGAGACGGCGAATGCCAGGCAGCGGGTGATCGGTGGCCACGCGGCGCGGCTGTTGCGCGGCATGTGCCTGCGCAAGAACCCGAACAGCTCCTATGCCGACCATGACGGCTTCGTGCCATACGGCAAGCTGGTGGATTATGCCGGCGGCCGCAGCAATGGCTGCACCAGCTGGTCGCCGTCCGACGCCGACCAGATCATTTCGATGGTGAGGGGCAATCCGACGACGCTCTATATCTACCCGGAATCGCGCGACATCACCGCCGTTGGTAAATCGGGCGCCTATTGGAATGCGTCCTGCCTGAAGGAGATCGGCAAGCCGAAATTCTGGCTGCGAAAGAGCCTTGAGCCGATCATCGCGCAATACGCCAAGGACAACCCGCCACCGCCGCCGCAACCGTTGCCGATCTGCACCGGGCCGTGAGGGATGAGTCCTCGGCATTGTCGGCGGCGCGGACTGGCTGGGCGGCGCCGCCGATCCGATGGGCTCTACTGATTGATCTCGGGTTCGACGAGCTTTGCCAGATTGCGCAGCGACTCCTGCCAGCCGAGATAGCAGGCTTCGGCCGGAATGACGTCCGGAATGCCGGCCTGCGTGATGTCGAGTTCCGTGCCGACCGACACTTTCTTCAGGAGCACGGTCACTTCGATCTGGCCGGGCAAATTGGGGTCGTCGAACCTGTCGGTGTAGCGCAGGCGCTCGCCGGGAACGAGTTCGAGATATTCGCCGCCGAAGGAATGGCTGCCGCCCGTCGTGAAGTTTCGGAACGACATCTTGAAGGCGCCACCGACTTTCGCGTCGAAGCTGTGTACCGTGCAAGTGAAGCCGTTCGGCGGAAGCCATTTCGCCAGCGCGTCGGCTTCTGTGAATGCGCGGTAGACCTTCTCCGGGCTGGTCGTCAGAACGCGGTGCAAACGTACGGTGCTTGGCATCTCTTCGGTATCCTTTGTGGTTTCGTTGTTCGATGCCCCAAGGACGGGTGAACCTCACCCGGTCCGACATAGCCTGTCAAATTTTCTTGAGCCCTTTGCCGGCGGCCATCCGCCCGCGACTTCGACCGCCGCCTCAGGCAGGCGGTCGTGTCGCGTCAAATTGCATGCATCATTGACAGGTTGCCTAACTTTCGGCGCGGATCTCACAATTTATTAAAATTGTAAGTCTCTCCTACAAAGTTGTATTAGGGTCAGCTTAACGCCTTCGGCATTATCTATTAAATGATGGGCGACGATCTCCTCGGTGTACTATAGAATGATTCCCTGGAACGACGGATCAATTTAAGAGTTGATCCGAAATGGTCGCTCGAAGGTTGTCGAACGACCAAGGCAGCACGCGCAAGGAGTGTCGGAATGACCACAGTCCTCAACGCCAAAGGCATTCCACTTCCCTATACCGGCGCTTCCACCCATTGGTTCTCGGCGACTGGAGGCGCGCCTTACCGCTACGGCACCTCGGGCAACGATTCCTTCTGGGGCGACACCAACGTCAAGGTCACCATGTATGGCGGCGCGGGCGACGACTATTACCATCTCTATTCGACGATCAACAAAGCGGTCGAGAACTACGGCGCGGGCGTCGACACGATCGATACCTGGATGAGCTACAAGCTACCCGCCAATTTCGAGAACCTCGTCGTCACCGGCGACGGCCACTATGCCTTCGGCAATGCTCAGGACAACATCATAACGGGCGGCGCTGGCAGCCAGACGCTGGACGGCGGCAAGGGCAATGACGTGCTGATCGGCGGCGCCGGCGCCGACACCTTCATCATCACCAAGGGCAATGGCAGCGACCTTATCTCCGATTTCGGCGCGACCGACACGGTGCGCCTCAACGGCTATGCCTTCACCTCGTTCGAGGCCGTCCACGCCAATATGGTCCAGGTGGGATCCAACGTGCAGCTGAACCTCGGCTCGAGCGAGGTGCTGGTGTTCCACAACACCACGATCGACAAGTTTCAGCCCGGCCAGTTCGAGCTGCCGATCGACAAGACCGGCATGATGCTGTCCTTCAACGACGATTTCAACACGCTGAGCCTGTGGAACGGCCAGAGCGGCATCTGGGATTCCAATTTCTGGTGGGGGGCGCAGAACGGCAGCTCGCAGCCCCAGAACGGCGAGCTGCAATGGTATATCGACGCCAATTATGCGCCGACCAGCTCGGTCCATCCGTTCAGCGTCGCAAGCGGCGTGCTCACCATAACCGCGGCGCATGCGCCCGACGACATCAAGCCGCTGATCAACAATTACGAATACACTTCCGGCATACTGACGACGCACGACACCTTCTCGCAGACCTATGGCTATTTCGAAATGCGGGCCGATCTCCCGGAAAACGCCGGCGCGTGGCCGGCCTTCTGGCTTCTGCCCGAAGACGGTTCATGGCCCCCGGAACTCGACGTGATCGAAATGTATGGGCAGAACCCAAATGCGCTTCTCATGACCGCGCACACAAATGAGACGGGAACCCACACCACGGTCGGGTCGACGGTGAATGTCTCGAACACCGACGGCTATCACACCTATGGCCTGTTGTGGACGCCGGACAAGCTGGTCTGGACCTATGATGGCGTCCAGGTCGCGGAAGCGGCGACGCCGTCCGATATGAACAAGCCCATGTATATGCTGGTCGACCTTGCGGTCGGCGGTCAAGCCGGCGCGCCGCCCGACCATCTGGCGACGCCCGCGCAAATGAAGATCGACTATATCCACGCCTATACGCTGAACGATTTGCAGCAGAGCCATCTGAGCACGACAGCCGAGCACGCGGTCTAGATGTCGCGAGACCGCGCGCCAATCAGCGATGCGGCCATCGGCCTGCGCCCGGTCTTCCTGCGTGGCATCGCCGACATCGGCATCTTTTCGTTGCTGATCAACATCCTGCTCCTGGTGATCCCGCTCTATCTGCTGCAGGTCTATGACCGGGTGTTGCCGTCCTCCAGCGTCGAGACGCTGCTTTATCTCTCGGCCATGGCGGTCCTCGCGCTCGCCTTCCTCGGCCTGCTGGACGCGGTCCGCGCCATCTACGCGCAACGTGTTGCGGCCACCGTCGACCAGAAACTGGGCGCGCGGACATTCGCCGCCTCGCTTGGCGCCAGACATGCCGGCAGCGGGCTGTCGCCTCTGAACGACCTTGCCACGACTTGCGCCTTCATCAGGTCGCGCGGCGTGGCGGTGTTGTTCGACCTGCCGTTTGCGCCCGTCTTCCTGGCCTTGCTCTATTTCATCCATCCCGTCCTGTTCTGGCTGACGCTCGCCGGCGCCGTGCTGCTGTTTCTCTTGGTCGTGGCCAACCAGCTTGCCATCGGCAGGAACGATGCCATGTCGGCGGAACGCTCGGCGGTGGCCAGCCAGGCGGAGCAGGCCTTCGCCCGCAACACCGACACGCTGCGCGCCATGGGCATGGTGCAAAATGCCGCCGCGGTCTGGGGACAGCAGGTTGCTGAGGCGCTGACCCTGCATGACCGTTCCGGAAGCGCCAATGCGATCTTCAGCGCGACGTCGCGGGCGCTGCGCATGATGCTGCAACTGGCGATCCTCGGCGCCGGCGCGTGGCTGGTGCTACAAGGGCAGATGACCGCCGGCATGATCTTCGCTTCGTCGCTGGTGTCGTCGCGCGCGCTGCAGCCGCTCGACCAGCTGATCGGATCCTGGCGGCAGATCGTCGACGCCAAGCGATGCTGGAAGCGGCTGGACACCGCCCTTGCGGCGCAACCAGCGCAGGGGCGCAAGCTCGCACTGCCCGATCCATTGGGCGCGATTTCGGTGCAGGATCTGTTCTTCATCGCGCCGACTGCGGCTTTCGGCACGGAGCCCATCCTCAAGCGGTTGAATTTTGCCATCGGCGCCGGCGAAGCGGTGGCGATCGTCGGCCCGAGCGGGGCCGGCAAATCGACGCTGGCGAAATTGCTTGTGAGCGCGCTGCAGCCGACCGGCGGCGCGGTCAGGGTCGACGGCGCCGACCTGAGGAGCTGGGACGAAACCCAGCTTGGCAGGCATATCGGCTATCTCGCGCAGGAGGTGGAGCTTTTCCCGGGATCGATCGCGCAAAATGTCGCCCGCTTCGCACCCGACGCCGATGACGCCGCGATCGTCGAAGCGGCCAGGCGCGCCGAGGCGCATGAGCTGATTCTCACGCTGCGCGACGGCTATCAGACCATGATAGGCCCGTCGCATACCGTGCTGTCGGGCGGCGAGCGCCAGCGGATAGGGCTGGCGCGCGCCTTCTACGGCAAGCCACGCATGCTGGTGCTGGACGAGCCCAACGCCCATCTCGACGGCAGTGGGGAGGCGGCGCTCGAAGGGATGCTTTCGGCCGCGCGAAGTGTAAGCGTCACGACAGTCGTCATCACGCATCGCCCTTCGATCGCCGCGGCCTGCGACCGCGTCATGGTCCTGCGCAACGGCATGGTCGAAGCTTTCGGCCCTGCGAGCGAGGTGCTGAGGCAACCGGCGGCCGGCAAGGCCGGGAGCGCGGTGGTGACAGGCTCGTTCGTGCCGACCGTGCGCCCGCACAGCGTCCGCTTCGGGTCATAGACGATGATGCAGCAGAGCCTCGCCTTCGAAGGTCGACCGCGCACCGACTTCCGCCGCATGGCCGTCGTCGGCTACGTGGCCATAGCGCTCTTCGTCGGCTGCTTCGGCTATTGGGCGGCGAACGCGCCGCTCTCCGGCGCGGTGATCACCTCCGGCACGATCTCGGCGACGGGCGGCAACATCCTCATCCAGCACCCCGAGGGCGGCATCATCGAGCAGTTGCTGGTGTATGAAGGCGACCGCGTGCAACAAGGCGAGCCGCTGGTCCTCCTCGACCGCACGGCGGCCGAGGCCGACCTCAACCGGCTGACCAGACAGTCGATCGCGCTCAGGGCAAGTGCCGCGCGGCTGGAGGCCGAGCGCGACGGATCGGACAGGCTGGCGCCGATCGCCGAGGCAGCGCCCGCGCCGTTCCAGAGCGATTTCGACAATCTGGTGCACGAACAACAGAAGGAGTTCGAGGCCCGGCTCGCCCGGTTCCGGTCCGAGCAGTCGATCCTGGCGCAGCGCGTCGCCATGCATCGTGAGTCGGCGCTGGGACTAGACGCGCAGAAACTGGCCATTCAGCAACAGGCCGAGATCGTAAAGAAGGAACTCGGCATCAAGACCGGCCTGCTCGACAAGGGTCTCACCAACCGCAGCGAATATTCGCAGCTTCTGCGCAGCGAGGCCGATCTGGTCGGCCAGGCCGGCGCGCTGGAGGCGGATATCGCAGCGACCAAGACGCAGATCGTCGAAGCCCAGGCGCAGGTCGAGCGCGCGACCACGCAGCGCGTCGAGGACGCGCTGACCAAGCTCGACGAGGTTCGCACCAGCCTGGCCGACATCGGCGAACAGATCACCGCAGCCGAGGCGGTGCTGGGGCGCACGACGATCAAGGCGCCGGCAGCCGGCATCGTGGTATCCTCGATCTACAACTCCAAAGGCAGCGTGATTGCGCCGGGGCAGAAGATCATGGAGATCCTGCCGACCGCGTCGGGCCTCATCGTCGACGCGAAGCTGCGGCCGAAAGACGTGGACCTGGTTCGCGTCGGCCAGCCGGCGAAGCTCAGGCTGTCCGCCCTGAACGCGCGCCTCACCCCTGAGGTCCCGGCTACGGTGACGCAAATTTCCGCCGACCGGCTGATCGATGAAACCACGCATGAGGCGTATTTCCGCGCCAGGCTGAAGATCACCGACACGCTGCCGCAGGGCGTGAAAGCCGAGCAGCTTTACCCGGGAACGCCGGTCGAGGCGTTTATCAGCACCGGCGACCGAACCTTCCTCGAATATCTGGCGCGGCCGATGCTGGACTCGTTCGCGCGGGCGTTCACGGAGCGATAGGCGCCAACTCGTCCTCCCAGTTGACGCCGCCGTAGAACACCCTGAGAATCACCACCTGGTCGCCTTCTACGGTGAAGGCCACAGTCAGGCGGCGCTCGAAGCCAACGATGCGAAGCCCCAGCCGCACATCATCCCTTTGGGTTCCGCGTTCCGAGGCATAGTCGAGACCCAGGCAAAATCGCTCGATCCGCTCGATGTAGCGAAGGGCGGTGAGGTTGCCGGATGCGTGAGCGACCGTATCGTATATCCATAACAGGTCCGTCTGGGCTTCCGGCAAAAGGACAACATGCCGGCGCTTCACACGTTCCCCTTGAGGCGAGCTGCGTGATGTGCGCGGATGCTGTCAAAAGACTTGTCGGCCGGGATGGCCTGGGAGGGGTCTGCCTTCCACCTATCATAGGTCGGCGCGACCTCCTCACGCAGCCAGCGCTCCACGGCGGCGTCGCGTTCCTGCAATGCGCGAAGACCGGCGCGGATCACTTCACTGCTGGTCGCGTATGTGCCGGACCGAACGAGCTGGTCGATGAAAGCAGCCTGCTCGGCCGGCAGGCTGAAGGTGCGTTTTTCGGTGGCGGACATGGATCCCTCCTATCAGGTTGGTATGATATTATCATACCAACGGCGAGATCGCACGCCCCAATATAGGCTTAGGGACCGCTCCCCTTGCCGTCGGCAAAGACACCGGACATTCGGTTCGGATGCCTGAGATGGGTCGGCGTGATGCCGGTCTGCTGGCGGAAGACACGGCTGAAATGGCCGGCATTGGGAAAACCGCAGCGGTAGGCGATGTCGCCGATTGCCAAGTCGCTCCCCTCCAGCAGCGACTTGGCCTGATGTACGCGCAGCGCAAGATAGGCGGCCATCGGGCCGATGCCGAGTTCGGCGCCGAACAGCCGCTCAAGCTGGCGCCGGGATAAATGCAACCGGCCCGCGATCTCGGCGACCGACAGCGTCTCCTGGAGATTGCTTTCCATCAGAAGCAGCGCCCGTTTCACCGCTCGGCTCGACGCGGCCGGAAAGAGATCGCCGACGGGCTGCACATCCAGGCTCGAGCGGATGCGGTCGAGCACGAGGATCTTGGCGGCTTTTTCCGCAGCCTTGCGGCCGATGAACTGCGACACGAAATGGCCGGCAAGGTCGGCCGCACCCGTGCCTCCGGCGCAGGTCGAGCGGCCCCTATCGACGGAAAACAGGCTGTCGGCATGGGCGTTCACATCAGGGAATTGGCTGCGGAAATCCTTGATGTGAAACCAGCTGACGGCAGCACTGTAGCCATCGAGCAGACCGTAGCGCGCGAGCACGAAGCTGCCGGTGCAGAGTGCCGTCAGCGGCACGCCCTTTTCGGCCGCCCGCAACAGGAAGGCCTCCTTTTCGGAGCTGAGGCTGCGGTTGGTGTCGAGCAGGCCACCGACCACGACGACATTGTCGAACTCCTGCGGATTGCCGATCGCCTTGGTCGGCAGCAACTCGACACCGCAACTCGCCCGGATCGGCAGGCCACGCTCGCCGACGATCTCCCAGTCGAACTCGATCCGGCGGCTGCGGTCGCCTTCATCGCCGGCCAGCCGCAGCGTGTCGATGAACAGCGACAGCGGCGACAGCGTGAAGTCGCGAACCAAGAGAAACGCAAACCGCCTGGCCATTGTTGCTCCGAAACGTTCCTTCGGGTGGATGGAAGCAAAGATGTCGCACAGGCGAGCACGCGGCGCTTTTCAGGAGAAGCCACCGGATGTCGGAGATGAGATCGACGGCCTCAGTGCGGAGCTGGAAATTCTCTGGGTTGTGTGGTGGTCATGGGATGTCGTCATCTACGCTCACACAAGACAGGCAGATGGACCAGTGGAATTGATCAGCATGGCACGGCGTGAGAAAAACCCTATCGTGTTTGTGTAACCTGCAGCACCAAAGCGGAGCCCAAGCCATGACCCTCACCAATCGCGATATCATCGAGCTGACGGCATGGCGCCGCAAGCTGCACCAAAACCCGGAAATCTCCAACGAGGAAGAACAGACCGCCAAGGAAGTCGTCAGCTTTCTCGCCGATACCGGGCCGGACAAGGTGCTGACCGGCCTCGGCGGTCATGGCGTGGCGGCGGTCTATGACAGCGGCCAGGCGGGACCGACGGTGCTGTTCCGCTCGGAGATCGATGCGCTGCCGATCGAGGAGCTTTCGGGCGTCGAGCATGCCTCACAGGTGCCGGGAAAATCGCATATGTGCGGCCATGACGGCCACACCGCGATCCTCGCCGCACTCGGCCGCCAGCTCGGACGAGAACGGCCGGCGCGCGGCCGCGTCGTCTTGATGTTCCAGCCGGCGGAGGAGACCGGCAATGGTGCCGCCGGCGTCGTCGCCGATCCACGCTTTGGCGAGATCGCGCCGGACTTCGCCTTCTCGCTGCACAATCTGCCGGGCGTGCCGTTCGGCGAGGTGCGGCTCAAGCCCGGCGTCGTCAACTGCGCCTCGCGCGGCATCCGCATCGTGCTGGAGGGCAAGACCGCGCATTCCTCCATGCCCGAAACCGGCGTGTCGCCGATGCCGGCGATCAGCCAGCTGATGCCGGCGCTTCCGGCACTGGGGCGCGGCACTTTCGCCGATGACGATTTCAGCATGGTGACCGTCACCCATGCGACCATGGGCGAGGCCGTGTTCGGCATCGCGCCCGGACATGCGGAGGTGTGGGCGACGCTGCGCACAAGGCGCGACGAGCGCATGGCGGAGCTGGTCGCAGCTGCGGAAGCCCTGGCTGCCAGGATCGCGGGCGAGCACCACCTTTCCGTGCGCTGCGACTATCACGAGATCTTCGTCGCCAGCGTCAATGCGCCGGATGCGGTGGAGCATCTCAACCGCGCACTCGACGAGGAAGGTGTCGCGCGCAGCGAAGAGGCCCTGCCGATGCGCGCCTCGGAAGACTTCGGCATCTTCGGCCACAAGGCGAAGTCGGCGATGTTCTTCCTCGGCGCGGGCGAGCGCACCCCGTCATTGCACAATCCCGATTATGATTTTCCCGACGATCTGATCCCGATCGGTTCGAAAATCTTCATGCGCACGGCGCGCAACCTGCTGGGGTGAGCGGCCCTGCAAAATCCGCATCCTGAAGCTGCCTTTTTCCCGCTGGAATCGTCTTGTAGTCGCGTCCTACATTAGGAGGGGCTTGCGGATGAGAATTGCAATGGTCGTCGCGTTGACCGCGACGGTGGCAGGGTGCGTATCGTCTCCAGTCCAGTATGGAGCCTCGCTCTCGACCCAAGACCCGAAATGGGCGACGCCGGAATGCCAGCAGGCCCGCACGGATGCCTTGAACTACGACCGGCGCGAGAAGGAGCATCCGGGATGGGCCGCCGGCGTCGTGCTGGGGCCCTACAGCATGGGTCTCGTGGCGGCGATCAAGGAGCATGAGCAGCAGCAGCGAAGGCTGTTGGCGCGCCAGATGCATCTGCAGTGCTCGAGCCTGCCGCTGCCGAAGGATTTGGACTTCGATCCGCAAATCTACGCACCAAAGCCGGGGAAATATCCGTAGGGCTGGGATTGGTTTGCACAGGGACCATAGCGGAGGCTTGCGCCCTACGAATACCCCCACCCTCAATCCCTCCCAACAAGGGGGAGGGAGACTAGGTTGGCGCTGATTTCCGCAAAACCGTCTAAGTCGACTTAAAAAAGGGCTGGGCGTGCGGCAGCGTTCCCTCCGCCTTGTGAGGGTCCGAAGGACGGGCGAAACCCTGGCTCGCCCCGGCAAGTTAGAGTGGGGGTCCTCTTCGTAAAAGCTCATATGCGATAGCCCTTGCCCCGAGGCATTGGCATTGCCAGCTCTGTATGAAGCGCTCCTCCGCTCTCCCCACCAGCTTTGCGCCTTGACCCACCGAGGGCTCTCCCTGGAACCAAATCCAAGCCTAAACTGTTCAAGTTGGCTACGACGCCGACGAGCCCTGCCGGTTGGGTGAGCGGCGCACTTGAGGAGCTCCCATCATGACCATCTCGTCCAGCTTTCGTTCGCTCGCGGTTGCGGCCATCGCCACTGTTGCCGTTAGCAGCGCCGCGCATGCCGATAGCGGCACGATCCGCTTTGCCGTTTACAAGGCGGCCTTCTTCGTCGGCGGTTCCGGTGGCGAGGGCACGCTGACCTTCCATGGCCGCAGTTACCCCATCACGATCGGCGGCGTCTCGGGCGGCTTCGCTTTCGGCGTTTCCAAGACCTACTTCAAGGGCACCGTGCGCCATATCCGCAGGGTGCGGGATGCGACCGGGGTTTATGGCGCGGCGGGTGGTGGCGGGGCGCTCGGCAAGGGGGCGCAGGTGATCGTCATGACCAATGACAAGGGCGCCACGCTCGAGCTTACGGGCCGGCAGGTGGGGCTGCAGGTGAATGCGGATTTGAGCGGGTTGGCGATTTCGTTGAAGTAAGGGGCGCTCCCTCGCGTTCTCGGTGGGGTAAGCTCGTCTGGGGCGATGATAATCGCCTATGGCTGCGCCAGCCCCCTCATCCGGCCGCTTCGCGGCCACCTTCTCCCCGCTGGGGAGAAGAGGCTGGCGTTGACGCTGGCGCCCTCCTCTCCCCTCGGGGAGAGGTCGGATTGCCCCGAATTGCCCTTCGCAATTCGGTTGGCAATCCGGGTGAGGGGGAACTTGCTCCCGTGCGCTTGGCCTGAACCTTGGATGGGGAAGCTTCGCCCAATGCAGCGTCGGGCGCCAGCCCCTACCGCTCCTCCACAATCCGCAAATACGCCGCCGTCACGAAAAGCACGATCAGCCCGAACAATATCCGCCTCGCCCCCTCCGGCATCTGCAGGATTGTCAGCAGTGTCGTCAGCACGGTCAGGATCAGGGCGCCGATGATGGTGCCGGTGTAGCCGCCGCGGCCGCCGAAGATGGAGGTGCCGCCGATGACGGCGGCGGCGACCGAGGGCAGCACCAGCGGTTCGGCGAGCGACAGCGAAGGCGCCTTGATCAGGCCGATATAGAGCAGGCCGGTGATGCCGGCGAGCACGCTGGAGGTGACGTAAAGCGCGGTGATGACCTGCCAGTATTGCACGCCCGACAGGCGGGTCGCGCGCTCATTGTCGCCGACGGCGTAGAGCAGGCGGCCGAAGCCGGTGCGGGCGAGCGTGAAGACGATGAGGGCGGCGAGCGGCACGAACAAAAGCAGCGCGTTGGGGAAGCCCCATGTCACGCCGGTGCCGAGCCAAGCCAGGAAGTCGGGGATTTTTGCGCCCGACGCGATCACCGTGCGCTGGTAGACCTGCAGGCAGCCGGTGCCGATCAGGCTGGTGCCCAGCGTCATGATCAGCGGGTGGACGCGGAAGACGCCGACGCCGATGCCGTTAACGAGGCCGATCAGCACCGCCGGCATCATCGCCAGGAGGAACGCCACCGCCGGGTCCTGGTTGACCACTTGCGTCGCCATGATGAAGGCGCTCATCGTTGCCACCGTGCCGACCGACAGGTCGATGCCGCCGGTCAGCATGGTCATGGTCTGGCATCCCGCCAGGATCGCCAGCGGTATGGCGAATTTGACGGTGTTGGCGATCCAGCGCTCGTTGACGATGCCGGGGCGCAGGATCTGCAGGATTATAACCAGGATGGCGAGCAGGACGATCAGCGGGATGAGCGGGCGATCGGCCATGAAGCGCTTTATGCGGCGGCCGAAGGGGACCGGGGTGATGGCGGTGGTGCTCATGGGGCGGCTCTTGCTCGCGATGAGGTTTGCAAGGTGCGGCAAGTTGGCGAGGACAGTGCTCTACGGCGCCCCCCTCTGGCCTGCCGGCCATCTCCCCCACTTGTGGGGAGATTGGCAGCTTTAGCGCCTCGCTCATTCTTGCAAGGTTGGAGATTGGCGAAGGTCGTCGCGACATCCGATCTCCCCCCTCGTGGGGGAGATGTCCGGCAGGACAGAGGGGGGCGCGAAGGAACGCCGACGTCTCTCTGCGACAGCACACCCATCATTGCCGCCCCCGCATCGTGATAAACGCCCCGAACATCACCACCGCCACCATGATCAGCCCCTCGATAATAGCCGTGACATTCGGGTCGATAGCGAGCAGCGTCAAATCCGTGCGCACCAGGCGCAACACGAAGACGGCGACGATCGGGCCGAGCAGGCCGCCCTTGCCGCCGCCGAGCGCGACGCCGCCCAGCACCACGGCGGCGACGCTGGCGAGCAGATAGGGGCCGGGGATGGGGGCGCCGATGCCGGTGCTCATGGTCAGCGCCAGGCCGCCAAAGGCGGCGAACAGGCCGGACAGCGCATAGGCGATGATGCGAGTGCGCTTGACCGGCACGCCGGAGCGGAACGCCGCCAGTTCGCTGGAGCCGATGGCGTAGATGGAGAGGCCGAGGCGCGAGCGCCGCAGCGGTATCCAGATGACGCAGAGGCACACGATCAGCACCAGCAGCGCCTTGGGCAGCCAGGCGTCTATGGTGTCGGGCAGGCCGGGGATCGGCACGGTGCCGGAGATCAGCGCCTTCAGCCATTCGGCGATGCCGCCGCCCGGCGCATCGAGCACCAATAGCGCTGCCCCCTGCAGCACGAACAGCATGGCCAGTGTGACGACAATGTCGGGCACGCGGGTGACGACGATGAGCAGGCCGTTGAGCGCGCCGAGCACGAAACCCATGGCGAGCACGAAGGGCACCACGAACAGCGCGTATTCCTCGCTCGCGCCATTCATCATCGACGCCGCGGTGACGCTGGTCAGCGCCATCATGGCGGCGACCGACAGATCGATGCCGCCGGCGATGACGACCACCGTCTGCGCGGCGACTGCGAAGGCATAGGGCAGAACGGCGCGGGCGAGCGAGCCGAAATCATTGCTGCCATAGGCCGGCTGGATGATCCTGGTGGCGATGAACAGGACGATGAGCAGGGCGAACAGGCCGACGACCCAGCCTTGGCGGCGCAGGAAATGGCTCATGGCGCGGCCTCCGGCGAAGCCGAAGTGTTCGCGGTCGGATCAGCCAATATGCCGATATCGGCCTTGGCGCCGCGCGGCAGGCCGTAGGCGGCGCGCATCAGCGCAGGCTCGTCGGCCTCCTCGACCGGAAAAATGTCGACGAGGCGGCCGCCGAAGATGACGATGACGCGGTCGCAGACGCGCTGCACCTCTTCGAGTTCCGAGGTGTAGAACAGCACCGACTTGCCGTTGCCGGCGAGTTCGCGCAGCAGCTTGTAGATCTCCTGCTTGGTGCCGACATCGATGCCGCGCGTCGGGTCGAAGCACAGGATGGTGCGGGCATCCGCCGCGATCCAGCGGGCGATGGTCACCTTCTGCTGGTTGCCGCCGGACAGGCGCTGCACCTCGCCTTGCGCGCGGGTGTCGATCTGCAGCCGCTCGATGGCGCTGAGCACCGTGGCGCGCTCACGTCGCATGTTGATCGGGCCCCAGTTGCGCAAGGCAGCGCTGAAGGGCAGGGCGATGTTTTCACGCACCGAGCGCTGCATGGCGAGCGCTTCCGAGCGGTCGCCCGGCACATAGGCAATGCCGGCGCGGATGGCGCCGATCGGATGCGAGAATTTCACCGGCTGGCCATCGACTTCGATCGCGCCGCCGGAGGGCCGGATCGAGCCGGCAAGGGCGGCGAACAACTCGTCCTGGCCCTGGCCTTCGAGCGCGACGACGCCGGCGACTTCGCCGTCGGCGAGATCGAAGGAGACATCGCTGAGCTTGGCTCCGACGCGGAGATTGCGCACCG
Organism: Mesorhizobium sp. M0058; assembly: GCF_040323095.1. Classification (NCBI taxonomy): domain Bacteria; kingdom Pseudomonadati; phylum Pseudomonadota; class Alphaproteobacteria; order Hyphomicrobiales; family Phyllobacteriaceae; genus Mesorhizobium; species Mesorhizobium sp. M0058. The sequence continues at coordinate 149,001 of NZ_JAMYUQ010000001.1, forward strand.
AAATGCGCGGCCGGGCAGCTGCGGGCGCGGCCTTCTCGGCGGCACTGCGGGCGGCGACATGGGTTTTGACGATGCGGGTGCCGAGCATCAGCTCGACGATCTTTTCTTCCACGCCCGGCACGATGTCGACGACGCCGACGGTCTCGCCGTCCCGCAGCACGGTGGCGCGGTCGCACAGCGCCGAGATTTCGACGAAGCGGTGCGAGATGAAGATCACGGCGCGGCCGGCATCGCCCTGGCGGCGCACCACTTCCAGCACCCTTTCGGCAAGGTTGGCGGGCAGGGCCGCCGTCATCTCGTCAAGCAGCAGCACGTCGGGCTCGACGGCGAGCGCCCGCGCAAGGTCGAGCACGCGCAGCACGGCGAGCGGGATGTCGCGCGCGGTGTCGCGCAGATCGAGGTCGGTGATGCCGAGCTCGCGCACCCAGGCGCGGAACGGCTCGACCGGCGTGCCGGTGAGCCTGAGGTTGGAGAGAACGTCGAGATCGGGGATCAGCGACGGCTCCTGGTAGACAGGCAGCAGCCCGGCGCGGCGCGCGGCGGCCGGCGAGCGAATGTCGCGCGCTTCGCCGCGGATCAGGATGTGGCCGGCGTTCGCCGGAATGGCGCCGGTCAGGATCTTCACCAGCGTCGACTTGCCGGCGCCGTTGGCGCCCATCAGCGCGTGGACCTCGCCCGGCAGCACGGAGAGCGACGCGTTGCGAAGCGCTGCAACCGCGCCGTAGTTCTTGGCGACGCCGGTGGCGTCGAGGAGGGGGCTGGTGGTCAAATGGTTTGTTGTCAAAATTGACGGTTCCAGAAACTAATGTCGGCGCTCTACGGCGCCCCCCTCTGTCCTGCCGGACATCTCCCCCACTTGGGGGGAGATTGGCAGTTCCGGCGCCGCCCCTCGTCTTGCGACGTAGAAAATTAGCGAAAGCCGAGATGACAGCCAATCTCCCCACCTGTGGGGGAGATGTCCGGCAGGACAGAGGGGGCGCCGTAGAGCGCTAGTCTGTGTGACGAGGACGGCCGTTCGCCGTCCTCGCCAGTTCATTCAAACCAGGCTTACTCCCCCGGCCCCTTGCAGGCCACGATCTGGTCCTTCGTGTAGGTCGTCCACTCCGGGATCGAGATCGAGACCGGCCATTCCGGGCTCAGCGACGGGTCGGCGGCTGCCTTCAGCTTGGCCTTGCCTTCGTCGGTGGCGTTGTCCCACAGCTGCGGGTCGACCAGCACTGTCTGCTGCGCCGGCTTCTTGCCATCGAGGATCTGCAGCGCCAGCGTCACGCCCGCGCCGCCGATCGAGCCGGGGTTGGTGACGGCTGCACCGACGAGACCTTTCACCGAGCTCAGCTGGCCGACGAAGCCGGCATTGTCGGCGCCGACCACCGGCACCAGCGGCGCCTGCGATTCGACCAGCGCGTCGACGATGACGTTGTCGATGCCCGACGTCCACACGCCGTTGAACGGCGTGCCGGTGGCCAGGAACGACAGCATCTGCTGCTTGGCCTGATCCTGCTGCCAGCCGGTGAAGACTTCCTGCGCCACCTTCACGCCGGGGTTTTCGGCCAGCGCCTTCTTGAAGCCTTTGTCGCGATCGCTATCGGCCGAGGCGCCGGCGGCGCCGCGCATGTAGAACACTTCGCCCTTGCCGCCCATCTGCTGGAACAGCCATTTGGCGCCGAGATAGGCATACTGTTCCTGGTTGTTGGAGATGATGTAGGCCGACGGTTCGGTCACCGCCTGGTCGACGGCAACGACGACGATGCCGGCCTTGGTGGCTTCTTCCAGGCCCGCCTTGATGCCGGCGGGATCAGCGGGGTTGACGACGATGGCGTCGACCTTGGCGCTGATCAGATTGCGGATGTCTTCGAGCTGGCCGGCGGCATCGGTGTTGCGGTGGGCGATGTTGAGCTTCGTCACTTCGCCCGAAGCCAGCGCCTGCGCCTTCATGGCGCAGACCATTTCCTCGCGCCAGCCATTGCCCTGCACGGTGTTGGAAATGCCGATCGTATATTTGGCTTCGGCCGACGACACGCCCATCGATGCCAGCAAGGCAGCGCCCGCAAGCAACGGGACCATGGTCAGTATTTTCTTCATCTCAGTACTCCTCCACATTGTTGTTTTTCGTCTCAGGGCCAGACCCTTCGGCAGGATCAGACCAAGTCATTCACCTCGTCATTTGACGAAGGGGCGCAGCACGTCGCGGGCGAGCAGAAAGCCCCGCTTCACCGCATCGTCGCTGCCTTCGAACCGCCTGTCCTCATGTTCGATGATGACCGAGCCGTCATAGCCGGCGCGGTAAAGGCCGGAGAAGAAGCCGCTCCAGTCGACATCGCCCAATCCCGGCATGCGCGGCACCTGCCAGCCTATCCCGGCGGAAAGGATTCCGCGCTCATACAAACCATCATGATCGATCATCAAATCCTTGGCGTGGACATGCAGCATGTAGGGGCCGAACTCCCGGATGAAACGGCCCTGGTCGATCATTTGCCAGACCAGGTGCGAGGGGTCGAAATTCATGCCGACCTCGCCGCCCCAGGCCTCGAGGATGCGCCGCCAGATGCAGGGCGAATAGGCGATGTTGTGCCCGCCCGGCCACTCGTCATAACTGAAGATCATCGGGCAGTTCTCGAAGGCGAGTTTTACCCCGTGATCGCGCGCATAGGCGACGGTCTCGGGCCAGACTTTCAGCGCGTCCTGCCAGTTGACGTCGACGGTCTTCGAGGCATCGCCACCGCAGAAGGTGTTGACCACCGGCACGCCCATATTGGCGGCCAGCACGATGACCTTCTTCAGATGGCCGATGACGGCCTCGCGATGGGCGGGGTCCGGATGCAACGGGTTGGGATAGTAGCCGAGGCCGGAGACCGTCAGCTTCTTCTCCGTCAGCGAAGCGACGATCTCCTTGGCCTGCGCCGCCGAGGTGGAAGCGGCATCGATATGGCTGGTGCCGGCATAGCGCCGCGTCGCGCCGGAGGTCTTCGGCCAGCAGGCGATTTCCAGCGCCTCGAAGCCGGCCGAGTGCGCCCAGCCGGCGACCTCGCCAAGCGGCGTCTCCGCAAACGGTGCTGTAAGCACTCCAAGTTTCATTCTGCCTCCCTAGACCCGACGACTATAATGCCGATTGTTTGGATCGCTTCAACCTCGCGACCTCATCTTGTTCAAGACTGTGCCGGACAGCCGCCATCGGATCGTCCGACAGCAGGTCGCCCAGCGCCGATGTGACGGCCGCGCGGAACGTATCGTCGGCGGCAAGGCCGGGGTCGAATATCCCGTCGATGGCAAGGATGGCGGACACCAGCGCGCTGGCATCGTGACCGGTCGCATCGGCGATCGCGGCGACCTTGCCGGCATAGGGGTCCGACACCGGCCAGCGTCTTTCAAAGCGATCCGAGGCCCGGATCAGATAGGCCATCCAGCCGGCGACCGGCACCGATAGCAGGCCTATGCTCTGGCCCATTGCGAGCCGGTCGCGGATCGGGTTGAGCAGGCGCTGGACGATCTTCTGCGAACCGTCGGTTGCGACCTGGTGGTTGCGGTGGCGGATCGCGGTGTTCTTCAGCCGGGCAAGACTCTGCTCGACATAGGCAAGCGGCAGGATGCCCGGCACCGGCATCAGCGTCGGCACAGTCTCTTCGACCAGCATGCGCCGGATGAAGTCCGACAGCAGCGGGTCGGCCATGGCATCCGATGTGTGCTCGAGACCAGCCAGAACGCCGAGCGTGGCGAGTGCCGTCTGGGCGCCATTCAGCACCCGCATCTTGAGATGCTCAAACGGCGTGACGTCGTCGACGAAGGTGGCGCCGACCAGATCCCAGCGCGGCATGCGGCCGGCGAATTTTTCCTCGATCACCCACTGCCGGAACGGCTCACCGACAGCGACGGCGGCATCGTGGTAGCCGAACCATTGCTCGACACTGTCGAGGTCATCTTGCGTTACCGCCGGCGCGATGCGGTCGACCATTGACGAAGGGAAGGCGGAATTGGCTGCGATCCATGCGGCCAAGCCATTGCCGCGCTGCCTGGCGAAGGTCTGCACGACATTGGCTAGGATAACGCCATTGGCCGGAATGTTGTCGCAGGACAGCAGTGTCAGCGGCCGCCCATTTGTGGCCCTGCGCTGCTCCAGCGCCCGCACCAGCAGGCCGGGGACGCTGCGAGGCGTCTCGGGGTTGGCGAGGTCGTGGACGATATCGGGATGGCCAAGGTCGAGTTCGCCGCTGGACGGGACGTGGCAATAGCCTTTTTCGGTCACCGTCATCGTCACCAGCTCGATATCGGGTGAGATCAGCACACCCAGCGCCGGTGCGGCACTCTCCTGGCTGTCGACCACCCGGACGATGCTGCCGATCACACGTGCCTCGATATGGCTGTTCTCGCGGATCAGCCTTGTGTACAGCCCGCCCTGCCGTCCCAGCGTGTCGGCAAGGCTGGGCGGACGGATGTTGATGCCGACGATGCCCCAGCGGTCGAAGCGCAGCGAGATGAGATCGTCGGTGTATTCGGCCTGGTGGCAGCGGTGGAAGGCGCCGACGCCGAGATGCGCCATCCCTGCGGCAAGCACGGTGCGATCGTAGGACGGTGTCTGCACCGATGCCGGCAAGCGATCGAGCAGCGCCGGCCCAAGCGTTTCGGTGGAAGCGCTCACCGGTTCGCCCCGATCACCGCCTGCTCCTGGTCGATGACCGCGCCGGTCATCGGGCCGGCCGCGTCGGACAGCAGGAAGACGGCGAGGCTGGCGATGTCGTCCGGCGTCAGCAGCCGGCCGAAAGGCTGCGCGGCATTGGCCTTGTCGAGCCAGCCGGGGCCGTTGCCCAATGTCTCCGCCTGCATGATGCGTTCGGCCGGCGTGTCGGTCCAGCCGACATTGATGCCGTTGACGCGGATGCGATCGAAACGGTGGGCGTTGGCGGCGTTCCTGGTCAGCGTCGCCAGCGCGCCCTTGGTGGCGGAATAGACGGCGAGTTCCGGCGAACCGCAATGGGCGTTGATCGACAGGATGTTGAGAATGGCGCCGCCCTGTCCGCGCTGCTTCATGTCGGCAATCGCCGCCTGCATCAGGAAGAACGGCGCGCGCGTGTTGACGGCAAACAGCGCCGCCCAATCGTCGAGGCTGGCGTCGAGGAAAGAGGCGCGATCGGTCAGGCCGGCGGCGTTGACCAGCGCATCGATGCGGCCGAAGCGCTCGATGCAGGCCTGCGCCAGAAGGGTGGGGGCGTCAGCATCGGCAAGGTCGGCGGTGACGAAGATGGTCGGCGTGCCCAATTGCGAAAGCTCGGCCGCCACGGCCTCGCCACGCGCCCTCTCGCGCCCGGTGACCAACAGCCCGGCGGCACCGGAACGCGCCAGCGTCTCGGCAATGGCGCGGCCAATGCCTTGCGTCGACCCGGTGACCAGAGCCACCTTGCCGTCAAGCCGGATCTCCATTCCTCCTCCCGGGAATAAAGTTTCTATTTTGAGAAATATGGAACGACAATTCCCGATAGTCAATTGGACCAGTGATGCCTCATTCGCCGCGCCGCGCCGCCACGCCATGGACCAGCGCCATCCCAACGGCGAGCGAGGCCGCCAGTGAGCGGAAGCCGGCAAAGTCGGATTCCACCACTTCCAGCCAGCTGTCCGAGAGCGGGATCAGCGGGCTGAAGGTGCTGTCGGTGACGGTGACGATACGCGCCTTGCGCTCATGCGCCACCGCGACGAGATCGGGCGTGATCGAATTGTAGGGGCTAAACGAGACAGCGAGCACGGCATCCCGGCCGCTGATGCAGCCGATCTGGTCGAGTGCGGAGGAGCCGACATTGTCGACCAGCACATTGCGCACGCCCTGCTGCGACAGTGTCAGGGAGAGATAGGCGGTGACGGGAAAGGCGCGCTTGGAGCCGATGACATAGATCAGCTCGGCGGCCGCCAGCAGCGCCACCATCTTGTCGAAACTCGCGACATCGAAGCCCGCCTCGATGCGGCCAAGCGAGGCCTGCGACGCGCCGACCATGCCGTGCAGGAAATGCAGATTGGGCTCGGTCTCGGTGCGCGGTTCGCCGCGCCCTTCCGGCCATGAGCCCTTGATGTGCTCCTTGAACAGGCCCTGGAAATCGGAAAAGCCAGAATAGCCGAAGATCTGGGCAAAGCGCACCAGCGTCGAGGGCTGCACGCCGGCCTGTGCCGCAACCTGCGCGATGGTGCCGAGCGCGACGTCGCTCGGATGCTGCCACAGGAAGATTGCCACCTGGCGCAGCCGCTTGGGGAAATGCACCGTGCCCGACGACAGCACCGCGCGCAGCTCCTCATAGGTCTGCGGCTGGATGTAGCCAAGCGCGGCCAGCGAGCGCCCGCGCTTGCGCGTCGCCGCCTCGTCGGTGCTGGACCGTCCGGATGCCTTGCTTGCCCCACTCATGATTTCAGGCTAGCGCGACACGATCGTTTTACAATATGAAAATTGGAAATCATGTTCGAAAGCGGTCTGCCGGGAGGAGCTTGAAAATGGTCTACGCAACATCGGACGGGTCGGCCGGCAAGCGGCTGCGGGTCGGCATGGTCGGCGGCGGCCGCAACGCTTTCATCGGCGCGGTGCATCGGCTCGCCATGCGCCTCGACGACCAGATCGTGCTGGTCGCCGGCGCGCTGTCGTCGGACCCGGAAAACGCCGCCGCATCGGCCGCCGAGATCGGCATCGCGCCGGATCGCAGCTATGCCGACTATCGCGAGATGGCGCGAACCGAAGCAGCGCGGCCGGACGGCATCGAGGCGGTGGTCATCGTCACGCCCAACCATCTGCACGCGCCGATCGCCACGGCCTTTCTCGAGGCCGGCATCGACGTGATCTGCGACAAGCCGCTGTCGACGACGCTGGCCGATGCAGAGGCACTGGTGGCGCTGGCGCGGGAGAAAAAGCGTCGCTTCGTCGTCACGCTCAACAACACCGGCTACGCCATGGTCCGCCAGGCGCGCGAGATGGTGGCGGCGGGCGCGCTTGGCCGCATGGTGTCCGTGCATGGCGCCTACATCCAGGACTGGCTGACCAAGCCGATCGACGCCGAGGGCCAGAAGCAGGCGGAGTGGCGCACCGATCCGGCGCGCGCCGGGCAGTCGGCGGTGCTGGCCGACATCGGCGTGCATGCCTTCAACCTGGCAAGCTATATCTCCGGCTGTGAGGCCGAGGCGGTGTCGGCGGATCTGTTCACTGCCGTGCCGGGACGCCGGCTCGACGACAATGCGCATGTGCTGGTGCGCTGGACCGGCGGGGCGCGCGGCACGATCCTCGCCAGCCAGACCTCGCCCGGCCACTACAATGATCTCTCGGTGCGCATCTATGGCGACAAAGCCGGGCTCGAATGGTCGGGTGGCCGGCCGGAGGAATTGCGCTTCTCCATCTACGGCGAGGAGACCCGCACGCTGGTGCGCGGCGGCCATGGCTCGACGACGGAAAGCCAACGCGTGTCGCGCATGCCGGCGGCGCATCCGGAAGGCTATATCGAGGCCTTCGCCAATTTCTACCGCGACGCCGCCGATATCATTCGCGCCCATCGCTCTGGTGGGGTGGTGGATGCGGCGCGCGCAGCGCAGGTGCCCGATGTGGTGGAGGGCGCGCGCGGGGTGAAGTTTGTTGCGGCGGCGGTGGAGTCGAATGCAGCGGGTGGGGCTTGGACGGCGGCAAGGTTTGGGTGAGGACGGGAGCTGCCGTGGTTCAGCGGTAGAAGCAATCACCTGGGGGACTGGCGCTGCCCTAAGGGATTGACCTGCCGAAGGCGCTACCGCCGCCGCAGCAGACCTGGCAGCGGCGGGGCGCCAAGTACTCTTCGGTCGCTTTACTGGGCAAAACGCTGCTATGCATGTGTTAATCTTGTCAGAGCATCGGCCCAGCCGTATTCGGTAACAATGCGCAACTTGTCTCTCTTCCTTGCTGCCAGCCTCGGCTGCCTCGTTCTCTCGGCGGTTTCCTTCGGCGCTCCGCAAGGCCTGCTCGTTACCCTGTTCCCGGACAGCAATGCAGCGAAGGTGGCGCAGTGCAGAAGCCTACTCAAAATCCGTTTCGACACGGGCGAATGGCCGGACAAGGGCGCGGCTGACTACATGCGCTATGACGAGTGCTACTATCTGATCTGTGGCGGAACCAAACCGAGCGCTTGAGGGTTTGGCGAGCTATCCCTTGATCGCCGAGCCGACGATGGAATCGACGAAGAAGCGCTGCAGGAAGACGAACAGGATGAGCGGCGGCAGCACGGCGAGCGTGGCGCCGGCCATCACCAGGCCGGTGTTGACCGCACCCCTGTTGTAGCTGAGCAAGCGGCTCAAGCTGATGACGATCGGATAGGCGTCGGTATTGCCCTGCAGCACGGTCAGCGGCCAGAGATAGCTGTTCCAGTGGTAGACGAAGGCGAAGAGGGCCAGAGCCGCGATTGCGGGAGCGACGCTCGGCGCCACGATCTTGTAGAGGATCAAGAACTCCGAGGCGCCGTCCATGCGCGCGGCGTCGATCAGGTCGTCGGGCACGCCGGAGATGAACTGGCGCATCAGGAAGATGCCGAAGGCGTTGGCGAGATTGGGCACGATGATGCCGGCGAGGCTGGCGTTGAGGCCGATCGAGCCGACCAGGCGATAGAGCGGGATCAACGTCACGATCGGCGGCAGGAACATGGTGGCGATCAGCACAGAAAACAGCAGCGACTTGGCGGGGAAGTGGTATTTGGCGAATGCGTAGCCGGCCATCATGCTGGTCAGCAGGATGCCGGCGGTGGTGATCGAGGCGATGACCAGAGAATTCCACATCGAGCGGCCGACATTGACGACGCCCGACACCTTCTCATAGGCGTCGAGGCTCGGCGTAAGGGGGATCCATACCGGCGGCACCTGCATGCTCTCGGCCGGCGTCTTGAGACTCGATAGCGCCATCCAGACCAGCGGGAAGGCCGAGGCAACGGCGACCAGCAGCATCAGCGTCGCCAGCAGCGCCTTGCGGCCCGACGGGCGCCGGCGCGACAGCCGGCTCGACGATCCCGCGCTCATTCGTCGTTCTTCCGGTTGGCGAAGGCAAACAGCGCGCAGACGACGACAATCAGCGAAAGCATCAACATCACCGCCATGGCCGAACCCAACCCGCCCTGCGCGCGTTCGATGCCGACGCGGCGGATGTGGTAGGTCAGGACGTTGGTCGAGCCGGCCGGCCCGCCCTGTGTGATCAGCGCCACCGGCTCGAACACCTGCACGGCGTTAATGATGGCGATGACGGCGCTGAACAGAAGCGTGCGCCGCATCAGCGGCAGCGTGATGAAGCGGAACTGCTCGAAGCGGTTGGCGCCGTCGAGCTTCGCCGCCTCGTAGAGGCTGCCTTGGATTTGCGTCAGCCCGGCGATGGCCAGCACGGTGAAATAACCGACCTGCTGCCAGACATTGAGGAAGACGATCGAGACCAGCGCCGAGCGCGGCGACGACAGGAAGGGCTGTGGTCCCATGCCGATCAGGTCGAGCATCTGGTTGAGCGGCCCTTCGCTCGGCGAATAAAGCTTCGACCAGACCAGCGCCACCGCGATCATCGGCACCATGTAGGTGGCAAACAGCACCGTGCGCAGCGCCGTGCCGCCGGGCACATCCTGCTGGTAGACCATCAGGCCGAAGGCCACCGACAGAGGCAGGATGAGGACGACGGAGAGCGCGGTGTAGACGGCTGTGTTCGTGAGCGCGGCCTTGAAGTCGCGGCCGATCGAGGTGGCCCCGAAAATCTCGCGGAAATTGTCGAGGCCGACGAAGCTGGCGCTGGAAAACGGCGTCTGCGTCGACCAGTCCTGGAACGACAGCCAGACGGTGAGCAGCATCGGCAACAGGATGAAGATGCCGATCAGCGTCACGGCGGGCGCCAGCATGATGCCCGCCGAGGCACGGTACCTCTGAATCATTATTTGGCGGCGCGCTCCAGGATCGAAATGGCGTCGGCCTGCGCCGTCGCCTGCGCATCCTTGGCTGAGACCTGGCCATACTGCAACGCCTCGAGCGTCTGCTGCAGCGATTCCGAGAATTCCTGGCCGCCGGGCACGACAGGGAACGGCTTGGCATCGGTGAGCACGCTGACATAGCCGGAGAGGAATTCCGAGCCGAGCTTGTCTTTGTGCGCCTCGATGTCGGAGAGGCGTGAGGGCAGGATGCCCATCGACATGAGGATATCCGACATCGCGGAAGCACCGTTCTTGCCGGACTTTGGATTGTTCAGCCAGGCGAGGAAGTCCCACGCCGCCTTCTGCTCGGCGGCACCTGCATTGGCGTTGACCACGGTCATCCAGGAGTAGGATATCGAATGCGGCTTGTCGCCGCTCGGACCGACGGGAATCGGCGCCGTCGCAATGTCGGCGAACTTGTCGCCCATGCCGGCCTTCAGCGCGCTCTCCCACCAATTGGCCATGATGATCATGCCGGTCTTGCCGGAGACGAAATTGTCGAGGAAGGGGCCGGTGGTGTTGGCGTCGGCTGTCGCCATCGAAGGCACGCTGGCGCCCGACTTGATCAGGTCTTCATAGAGCTGGAAAGTCTCGGTGGCCTGCGGGCTGTCCAGCACCGGCTTGCCGTCCTTGACCAGGTCGCCGCCATTGGAGACCAGCAGCGAGGCGAAGGGATGAACGACACCGGCGGCCCATGAATTGATCATGCCGAAGCCTTGCTGTCCCGCATCCTTGTTGGTCAGCTTCTTGGCCGCATCCTTGAACTCGTCCCAGGTCTTGGGTGGCGCCGCGATGCCGGCCTGCTTGAACAGCGCCTTGTTATAGTTCAGCGCATAGACGTCGATTTCGTTGGGGATGCCGTAGAGCGTGCCGCCGACCGAGGCGGCGCTGGTGACGCCCGCCGGCCAGGCGGCCTTGACCTCGCTGGCCACCGCATCGGGAGCGGGCGCGACCAGCTTGTCGCGCGCCAGTTCCGGCAACCAGAGATCGTAAATGCCGCCGATCGTCGGACCGTCCGCGCCGCCGCCTTGCGAGCGCAGCGTGGTCAGGAGGTCGCCGAAGGGGACGGCACGCACGGTGACGCTGACATCCGGATTGGTCTTGGCATAATCCTTGGCCGCCGCTTCCAGCAGCGCCACCGTCTCCGGCGACCAGTGGGTGAGATAGGAGATGTTGACCGACTGCGCCCAGGCCGTGGCGGGCAGGATGGCGAGGCCTGCGGCCAGTGCCAGTTTCGACGTCCAGGCAAACGACATTCCTCATCCTCCCTATTGGTTCGCATGAGGTTATGACAAGTCAGCGCGGCGACGCAAGGGCTTGCTGGCGAAAAAGTCTCACATGGTACGGTCACAGATTTCTTTGCGGCGCTGGAATGTGGGTATTTGTCGTTACGTAACAAACAGTTGCGGGTACTGCAATGTCGTGAGCGGGCCAACGCCGCCATTCCTGAGGCGCAGCAGACCTCTTGCGAATACCGCTATGTCGTTATAATGACTTTTGCCGAACCAATGACTTCTCACGGCACGGAAACGCCGCGGGACGCCAAGGACAGAGAACAATGGGAGACTGGCAATGAGCATGCTTTCACTTCACCGGCGCGCAGCACTTGGGCTGATCGGCGGCCTTGCCGCCGCCTGCGCCGGCGTCTTCGCCTCATTGCCGGCGCGAGCCGCCGACAGCACGGTGACGCTGTGGAGCTGGCGCACCGAGGACGAGGCCGCGATGCGCCGCATCTTCGATGCCTTCGAGGTGAAGAATCCCGGCATCAAGGTCGCCATCCAGTTCACGCCCGATGCCGACTACCAGAACCGGCTGAGCACGGCGCTGCGCGGCGGGCGCGGGCCTGACATCGCCCAGCTCAAGGCCTATGGCGAATTGCAGCCCTTCGTCGAGGCGGGCTATCTCGACGCGCTGGACGACAGCGTGCCGGAGCTGAAGAACATGGAGGACGCAGCGCTTGGCGGCGCGCGCGGCCGCAGCGACGGCAAGCTCTACGGCGTGCCCTACTCGGTGCCGATGATGGGCGTCTTCTACAACCAGGATATCTTCGCCGCCCAGGGCATCGAGATCCCCAAGACCTACAAGGATTTCACCGCCGAATGCGAGAAGCTGAAGGCGGCCGGCATCACCCCGATCGCCACCGGTGGCGCCAACGGCTCGGCCTGGGAACTGGAGATCGCCGTCGGCGTGGTCGGCCCGACCATCTATGGTCCTGATTTCTACGACGAGATGATGAGCGGCAAGGCGACCTTCCAGGATCCGCGCTATGTGGCGGCGCTGAAGCGCTTCGCCGAGCTGAAGCCGTATTTCCCCGACGGCTTCGCCGGCATCGACTACACCACCGCCACGCAGCAGTTCATCGGCGGCAAGGCGGCGATGTTCCTCGGCGGTTCGTTCGAGAACGGCAGCTTCAAGGCGCAGAACCCGAAGCTGAAGTTCTCGATCTTCCCGTTCCCCGCGGACGATGCCGGGGCAAAACTCTACACCTCGGCCTTCTCCGACGGCTCCTATGGCCTGGTCTCCGAGAGCCAGAACAAGGAAGCCGCGACCAAGGTGCTGGGCTTCATGGCTTCGGCAGAGTTCGCGCAGATGTTCGCCGACGAGCTCGGCTGGCCGCCGGCCCGCACGGATGTGAGGGTGAAGGATCCAGTGCTGGCCTCGATGATGGAGATGGCGAAGAATTCGACGCCGTATCTGACGCTGGTCGGCTTCCGCTGGCAGTCGCCGACGGCGTCTTCGATGCTGCAGTCGGAGATCATCGACATGGTCGAAGGCAACATCGCGCCGGAGAAGCTGGCGGCCGACATGCAGGCCGCGGTCGCCACCTGGTTCAAGCCGAAGCAGTAGGCGCGGCCGGTCGCAAAAGCGGCCGGCCTCTCACGGACCAGAAAAGCGCATGAGCACCCTTCGCCGCACCAGCAGCCTTCGCCGCACGCAGCAGCGCATGGCCGTGCTGTTCATCCTGCCGGCGCTGGCAGTCTATGCGCTGTTCGTCCTCTATCCCCTGGGGATGTCGCTGTGGGGCAGCTTCTTCGTCTGGAAGGGGCTGCGCATGGTCGAGTTCGCCGGCCTGTCGAATTTCTCAAGGCTGTTCGCTTTCCCGAGCGGCGCGCGGATCTACGGCGCGCTGTGGCACAACACCGCCTGGTTCTTCGGCATCATGGTCTTCCAAAATGGCCTCGGCCTGTTGTTTGCCTGGCTGCTGTTCCTGCGCGACAAGGGTGCGGCCTTCTTCCAGTCGGTGTTCTTCTTTCCGGCGGTGCTGAGCCCGGTCATCGTCGGCGCGCTGTGGCGGTTGCTTTTGGCACCGGGCGGCGTCGTCGAATGGGCGCTGAACGGGCTTGGCCTGCACCAGGGCAGCCTGACCGTGCTCGGCAACAGCCACACCGCGCTCGCCATGCTGATCGCCGTCGATGCCTGGAACTGGATGGGCCTGCCGGTGCTGATCTACACGGCAGGTCTGCGGCAGATTTCCGGCCAGATTTTCGAGGCGGCAAAACTTGACGGCGCCGGCAATGCGCGCATGCTGTTCTCGATCGCGCTGCCGCTGCTGATGCCGGCGCTGGGCACGCTGACGACGCTGTCGTTCATCAACACCTTCAACCAGTTCGACATCGTCTATGTCACGCAGGGCGTGCAGGGCAATCCGAGCTATTCGACCGACACGCTGGTGACCTACTTCTACCGGCTGGCCTTCGGCGCGGAAGGCGCTGTCGGCATCACCGATATCGGTCTGGCGCTGGCGCTCGGCACCGTGCTGTTTTTGATCCTCAGCATCGGCACGCTCATGATGCTGCGCTTCTTCGACCGCCGCACGGTGCAGCTATGAGCGCGCTGGCGATTGCGCAGAGGCCAGACATCTCTCGGCAGCTGGCGCGGCTGCCCGGCTGGACGGTGCTGGTCGTTTGGACGGCGGCTGTGCTGTTGCCGCTCTACATCCTTGTCGTCTCCTGTTTCAAGACCACGGCCGAGATCTACGACAACAGGCTCGGCCTGCCGCAAAGCTTTGCCTTCGACAATTTCATCAACGCCTGGACGCGCGCCGATCTCGGCCAGAATTTCATCAACAGCCTGATCGTCACGGGCGGCGCCGTCATCCTCACCATCGTCGTCTCGGCGATGGCCGCCTATCCGCTCAGCCGCTACAAGCTTGGCTGGAATGCCATCATGCTCGGCCTGTTCCTGTCCGGCATCATGCTGCCCATCCGGTTGGCCTCGGTCGAACTGTTCACGCTGATGCGCAATCTCGGCCTGCTGGATTCGCTGACCGGGCTGATCCTGGTCTATTCGGCGATCCGCATTCCCTTCGCCGTCTTCATCTTCGCCAATTTCATGCGCGTCTTGCCCTCCGAGTTGGACGAGGCCGCGCGCATGGACGGCGCCGGCGAGGTCCGCATCCTGTTCCAGATCATCCTGCCGATGGTCAAGCCGGCGGTGTCGATCGTGGCCATCTTCACCGCGATCGCGGTGTGGAACGATTTCTTCTTCCCGCTGATCTTCATCTTCGACGACCGCTACAAGACGGTGCCGCTGGCGATCAGCATCTTCGTCGGCCAGTTCCGCACCGACTGGGGCCTGGTGTTCGCCTCGCTGGCGATATCCATGGCGCCCATCCTGATCATGTATTGTCTGCTGGCGCGCCAGATTCGCGAAGGCGTGGGCACCGGAGGAGGCATGAAATGATCGAAGACAGAATTTATGCGGCGAAATCCATCCTGGTGGTCGGCGCGCACGCCTTCGATGCCGAGGTGATGGCCGGGCCGCTGGCGGCCGCTGCCGTCAAGCGCGGCGCCACGGTGACCTTCCTGCATCTGACCATGGGTGAGCAGGGCCATCCGTACCTGGTTCCCGCGCATTATTGCGTGCAGAAGGAAGAGGAAGCGGGCAGCGCGGCGGAGCGGCTCGGCGTCACCATGCGTGGCTTTGGCCTGCGCGACGGCTTCCTGCCCACAGACGATCAGACGGCGCTCGAAGTGGGCGACATCATTCGCGAGCTGAAACCCGAGATCGTCATCACCCATTGGCATGGCAGTTGGCACAAGGACCATCGCGCCGCCGCCCATTTGACGAAGACCGGTATCTTCTTCGCCGGACTGCCGACCGTTGCCAGCGACCATCCGGCGCACACGCCGCAACTGCTGCTGTTCGGCGAGAACTGGGAGGACGATGACGGCTTCCGGCCCGAGCATCTCGTCGATGTCAGCGACGGGTTCGAGGCCTGGCGCGACGCGGTCATGGAGTATGAGCTGGCGCGCGGCCTGAGCAGCTTCCCCTATGTCGACTATTACAGTTCGCTCTACCGGCTGCGCGGCTGCCTGCGCGGCACGCGCCATGCGCAGGCCTTCGCGGCGGCGTCGCATTCGTGGAATGCCGGCAGCGGTCTGTTCTCGCTCCCCTTCGGCAAAGGGTCGGGTCGATGACGCGGGTACTCGCCATCGATCTCGGCGCCACCAATTTGCGCGCTGCCGTATCTACGGGCGATGTCGGTGCGTTGGAGGCGCTGGGCAGCGAGCCGGCGCCGGCAACCCTTGATGCCTTCATTGCGCGCATCGACGCGCTGTGCACTGAGGCCGGGTCGGTCTCAGCGCTTGGCATCGCGGTGCCGGGTCTGGTCGAGGGCTCAATCTGCCGCTGGATCCCCAACTTGCCGTTCCTCGACGGCGTCGATATCCAGCCGCTGTTTCCCAAAGTGCGCGTAGCGCTCGGCAATGACGCACAGATCGCGCTGCTGGGAGAGGCTGTCGAAGGCAGTGCGAAAAACATGCCGGATGCGATCCTGCTCGCCATCGGCACCGGTATCGGTTCGGCGGTGCTGGCCAATGGCCGCATCGTTGCCGGCGCGCATGGCGGCGCCTGCTCGTTCGGCTGGGCCTGCGCCGACGTGAGGGATCATGGTGAAGAGCGCAGCGGCTGGCTGGAGCGCGTTGCGTCGGGCCGGGCGCTCGATGCCCTTGCCGGCCAGATCGGCCTTGCCGACGGCCGCCAACTGATCGCCGCTGCCCAGGCCGGCGAGCTGGCTGCACTCACCTTGCTTGAACTGCCGGCGCGACAGCTCGGCACCGCGCTGGCAGGCGCTGTCGCGCTGCTCGATCCGCAAGCGGTGCTGATTTCGGGTGGTTTGGCGGAGGCGCTGGATGTGATCCGGCCGCCGCTGCTTGCGGCGCTGCGACGTCAACTGCCGCCACATCTGCGCGGCATCGACGTCAAGGCTGGAAAGTTCGGTCCCCGCGCCGGTCTGGTCGGCGCGGCGCTGGCCGGCGCCGTTGGGCAAGGGTGGAGGCAGGTGCGATGAGCGAAGCAAGCTTTCAGCAACCGGACCGCAGACGGCCGGAGCCGCTCTGGTACCAGGTCGAAGAGGCGATCCGAGCCATCGTCAAGAGCGGCGAATGGGCAACGGGCGACCAGATCCCGGCGGAGGACAGGCTGTGCGCCCTGTTCGGCGTCAGCCGCATCACGCTGCGCCACGCCTTGCGCAATCTCGAGGAGGCAGGACTGCTCAGGCGCGAACATGGCCGCGGCACGTTCGTGCGCTCGACCACGCTGGTCGCCGGCACGCGCGAGCTGACCAGCTTTACCCAGGAGATGGGCAATATGGGCGTGGTCGCGGGCTCGCGCCTGCTCGACTGCAGCCTGACCACCGCCAATGCGGCGGCTGCCGGCGCGCTGGAGATCGAGGAGGGCGATCCGGTGGTGCGCATTCGCAGGCTGCGGCTCGGCAACAACGAGCCGATCGGCATCCAGACGGCGCAGCTGTCGGCGGTGCGCGTGCCGGGCTTCCTCGATGCCGGCCTGCTGCAGGGCTCGCTCTACGAGGCGCTGGAGCGCCATTACGGCATCGTGCCGGTGGCCGCGCGGGAGAACTACCGGGTCGGCGCGGTCGGCGCGGCGGACGCCGAACTGCTCGACCTCGCTGTCGGCAGCCCGGCCTTCGTCGTCGAACGCATCACCACCGACGAGCGCGGCCCGTTCGAATTCACCGTCTCGATCATGCGCGGCGACCGCTACGAAATCCGCTCGACGCTGCGCGCCGGACGCGTGCCGCTGAACCCGAGAAGCTGATCCATTCCAGACCGACACAGCAAACAGGAGTACCCACGTGTCCGATCTCTACATCCACCGTCTCGCCGCCCTCATCGACCAGGCTGCGAAAGCCAATGAAGAGGCCTTTGGCCAGGCCGCCAGCCGCTTTGCCGACTCCCTCGAGGGCGGCGGGCTGGTGCATCTCTATGGCTCCGGCCATTCGGTGCTGCCGGTGCAGGAAGTGTTTCCGCGCTATGGCAGCTATGTCGGTTTCAACCCGCTGACCGACCCGCGCGTGATGTGGCACAATGTGCTCGGCGCCGGCGGCGTGCGCGAGCTTTTGTGGCTGGAGCGAACTGAAAAATACGCCGAAAAATTCCTCGACCACCAGCCGCTCAACAAGGGCGATTCGATCATCATCTTCGGCCATAGCGGCCGCAACTCGTCGGGCATCGACACCGCGCTCTACGCCAGGAAGCGCGGCATCTTCGTCGTCGCTGTCACCAGCAAGAACAATCTGGACAAACCGGCGACGCACTCGTCCGGCAAGCGGCTGGCGGATGCCGCCGACCTCGTCATCGACACCTGCTCGCCGATCGAGGACGCCATCGTGCCGGTCGAGGGCTGGAGCCGGCCGGTGTCGGGCTCATCGACGGTGCTTGCCATGATCCTGGCGCATGAGCTGATCGCGCGCACGGCCGAGCAGCTCGCCAAGCGCGGCATCGAACTGCCGGTCTTCGCCTCGCCGACCATTGCCGGCGTGACGCTGCACGACACCGACGTCATCTACGGCGTCTACCGCGAGCGCATGCTGGAGGCGCAGCAGAAGCACCTGCCGACCTTCCAGGCGACGATGCGGGGAGAGTGAAAGCACGGAGGCCCGGCACATGGCCAGGCCTCCAATTTCTCTCGCTGGAATTTTCCGGATGTTCAACGCCGCTTCGGGCGGCTCGCGGGAGATTTGTTGCCGCGCGGGCCGCTCTGAACCGGCGTGTTGCCCTGGTTTTCCTCCGACAGCTTGCGCCAGCGGGCAAGGCGCTCAGGGTCGAGCGTACCCGCCTTCAACGCAGCCTGCACCGCGCAGCCCGGTTCGTGGACATGGGTGCAGTCGCGGAATTTGCACAGCGGTGCGAGCTCGGTGATTTCGGCAAACAGCGTGTCGATGCCGGAGGCGACGTCGCTGACATGCAGCGTGCGCATGCCCGGCGTGTCGATTACCCAGCCGCCACCGGCAATGGGGTGCAGCGACCGCGCCGTGGTGGTGTGGCGACCCTTGGCATCGTGTTCGCGGATGCCCGCCGTCTGTTGCGGCGATTGCTGCGCCGATCCGGCCAGCGTGTTGACCAGCGTCGATTTGCCGACCCCGGAGGAGCCGACCAGCGCCACCGTCTGCCCTGCGCCACACCAGGGAGCAAGCGCCGCTGCGGCATCGGCGACGCGCGGGTTCAGCATCACCACGGCCAGTCCACGCTGCAGGGCGGCGGCCTGGCTTTGGTAAGCCTCGGCATCGTCAGCGGTGTCGGCCTTGGTCAGCAGGATCACCGGCGTCGTTCCGGCCTCGTTGGCCAGCGCCAGATAGCGCTCGAGCCGGGCGATGTTGAAATCGGCATTGCAGGACGTCACGATAAACAGCGTGTCGACATTGGCCGCGGCCAGCTGCGGCACCCTGCCGCCCTGTGTGCGGCGCTCCAGCACCGTCTTGCGGGTCAGGCGGCGGCGCAGCAGATGCGTATGCGGCTCGACCAGCACCCAGTCGCCGACGGCATAGTCGCCGGTGTTGGCATTGGCCGGCAGCGTCAGATCCACTGGCCCTGCCCGGGACAGGCCGGCCAGGCGGTCGCGGTGCACCGAGGCGATGCGCGTCGGCACGAGGTCTGCCTCATCGGCTTCAAGCTGGTCGCCGAAGAAATCCGTCCAGCCCAGGCTTGCGAGGGAGGCCGTCACGGCTTTGACCAGGGGGACGGCGTCACAGACATCGGAGAGTATCCTTTGGCAAAATGGGCGCGGACCCTCGGGGCGGTTGTTCAAGCCGTGTATGGGCGGCATGGCGGCATTTGACAAGCCGAACCGCGCCGATGGCCGAGCCGTTTCGCGCACCACGTTGGAACGCATCGCGGCGGTGGTTCGCTGATGCGCTTACGCGTCGTTACTCTCAATGTCTGCAACACGGAAGGCGAACCGGAGCGCCTGGCGGCCATCAACCGGGAGCTGAGGCGGCTCGACCCCGATCTGTCGCTCTCCAGGACGTCGTCCAGACAGCCGATGTGAAATCCCTCGATACGCTGCCGATGGTCTTGATTTGCATGCCACGCATCAGGCCTCGTCGTCGACCTCGAAGTTGGCAGCGACGGCTGAGGATGGCAGGTCGAGAAGCCTGCCAAAAGGGGGAGGGGGATGGCCGGTACCGCAGGGGGCGGGGGGTTGGGATGGGGTTGCCTGAAGCACCGGCCAAAGCGGGACAAGTCCCACGCCCACAAGCTAGCAGAGCTTGGATCGGTTCATATGGTGTGATCGCGGAACTGGCGCAAAAGCGCTTTCACATCCCCGCGCAGGCGTCGGCAACGAGCCCGCAACCGGGGGTTTCCGGTCGGTTGGTGGATTGCGCAAGCGTCGGTTGAAGGCGCTGCGTGAGGCTGTCGTTTTTAGTGCGGTTCGAGTGCTATGCGCTCAGCGACAGGTGCTCAAGGCAGGGCAATCGCGTGGCGCCACCACATGCGATTGTCCTGCTTACGCCACCGGCAGCGTTCGCCCCGCAATCAGATCCGCAGCCTTCTCCGCAATCATGACCACGGCGGCGTTGGTGTTCGACGACACGATGCTTGGCATGACCGAGCTGTCGCAGACACGCAGGCCTTGCAGACCGCGCACGCGCAGCTCGGGATCGACGACGCTGTCGGCATCGCCGCCCATCCGGCAGGTGCCGACTGGGTGATAGGCGCTGCGGCCATGTTCTCGGGCGAAGGCTTCGAGTGCTGAGCGCCCCTGCATCGCCTTGCCGGGCAGATGCTCGCGGCTGATGTATCTGGCGAAGGCTGGCTGCGACAGGATTTCGCGGCTGATCTCGATGCCGTCGATGGCGCGTTCGAGATCATAGCGCTCGGCGAACGGGTTGGGGTCGATGATGGGCGCATCGCGCAGGTCCGCGGACTTGAGCGTGACGCTGCCGCGCGAACGCGGGCGCACATGGTAGGAGTTCAGCGTGCAGCCATTGCCGCCGGGAACCGAGCCGATGCCTTCCTCGACGCCGGCGCCGGGCAGGAAATGGAACTGGATGTCCGGCGTCTTCTCCGCGCGGTCGCCCCACCAGAAGCCGCCGGCCTCGACGATGTTGGAGGCCACCGGCCCCTTGCCGAACAGCGCATATTCAAGACCGGCGACCGCTTGCCAGCGCTTCTTCTTGTAACGGTCGATGCCGTGCGGTCCGTTGAGCTCGGCGACGACATCGACGTCCATGTGATCGTGCAGATTCTGGCCGACGTTTTTGGAATCGTGGACCACCTCGATGCCGTGATGGCCGAGATGCACGGCCGGGCCGATGCCGGACAGCATCAGCAATTTCGGCGAGCCGATGGCGCCGGCGGCGACGATGACTTCGCGCTCGGCGCGGAGCAGTTCGGTGCGGCCATTGACGATGATCTCGACACCGATGGCGCGGCCGTTCTCGACCACGATGCGGCTGACGGAGGCGTCGGTGCGTAGCGTCAGATTCTTGCGGCCGAGCGCCGGCTTCAGATAGGCGACCGCCGTGCTCGAGCGTTTCCCCCGACGCGTCGTCGTCTGGTAGAAGCCGGCGCCCGCCTGCTCACCGGCGTTGAAGTCGGCGCGGAAAGGAAGGCCCGCCTGCTGCGCCGCCTTGACGAAGATGCGGGTCAGCGGATGCGGCGCGCCGCTGGAGACGCCGAGCGGGCCGTCAATGCCATGCTGCGCATCGGCAAAAGTGTCGTTGCCCTCGGAGCGGACGAAGTAGGGCAGCACGTCGGCATAGCTCCAGCCGGCACAGCCGGCGTCAGCCGCCCAGCCGTCATAATCCTGCGGGCAACCGCGGGTGAACACCTGGGCGTTGATCGAGGAGCCCCCGCCCAGCACGCGGGCCTGCGGATAGACCATGGTGCGGCCGTCGATTTCCTTGCCGGGCGCGGTGTCATAGCCCCAGATCAGCGGCCCCGACGTCATCTTGAAGAAGCCGACCGGCAGATGGATGTAGCGATCGGTGTCGGGCGGACCGGCCTCGAGCAGCACGACGGACACGTCCGGGTCCTCGCTCAGCCGGGCGGCCAGAATGCAGCCAGCCGAACCGCCGCCGACAATGATGTAATCCGTCATTTCCACTCCCGGGTTCTCTTTGTTGGAGCATGATCTCCCGGACAAAACGGTTTCCCGATTTGTCCGAGAAAACCGGTTCCCACTTCTAGGGATCATGCTCCGGCGGGCGATGAAAATCACCGCCCTCCTCTTGCGCGCGACGATCTCAAGTCGCTTGTGCCGCGTCAAGAGAAAGGGTATGGTTATCGTGTTGAAGGGTTGTCGTACAAGTGGAGGAGCTCGACGATCCTCACCAGGAGGTCCCGGCCGCGCTCCCTGCGCAAGATGCCGGGCGGAACAGAATTCAATCGGGAGGTTTCGAGGTATGAACGACACGAAGAATTTTGCGGTCAACCGGCGCACGCTGATGATGGGCGCCACCGCCGGCGTGGCGGCACTCGCCATGCCGAGCGTGCTGCGCGCGCAGGACAAGCCGACTCTGGTGACGTCGATCCGCTCGCTGTCCAACCCCTATCACGCGGTGTGGAAGACCGGCGCCGAAGCGTATGCCAAATGGGCCGGGCTGGAACACGTCACGCTGGTTTCGGAAGGCAACAGCGAGAAGGGCATTGCCGACATCAAGGCGATGCTGGCCAAGACCGGCGGCAACATGGTGCTGAATTCCGATCCCAACGACACGCCCGATGCGCGCCCGATCGTCGAGGCCTGCGCCAAGGCCGGCGCCTATGTGGTGACGCAGTGGAACAAGCCTGGGGATCTGCACCCGAAGGATTTCAACCCGAACTATGTCTCGCATATCGAGTTCGACGGCATCGACAGCGGCAAGACCATCGCCGAGATCCTGTTCAAGACCATTGGCGGCAAGGGCGGCATCGTCGCACTCGGCGGCCTGATCTCGACCACGGCGGCGATCGAACGCAAGAAGGGCCTCGATGCGGCGCTCGCCGCCAACCCGGACATCAAGCTGCTCGACTTTCAGGTCGCCAACTGGAAGTCGACCGAAGCCTTCGACCTGATGGGCAATCTGCTCACCCGCTTCGGCGACGACATCAAGGGCATCTGGGCGGCCAATGACGATATGGGCTCCGGCGCACTGGAAGCGCTGCGTGCCGAAAATCTCGCCGGCAAGGTGCCGATCGTCGGCGTCGACGGCATCAAGACGGCGGTCGATGCGGTGCGCACCGGCGAGTTCGCCTGCACGGTCACTTCGGATCCGTTCTGGCAGGGCGGCATGGGTCTAGCCATCGGCTACAACGCCAAGATCGGCAAGTTCGACCCGACCAAGGAGCCCCCGGAGCACCGCGAGTTCTACGGCAAGGCGGTGCTGATCTCGCACGACAATGTCGAGGAATATTACAAGACCAATGTCGATGCGAAGCCCGAGATCGACTGGAACGATCTGTGGGGCCGGGTCACCGGAGCAATCCGCACCTGATCCATCGGAGTGGGCTGCAACTCCCTGGCGGCCCGCTTCCTCCCGCAGCCGTCGCGATCCCCTTGTCGCGACGGCTGTCACCAGCAGACGGGAAGCGGTTTCTTGACAATCCATACAGAACCCCTGAAGTCCGTTTCGGACATCGAGCGGACGACGCCCATGACACCGTTCCCCGGCCGCATCGCGACATTCCTGGGCGGCAGGCGCTGGCGCAGCCTGGCGCCGCTGGCGGTGCTGATTGTACTCTGCGTACTCATCGCCATTGCCAATCCCAATTTCATCGAGCTGCGCAATCTGGTGCGGCTTGCGAATTCCGCCGCCGTGCCGCTGACGCTGGCCATGGGGCTGACCTTCATCATCCTGATGGGCAGCATCGACCTCGCAGTCGAAGGCACGCTTTCGGTGGCGGCGATGGTGCTTGTGCTGCTCGCCGCCAATGACGGCAACGGCAACGACTATGGCTGGTGGGCGGTGCTCGCTGCCATCGCCGCCGGCACCGCCATGGGCTTCGTCAGCGGTCTCGTCCAGACCATGCTGCGCATCCCGTCCTTCATGGGCACGCTCGGCATGTGGTTCATCGGCCTCGGCCTGTCGGTCTATATGCTGGGCGGCACGGCCATCAAGCTGAACGACGCCTCGATCCGCGACCTGGCCTTGCACCGTTTCCTCGGCCTGCCGGTGGCGGTCTGGGTCGCGTTCGGCGCCTTCCTGCTCGCCACTGTCATCCAGTATCACACCAAGCTCGGCCGCCACATATTGGCGATCGGCGGCGACGAGGATGTCGCCAAGCTCTCCGGCGTCAATGTCGTGCGCGTGCGCATCACCGCTTTTGCGCTGGCAGGGTTCTTCTTCGGCATTGCCGGCGTGCTGGCCGCGGCACAGCTCGGCCAGTCGCACGCCGTCATCGGCGACGGCAGGCTGTTTGCAGCGGTCACCGCAGTGGTCGTCGGCGGCACCGCTTTGACCGGCGGCGAGGGCGGCGTCGTCAACACGCTGATCGGTGTGCTGATCGTCACCGTGCTTGCCAATGGCATGATCCTGCTCGGCATCTCGCCCTACATCCAGCAGACGGTGCAGGGTCTGATGATCATCGCCGCGGTGGCGCTGTCGCTCGACCGTGTCCGCCTGAAAATCGTCAAGTGAACGCCATGCTGCAGGCGTCCAACATCATCAAGAATTTCCCCGGCGTCCAGGCGCTGCGCGACGTCTCCATCGAGGTGCGGCCCAATGAAGTTGTCGGGCTGATCGGCGAGAACGGCGCCGGCAAGTCGACGCTGATGCGGGTGCTGGCCGGCGGCTACCGGCCGGATGGCGGCTCGCTCACGCTGGATGGCGAACAGCTGCGCATGCGCAACGCCCGTGATGCGGCCAGGCATGGCATCGGCATGGTGTTCCAGGAGCAGTCGCTGGTGCTGAACCTGACGGTTGCCGAAAACATCTATCTCGGCGAAGAGGACCGCTTCACCCGCTTCGGCCTCGTCAATTGGCGCGCCATGAACGCGGCGGCGCGGCGGCAACTGGCCAAGATCGGCATCGACATCGACGTCACCGCGCGCACCTCCGAACTCACCTTCGCCGCGCGCCAGATGGTCGAGCTCGCCAAGGCGCTGACCCTGGAAGAAGTGGTCGAGCGGCAGTTGCTCATCCTGCTCGACGAGCCGACCTCGGTGCTCAACGCCGCCGACATCGAGGTGCTGTTCGCGCGGGTGCGCTCGCTTAAATCCCGCGCCAGTTTTGTGTTCGTCTCGCACCGGCTCGACGAGGTGCTCAATATTTCCGATCGCGTCTACACGATGAAGGACGGCGCCGTCGTTGCCGAACATCGTGCAGCCGAAGTCACCGCGCCGGAGCTGCACGAGATCATGGTCGGGCGCGGCCTGCAGGCCGAATATTTCCGCGAGGCCCGCCAGCTGGCGCCGCGCGATATCGTGATGGTCGAGGCCAAGGGGCTTGGCGCCAACGGTTTCTATCACGGCGTCGATCTCTCGATCCGGGCGGGCGAGATCGTCGGCATTGCCGGCGTCGTCGGCTCCGGCCGCGAGGAGGTGACGCGCACCGTTGGCGGCTTCGTCCAGCATGATGCGGGCGAGATGAAAATCGCCGGCGATGTCGTGCGCTTCTCCTCGCCGGAACCGGCGGTGCGCAAGGGCATCGGCTATGTCCCGCGCGAGCGCCGGCTCGAAGGGCTGGTGATGTTCCTGTCGATCGCGGAGAACATTTCGCTGGCCGATCTCTCCAGCGTCATGCGCCATGGCGCCATCGACTATGGCAAGGAGCGCCGGCTTGCCGCCGACTGGATCAAGCGGCTGCGCATCAAGGCGCCCGGCCCCGATGCCGCCTGCCGCAAACTCAGCGGCGGCAACCAGCAGAAGGTGGTGCTGGCGCGCTGGATGACGGCGGGCTCGCGCATCCTGGTGCTCGACCATCCCACACGCGGGCTCGATGTCGGCGCCAAGGAAGAGGTCTACGAGCTGGTGCGCGATCTCTCCGCGCAAGGCGTGGCGATTCTTTTGATTTCCGACACGCTGGAGGAAACGATCGGCCTGTCGCACCAGGTGCTGGTGATGCGCGATGGCGAGATCACCGCGCGCTTCGATGCCAGCCCGGGCAACAAGCCGAACCAGGTCGATCTTCTCAGGGCAATGGTGTGAGCCGATGAATGAAGCGTTCTCCATCAGGCGGGTTTTCGAGGGCAAGTGGACGCAAGGCGCCATTCCGCTGGTGCTGCTGGTCGGCCTGCTTTTGATCATCGAGATCGCCGCGCCCGGCTTCCTGACCGGCGAGACCGTGGCGCTTTTGTTTGCCAACACTGCCGTGCTGTTCATCCTGGCGACCGGCGTCACCTTCGCCATCCTGCTTGGCGGCATCGATTTGTCGATCCAGGCGGTGGCATCGCTGGCCAGCGTCATCCTGGCGCAATTGCTGCCTTCGCTCGGCCTTGCCGCCTTTCCGGTGGCGATCCTGTCGGGGCTTGCCTTCGGCATCCTGAGCGGCGTCGTCCACGTCAAGCTGCGCGTGCCGTCCTTCGTCGCGACACTCGCAACCGGCGGCGTCGTCACCGGCTTGGCGCTATGGGTCTCCAATGGCCGCGCCATCACCATCGAGGAGGCTGGTCGCGAAAACACCGCCTGGATCAACGCCACTGTCGCCGGCATTCCCGTGGTGGTGCTGATTTCGGCGGTGATCGGCATCGCCGCCTTTCTGGCGCTGCGCTACACACGCTTCGGCCGCCAGGCGATTGCGGTCGGCGCCGGCGAGCCGGCGGCGTGGGCGGCGGGCATCAATGTCGACCGCACCAAGATCATCGCCTTTGCCGCGTCGGGTATGCTCGCGGCCATCGCCGGCGTCGTGCTGGCGGCCAGGCTGTCGAGCGGCTCGCCGGTGCTGGCCAACCAGCTGCTGCTGCCGGCCATCGCCGCCGTCATTGTCGGCGGCACGGCGATCACCGGCGGGCTCGGCGGCGTTGCCCGCACGGCGGTCGGCGCGCTGATCATCTCGATCGTGCGCATCGGCATGACCTTTGTCGGCGTCAACATTTTCCTGGAAAATATGGTGTTCGGCGCGGTGCTGATCGCTGCCGTCGCCATTACCATCGACCGCAGCAAGATCGCGGTCATCAAGTGATCCCGCCTCCCAGGCAAGCGCGGACAGGACGGGACCGCATCGGCGCGAGGCCGATGCGGTCCGGCCCGATCGGATCACATTGTGTCGAGGCCGATCAGCTCGATCTTGTAGCCGTCGGGGTCTTCGACGAAAGCGATGTGGGTGGTGCCGTGCTGCATCGGGCCGGGCTTGCGCGGGATCTTGGCGCCGCGCTTTTCCAGTTCGGCGCAGACGGCGTAGATGTCGTTGACGCCGAGCGCCAGATGGCCGAAGCCGGTGCCGATCTCGTAGGGTTCCTCGCGGCCCCAGTTCAGCGTCAGCTCGACGACGGCTTCCTTGTCCTCGGGGCCATAGCCGACAAAGGCGTTGGTGAACTTGCCGCCGGGGTAGTCGTCGCGGCGCAGCAGGGTCATGCCGAGCACCTCGGTGTAGAAGGCGATCGACTTGTCGAGGTCGAGCACCCTGATCATGGTGTGCATATAGCGAAAGCCCGGGGCGTCGCTCATTGGGGAAGTCCTCCGAATTCTGTGATTTGCGAGTCTGATCATCCACATCGAACGCTTGGCGGCAAGATGGCCTCGCTTGATGTTCTCAATCAGGGTTGTATGATAACACGACAACGCCGGTATTTGTCCAACCGTTTTGCCGAGGGGCCCAGAGCCAATCCATGAATGCCGTGCCGCCACCCTCCGGATCGCAGATCGCAGCCCTGGCCGGCCTGCTGCCGAATGGCGGGCTGCTGACCGAGGAAGAGGATCTGGCGCGCTACAGCCGCGATTGGTCGGGCGATCATTTCGGCCGGCCGCTGGCCGTGGCGCGGCCCTCTTCGGTGGAGGAAATGTCGGCGCTGATGCGGTTCTGCCATGCCGAGCGCATTCCGGTCGTGCCGCAAGGCGGGTTGACCGGGCTCGTCGGCGCCGCAGTGGCGGCGGATGGCGGCGAGATCGTCATCTCGCTGGAGCGCATGAACCGTATCCGTTCGATCAGCCCGATCGACTTTGCCATGGTGGTCGAGGCTGGCTGCATCCTCGAGGATGCCAAGCGCGAGGCTGAAGCGAGCGACTGCCTGCTGCCGATCACCTTCGGCGCGCAGGGCAGCTGCCGCATCGGCGGCAATGTCGCCACCAATGCCGGCGGCTTCAACGTGCTGCGCTACGGCATGACGCGGGACCTGGTGCTTGGCCTCGAAGTGGTGCTGGCCGACGGCCGCATCTGGAACGGGCTGAAAGTGCTGCGCAAGGACAATCGCGGCTATGATCTGAAGCAGATCTTCATCGGCTCGGAGGGCACGCTGGGCATCGTCACCGCGGCGGCGCTGAAACTATTCCCCAAGCCGACGCAGATCGAAACCGCGCTGGTCGGCTTGCGCACCGTCGAGGACGCGATGGCACTCTATGCAAGGGCGCGGCGCGATTGCAGCGATTTGCTCACCGCCTTCGAGCTGATCCTGCGCGGCGGCATCGAGATCACCATGCGCGAGGGCAAGGATTTTCTCGATCCGCTCAGCCAGCCCTATCCCGTCTACGTGCTGATCGAGGTGTCGTCGGGCGGGCTGATCGACCTCTCCAATATGCTTCTGGATTTTCTCGGCAGCGTCGAGGACATCGTCGAGGACGGCGTCATCGCTTCGACCAGGGCGCAGGGCGAGCGGCTGTGGCTTTATCGCGAGATCATGGTCGAGCGGCAGGGCAGGGGAGGCCGCTACCTGCGCACCGATGTGTCGGTGCCGATCTCCAGGCTTGCCGATTTCGTCACCGATGCGCTGGCCGCCTTGGAGAAAGCCCGGCCCGACGCCCTGGCTGTCACCTACGGCCATGTCGGCGACGGCAACATCCACCTCAACGTCGTGCCGCCGGAAGGCATGGGCACCGAGGCGATGGAACATCTGTTCGAGCAGGCGGAAGCCGAGATCTTCACTGTCGTCGACCGCTATGGCGGCTCGATCAGCGCCGAGCACGGCATTGGCCGGGTCAAGCAGAAGGCATTCCTCGACCGCATCGATCCGGTGACGCTCGACCTCGCCGCCGGCATCAAGGACGCATTCGACCCGCGCCACATTCTCAGCAACGGCCGCATTCTGGCGCCGGCACCCGCCGTCGACTATAGGTGAGCGATGACGCTGAAACTCGACAAGGTCAATCGCGGCCCACACCTCTCCACTCTGGTGGCCAGTTCCATCTCGCGCGAGATCGCGCAAGGGCGGCTGAAGCCGGGTGACCAGCTGCCGACCGAGGCGGCGCTGGCAACCACTTTCGGGGTCAGCCGCAACGTGGTGCGCGAGGCGATCGCGCGGCTGCGCTCGGAAGGCCGAATCTGGTCGCAGCAGGGGCGCGGCGCCTTCGTGGTCGAGAGCAACAACCCGACGGTGCTGACCATCGACCATGAGACGCTGCAGCGCGCCGACTCGTTTCGCAATCTGTTCGAACTGCGTGGCATCCTCGAAGTGCAGGCGGCGGCCCTTGCCGCAAAACGGCGCAGCGACGCCGATCTCAAAGCCATGGGCGATGCGCTGTCCGGCATGCGCGCCGCCCCCTATGGCAGCGTCGCCTGGCTGCGCAGCGACCTCGAATTCCACCGCACCGTCGCCGAGGCGACGCGCAATTCCTACATGGGCCAATTCCTGGTCTTCGTGTCCGAGCGGGTGCGCGAAAGCATTCTCGCCGCCGGCAACCAGCAAAAGTCGGACGACATGGCCCGCATCACGCTCGGCGAACATGAGCGCATCCTGAGAGCGATCCGTGCCGGCGACGCCGAAGGGGCGCAAGCCGCGATGCGCGACCATCTGGCGGGCGCGGCGCTGCGGGTGGGGTTGCATGAGGGGGAAGCTGCGGAGATAGCGCCGGGGCCTGAGGCAGCGTCTCCGGTACGGCATTCGCGGTTGCGGAAGGCTGTGCGCGGGCAGGCTTAGGGATAGCCTTGCCTTGTCCGCGCGCTGGGCCAATCGCCTATGGCGGCGCTGACCCCCACTCCGTCTCGGCTTCGCCGAGCCACCTTGCCGGGGCGAGCCACGGGTCTCTCGGACCCCCCATTTCATGGGGGATGAGGAAATGCCAATCTCCGAGATCGCAGCCCTTCAAAAGCTTTGGTTTCCTCTCCCCCACGAATGTGGGGGTAGAGGTGGCTCGGCGAAGCCGAGACGGAGTGGGGGAGCGCCATATCAGATTTCACACGGTCGTCGGCTCAACCAGCTCAGGGCCGGAGATAGGCCGCCACCCCACCGCGCTATTTCAGCGGCAGAAACAGCTCAAGCACCACTTCGCGCACCGGTCCGTTCGACGAAAAGTGCCGCTGGCAATAGATCGGAAAGTCGCGCGCCTCCTCGCCGCTGGCCGGAAGCCATTCGCGGTAGAGGTAGAGCGCTGCGGGCTCGAGATTGTTGGTGTTGCCGGGATAGCGCAGCACCGCGCAGCGTCCGCCGGGGATCACGCCGGCCTTCATCTGCGCGGCCTCGATCGGCCCGCCTTCTACCGGCAGGTCGGTTCCGGCACAAATATCCATGCTGTAATCGGCCGGGTTCGCCGGCTCCCTTTCGGAACGGAAGATGTTGAAGGTCGGGCTTGTCTCGGGCGAGAGCCCGGCCGCCTTGCGCCAGGCGATGAAGCGCTGGATGGTGTCCTGGAGCGTCGCCCGGTCGCCGCGATGCTCCATGATCGCCACCGGCGTCGGCGGCACATCGCGGATCATCACGTCGGCGGGTTCGAAGATTATCTGCATGAGCGTGGTCCTTGCTTTGTCGAGCGGCCCGAAGGCCATGAGCCACGCCCCCCAGTCGGGAGACTTCCGGAACGACGAAGGCGATTGTCCGAACCGTTGCCGAAAGGCGCGGGCGAAGGCATCCGGTGCGTCGTAACCGGCATCCATCGCTATGTCGGTGACGCTTTGGGCGTCGCTCTCGGCAAGCCGGTACGAAGCGCGCTTCAGGCGGGCGAGCTGGACATAGCGATGCACGGACAAGCCGAAGGTTGACGTGAACTGCCGGTGGAAATGGTATTTCGAGAACGCCGCGACGCCGCTCAACGCTTCCAGGCCCAGATCGCCGTCCAGATGCTGGTCGATGTGGTCCAGCACCCGCTGCATCCGGGCATGGTAGTTTTCAAGTGCCGTCTTCATCGTCTCGTCCTGCGTGGCGACACCAGATAGGCGCTCTTGGAGATGTCGCGCTCGACCGATCTTGCGGTTTGGCATGGATGGAGGGGTGCGGCCAGCGGTGGCGAGAGGCGCGCCCGATCTGCCGAGGGGGCCGGCGCCGCCGGTGCCATGAAGGAGTCGGTGTACGGTCTCATTGAGCCGTTTCGTCGGAATCCTTGGCCGGTTTTCCACCGATCAGGCCCGTTATCCCCAGAAAGCCTTGAAACGAATCGGTTTTTCGGCCGGGACTCTTGTCACCGAGTCATGAAATCAGGATCAATTGACATTCCAGCGCGATGGAGGGGTGAGTCGGCCCGCAAAAGCGCTCACACCCCGCCCCACCGGGCGTCGCTGGATGGCGCACCCCTGCTACGGGTGCCTTCTTCCCCGAGCCATCCGGGGAAGTCGTATCAAAGCGGAAGAATCCGCTCAGCCACTATGAATATGCGCAAACGCATAATTTTCCAGCGCCAAATAGGCGTTTTCGCATTTTTCCACTTCCATTGAGAAAACTAGCCTGCTGGCGCGTCAGACTATCGCATCTCACGCATGGGCGCCTCCGCCAGCGACACCCCGTTCAACTCGCGGCAAAAACCGAAAACGCCAGCACAATTTCTCCGCTAGTCGCCGGCATGCTCTCACGGCAGAGTGTGGCCATTTGCAATCTCTACAATCTCACCACGTCTCAAGAGCCATCCGCCAGTGGACGCGGACGTTCGGGACATTCTGGGCAACCTTGAGCCATCAGTTGATATCCCAACATGCCTGGGCCCGTGGTCCGCAGTGCCTCGGACGGGCAGCGCGAGATGGCGAAGTTGCTCTGGGGTATGCCGACGCCGGCCGAGCGGGTGAAGGGCAAGGCGGACTATGGCACCACCAACATCCGCAACCCGCAATATGGCCATTGGCAGCAGTATGTCGGTGTCGAGAACCGCTGCGTGGTGCCGGTTACGACCTTCGCAGAACCCAGCCCAACGCCCGGCGACAAAGACCCCGAGACAGGCGTCCAGCGGAACTATTGGTTCGCGCTCAATGAGGAGCGCCCGCTGTTCTTCTTCGCTGGCCTCTGGACGGCGTGGCATGGGGTGCGAAAGGTCAAGGACGGCCCCAGCGACTTCGAGCTCTACGGATTCATGACCACCGAGCCCAATGCTCTCATCAAGCCGATCCACGAAAAGGCGATGCCGGTGATCCTGAGGACGCAAGAGGAGACGGAGACGTGGCTGACCGCGCCATGGTCCGAGGCCAAGCGGCTGCAGCGCACTGCGCCGGACGATGCCCTTGTGATTGTCGAGAAGCCTGCCACGCAGATCAAGTTTCCCACTCAAGCGCCGCCGGCGCCGGCTCAAGGTTCGCTGTTTTAGGCCTAAGCGGGATCAGGACCGAAAGCCAAATTGGCGCAGGGTGTCGTCCGAACAGGGTTTCACCGCGTCAACCGAATCTGCGATGGTGTTCGTCCCTGTAAAGTGGCGTGCCTTCGCGCCGTCACACATGAAATTGGTGCCGCCCGGTAAGGCGCAAATGGCATCGCTCTTTCGCACCATAATCAAGCCGCCACTCTCCTTTCCCCGCCAGACTAGGCATCCCGGGAAGCGTCTCGACAGTTCGTACGGTAGGTTAGGGCGGACGGTCTGGAGAGAGTCGACATCGCAGATCGTGAGCATGTCAGCGCCGTTGGTAAGCGGTGTGTTGGGGTCTGCGAACATCTTGCGGAGGTCAACCATCCTGCCTTGTGAGCAGGCGCGGGTGGCATTGAAGTCTATTTTGACTTCCTGCGATGGCGGGAAAAAGAAGTTGCGTCCCAGTTCTTTAAGGTAGTTTCCAAACTCCCCCAGGGGGCCGCCTGCAATCCCGAGGACGATAGCCGCCAAGATCCCTGTCCCTGCAATCCACGTAATCCACGAGCGAGGCTTCTTCGATGAATCAGCCATGTGGAGCGATCATAAAGACGAATTGGACCTCGCCTACCATGTACGAAAGCCGCAACCAGCCAGTCTCCTTCCCAACGCGGCAGGCAAAGGCGCCATCGACAATCTCGGTGCGCTCCTCTTTGTTTTCTGAGGGTTTAAGGAACCCATCGATACAGGTTGCCGTCAGTTTGTCGAAGCTCTTGATGACAGCGGGGAGTTCTGCTTTCGCTTTGGCAACTTCGCTTTGGTCCGCGTCTGGCGTTGTCGAGCTCGCCGCCAAATTCTGAAGGACGGCCACTAAGCTTTCCGGATCGCCGGCCCGAATAAATTCCCTGATGATGGCGTCGTGCTTCAGATCGCCCTCTAGTGCCTGCACTGTAATTTGGCACCACTGTCGTTGCACATCTACAGTAGACCAGCAGGCGGTGGCATTGTTCACCACGGCTCCATGTTCTTGGACGGGACCACGTTCGAGATCACAGGTGCATTTCTCTCGGGACGCATCTTCCCCGTGGGCCGACAAAGTCCAGCCCGCTAGAGCCAACGCGAAAGCGGCAGCCACAATAGCTTTCAACATTGAGCCCCTTCCTCAAAATCATCCTGAAGTAATCACGCTGTGTCCAAAAACACAAAGCGAAAGTAGAACGGCCTTGGGGTCCATCACGTCTCGTCACGCCAAATCACTCTGCGCACCATTCGGATTTCAACAAGCCGTCTCACGCGTATTTTCATGCTCTCCGACGCGCTGGGCAGCAGGATGTCGACGTCAAGCTCGCGGCGTTTGCACCGCTCGCAACGCATGTGCCGGTCAACGTCCCAAAACGGAATGTCTCCAACCAGCTTGGCAAGGTCGCCAGGCAGATAGTGGCGCGTGATGTTGCAGTTGAAGCAGCGGACACGGATCAGCTGCCCAACCTCATGTGCTTTGCTCAGGGTCTGCACAAGGCGGCGGGGTTTTCTGGGCTGCTCGGGCATATTAGAAAATAGGAATGAGTTCCTCGCCGAGTCAATTCGTCCTTGACATTTATGTTCTCTTTTTGTTCACTGTGACCATGCATCGCTTGGAGTAATCGCTATGGACCGCATCGTGACACTAAACAGTCGGCAGGAAGCCGCTCTCCAAGCTCACGCCGAAGATTTCATCGCCGTCCACAAGGGCGATGTGATGAAGGCACTGAAGGAAATGATCGTGCTCAATGGGCATCTTCAGGAACGGCTTGATGCGCTTACCGCACCACGTCGCGCGGCACGATAGGAGGACGGCAATGGGTATGATGCACTTTGACGAGGAAGCGAAAGCCGAGTTGCACTCAGAAGCCGTGAAGTTGATTGCCCGCTATGACAGCCCGCTTGAGACCGTAAAGGCGCTGATGGCCTATAACTGCGAGCTTGAGACCCAGATACTCGCCATAGCCCACCGGCATCCGGGGATCGTTTCAATCGGCTACGATCCTACTCCGCCTGTGCTGGGGTGACCGCTTGTGATTGGCGGCGATAATCGAGCCGCTCTTCACTCCGCCGGCTCCACCAGCGACACCCCATTCAACCCCGCCACAATATCCGACAGCGCCGGCACGAACTTCTCGCCGTGGCCTGTCGTGACGGCAGTGGCAAAGCCATTGCGCACCGCCGCGCCGATGGGATTGGCGATGCCGGCTGCTTGCGCGAAGGAGGCGAGGTAGGTCATGTCCTTCAGCGCGTTGGCGATGGCGAAGCGCTGGGCGTTTTCGTTGCGGTTGAGGACGAAATCGAAGAAGGCCTGGTAGAAGCCGCAATCCATGCGGCTGCCGGAGATGACGCTGTTGAAGACCTGCGGCGTTAGCCCGGCTTTGGTGCCGAGGCTCAGCGCTTCCGAGTAGATCGCGGAATAGCCCATCGAGACGAAATTGTTGAGCAGCTTCATGGTGTGGCCGCTGCCGGTCGGGCCGGTGTGGACGATTCGCGCGGCGAAGGCTTCGAGCACCGGTCGCGCGCGGGCGACGATTTCGGCCGGGCCGCCGACCATGACGTCGAGCTTGCCCTCGGTGGCTTCCTTGGGCGTGCGCGCCAGCGGCGAGTCGATCAGCGTTATGTCTTGCTGGGCGAGGTCGGCGGCAAGCGCTGTCGTCGATGACGGGTTGGAGGTCGAGCAGTCGATGATCAGCAGCGGCGTCTTGGCCGCAGCAAGCCCGTCCGCGCCCTTGACCAGCGCTTCGACCTCGCGCGAACCGGTGACGCACAGGATCACGATGTCGCAGGCGGCGGCGAGTTCGCGCGGGCTTGGCGCTTCGGTGGCGCCGGCGGCGATCAGCCGGTCTGCGGCGGTGCGGCTGCGGTGGACATGGACCGTCAGCGGCCAGCCCTTGCGCAACAGATTGTCGGCCATGCAGGCGCCCATGCTGCCCAGGCCGATGAAGCCGATGCGTTCTTTCATGCAATCCTCCCATGGCTCGTGCCAGCGGGCCGAACTTTCGTCACCTTGCGGCGGGCACCCGTCGATGCAATTCTTTGAATAAGATTCGGCCTTCGAACAAGAATCGAACCGGAGTGCCACCGATGGCGGAGCCCATGACTTTCGACGCCATACCGCAGGCGCCCAACCTGAGGACGGGTCTGGTCAACACGCTGATTGCGCAGATCGAATCCGGTGACCTTGCGCCGGGGCAGCGGCTGCCGACCGAGCAGGAGATTGTTGCTGCCACAGGCGTCAGCCGCACCGTGGTGCGCGAGGCGCTGGCGGCGCTGCGCGCGCGCGGGCTGATTACCACGCGCCAGGGGCTCGGCGCCTTCGTCGCCAAGGATCCGCCGCCGAAGACGTTTTCCGTGCTGCCCGACGATCTCGAATCGATCGACGAGGTGCTGCGCGTGCTCGAACTGCGCATGGGCATCGAGGTGGAGGCGACCGGCCTCGCTGCCCAACGGCGCAGCGAGGCGGCGCTTCAACAGATGAGCGCTCGGCTCGACGCGCTGGAGGCGGCGGTGCGTGCCGGCGGCTCCGGCTCGGAAGAGGATTTCGGCTTCCACCGCGCCATTCTCGCCGCGACGCAGAACCCGAATTTCACCCGGCTGTTCGACACGTTCGGCAGCGCCATGGTCCCGCGCCATTGGACGCGGCTCGACCGGATGACGGAGGCCGAGCGGGAAAAATATCTCGACCGCATGCAGCGCGAGCACCGCGCCATTCTCGGGGCCATCGAAGCCAGGGACGTCAACGCCGCGCGCCGCGCCATGCGCAGCCATCTGACCAAAAGTTATGCCAGGTTCGAGGATCTGCGCGACAAAGCTGTTCACGATTAGGGAGCCAACCACGGTTGACGGACTGCTCATCCGGCGACCCGCCGAGATAGAGTTCGCGCATCAGCGACATGTTCCTCCCGGCTCCCACTGTTGCAGTCTTACCCCGTTGTCATACAACCCTGTAATCTGGTAAATCCTAGGAAGAGGGATGTCAATCGCGTTGCCATGCGGTATGAGGCTCCCGAAATCAGAACCGTCATCCCAAAGCCGCAAGTCAGGAAGCAAAATGCAGTCACGGAAATTTGGCCGTACCGGCAGATCAGTCAGCGAGATCGGCTTCGGCGCCTGGGCGATCGGCGCCGCCTGGGGCGAGGTCAATGACGACGATGCGGTCGCCGCCCTGCATGCCGCGCTCGATGCCGGCGTCAGCTTCCTCGACACCGCCGACGTCTATGGCGACGGCCGTTCGGAAAAGCTGATCGCACGGGTGATGAAGGAACGCGGTGGCGCGCGCCCGTTCATCGCCACCAAGGCCGGACGACGGCTGCCGAAGCAGACGGTCGAGGGCTACAGCGTCGAGAACCTCACCGGCTGGATCGACCGCAGCCTGAAATACCTCGAGACCGACACGCTCGACCTGGTGCAGCTGCATTGCCCGCCGACCGATCTCTACTATCATCCGGAGGTGTTCGAGCGTCTCGACAAGCTCACCGAGCAGGGCAAGATCCGCAATTACGGCGTCAGCGTCGAGCGCGTCGAAGAGGCGCTGAAGGCGATGCAATATCCCGGTGTCGTCAGCGTGCAAATCATCTTCAACCCCTTTCGCCAGCGCCCGGCCGAGCTGTTCTTCGACCAGGCGAAGAAGAACGATGTCGCCGTCATCGCCCGCGTACCGCTGGCCAGCGGCCTGCTGTCCGGCAAGTTCAGGGCGGACACCAAGTTCGAGACCACCGACCATCGCCTGTTCAACAGGAATGGCGAAGCCTTCGATGTCGGCGAGACGTTTTCGGGCGTGCCCTATGAGGTCGGGCTGGCGGCGGTCGAGAAGGTGCGGCCGCTGGTGTCAGGCGACACCACCATGGCGAAATTCGCTCTGCGCTGGATCCTGATGTTCGACGCTGTGACGGTTGTCATTCCCGGCGCCCGCAATCCGGCGCAGGCGGTTTCCAATGCGGAAGCGGCGGAGCTTGCGCCGTTTTCCTCCGAGTTGATGGCCAAGGTGAAGGCGGTCTATGATGAGAACATCAAGCCCTACGTGCATCAGCGCTGGTAACCAGCGCCTGCCGGCCTCGACCGGCTGACTGACAAGAGGTCGGCCGGGCGCAAATTGCGCTCGTCGTTACAAGCTGTGCAGCGGATCCTGTGATCCACCGGGTCATTTAATCGGTCGCGCCGCTTGTTATTGTGCAGTGCAGCAACGATATTGCTGCGTGTGCGTTGTGTGCACGAGTCTGCCCATTCCGGCGCGCAAGGATAGCGATTTGCGAGACATATCCGATACGATCGCCCGGCTGAGCGCGATGCGCGGCCGGCCAGCCGGTGCAGGGCTGAGCAAGGACGACCACCTGTCCGAGATGACAGGGTTCGGGTCCAATCCCGGCGCCTTGCGCGCGCGGTTTTATCTCCCTGAAAACCTGCCGAAGGAGGCAGCGCTGGTCGTGGTGCTGCATGGCTGTACCCAGACTGCCGCCGCGTACGATCATGGCTCCGGCTGGACCGAACTTGCCGACGAGCAGGGTTTTGCCGTGCTTTTCCCCGAGCAGCAGCGCGCCAACAACGCCAATCTTTGCTTCAACTGGTTCGTGCCGGGCGATATAAGCCGCGACAGCGGCGAGGCGCTGTCCATCCGCCAGATGATCGAGGCGGCGGTGGTCACCCACGGTCTCGACCGCAAGCGGATCTTCGTCACCGGTCTTTCCGCCGGCGGCGCCATGGCGGCGGTGATGCTGGCGACCTACCCGGACGTGTTTGCCGGCGGCGCGATCATTGCCGGGCTTGCCTATGGCAGCGCCTCGACCATCCCCGAAGCCTTCGACCGCATGCGTGGCCATGGCGGCCCGTCCAGAACCGACCTGCAGCGTCTTTTGCGGGAGGCCTCGCCGCACAAGGGGCCGTGGCCGAGGATTTCGGTCTGGCAGGGCTCGGCCGATACGACCGTGGTGCCTTCCAATGCCGACGCGGTGCTGGCGCAATGGCAGGGCGTGCACGGCCTCGCTCAAGCGCCGACACGCACGGAAAAGGTCGACGGTCAGAGCCGAAAAGTCTGGTCCGACGGCAAAGGCCGCGACGTGGTCGAGGCATACAGCATTGCCGGCATGGGCCATGGCACACCATTGCAGGCGAGCGGCGACAATGCTCTCGGCAAAGCAGGGCCGTTCATGTTGGATGTCGGGATTTCCTCGACGCGCCACATCGCCCGTTTCTGGGGGCTGACGAAGCCAGAGGTACGACGCACGGCGAAAGCCGAGGCCGCTTCAGGCACTGCATTGCAGCCTTTCTCGCCGAAGGAAAAACCGCGAGCTGTCCGTGTCGATCCGGCCCCGGAGCCTGTCAATCCGCCAGGCGGTCCGGCGGGCGGGATTACCAAGGTCATCGAGGACGCGCTGCGGGCAGCGGGATTGATGCGCTGAGGCGGAGGCTCGCCCCGCACGAAGGACAAGGGCAAGCACCAGCATCATTATCGCAGCAGGCCTTCGTCCTCGAACGCATCCCAGCCCTTCAGTCCGGGCGGCGGGCCCTCCGTGTCCCGGGCGTTCCTCGCAGTGCGCGCTTGGCCGGTGCCCTTTCCCGCGCGCGTCAACGCGGCCTTGCCCGCGCCGCGCCGCCTATTCTCGGCGACTTCCTGGACATCCTGCTCTCTCCACACGGTTGCCAGATCGCGGTCCAGGACGTCCTCGATGTGGCGCGGGTCGAAAACGTGGAAGGTGACAGGCTTTGATCGCCCACGCATCTTGACGGTGCGTGTGCCGGTGCTTTGCAGCCGACCGTCCTTGAGCCATTTGTGGCGCTCGCGCGAAGAGATCGTAAGGATATCCTCGACCTCGCGTGGAAGCACAGGCAGCGCCTCCACTCCCTCCAGTGTTTTGGAGATACTGGCAGAGGCGGCCTTGAACGCTTCCGCTTCGGATCTCGACATTCGCAATGCGATGCGCCCCGTCTCGGCCTTGACGTGCTTCCTGACTGCCCATGGCAGGCGGGCTCTGACTTCACGTTCGATCCCCTTGGAGCGCACGGCGGACCCGAGTGTCGCTGACGGCGACAACGGCCATTCGGCAATCAGTTGCGGGGACGGGCACATGCTTTCCTGGGCTGGTTTCGTTGGTTCGATGCTAACACGGCAAGAGCCGGTCAAGCCAAGGCAACAGCGAAAAGGGGCAGGTCCGAATAGAACCCGCCCCTTATGGCCGAATCTGAACGTCGCTTGCAGTGCGCCGACAGCACCTTCGGCCCCGCCGCCGTACGGCGACGGGGCTCGATGATCAGAGTGGGCTGGCGTTGCGCGTTCTGTCGCGCTCGGCCTCGATGTCGGTGTAGGGGTCGGCATTGGCATCGAAGCCGGTCCAGCCACCGGCTTCATAGGCGCGTCGGCGGTCTTGCAGATCGACCGAGTTGGACTCGCCAAGAATACGCTCGGCCTCGTCGGCGAGTTCGTCAC
The DNA here is from genome assembly GCF_040323095.1 of Mesorhizobium sp. M0058. Taxonomy (NCBI): domain Bacteria; kingdom Pseudomonadati; phylum Pseudomonadota; class Alphaproteobacteria; order Hyphomicrobiales; family Phyllobacteriaceae; genus Mesorhizobium; species Mesorhizobium sp. M0058. The sequence goes on from NZ_JAMYUQ010000001.1 coordinate 188,142, forward strand.
TGACCCTGGCGGTCACCATCGTGCCACCGCGGCGAACGCCCTCCGCATAGACATGCGCATCCCTTTCGGGGACGCCTGACTCGGTCAGCGCCCCGACGATGCCGCCGGCAGCGCCCCCGACGACCGCGCCGCCAACGGCGCCGACCGCGGTGGCGGCCAGCCATCCTGCGGCCACGACCGGACCGACGCCCGGAATGGCCATGATGCCGAGCCCTGTCAGAAGCCCGCCGGCGCCGCCAATGACGGCTCCGAGACCGGCGCCGCCGGCTGCATCCTCGGCGGCGTTGGAGGTGTCGCCATCGTCGTACCAGTCGTCCGAATTGTTGGCGACGATGCTGATGTCGGCCTGCGGCACGCCGATTGCCTCCAGTTCGCCGACGGCATCGGAGGCATCATCGTAGTTGTCGAAAAGTCCGGTTACGGTTTTCATGGTCTTGATCTCCTCGATCTGGTTCAGAGGTTCAGTTGGCGCCGGCAACGACGTTGCCCTGATAATCGAGCGCCACGGTCGTGGTCTTGCCATCCTTGGTGGCCTGACCGCGCCAGATGCCCTGGTCGTCTTTGGTCAGCTTGGACACGCCGGAGAAGCCGGCATCCTGAATGCGGCTCTTCGCCTGATCCTCGGTGAAGCTGTTGGCACCCGGGATCGGGGCGGCCGGATTGGTGGTGTCGGTCGTGCTCACGGCCGGGGTGGTGGAGCTGGTGGTCGACGATGCATTGTCGGCGGAAGCGATCTTCTCGACCATTTCCTGATGCATTTTGAGCGTCGGCAAGGTCTCGGAGGCGAAGGTCTTCAACTGCGCGTTGTCGCCGTCCTTGGCGTAGCTCTCGAACAGCGTGACCGCCTCCGAATGCGCATCGCGCTGCATCTGGACATAGGGCTTGTCGACGGCATCGTTGGCATTCTGCAGAGCCTCCAGATCGGCCTTGTGCTTGGCGTCCAGCTCCGTCGGCACTTTCAGCTTCTGTTCGCCGGCGATGGTCGCAAGCTTGGCGTTGGCGGCGCCGTGATCGTCGATCATCTTCTTGGCGAAATCCTTGACGCCTTGATCCTGGGCCTTGCCTTCTGCGATCTTGCTGGAGTCCACTTCGAACAGGCCGCCGATGGCAGCCTTGTCGACAAAGTCCTGAGCACTGTCGGCGGCGAAGGCGGGCAGGGCGAAGACCATGGCTGTGGCGGTGGCCAGCGAAGCTAGAAGAACACGTGTTTTCATGGACAGAAATCCTCGTTGGGGCACACATCGTGCTGTGAGCCTAACCAGTGCGGCCAAGCTTTGTTCCGCCGCCCAAGCGTTATAACAGGGAGGGTCGATGCCGCGATGATGGTCCCTCATCCTCGGCTTCTGCGCCTTTGCAATGTCGACGCGTGGCGCGGACGGCGACCTGCTCGATGGGCGCCTTGCAAGTCCATCGCAAAGGGAAACGAGGCCTTCGCCGCCCGCAATGAATAGCGCCCGCGGTGGCCTATCGAGGTTCAGCGATCGTTGCGTTCGAGGCGGCGCGCAACCTCTGTCTGGGCGACCTGCAGCAGCGTATCTATTTCGAACATCGCCGCCGCATGGCCGCCGTCGCGGATGACACGGCGGGCGCGGTGGAGCAGGTCGGAGACCGTCCGCAGCGTTTCAGCATGGCTCGACCGATTCGACAAATGCGTGCCCTCCATCAACCACAACCGTTGGATCGGGAGAGTGTTCCCAAAGTTGGCGGCCGGCCGGGCGAATGACTGTGAGCGCAGGCAGCGGAACCATCCTTGTCCGTTGGCCGTTCCCCCTGCCTCAACGAAAGGAACAGCCATGGCCGACAACGACACCCCGAAGGACACCGCGAAGGACACCCCCAAGGACACCCCGAAGATGTCCGCCCGAGAGGCCCAGGAGGCCCTGGAGAAGCAGGTCGCATCGCTGAAGCGCGAGATCAGCAAGATCAACCGGACGCTTGCCGACCGCGCAGAAGATGCCGTCGGCGAAGCCGGCGGCTGGTACGGCAGCGCGACCGAGCGCGCGGCACGGGCAACGCAGCAGCTGAGATCGCAGGCGCAGACGGTGTCCGAAGCCGTCCAGCAAAATCCCGGCACCATCAGCAGCGCTTTCGTGCTTGGCGGCATTGCCGGGTTGTTGATCGGCATGCTGCTCGGGCAAAGCCAGGAACGCGACCGAAGCTGGTTCTAGTGGCGTATCTTATGACTATTGCGCCCGCCGGCTTTGCTGGCGGGCTTTGTATGGACGCCAGATCACTGTGGCTTTGAGTGAAAAACTCCCCGCTCGGGTAAACGGGATTTGTGGTCGGCGCCGCCCGCGCGGCGCCCCCCGCGCGGCGCCCTCGACAGGTGAGTTGAGTTTCCCTGCCGCGGTCGTATGTTGTTGACCGCAGTGGAGGATCACAAATGCCCATTCGACGCAAAGCCACCGAGGCCGGCGTTTTGCAGCCATCCGAACTCGAGCTGTTGGGCCGTGTATTCGAGCAGCTTAAGCGCGACGGTCAGTCGCCCGAAGCACGCGACGCCATCGCATCCCGGATTATCGCGAACTATATGGCCGGCGTGGTCGACGAAGCCGAGCTCGTCAGTCTTTCGAGGCAACCGCTGGGCCGGTAGTGCGCTTTCCATTCCGGGTTCAGAAGAGTTTCAGGTCGTCAAATCAGAGGGATAAGGCAATGCCGGCTGACCCACCGATAGAGCGACGGTCACATATCCGTGATCTTGTTCTGAAGGAAGCGACAATCCGCGTTGGCGACGCCAGTATCAATTGTCTGGTTTGCAACCAGCACGCTCACGGTGCGGAGCTGCGGGTGAAGGCCGATATCGCAATCCCCGACCGTTTCGTCCTTCACGTGCCTGTCGATCATACCAGCTATCGCGCCGTGGTGCGGTGGAGACGGAACGAGCGACTTGGGGTGCAGCTTGATTCGGGAAGGCAGGCGTAGAGGGCGATAGCCGGGACGGATGCAGGGTTGATGGGACAAGGCAGAGCTCGTTTGCGGCACGAACGCTTCCTTCCATGCTGCTTGCGATTTGCAATCAGTTGCTATAGTGTCTGACTGCTTGCAAATTACAAGCGGTTAATCCGTGAACCGACCATGTGAAGGCGCTGCTTTTGGGCAAACTTATCTTGGGAATGAACGTTTCCATCGATGGCTATGTCGATGACCTTGCCGGAAATCTGGTCATGGGCGCACCAAGCCAGAAGCACTTCGAGTACTGGATCGAGACGATTCGCAACCATGCCGGCGCTGTGTATGGCCGCCGGATGTACGAGGTCATGCGCTATTGGGACGATGATCACGCGGAATGGGATGCTTCGCTTCGCCAGTTCGCGACACTCTGGCGCAAGCTGCCCAAATGGGTCGTTTCGCGCACACTTTCACGGGTCGGCCCGAACGCCACCCTCATCTCCGGCGATATTGAAGCGCAGATTCGCGAGATCGCGGCCCGCACGGAGGGTATCCTGAGCGTTTCCGGTCCGGAACTGGCCGGTCTTATGACCGGGCTGGGCCTGATTGAGGAATATCACCTGCACGTGAGGCCGTTCGTGCTCGGCAAGGGCAAGCCTTTCTTCCACGAGGCAAGGCCTCCGCTGCAACTGGTGTCGAGCACATTGATCGATGACGATACGGTTCATATGATCTATGTGCCGCGAGGCTGAACGATAAGGCGCTTCAGCGCCAACATGCGAACCAACACGTACGTTCGCAGTGGGTCTGGTCCCTGCCTTCGCACCGAGGTCTCACATGTCAGCTTGCGTGCTGGGTACCCAAGCAGCAGAGGGTCTGCTGTCGGCCGAAAATCTGCCGGTCAGCAATGCGCCCCATGCCGGTCAAAGAGGCCTTGCCGCCGTTCCTCGCCCGAAGCGCCGCTTCGGTTGGTCCTTCAGTGACCTGGCGGCCCAAGGGCGTCGTCCTCCACCGCCCGACCTCGTCCGCAACTCATCGTTGCCGCCAGCGGCTCTGCTCCTGGCCTTCCCGCGATGACCGAGCGGGTAGTGAAACATCATGGTCAAGCCTGAAAAGCAAGGTCCAACCTAGCCGCCTTTCCAGGCCTGCGTCATCATCGTCCAGCAGTTCAGGATCCTGCGTGCGCCAGCCGGGTCCGTCGGGTCGGCCGGCCGCACAGTTTTTTTCATCCCGCTGGAACATTGGCGAAGGAATGCAGTTGGGGTCGCTGCAGATGCCGCCGCGTGGTGCCTGTGGGCGATTGGTGGCAACACCTGATCGGCCGCCGCTCCTTTACGAGGCGGCTTAGCGTGTGAGCCAATCCTGCAGCAAAGGCCTTGGGATTGGAACGACCAACAGGAGGCAGTCATGAAGCACCAGACACTCGATCAACTCCAGTCAGTCGCGGACATCAGTCCACTATCGCCGGCTCTGCTGGCTACAAGGACGCAACGGATAGAGCGGTGGGCGGAACTGCTCTATCGAAATCCGACGCGCTCCCTTGTGGCTCTCACCGGGACTGAGCATCTGCATCCCTCTGTCCGCGGAGAAGCGCGCGCGGTCGGATCGGCGATCAGTGTCGCCTTTGACGATCCACTGCTGCGTGCATCGGGCATGCAATCGGATACCTACGGGGAAGCCAGACGCTTCTTCGAACTCTCCGATTGGCAGTTGCATGAGATCGTCTGCAGTTGCCACACCGGCGCCACCATGCAGGCTGGCTGGGCCGCCGGACGTGTCCGCAGGGTCCTCAATGGGAGCAAGATATTGGCTTGGCTGAGAAAAGGATTCATGCCGCACTGAGACACAGCGCTTGCGCCTGAAGAAGCATGCAGGCTCCAGCAGAGATTGCGTCGGCTCCGCGAAGGCATGGCTGACCTCAATGGAGTAGGGCGGCCGAGTTGCTTGCGACTTCAGAAATGACGTTCACCATTGCTTAGTGGACCTCGTCAGGGTGATCGGCAATTTCGTGAATAGCGAGTACCAGCGCCAGTTTCGACCAACCGGTCGGCAGCGCCCTCGTGACCAAGCGGGGTTACTTATCCTCGGTGCGTCACATGTGCGCTTCGTCAGCGGTATAGCCTGCCAATCCCTCCACAGCCGTTTTGACGCTGCGAAAAGCTCGAGGCGTGAGGGGGCAATTTAACCCAGGAATCCCGAAAACGGCACTTCCGCTTTCGGCCCCGAAATTGAAATTCGAGGCCCGCCCCATCACCCCGGAAAAATCGTAAACCCGCCATCCACCCGCAGCACCTGCCCGTTGATAAACCGCGCCCGCGGGCCAGCCAGAAACGCCACCGCCTCGGCGATCTCCTCCGGCTCGGCATAGCGGTTCAGCGACTTCTTGCTGGAATCCATGCGCTCCGGATCGACCACGCGGGTCGCCTGGAAGCGTGCCGTCTTGGTGGCGCCGGGGCTGACCGCGTTGATGCGCACGCCGTCGTCGATCAGTTCCTTGGCGAGACAGCGCGTGTAATGCACGACCGCGGCCTTCAAGGTGGAGTAAACGACCTCGGGCGAGCAGCCGAGATGTGCCGCCGCGGAGGCGATGTTGATGACGGAGCCGCCGCCGCGCTGCTTCATCGGCGGCACGAAGGCCTGGCAGACCAGCATCGTGCCGATCAGATTGTTCTCGGTGAGCACGCGGATGTCGTCGAGTTCGATGTCGAGGGCGTTGTTCGGGTTCGGCTTGCCGCCCCTGGCGCCGATGTCGCCGCCGGCACAATTGACCAGCACATGGACGTCGCCGAGATCGGCCTCGATCTTGCGCTTCATCGCGGCCACCGCCTTCTGGTCGCCAATGTTGCCGGTCACCGACGTCACCTTCGTGCCGTGCCGCTTCAGGCGCTCGACCACTTCGCTCAGATTGGCGAACTCGCCATATTTGGCCGGCGCTTCCTCGTCCATGTCGTGAATCGCGACATTGGCGCCGAGTTCGGCCAGGCGCTCGGCCATCACGCGGCCGAGGCCGCGGCCGGAGCCGGTTACGAAGGCGGTCAATCCATCGAGTTCACGTGCCGTCATCGGATATTCTCCATCAAACCAAATTTGCGCATGTTGGCGGCGCTGCGCCGGATCATGTCGAGCTCATAGGAAACCAGTGAGACGTCGGCTTCGCGCTCCCAAGGCGTGCGGTAGTCGGCATCGTCGGGCAGCCGGTTGCGCTGCGCGGCCGCCAGGCAGGCGGCAAATTCGCGTGCCGTCTTCGGGGGATAGCCGCGCCACCAGTCGTCGCTGAGATAGCGGACATGCCGCGCCTCCAATGCGCCCGGTTCGAGGACGGCGGTCAGGCGATCATGGTGCTGGGCAAGAATTGCAAACAGCTCGGCGAACGGCACAGCACCGTCACCGATGGCGCAGCGGATTAGCCGGTAACCTTCGGTCGTGAACTGCACGCGGTAATCCTTGAGGTGGACATGGCGGACATGGGGGGCGATCGCGCGCGTGAAATCGAGCGGCGCTTCGCCGACCGGGAACGTGTTGCCGGTGTCGAAGGTGACGCCCACACTGTCACCACCGAGGGCGCAGAAATCGACGAGTTCCCGGCTGGTAAAGTCCTGGTGGTTTTCGATCGCAAGGACATACCCGTCGGCATTCGCGCGGGGACCCCACTCCACCAATCGCCCCCGAATGATGCCGGCGTACTCGCTCCATTTTTCGCCGGCGGCGTTGCGGTCGCCGCAGAGAATGGGCGTCAGCGCCGTGCGGATGATTTTGGCCTTGAGCAGGCGCGCGGCCCGAAAGGCATCGTCGAGCGGTTCGCCCACCAGCAGGCCGCCGCTGACGACCGGCGTGATGCCAAGGCCGGCGAGCCGTTCGCGTAGCGCGATCACCGCGTCGTCGGAAAGCTCGCTCAGCCATGGCACCCAGATCTCCAGCACGCGCGCGCCGAGTTCGGTCGCCAGCGCGATGAAACCTTCGAGCCCCGCAGGCCTAGGATTGGCGCGTGGCGTGCCGCGACCCTGCAGGCCGAGATGATAGGTCAGGCCGTAGGGGTTCAGGCCGACCTCGAGCATGAAACGATCCTTTGAGTCAGGTGGGGTCATCGCAGGCCGGCGTCCACGGTGATCGACTGCTTGGTGATCATGCGGCTGTCGTCGGCGGCGAGGAACAGTACCGTGCGCGCGATCTCCTCGCCGAGCAGAATCTTGCGGATCACCTGGCGCTGCACGACCTGATCGACCGAACCTTGGGTCTTGTACCAAAGCTCCCGCTGCCGGTCGGTGATGACGGCGCCCGGCTCGATGGCGTTGACGCGGATGTTGTCGGGGCCAAACGCCCGCGCCAGCGCGAAGGTCAGCCCGACCACCGCAGCCTTGGCCGCCGCATAGGGGGCCATCTCTGATGCGCCGAAACGCCAGGCGATCGAGGAAAAATTGACGATCGAACCAAAGCCCAATTCCTGCATGTGCGGATGCACGGCCTGGGCGGCAAAGAAATGGTGCCTGAGGTTCACATCCTGGGCGTGGTCCCAGTATTCCTGCGTCACGTCGGCGACCGAGAGGCGATTGTCGTCGGCGGCGTTGTTGACCAGCACTGCGACAGGCCCGAGGCGGTCGCGCACCGTGCCGATCGCGGCCTGGAGGGCGGGGATATCGGTCACATCGCAGCGCAGGAACAGGGGCGCGTGCGCTGCCGCGGCGGCGAGTTCCCGCGCGAGCGCCTCGCCGGCCTCCTGCTGCAGATCAAGAAACGCCACTCGTGCGCCATTGGCGGCGAAGGCGCGGACCGTGTCGGCGCCGATGCCCGACGCACCGCCGGTGATCAGCACGACGCGCTCGGACAGGCTCGGATAGGTGGCGAAGGACAAGGCGGAACTCTTTTCAAATCAAGCTTTGGTCAGATCGGGTCAGATCAGGCGTTGGGTCGTCGGGTCGAACAGGCACGCACGCGCCATGTCGATGCCGAGCGTCACCGTCTCACCCATAAGCGGCGTGCCGTCGGGGTCGAAACGACCGGTGATCTCCTTGCCGCCCAGGCGCAGGACGGCCATGGTCTCCGCGCCTGTCGGCTCGACCAACTCGACCACGGCATCGATCTGCGCGATGCCCGGCTTGCGGCGCGCAAGATCGGGATCGAAGCGGTAGATGTGCTCGGGACGGATGCCGAGCACGAGCTGTTGCGGCGTGTCGGATGGGAGCGCCTGGACGATCGGCAGGCTGGCCGTCTTGCCGTCGGCGGTCTGCAGGACAACAGTGCGGCGACCGCCTTCCTGGCTCAGTTCGGCGGCCAAAAAATTCATCGCCGGCGACCCCATGAAGCCGGCGACGAACATGTTGGCCGGACGGTTGTAGATCGTGGCGGGATCGTCGAATTGCTGGACCTCGCCCTGATGCATCACGGCGATGCGCGACGCCAGCGTCATCGCCTCGACCTGGTCGTGGGTGACGTAGACGGTGGTCTTGCCGACGCGGTGATGCAGCTTCTTGATTTCGGTGCGCATGTCGACGCGCAGCTTGGCATCGAGATTGGAGAGCGGCTCGTCGAACAGGAACAGTTTGGGATCGCGCACCAGCGCCCGGCCCATGGCGACGCGCTGGCGCTGGCCGCCCGAAAGCTGTCCGGGCTTGCGCCCTAGCAGCGGTTCGATCTGCAGGAAGGCGGCAACCCGCTTGACGGCCTCGTCCTGCTGCGGCTTCGGGACGCGGCGGCTTTCCATGCCGAAGGTGATGTTCTCGCGCACCGTCATCGTCGGGTACAGGGCATAGGACTGGAACACCATGGCGATGTCGCGGTCCTTCGGCGCCACCGAATTGACCAGCCGCCCGTCGATGCGGATCTCGCCGGAGGTAACGGATTCGAGCCCGGCGATCATCGCCAGCAGAGTGGACTTGCCGCAGCCGGACGGTCCGACCAGCGCGATGAACTCGCCGTTCCGCGCTTCGAGATCGATGCCCTTCAGCACCTCGACCGCGCCGAAGTTCTTGCGCAGCGATCGGATGATCAATGTCGACATGCAATGCCCTTCACTTGATCGCGCCTCATTTGATGGCACCTTGCGTCAGGCCGCGCACAAAATACTTGCCGCCGAAGAGATAGATCAGCAGCGGCGGCAGCGCGCCGATCAGCACGGCGGCGCTCATGACATCGTAGGCGCGCACATTGGTGCCGCTTGCCGTCAGCGCGACGAGCGCTGCCGTGATCGGCTGTTGCTGCCCGGAGGTGAAGACGACGCCGAACAGATATTCGTTCCAGATGCCGGTGAACTGCCAGATCACCGTGACGATCAGGATCGGTGAGGAGAGCGGCAGAATGATCTTGCGGAAGATGCGCCAGAAGCCGGCGCCGTCGATGCGCGCCGCCTTGATCAGGTCGTCGGGGATGCTGACGTAGTAGTTGCGGCAAAACAAAGTGGTGAACGAAATGCCCTGGATGACGTGGATGAGGACGAGCCCGTAGACCGAATTGCTAAGGCCGAGATTGCCGAGGATGAACGCCCACGGCATCAATGAAATCTGGCCCGGAATGAAGACGCCGAGCAGCATGCAGGTGAACAAAGCTTCCGAACCTCTGAAGCGCCATTTCGACAGGATGTAACCGTTCATCGCGCCGACCGCCGTCGAGATGATCGTGGCCGGGATCGTCATCTTCAGGGAGTTGTAGAAGTTGCGCTGCATGCCCTCGCAGGTGCCGCCGATGCAATAGGTGCTCCAGGCCTGGCCCCAGGCATCGAGGCGGAAGCTGCGCGGCAGCGAGATCAACCCGTTGCGTGCGATCTCCTGCTGGTCGCGGAATGAATTCAGCACCACGACCAGCAACGGGACCAGGTAGATCGCCGCGAAGACGACCAGCAGCCCATAGATGGCGAAGCGGGTGAGAAAATGCCGGCGCGACGCGACTGCGGCAGCGCGACGGTCGAGCGACTGGTCCAGGGAGACGTCAGCCACGGCCGGCTTCCTTGCGCCGGCGCCAGACCACCCAGAATGAATAGGGCACCAGCACCACGGCAACAGCGGCAAGCATCATGATGGCGGCGGCCGCACCTTCGCCGATCTGGCCGCGTTGGAACATCAGGTCATAGACGTAGATGGCGGGGAAGGTGGTCGAGATCCCCGGGCCGCCTTTGGTCAGGGCCGCCACGAGGTCGAAGGTCTTGATGGCGAACTGGATCTGGATGACGGCGACCGCCAGGAAGATCGGCGCAATGGTTGGCAGAAGCACCTTGCGATAGATGCGGAACGTCGATGCGCCGTCGATCTGCGCGGCCTTGACGAGGTCCTGATCCACCGAGCGCAGGCCGGCCAGGAACAGCGCCATGGCAAAGCCCGAGGCCTGCCAGACACCGGTGATGATCACCGCGTAGATCGCATAGTGCCGGTCGCTGGCGAGTGCGAAACTGAAGCTCGCCCAGCCGAAACCGCGCACCATGGCCTGGATGCCGTCGGTCGGATTGTAGAGCCAGCTCCAGACCGTGCCGGTGACGATGAAGGAGACGGCCAGCGGATAGAGAAAGATCGTGCGCCAGGCCGCTTCGCCGCGCACGCGCTGGTCGATCAGGATCGCCAGCAGCAGTCCCACCGCCACCGAGCCGACGATGTAGAAAGCGCTGAAGAAAAACAGGTTGTTGTAGGCGATGTTCCAGCGCCGGTTCGCCCACAGCGACGCGTAGTTCTCCAGGCCGACGAAGCCGTAGGTCGGCAGCAGCGAGGAGTTGGACAGGGAGATATAGAGCGTCCAGCCGGTGAACACGAAGACGTAGACGAAGCTCGCCACAAGCGAGGGGCCGAGCACCAGCAAGGGCATCGCGGAGCCCAGCCGCTCGCGCAAGGGGCGGGCGGGCGTCGGTACCGACAGGATCAGGTCGTGATTTGACATTCAGAGCACAGCATTGGCAGAGCACGGGACTGAAAGGGAGGACGGCCGGGCGGATAGGCATCGCGCCCGGCCATTCCCGTCTATTTCTGTGCTTCCGCCGCGTCGGCCATCGCATTGGCGCCATCCTCCGGCGACATGTCCGGCGTCGCCACGAACTCGGTAACGGAGTCCATGATCGCGCCGCGCATCTTCTGCGGGATGGTCATGTTGTGCGCCATCGAGCGGACCAGCGTGCCGTCCTTGATCGAAGCCTGCAGATCATTCTGCGAGAGCTGCTGGCACGGATTGAAGCCCTTCGACAGATCGATATCCAGGCGCGCGGGGATCGAGCCCTTGGCCTGGTTGAAGACCGTCTGGAAGTCGGGCGACAGGATCAGGCTGGCCAGCAGCTTCTGGCCGTCGATGAAATCCTGGTCCTTCTGCTTGAAGAACACGACCGAGTCCGAGTTGAGGATGAAGCCGGGTTTGCCCCAATCGGTCGGCGCCTGGGCGCAGACATAGTCGGTGCCTTCCTTGAAGCCAGCGGCGGTCAAAAGGCCGATCGTCCAGTCGCCCATGATGTGGAACGCCGCGTCGCCCTTGCCGACGAGCGCCGACATCGAATCCCAGTCGCGGCCGACCATGCCCGGATCCATGTACCTGCTCGTCATCAGGCGCATCTGCGTGAAGGCCTTGACCATCCCCGGGCTGCGCATGGACTCGACATCGCCTTCGACGAAGGCCTTGCGGTAGAGATCGATGTCCTGGCCGTAGAGCACGACCTCGAACACCGTCGAATCCGTCCAGTCGGCGGTCGAATGCGAGATGCAGATCTTGCCTGTGGCGACGATCTTGTCGCAGGCGGCATTGAACTCGGCCCAGGTCTTCGGCATTTCCGCCACGCCGGCCGCCTGCATGACCTTGGGCGAGGCCCAGAGCCAGTTGATGCGGTGGATGTTCATGGGCGCGGCGACCCATTTGCCGGTCGGCTTCATCACCGGAAGCAATTCCGGCGCCACCACTTTCTCCCACCCTTCCGAGGCCGCCAACTCGTCGAGATCGGCGGTCATGCCGGTCTCGTTCCATTCGGCGATCTCAGGGCCTTTGAGCTGCACGGCAGGCGGGGCGTTGCCGGCGATCACGTCGGCGCGCAGCTTGGCCAGCGTATTGGCGGTGTGGCCGGCAATCGAGGTCTGTTCCCATTTGCCGCCCTTGGCGGTGAACATCTCGCCGAGCTTGGCGATCGCCTGGGCGTCCGATCCGGTCGCCCATTGGTGCAAAAGGTTGGTCTTGGGCTCGGCGAAGGCTGTTCCGGCGAAAAATGTGCACGCAGCAGCGGCCGCAAACGCGGTCATGACGGACTTCATCGTTTCACTCCCATATCGTGTTGCACGGTTCGTCTCGACCGCTTATGGCCGCGGTTTGAAGCCGCCGCCGGCGAGATGCGTCAATCTCGAGTTCTTTCCAAGATGACATATTGGAGCTATCAGTCAACGATGTTTATGTTGAGCCATGACAAAACCTTCGCTTAGAACCTGGCTGATCGACAGACCCTCCGCGTCGCCGGAGAGCATGATCGTGCGCTGCCTGAGCGAGCGCGGCGCACTCTCGGCGTTGCAGATCGCACGCGCCACCGGTCTGGCGCGCTCGACGGTGTCAACCGCGCTTAACGGCTTGAAAAAGTCTGGAATGGTGATCGAAGCCCCGACCAGCCGCGACGGCATCAGAGGCATCGGCAGGCCAGCCGCGGCGGTGACGCTCAATCCGACAGCGGGCACCTGCGTCGGCATTCACCTGGCTCTTCAGCAGATACGGCTCATCGTCGCCGATGTCTCGCATTCCGTCATTGCCGAACAAAATATTCCAATGGCGCTGGACTACCAGCCGCAACAGGCGGCCCAGGCGGTCAAATCGGCGATTGCCCAATCCTACAGGGAAAATGGTCTGCCGATGGCGGGGCTCCTGGGGGTTGGTGTCTCCGTCTCCGGCCCTGTCAGCCGCGATGGAGTGGTGCTGCGCGCAAGCATGGTTCCAACATGGGCCGGCGTCAACATACGAGATGTGTTCGGACCCGTCCTGGAACAGCCGATCTTCGCCGACAATGAGAGCAACTGCGCGGCCATTGCCGAGCTGATGTGGGGTGCGGCCGTCGGCCAGGACGATTTCGTGCTGTTCAAGATCGATCTGGGTGTCGGCGGCGCCATTGTCCAGCATGGCCGGCTGGTGACGGGCGTCGCCGGCGGCGCCGGCGAATTCGGGCACATCAGCATCGATCCCGGCGGCGACCTTTGCCGCTGCGGCAATCGCGGATGCCTGGAGCTCTACGCGAGTTTTACCCGGCCGCTGGAACAGATTTCGCGTGTCGTTGGGCGGCAAGTCACCATGGACGATGTCATCGCCATGGCCGAGCAGGGCGACGTCAGGGCGTTGCGGATGATCGAGGATACCGCCGAGATCGCCGGCCGGGGTCTCGGCCTGATCGGCTCGGTGCTCAATCCGCCGCTTATCATCATCGGCGGCCACATGGCTTTGGCAGGGGACATTCTGTTGACGCCGCTGATCGCGTCCTATGAACGCCATACGCTGATCAAGTCCCGCGATATCGCTCCCGCCCTGCGCACGCGCATCATCGTTGGCAAGCACACCGAGAACGATGCCTTGCTGGGCGCGGTCGGCCTCGTTTTGAGACACCAGACGAAGGAACTGTCGCTGGGGTGATCGTCAGGACCTGCCTGTGCTTGTTCAAGTCAATTGCACGTGTCGGCAGCCTTGAGCGCTTCGGCGCGGGACGATTTGGGCAAATCCGCGATCCGCCGGACAGAAGCGTAAAACCTTGGATAGTTGCCCGAACACAGGTCGAACAAGCGAAGAAAGGCCGGAACCTGTTCACCGTAGACAGAAGTTGCCGCGAGCTTGGCGTTGTTTATCGGGGCAGCGAACCAGGCGTCGTATCCCCGGTATCCCGCCCAGTGCCTGTCGCGCATCTGCCGGTAGCGCGCCCGCATCCTCTCGATCGCGGCTTTCTTTGCAGTCGCCATCTTTTCCGGGGTGCGGGGACTACCATAGACCTGCCTTAGCTCGTCGCGCGTCTTCGCCACCAGTCCAAGAAAATCGGCGCTGCGCTTGCGATCGGCTTCGTAGCGGCGCAATCCGGCCCGGTCGCCGGCGGCGCGGAGCCATTTCCTGACGCCGCTGGTTTCGACGGCAACGGCGAACGCCTCGTTGAATGCGGAATCGCCATCCACATAGAGGCGCTGATGCGCCAGCTCATGAAAAACAAGGCTGGCGAGATAGGTGTCGTCCTGACGCAGCATGGTGCTCAGTAGCGGGTCACTCGACCAGCCAAGCGTGGAATAGGCGGTGACGCCCGAGACATAGACGTCCAGCCCCTGTCTTTGAAGTTCGACTGCGTTCTCAGTCGCGGATTTCCGGGAGAAATAACCCCGGTATGGAACGCAGCCGAAGACCGGAAAGCACCATGTTCGTGGCGCAAGCGAGAATTGCGGCGCGGCAAAAACGGCCCAGGTCACGGCATCGCGATGGATGTCGACATAGCTGCGGTAGCTGTTGTTTTCGGGCAGTGCCAGCTCATCTGTCCCAAACCGTCTTATGGCGCTGGCCGACGTCAATTTGGCGCGCAATGCTTCAGGCGTCGAAGGATCACGGATGAGTTTTGCAATATTTTTGCGGGCGGCCATGATCTGCGCGTGACCCTGCAACGACTGCGCGTAGTAGGAAATGCTCGTGCAGCCGGTCGCCCCGGACGCGATGATCGCCGCGGCAAGCATCCGAAGAACGCGCTTCACTGTTTGCCCACCCTTGCCCATCTCCCCATGCAGCAAACGTCCTGGTCACCCTCAAACAGGAGGCACCGGTTTCCGTCAAGAGCTGCAGGGGTAGGGGGCGACACCGACCTGGGCAGGGCGATGCGGCCATTCGCCTACGATTGACGAAAGTCCGCCGCAGGGCGGAGCGAGCGAGATACGGACCGTCCGTCGAGGCGCGGTTCCCCCAAGCTGCCGCGCGCTACTGGTCCGAAAACCTCACGCTCACGCCGCGCTGGCGAAAATAAGCCTGCATCAACTTACGGCCCGAGCGGTTGTTCTGCGCCAATTTTGCCGGATCGAACACCGCCTGTTTTGCGCCCTCTCGTGTCAGCGCTGCCTTGAGCGTCGCGATATGGGCGTCGATGTCGGCATTGTCCGCCCGCAGCGAGGCATAGATACTTTCGGTCGCTTCGGCCACAGTCGGTTCGCTCACAGATGTCGTCCTTTGGTTAGTTGGGCGGCGGCTTTACCACAGATTTGCGGCTCCGACGATATCGACTGAACCGTCAGAGCACAGCGCCCAGGGCGCAAAACCGCAAAACGTATGTATTCGGCCCTGCTAAACATTGCCCGGCAGGCGAATGGGTCTAACTATCGTTACGAAACGGGGGGAATCAGGTGGCTGCCAATCGTCGAAACGAGATCTCATCGTCCGAGCGAGGGCTAGGACGGATTCTTGCGGCAGGCAATGCCCATCCGCGCACAGCTCTGCCTACCGTGGCAACCATCGTCACGACAGTAGCTGCGCTGTATTTCGGTCGTGAGGTGTTCCTTCCCATTGCCATCGCGCTGCTTTTGACCTTTGCGCTGGTGCCGATGGTCTCCGCACTGAAGCGTGTCGGCTTGCCTCGGCTGCCCGCAGTGCTTCTGAGCGTGATTGGCGCATTCGCGGCCCTGGGCCTGTTCAGCTTCATTGTTGCGACCCAGGTAAGCGAGCTTGCTCAGAACATTTCCGTCTACCAGACAAACATTCTGACCAAGGTGCGTTCCCTCAAGGAGACGGGCGTTGGTGGCGGCATAATTGCCAGGCTGAGTGGGGTGATCGAGCGCGTCGGTCAGGAGATCGACAAGCAGGATGTGGCGCCGCCTGCGGCCGACAAGCCCCGGCGCGAGCCTGTTCCCGTCGAGATCGTCGCCCGCGAGAGACCTCTGGAGGTATTGCAGAACATCATCGGACCGTTGATCAGCCCGCTGGCATCAGCTGGCCTGATCATCATCGTCGTCATCTTCATGTTGCTTGAGCGCGAGGATCTGCGCGACCGGTTTATCCGCCTCGTCGGCTATGGCGACCTCCATCGCACAACGCAGGCATTGCAGGATGCCGGCAAACGGGTTGGCCGCTATCTGATCATGCAATTGGTGGTGAACATCGTCTACGCCATACCAATCGCAATTGGCCTTTGGGTGCTCGGCATTCCCAACGCGCTGCTGTGGGGGTTGCTGGCACTGGCGCTGCGCTTCGTTCCCTATATCGGCCCTGTTATCGGCATGCTGCTGCCCTTGTTTCTGGCCTTGGCGGTTGCGCCCGGCTGGTCGCTGGTGCTGTGGACCGCCGCACTGTTTGTCGTCATGGAATTGGTAACCGGCAACGTCATCGAACCGTGGCTCTATGGCTCGCGCACGGGACTTTCTCCTTTGGCAATCATCGTTGCGGCAATTTTCTGGACATGGTTGTGGGGGCCGCTCGGCCTGGTCCTTTCGACGCCGCTGACAGTTTGCCTCGTCGTCCTCGGGCGACATGTTCCGCAGTTCGAATTTCTCGACGTCCTGTTTGGCAACGAGCCCGTCCTTGAAGCTCATGCCCGGCTCTATCAACGGCTCCTGGCCGGCGATCCCGACGAGGCAACTGACCATGCCGAGGAGATCCTCGAGGAGAAGTACCTGATCGATTTCTACGACACGGTCGCCATTCCTGCTCTCCTGTTGGGCGAGCAGGACCGCATGCGAGGCGTGATGGGCGATCAACAGCGAAGGCAGGTGGCGGCGAGCGCCCAAATTCTTGTGGCAAATCTTGCCGACGATGCACAGGAAGAGGCAAGCGAGGAAGATGCGCCGACAACCACCGCCGAAGGGACCGCGAGCAAGGAAACAGATGGCATCGAAGAGGAAGAGATCGAACTGCCCGACGGCAAGGACATGTCGGTGCTTTGTGCCGGCGGTCGCGGTGAACTCGACGATGCCGCTGCCGCCATGCTCGCTCAGGTGCTGGAGGTGCAAGGTGCTACGGTGGCGAAGGCCAGTTTTGCCGATATGGAGCCGGCAGGTATTCGTCGTCTCGAACTAGAGGCGATCGACACCGTCGTGGTCGGTTTCCTGAACCGGGATTCGCTCAAGCATGCCCGCTTTCTGGTCCGCAGACTGAAGCGCGCCAAGGCAGGTTTGAGAATTGGGATTGTGTTCTGGTCAGACGCGGAGCAGGGCGATGTCGGGCAAGAAAGGCAAGCTTTGGCCGCCGACATCAGCGCCGATTTCGTAGCCCACGGCATGGTCAACGCTGTGCTTGGCGCACTTTCTCCAGCGCCGGCCGTTCCCCTCAAAGTCGTTTCGAAACGCCGCGATCGACGGCGTCCGGCCCCTCGAAAACGGATCCCGGCCCAGGCAACGGCCGCAACAGCCTAGCAGCACCGCCATGTCTCAGATTGCCGCGCCGGCGCTGGAATCTCTGGTGCGACGGCAAGATCGTCCCCACTCGCAAGCCATGGAACAATCTCGCGGCCTTGCGGTTCCTAACATCGAAGGAGAACCCCCATGCTTAGATTCCTTATCCGCCTCGGCGCGATCTACGCGGCGTTCCAGATCGGCCGAGAGTTCGGCCGCAAGGAGACCGAAATCATGCTCCTGCCGCCGCCCGTTGACTACGAGCGGCACCCCACGTCAAGAAACGAAACCGATTTCGGAGAGGCATAGGACCGCTCAATCTGTCTGGTCGATTTGGCCCATGCTGGCGCCGTCCCTGCGCGGGGCGCATTATCCTGCGAACGAACCGGCCTCTTGGCTGTGCCAGGATGGATCCGGGTAATGCAAATTGAGCCGCTATCTCCGCCGCTCAAACGCGGCATAACGAGGTTGACCGTGCGTCGAGGAATGAGTCTCTCGCAGATCTTGGCGTTGAGCCGATGGAGAAGGCATGACCAGCACGGGCAAGGCACGACCCTAAGAAAGTGGAAGGGAAGAAGCACTGGTGCTGTCAATTGCCAGGGGGACCGGCATCACCGAGGATCAAGCGCGCGATCTTGTTCGCCTGATCGGCACCGGCCGCAATTCGCTGTTTCCGTGAGGCGCGGCAGCTGCTCCGGCAGCGCCTGAGCTACTTTAGACCGAAGGTGCTCAGAGCACGGCTATCCCGTCGCCTTATGTTGCCCGGCGGTCATCGCTTTGAGAGCCCGGACCACCTCTGCAGGTCCGGCGGGTTTCATCACTCTTACGCCAGACGAGAACGCTTCGGGGGTTTCCTCGAGCCCCAAGCCGGAATAGACGATGAAAGGAACCGCCCGCCCTGCCAAGGTTTTTGCCGCGTCAACAGCCTCGCCGTCCGACAGCCTGACGTCCAGGATCGCTGCGGCGGGGGTATGGTCCGCAAGAAAACGTTTCGCCTGGGAACATGTCGCCGCCAATGCCACGGCAAAGCCCGCCTCCGAAAGAGTGGACTCCATATCCAGTGCTATCAAGGCTTCGTCGTCGACGACAAGGACCAAGGGTTTGCCCATGCGCGGATGATCGCACGTTTGTAGATGGAAGACGAGTCGAGGCTACGACCCTTTTAGGGTCCGGTTCCCGTACGCAGCGGGTCGAGACCGCGAGCAATGGGAACCAACTGATCCAAGCCGCATTATATTTGGTTGGACTGGACAAGGTGTTTGGGATGCATGAAGCAACACAGGCGAATGTTGTCGCCTTCGAAAACCGGGGGGTGTCCAGCAATGACGGTCTGGATTTCGATTACAAGGATTTCTTCGAAAACGGCGCCGTTGCCCTCCATCTGGTGAACGCAGACGGCGTAATCGTGCATGCCAACCAGGCTGAGCTCGACCTTCTCGGCTATCCCGCAGAGGACTACCTCGGTTGCCACATCGCCGAGTTCTATCCCGACCGGGACGTCATAGAGGACATTTTGGGTCGCCTTGCCAATGGCGAGAAGATCGTAAGATATCCGGCGCGATTGAGGGCCAGCGATGGATCGATCAAGCACGTCGAAGTCACCTCAAGCGGACATTTCCGGGACGGCAAGCTGATCAACACCCGGTGCTTCACGGTCGATGTAACCGACTTGGTGCACACCCGCTCGGAGCTCAGGCAGCATGACAGTACCTATCACCAGATACTCGACGGCCTACCCGTCGCCATCTACACGACCGATCAGGATGGGACGATCACCTACTACAACCGCGCCGCGGCCGATCTGGCAGGCAGGGAGCCTGAAATCGGCAAGGATAAATGGTGCGTGACGTTCAAGCTGTTCACTGCCGACGGCAAGGAATTGCCGCACGATGAATGCCCGATGGCCATTGCGCTCAAGGAGAACAGGCCGGTCCGCAATCAGCAAGCTGTTGCGCAACGTCCCGACGGATCGTTTTTTCCGTTCCTGCCCTACCCGACACCGCTGCGGGACGAGCACGGCGCTCTGATCGGCGCCGTAAACATGCTGCTGGACCTGACGGACCGCCAACGTGCCGAAGAAACCAGGCAGCACCTCTCAGCGATCGTGGAATCCTCATTTGACGCGATCGTCAGCAAGGATCTCAACACCATCATAAAAAGCTGGAACCAGGGCGCCGAACGGCTTTTCGGCTATACCGCCGACGAAGCGATTGGCCGGTCGGTGACCATGCTGATCCCCGAAGACCATCAGGACGAGGAACCCCGCATTCTCCAACGCATTCGCCGCGGCGAGCGCGTCGAACCATTCGAAACGACCCGCCAGCGCAAGGATGGCAGCCTGGTTCCGGTTTCACTGACGATATCGCCCGTGCGTAACGCAACCGGGCAGATCACCGGCGCATCGAAGATAGCGCGAGACATCACGTCGACGAAGGAGAATGAATATCGCATCCGCATGCTGATGCGCGAGGTCAACCACCGGGTGAAAAACCAGTATTCGGTCATCCTGTCGATGATCCGGGAGACCAACAAGCGATCGGAGACGCCAAAACAATTTGAAACCCAGGTGCGCGAGCGCATCATGGCGTTGTCACGATCTCACGACCTGCTTGTATCGGCGGATTGGAAGGGTGCCACGATCAGCGACCTCTTGGCGGCCCAGGTCGAGCCTTTCCCGCGGGGGGATTTGATCGAAATGTCGGGCCCATCATTGGTGCTCAGTCCCAACGCAGTTCAGTATCTCGGGATTGCCTTCCACGAACTGGCGACCAACTCGGCCAAATACGGGGTTCTCTCAGGGGACAAGGGCCGGATCTCGGTCACATGGGGCATCACCGGTTCCGGTGCTTCGAGGCTCTTTCACCTCACCTGGGTCGAAACCGATGGGCCGCAGGTTCAGACTGTCGGACAAGGTGGCTTTGGAACCGTGGTGCTGAAGCGGGTCGCGCCCGCAGCGGTTAGTGGGCAGGGAATTCTCGAACACGGTCCGCATGGCATAACATGGAGCTTGGAAGCGCCTTTGGCTTCCGTAGCAGCTTCTGCCGTCCATGAAGCTTAGAAGCAGGAAGCAGCCCTGCAACGAGCATTCGTCAATTGGAAGCCCTTGATGCGGCCTTTGCCGAGCGAAAACCCCGTTTCCGCTAAAGATCGCCAGAGCCATTGCTAAAGTCGACAGAGCAAATCACCGGCAGAGGGCGCATTTCGTTGCACGGAACGGGACAGGACCGGCGTAGCCAGAGGCGAGGTAACTATGGACATCGACGAGTTCCGTGCGACCCTTCAGGGTGTAGAGCCCCCGGCGAATCTTGGGATGGCGCTCCACGCTCTATGGTGGGATAGACAGGGCGATTGGGAGCGGGCGCATGAGTGTGTGCAGGCCAACGAATCTGATCCGGCCTCTGTATGGGTTCATGCCTATCTGCACCGCAAAGAAGGCGACCTTTCTAATGCAGCCTACTGGTACCGCCGCGCCGGGCAGCCTGTGGCAACTGGCAAGCTAGACGCAGAGTGGGAGTCGATTACAGAATCACTTCTTGCAGGATAGTGAGGGTCGCCCAAGGGGCAGCCTAGCGCCTCATCGCCCCCGTAGAGGCGAAACTCACCTCCGCCCGATGGGATCGGCTGGGCCCAGGAGGTCCGAACGTTTCCGCATAAATTCATGCAGCGAGATTGTTCTCGCGATTCCGTAAGGTCTCTGTTTAATAAGCTATATCTAATATTGACTATTTTCTGTCGCTCAAAAGTCGCAGACTTCATTTTACTGATCACCGTTAGCTTCTTGGTAGCTCTCACGACTATAAACTTCTTGCGGGCGAATAGCTTTCATGCTGCCTTCGCGCACTCAGGAATCAGGGAGCTTAGGCATGGCGGAGCGGATTGCGCGTGATGGGTTTTGGGTTTTGCATCTCGCGCGCTTGCCGCAAGTCGTGTCGCTTCGCTCCGGCACTTCCGCCTTGACGATCCTAACTGTTGCCCTTGCGCTGAGCGCCGCGCCAGCTCGGGCCGATGGCGGCAATGGCAGCAGCGCAGGCGCTGGACAAGGTGGCGTTGACGGCGCGCTCGCGAGTGCCACGGGTCAGAATGCCGCCAATGGCGCGACCGCTGGTGGCGGTGGTGGCGGCATTGACCTCACGACGGGTGACGGGGCGCCAGGAGGATCGGGAGCGGTAAGTGGGACAGCCAACAACCCAAATGGCGTTGCCGGTGCCACTGGTGCTACGGGTCTGGTCATCTCGACAGACGGGACCATTGCAACCAGCATCAGCGGCGGGGCCGGCGCTTTGGGCTCCCCTGGCACGAATGGCGTCGTCAGGAGCGGCGGCGGTGGCGGTGGCGGTGTGGGCGTCAGTGCCACGGCCGACGTTACAGTCACTGGCACAGGATCGGTGAGTGGTGGCACTGGCGGCCGAGGTGGGACCAATGGCAACAGCGGCAGCGGTGGCGGCGGCGTCGGCATATTCTCGTCCGCAAACGTGTTTGTAGAGGCGGGCGGCAGCGTTACCGGCGGCACGAGTCTTTCCACAATTGGGGTCCAAGCAGGTGCTGGCGGCGGCGCAGCTGCCATCGTCCTGATGGGCGGCGGGACAATCCAGAACAGCGGGAATCTGCTCGGGGGTGCCGGTGGAAGAACAGTTCTCGGCGGCGGTGGGGACGGTGGCGCCGCTGTTCTGCTGCTTTCAGGTGGAACCGTCATCAACAAGCTAGGTGCGACGATCGTTGGCGGCAGTGGCGGTCAGGGCTCCTTGGCAGGCGGCGATGGCGCCGCAGGGATCAAGGGCGCCAACATCGCGGTCATCAATGCGGGTACGATCAGCGGCGGTGCCGTCGGCACCGGTGGCGGAACGCCGGCAGCCGGCAAAGCCATCCAGTTCACCGGCGGTGTCAATTCGCTGGAGATTCAGGCCGGCTCCACCATCACAGGCAATGTGGTCGCTTTCAGCGCCGCGGATACATTCAAGCTGGGTGGCGATATCAGCGCCAGTTTCGGTGTGTCGCAGATCGGCGCTGGCGCCAAATATGACGGGTTTGGGTTCTACGAGAAAACCGGAAACAGCACCTGGACCCTAACGGGGACGACAACTGCCGTCACGCCTTGGACCTTGTCCGGCGGGACCCTGCAAATTTCGAGTGACAACAATCTGGGCGCCCTCTCGGGCGGCTTGACCTTCGACGGCGGCACGTTGCGCACGACCACCAGCTTCGCCACCAATCGCAATGTCCTGATCAATTCGACCGGCGGGTTTGACACGGTGGCAGGCACGCAGTTGGACGTGTCAGGCCAGGTGACCGGCACCGGCACACTGGTCAAGAGCGGCGCCGGCACGCTCAACGTCAGCAATTTGTCCAACAACTATACGGGTGGCAACATCGTCAATGCAGGAACGCTTGCCGGCAACACCGTGGCGATCCGTGGCGACATCCTGGACAACGGCGCTGTCTCGTTTCTCGACCTCGGCCCCCACACCTTCGGCGGAAATATCTCCGGCTCGGGCAGCGTCGACATCGAAGGCTTCGGCACGCTGACGCTGACCGGTGCCAACACCCACAGCGGCGGCACCAAGGTCGGGACCGGCAAAAGCATCTCGGTCGCGTCGGACCAGAATCTGGGTGCCGCGACGGGCCTGCTGACACTCGACGGCGGCGAACTCGGCACGACAGCAAGCTTCGCCATGAGCCGCGATGTCAACCTCACTTCCGCCTATGGCTACTTCCGCGCGGCGGCGGGTACGACGCTGACCGCCAATGGCGAGCTGAGCGGCGTGGGCGGCGTCTACAAGGAGGGCGCCGGCACCCTGGTGCTCAAGGGCGACAGTACCTATTCCGGCCGCACCACCGTCGACAGCGGCAAGCTTATCGTCGAGGGCTCGCTCGGCAGCACCGAAACGACGGTAAACAGCGGCGGCACGCTGGGCGGCTCCGGCTCGATCGGCGGCGCGGTGATCGTCGCCGATGGCGGTGTGCTGGCGCCGGGGTCCAGCCCTGGCACGCTTACGGTCGGATCGCTCAGCCTGAGCTCCGGTTCTATGCTCGACTACGAGCTCGGCCAGGCGGGCATTGTCGGCGGCGGTGTCAACGACCTGATCGAGGTGACCGGCGCGCTGACGCTGGACGGCAGCCTCAACATCACCGATGTCGGCGGCTTCGGGCCTGGCGTCTACCGGCTCATCAATTATGGCGGCGCCCTCACCGACAATGGTCTCGAGCTCGGCAATCTGCCGGCCGGTGTCACGGCCGCCGACCTGACGGTGCAGACCTCCGTCGCCAACCAGGTCAATCTCGTCAGCAGCGTCGGCACCGACTTGCTCTTCTGGGATGGTGACGCGGCCGGCAACGCCAACAATGATCTGGTCGACGGCGGCAACGGCACGTGGACGGCGACAAGCCTGAACTGGACGATGAGCACCGGCCTGGTAACTGGCGCGATGAAGCCGCAGCCCGGCTTCGCCATCTTCCAGACGCTCGGCGGCACCGTCATCGCCGACGGCAGCGCCGGCGCGCTTGCGATTACGGGAATGCAATTCGCCGCCGATGGCTACCGCATCGAAGGCGACGCCATCACGCTTGATGGCGCTGGCGGCGAGAGCATCATTCGGGTCGGCGACGGCACGGTGGCCGGAGCAGGTTACACCGCCACCATCGCCTCCGTGCTAACCGGGACCAGCAGCCTGACCAAGACCGATGCGGGCACGCTGGTGCTGTCCGGCGCCAACACCTACACGGGCGGCACCTCCGTCCTGGGCGGCGTGCTATCTGTTTCAGCCGACAACAATCTTGGCGTTGCCGCTGGCGGCCTGACGCTCTCCGGCGGGACGCTGCGCAACACAGCGGCGTTCAGCTCGGCGCGCGACGTCACGCTTTCGTCGGCCGGCGGCACCTTCGACACTGTGGCCGACCTGACCTTGTCCGGTGCGATCTCTGGCGCTGGCAGCCTTGCCAAGACCGGCGCCGGCACGCTGACGCTTACGGGAACGAACAGCTATGGCGGCAACACGTTGGTCAGCGCTGGCACGCTGGTCGGCGATGCAACCTCGATTCGTGGCGACATCGGCAATTCCGGCACTGTCGTGTTCGACCAGGCGGCGGACGCCAGCTTCGCCGGCGATATCTCCGGCACCGGCGCAATGATGAAGGATGGCGCCGGCGTGCTGACGCTGTCAGGCACGTCGCTGCTGGACTGGACCGTCAATCAAGGCGGCCTCGTCTCGGCAGCCGAGCGCTTCGGTGGCGATGTCGCGATCGGCGCCGGCGCCTCCTTCACATTCGACCAAGTCGCCTCCGCCAGCTATGCCGGCGTGCTCTCGGGCGCCGGTACGTTCATCAAGGACGGCCAAGGCACGCTGCTGCTCGCGTTGGACAACTCAGGCTTTACCGGCGCCACTACGGTCAGCGGCGGCACCCTTGCCGCGGGCGCTGCGAACGCGTTCAGTTCCTCCTCGCAGTTTTCCGTCGCCTCGGGCGCCACGCTCGATCTTGCCGGCACGTCCCAGACGATTGCGGGGCTGAGCAACGCCGGAACGGTGCGCATCGCGGGTGGCGACCCAGGCGACACACTTACCGTCAGCGGCGACTATATCGGCAATGGCGGCGCCGTCATCCTCAACACGGCGCTCGGTGGTGACGGTTCGCCGACCAATATGCTGGTGATCGCCGGCAACACGTCAGGGACTGGTACCCTTCAGGTCGTCAATTTCGGCGGGTCGGGCGCCCAAACGGTCGGAGGCATCAAGATCGTCGACGTCGGCGGCGCCTCGAACGGCAGCTTCTCGCTCGACGGCAATTATACCTTCGAAGGCGATGCAGCGGTCGTCGCGGGCGCCTACGCATACAGGCTCTACAAGAACGGCGTCAGCACACCGGCCGATGGCGATTGGTATCTGCGCTCGGCCCTGGTCAACGGCGATCCCGATCCGCAGCCGCTCTATTCGCCCGGCGTGCCGCTGTACGAGGCCTATGAAGGGGTGCTGCAGGCGTTCAATGAACTGGGCACCATGCAGCAACGCATTGGCAATCGGTCGTGGGGCGAGGGTGCTACGCCGCAAGGTGCGGACCTGCCAGGCCAGGGCTCGGTCGACGGCAAGGCGATATGGGCGCGCATCGAAGCTGCCCATGCCGAGATCAAGCCGGAGACGTCGACCTCCGGCACGAACTATGACGTGACCACCTGGAAGCTGCAGGCCGGCGTCGATGGCCTGCTGCACGAAAGCGACGCCGGTACCCTGATCGGAGGGATTACGGCCCACTACGGAACCGCGTCGTCGGACGTCTCCTCGATCTTCGGGGCAGGGTCGATCGCTGCCACCGGCTACGGCGTCGGCAGCACGCTCACCTGGTTCGGCAGCGGTGGCTTCTACGTCGACGCGCAGGCCGAGGCGACATGGTATGACAGTGACATCCGGTCGGCCACGCTGGGCACCACGCTTGCGGACGGCAACAACGGTTTCGGCTACGGGCTGAGCGTGGAGACCGGACAGACGATCGCCCTCAACGGCAACTGGTCGCTGACGCCGCAGGCCCAGCTTGCCTATTCCTCGGTCGACTTCGACGCGTTCACCGACCCGTTTGGCGCCGTCGTGTCGCCCGGCAGCAGCAACAGTCTCGTCGGCCGCCTCGGCCTCTCCGCGGACTATGAAGACCAGTGGGTGGACGATGCGGGGCAAGTCAGCCGCACGCACATTTACGGGCTCGGCAACCTTTACTACGACTTCCTCGACGGAAATGATGTCGATGTGTCTGGCACGAAACTGGTCAGCGAAAATCAGGCGCTGTGGGGCGGTGTCGGCCTTGGTGGCTCGCTGAGCTGGGCGGACGGTCGCTACGCCGTCTTCGGAGAAGGGACAGCGCGGACAAGCCTCAAGGATTTTGGCGATAGCCACGCCCTGGGCGCCAAGCTCGGGTTCGCTGTGAAATGGTAGCGGCGATCAAGCTGGACATGTCGACCTTGGCTTGAGGGTCGTGTCCGGCACGGCTATGGAATCCGGACTTGCGGGCCACCCGGCTCGTCGGCCCTCGGACGTTTCCTTACCGGCTGCCGGCATCAAGTACCAGGCTCGAATCCGAAGCACCCTGGCGCTCGATCACAGGGATGCCAGCGCGCTGGACATGCGCTCCAGCCCTTGGCGCAACAGGGGACGCGGGCAGCCGACATTCAGGCGAATGAAGCCTTCGCCGCCAGGCCCATAGACGCGGCCGTCATAGAGATTAACCCCGGCCCGATCGACAAAGAATTTCTGAATTCCACCCACTCGGCCATCGAGCGCGCACGCGTCCAACCACACCAGAAACGATGCGTCGGGCCGCATGGGCGTGATGCCTGGAAGGTGTTCACCGGCGAACTCGCAAACCAGATCGATGTTGCCGGCGATGTAGCGCGTGAGTTGGTCGAGCCACGGCGCGCCGCTGCTGTAAGCAACCTCCAGGGCCAGGCGGCCGAAAAAGTTCGCATTCACCATGAATGACGCCTGCATTGCGGCAAGAAGCGCCTCGCGGCGCTTTTTGCTGGCTACCGAAATCGTTGCCGAAGGAACCCCGGCAAGATTGAAAGTCTTCGTTGGAGCGGTGCAGATGAACGATTTCTCCGCAGCATCTTCCGAGATGGAGGAGAAGACGATGTGGGGGCGATCCGACAACCTTATGTCGCAGTGAATGTCGTCCGATATGACCAGGATGCCATGGCGCTCGCAGACGTCGTTGAGCGCCGCCAATTCTTCGCGTGTCCAGGCCATTCCGGCAGGGTTGTGAGGATTGCACAGCAGGAATGCCTTGGCACCGCCGGCCGCCAGTTTCTCGAAATCCTCCAGATCAAGTTCATATCTGTTGTTCTGCAGCCTCAGCCGGTTCGTAAGCAGAACCCGCCCGTTTCCCTGAACAACTTCGAAATAGGGCGAGTACACGGGCGACTGCACAATGACGCCGTCACCGGGCTTGGTGAAGGTTCGCAGTATCGCAGCCACGGACGGCATGATCGCCGGCGCGGGAAGCAAGGTCTCCAGTTTCGGCGACCAGTTGTGCCGGTGCGCGAACCACGATTGCACGATCTCATAGTGGCGCGGATCGCGGCGTGTGTAGCCGTAAATGCCATGCTCCGCGGCCTCGCGCAGTCGCGCGATGACGGTTTCCGGAGCGCGGAAGTCCATATCCGCCGTCCACAGCGACAGCAGGTCCTGGCCCTCGACCTGGGGAGAGAACTCGTCCCACTGGTTGGCCCATTTGACAGATCCGAACTGCTGACGGTCGTGGATCTGGTCGAAATCTATTCCCGCGATATGTCGTTGCCCAAGCGCCGATGCGGGCGTGTCTGCACAAGCCATTTGATGGTCACCTTGCCGCGGGCATTGCTTGTGGCATCATCAGCGCCTCCTAGGATTTGTGGCCACGCGCCAATTGGCGCTCCATAGATTGCGAGTAACGCGACATGCCGAAGCAAAAGCTCCAGTAGACCAACCCCGCAAAGAGGTAGCCGGTTGATGAGATCGTCGGGCCTGCCCAGTTCGGATCGACGCGCGCCGTTTCAACGGCCTTCAGGAAATCCGCGATGCCGACGATGGCGACCAGAGTCGTGTCTTTGAACAGACCGATGAAGGTCGAGACGATGCTCGGTATGACGATCGTCAACGCCTGAGGGAGGACGATCAGGCGCATCATGTCGAAGTAGCCGATCCCGAGCGCCTTGGCCGCTTCGTGTTGGCCCTTCGGGATCGCCTGAAGGCCGGCTCTCACGACCTCGGCCATATAGACGGACGAGAACAACGCTATCGCGATGAGCGGGCGCAACAGTCGATCAGGCGTCAGATAATCCGGGACGAAGAGCGGCATCATGAAGTTCGCCATGAACAACACTGTGATAAACGGCACGCCGCGGACGACTTCGATGAACGTGACGCAAACCGTCTTGACGAAAGGGAGTTCCGACCTGCGTCCAAGCGCCAGGATAACCCCGATCGGAAGCGAGAAGACGATACCCACGATCGACATCAGCAACGTGATCAAGAGACCGCCCCAGAGCGTCGTATCGATGACAGGCAAATGAAGCCAGGCAACGCCGCGCACGAGAACGAACGCGGCCACGGGGTAGACGAGGAAGAACAGCAACGCCGCCACTTTGCGCCGCGGAGCCTTCGTCCACAGGAGCCAAACGATGAGGATGGCGCCGATCGCCTGCGCAAGGTCCACCCGCCACCGCTCGGAAACCGGATACGCGCCGTATCGCAGGTAGTCGAACTTCTCGGCGATGAAAGGCCAGCAAGCCCCCTGGCTGTTCGCACGGCAAGCTTCATGGCCGCCGCTCCAGACCGCGTTGAAGATCGCAAAGCTCAGGAAGTGATGCAGCAGCCACGTGGCGAGGAGGACAAAGCATATTGTCAGCGCGCCTGAAGACGGCGTCGAAAACAGGTTCTTTTTCATCCAGCTCACTGGACCCGGTCGAACGTCCGCGGGAGGCGCCATGGCTGGTATGAGCGCGCTGATCACAATTGGCGAACGCATGGACTGATCGCTCATCCGTCACCTTTCAACATTGCAAAATGTTGGTTGCACGCGTTCATGACCAACGACGTGGCAAGGGAGGTGACGAGATAGACCGACAGAGTAATCGCCATGACCTGGACGGCGGCTCCGGTCTGATTGAGCACCGTGCCGGCAAAGATCTGAACGAGGTCGGGATAGCCGATGAACACGGCAAGCGACGAGTTCTTGATGAGGTTGAGATACTGGCTTGTCAAAGGGGGAATGATGATTCGCAGCGCCTGGGGAACGACGACCAGACGAAGCGTCTTGCCCGGCGCCAGCCCCAACGCATGCGCAGCCTCGGTCTGGCCCTTTGGCACTGCCTGAATTCCACCTCGCACGATCTCGGCGATGTATGAACCGGTGTAGACCGACAGACCGATCAGGAGAGCGGCAAACTCCGGATAGAGCTGATGCCCGCCTTGAAAATTGAAACCCCGTAGCTGCGGGGCGACGAACGAGACCGGCTCGCCAGCCGCCAGGAACACGACCAGCGGAAATCCTATCAAGGTCGCCAGACTGACCAGAAGCACCGGCAGCTGCCTGCCCGTCCGTCTCTGGATGCTCCTGGCGCGAAACCAGAACGCAACGCAGCAGGAAATGGCCGCAACGAATGCCAGGCCCACCAGACCCGCTCCCGGATGCAAATGAATCTCCGGAACGATGAGGCCGCGATTGTTGAGGTAGATGCCGCCGGGAATGGCGATGGACGCCTTCGGCGAGGGCAACGGCTTGAGGACGGCGTTGTACCAGAACAGCAGCTGCAGCAATAACGGAACATTGCGCACAAGCTCGACATAGGCGGTCGCCACCTTCGAAACGATCCAGTTCGGCGACAGGCGGGCAACGCCGATGACGAAGCCAAGCAACGTCGCAAACAGGATTGCGAGGAGACTGACGTAGAGGGTGTTGACCACTCCCACCCAGAACGCCTGACCGTAGCTGGACAATGCATCGTACGGTATCAGGGTTTGATTGATGTCGAAGCCGGCAGACTCATTCCAAAAGTCGAATGAGAGCGGAATCCCCCGGACCCGCATATTCGATGCAGTCTGCATGCCGATGCCCAGCGCCAAGGCCAGCAGGCAGCCGGCGAGCAAGAGCTGGTAGAGGATGCCCCGCACCTTCGTATCGTGCAGCGACAACCTCCTGCGCGACGGCGCGGGAAGCGACAAATGGGACATGGGCTGTTCCTATCGGGTCCGTGCAAGGCGCTGACGGTAACACGCCAGCGCCTTGCAACCATGCCTTTGCCTAAAGCGCGTCGGGTTTGAACGGACTCAGGCGACGCGCTTTAGGGTCTTCGTTATGCATGTCGTTGTCTCAAAACCGGGGCCATTTTTGAGCGACATGCATTAGCGGATCGGCGGAGCGTACTGAACGCCGCCTTGGTTCCAGAGCGCGTTCATGCCACGCTCCATTTTCAGCGGCGAATCCTTGCCGACATTGCGTTCGAACACTTCGCCGTAATTGCCGACCTGCTTGATCACCTCGACCGGCCAGTTATCGCCGAGCCCGATGTCCTTGCCTATGCTGCCTTCCACGCCAAGCAGGCGGCGGATGCTGGGATTGTCAGACGATTTCATGGCATCGACGTTCTTGGAGGTGACCCCGTATTCCTCCGCGGCCACCATGACGTAGAGCGTCCACTTCGCCACATTGAACCACTGGTCGTCACCCTGCCGCACCGCCGGGCCAAGCGGCTCCTTGGAGATCAGCTCGGGAAGAACAATGCTGTCGTCCGGCTTGGCCATGCGAAGCCGCGACGCGTTCAAGGTGGAGGTGTCTGCGGACAAGACGTCGCAACGTCCCTCCTCATAAGCCTTCACGACAGCTTCCTCGTCTGCGAAACCAACCGTCGTGTACTTGATCGACTGCGAGCGAAAATAGTCGGCAAGGTTCAACTCGGTCGTGGTGCCCTGGGTGACGCATATCGATGCGCCGTCAAGTCCCTTGGCTGACGTGATATTGTCCGCCTTGCGCACCATGAACCCCTGGCCGTCATAGAAATACGTGCCGGCAAACAGTATGCCTAGCGACGTATCGCGGGACGATGTCCAGGTTGCGTTGTGGGCGAGAATGTCGATCTCTCCCGACTGCAAGGCGGTGAAGCGATCCTTTGGCGTCAATGGGATGAACTTGACCTTTTGCGCGTCCCCGAGCACGGCAGCGGCCACGGCGCGACAATAATCGACGACAAATCCGGTCCATTTGCCTTCATTGTCGGGAAGGCTGAAGCCAGCCGTGGCCGAATTCGTGCCACAGGTCAGCACGCCATTTTTCTTGACATTGTCGAGGGTTGCGGACCACGCCGAGGAGGCGGTGCACGCGATGGCGAGGGCAAGTAGGCCCTTGAACGTTGATCTCATTTCGGCATTCCCCTGTTATTGTTGAAGGGAATGTGCTCTCCAGCCCAAGTATTCGTCAAATCGATTGTTCTCATTGTGAAAATGAGCGCTGCTCATAGTTGCGAAGCACTCCCAGCTGAAAAGCGGTTGAGTGGTGAAGCAGCGCCCGCGACCTATTTTACGGCCGACCCCGGTGCTCCGAGGGTGCCTTGGTGTCTCTTGCTCCGCGATTCGTTGTAGATTCCCACGATGATTTCCCGGAGCCACCTGGTTCCCGGGTCATTCGCCATCTGGCGGTGAACAATAAGCCAGGCATTCACATTCGCTATCGGAAGGGGTGGCGGGACCAACGTCACCTCACTCCTCTCATCCAGCATTTGCAGGATGGCATCACCGCAATGGGTAATCAGTTCAGTGCCGCGAAGCGCCCAGGGCAGCACCGGATAGTTCGAGATGGTCGCAACGACATTGCGGCGAAGACCCATCTGTTTGAGGGCGGCATCCGCGAGGCCTTCCGCCAGGCCATCTGCGGAAATCTGGAGGTGGGAACTGGCCAGATAGGTTTCCAGCGTCATTGCGCTTCTGGCGATCTTGCTTCCGCTCCACACTGCGCAAAACAATCGGTCCTGGCCAAGCTCCACCTTCAAGAGACCTGGGTCGTCGCGTATCGCTGCTCCCCTCAGCGCGCAGTCAACTTGTCTCAGATAGACCGATGAACCGATTTCGGGTCCGTTTGCGGGAATGACGTTCAGCGTCGCGCCAGGAGCTTGCCTGGAAAATTCTCGAATGAGGCCCGGGATGAAAACCATGGCATGATAATCTGTAAGTCCAACGCGAAAGTTGCGCCGCGTCGTTGCTGGATTGAAGATCTGATGCCGGTCGATCGATGCGCGGATCGTTGCGAGTGCGGCGGAAATATTCGACAGCAGCTCAACTGCCCGGGGAGTCGGCCGCATCTCGCCGCCATCTCTGGTGAACAATTCATCCCGCAATAGATACCGAAGCTTCGACAGGGAGTGGCTTACAGCTGATTGTGTTCTGCCCAATTCGGTAGCCGCCCGCGTCACGC
Source organism: Mesorhizobium sp. M0058 (assembly GCF_040323095.1). Lineage (NCBI taxonomy): Bacteria > Pseudomonadati > Pseudomonadota > Alphaproteobacteria > Hyphomicrobiales > Phyllobacteriaceae > Mesorhizobium > Mesorhizobium sp. M0058. The sequence goes on from NZ_JAMYUQ010000001.1 coordinate 220,208, forward strand.
TCCTTTCCCGCATCATCACGTCAAAGACCCGCAATAGATTGAGGTCGATATCGTTATAATTCATGGAATTACCTCATCTGCGACCTGAGACCGCACCAGGCGGCACTAACGCGTTGGTTGCGACGGTGACAGATGGGGCACGAAGAGTGAAGACAGAGGTCCGGCTACGCCTTTGAAACTCTGGCGGTTGAACAGGTGACGGCGACCGCCGGATCGCTCCGCGGCATTTCTGCGCCTGGCTTGGCGAGCAAGCCGGCAATCCGCCATGAACCCAGGGCGAGCATGTGAAGTAAAGTCAGCCGCACCCGCTGGGATGGGAAATCGCAGCGGTTTCAATGGCTTGATAATGGCGGAGAGAGCGGGATTCGAACCCGCGTTACGGTCTCCCGTAAACACACTTTCCAGGCGTGCGCCTTCAACCACTCGGCCACCTCTCCGTCCTTGCATTCGCGCCCGGCCGGTTTTGCCACGCGGGTTGGGGAGATGCATCCCTTTGGGATTTGCGGGAAGACCCGCTTGATGGACACCGCCAACCAGCGGATGCCCTTCCCGGCGCCCGTCAATCAAACAGGCGCGGGGCTCATCTAGTCGATCCGGCGCCGAATGCCAAGCCATAACGGCAGTCTATTCGCTTTGCCGGCCATGCATCGTTTCGCGGGGCGTTGAACGGCTCCGCTTCTAAGGCGCTTCGGTTCTGAATGGTGTGCACGGGCAAGGCGGCAGGGCCGGCCGCGCTTGACTTCGCCCCTCGCCACCTGTCGAGTGCGGCGGAGGCTTTGCGGGGGCAACGTCCAGACATGACATCGAGCAATGAACAGCCGGCCAGCGGAACGCCGGCCGGAGGCATGCCAGGCGGGCTGACGCCCGCAGGGCGTCCGGACAGCGGGCTGTCCTTCGTGCCCGTGGTCTGGCTCCTCTTCGTCATGGCATGGTCGGTCTACTGGCTGGTCTCGGCGCGGTGGCTGTTCGAGAGTTCCGGCCTGCCGGACAGGGTCTTCTATTTCGTGCTTGGCGGACTGGCCTTCGACATCGTCACCATCGTGTGGGGGCTTTATCTGCTCGGCCTCGCCTTAAGCCGTTCCGCGCGCTTTCCGCGTCATTTCACCATCTGGCAGATCACCACCATCGCCTGGCGGCTGGCCGAGCAGGTCTATGCGCTGACCGTGCCCGATTTCACCGTCTCCGCCAGGGAGCTTGCGATCGCCGCCACCGAAATCGTCATCGGCCTGTTTTGCATTTACCTGCTGCGCCGCCGCGACGAGGCCAAGGCCTTTTATGCAAGGCCGGAAGCGCAGGCATCGTCAGCCTTTAGTTCGATCGTCGCCGCGCTGGCCGGCATCATCCTCGGCGCCGTCGTCGGCACTGTCGCCGGCTTCGCGCTTGGCGCGGGGATCGCCGAAGCCACCGACATCAGCTGTTTCGAAGGCGGCTGCGGCTACTTCGCGGTGTTCATCGGCCTTGCCGGGCTGGTGGTCGGGGCCATTGGCGGCGGCATCCTCGGCATCTGGCTCGTCCATCGGCGGAGCCGAAAGGTGGCCATATAGGCGGGCGATAGGCTTCAAATTCGCGTATGGCGATTGCGCGCCGGGCGTGCGCATTCTATTCCTTGCCTTTGACCGGAAGGTCCTCGGGAGGAACTTGAGGACCGGGGAAGATTTCGATGTTGCGTTTTTTGTTTCGCCTCGCGGCCATGATCGCACTCTCGGTCGCCGTCATCATGGCCGTGCTCGACGCGACGCGCTCGGTGGCGGCTTCCGCATTGGTCATGACGCCGCTGAATTCGAGCTGGCTGGCGGTTTCGCCCGACACCCGCGCGGGCTTCGAGACCTTCGTGCGCGCCAAGGTCAATCCGATGATATGGGATGGCGGCATCGCCTGGGTGCTTGCCCAGCCGGGGTTTGCCGTCTTCGCGGTGCTTGCCTTCATCCTCTATGCGATCGGCTACCGGCGCCGGCGGCGCGGCGGAGAATTCGCGCCGGGCTGATGGGTTGTCCCAGCGGACTTGCGACGACAACGCGGCAATCGTCCACAGCTGTCACCGCATTGGGCATGTTTTTCCAACGGGGGGCATGCTTTTCCAAAAGGTCAAAATTCCGCGTGAATTTTGTTTCGGGCCGTGCCAGATTGCCTTGAGCGGGAGGGGAGTACACTCCTGGCTGATGCCGCATGCCTGCCGGAGAACCGGGCAGGCGGGCGGCGCGTAACGGAAAAAAATAACCGACAGGGTGTGGATCACATGAAACGTATCGTTCTCGGCCTCCTGGCCGCAACCGCAATGGTTCTTCCGGCTTTCGCCGCGGATGTCCAGCCGGCCATCCTCTACGATCTCGGCGGCAAGTTCGACAAATCCTTCAACGAGGCTGCCTATCACGGCGCCGAAAAGTTCAAGACCGAGACCGGCACCGCCTATGTCGAGTTCGAAGTGTCGAACGCCTCGCAACGCGAGCAGGCGCTGCGCCGCTTCGCCGAGGACGGCCGCAACCCGATCGTCATGGCCGGCTTTGCCTGGGAGGATGCGCTGAAGGTGGTCGCGAAGGAATATCCCGATCTCAACTTCGCCATCATCGACGATGCCGTCGATATGCCCAATGTCCGTTCGCTTGTGTTCAAGGAAAACGAAGGCTCCTATCTCGTCGGCATCCTGGCGGCGATGGCCTCGAAGTCCAAGAAGGTCTCCTTCATCGGCGGCATGGACATTCCGCTGATCCGCAAGTTCGAATGCGGCTATGTCGGCGGCGCCAAGGCGGCCGGTGCGACCGACGTCATCCAGAACATGACCGGTGACACGCCCGCGGCGTGGAACGATCCGGCCAAGGGCGGCGAGATCGCCAAGACGCAGATCGACCAGGGCTCCGACGTGGTCTATGCCGCGGCCGGCGGCACCGGCGTCGGCGTGCTGCAAGCAGCGGCGGATGCCGGCAAGCTCGGCATCGGCGTCGATTCCAACCAGAACGGCCTGCAGCCCGGCAAGGTGCTGACCTCGATGCTGAAGCGCGTCGACGTGGCCGTCTACACCGCCTTCATGGACGGCAAGAACGGCACCTTCAAAGGCGGCCTGCAAAATCTCGGCCTCAAGGAAGGCGGCGTCGACTACGCCATGGACGACAACAACAAGGCGCTGGTCACCGACGAGATGAAGGCTGCCGTCGAAAAGGCCAAGGCCGACATCATCGCCGGCACGATCCAGGTGCACGACTACACCGCCGACAACGCCTGCCCGTATTGATTGGTAAGCGCTGAGGTTTGGAACCGCCGGGTGAAAGCCCGGCGGTTTTGTTTGAGGGCTTTAAAGGACGTTGAGGATTGGCGGAGGTCCCGGCGACGTCCGATCTCCCCCCTTGCGGGGGAGATGCCTGGCAAGGCAGAGGGGGGTGCTGTCCCTCGGCCTAACAGCCAATTACGGTTCATTCTGGAGCCATTCAAGGTTGGCGATCCTTCACACCCCCCTCTGGCCTGCCGGCCATCTCCCCCGCAAGGGGGGAGATCGGCAGTTCCGGCGTTGCGGGTCCTTCTTCGCAAGAATCCATATGCGATTGCCTTGGACGTCAGGGCAGAAGCGCACCGCCGGTCGACAACAAGCCCAAGAGATAACCCAGCGCAAACACCACCATCAGCGCAATGGCGATAGCGAAGCCGCGTCGGCCACCGAGCGAATGCACGCCGACGCCATAGGGCTTCCGCTCCAGTCTGCCGATCACCGGCTTCGCTTCGTCCTGGCCGACCACACGCATCTGCGGCAGTTCGGCGATGCGTTGCGAGATCAGCCGCCAGCGATCGCCGTCGCCCGAGGGCCGCCCCGTGCGGTCGAAGACATGCATGCGCTCGGCCAGCCGCATCACCGTGTCGCGGAAGGCGGGATCGATCTCCAGGTCGCGCTCGGCACGTTCGCGGTCGCGATCGTTCATCAGGCCAAGCACATAATCGCCCGCCCGCGCAACGCGATCGCTTTCACTGGCCAAAGGCTTCTCCTTGCTACCAGTGCGGCGGTTTGGTTATCGGCACGTCGGGTGCCGATTGTTCCTCCAGCGCCATGAAGCGCCCGGTCAGGGCATCGAGCTTGCGCTGCATGCGTTCGATCGCCGTCCACTGCTCGGCGATCTGGCCCGACAGTTCCTCGATGGTCTTTTCCTGCTCGGCGGCGCGGATTTCCAGCGTCGTCAGCCGGTCGACAGGCATGATCATTCGAAACTCCCCAGGTCCTGGTGCACGCAGTTGCAGCATGATGCGACTGTTGAGCCTTGCATATTAGTGAATGTGAAGGTCTGGGCCACGTTCGAAATTGACAAGCGCACCGGGATTTGTCGAGAGTGGCCACTGCGCCGCCAATTGGCACGGGTGGGGCATCATGCTAGGCGTTTTGACCAAGCGATAAAAAATAAGAGTGGGACAGGCTGCATGGCGCAAGCCGCAATCGAACTGATCGGCATCAACAAGAGTTTTGGCGCCGTTCGCGCCAATCGCGACATCAATCTGGAGATCGCACGCGGCACCATCCACGGCATCGTCGGCGAGAACGGCGCCGGCAAGTCGACGCTGATGTCGATCCTCTACGGCTTCTACCAGGCCGACAGCGGCGAGATCCGCGTCGGCGGCAAGCCGGCGTCGATCAAGACTTCCAACGACGCCATCGCGCTCGGCATCGGCATGGTGCACCAGCACTTCATGCTGGTCGACAATTTCACCGTGCTGGAAAACATCATCCTCGGCGCCGAAAGCGATGCGCTGTTGAAAAAGAGCATCGCCAAGGCGCGCTCCGAACTGGAGCGGCTCGAGCGCGAATACGGGCTGGAAGTCGATCCCGACGCCATCATCGAGGAATTGCCGGTCGGCCTGCAGCAGCGTGTCGAAATCCTGAAGGCGCTTTATCGCGGCGCCGAGATCCTGATTCTCGACGAGCCGACGGGCGTGTTGACGCCGGCCGAGGCCGACCATCTGTTCCGCATCCTCAGGCAATTGAAGGACCAGGGGAAAACGGTGGTGCTGATCACCCACAAGCTGCGCGAGATCATGGCCATCACCGACAATGTCTCGGTCATGCGCCAGGGCACGATGGTGGCGACGCGCGAGACCAGCAAGACGACAGTCGGCGAACTGGCCGAACTGATGGTCGGGCGGCGCGTGCTGCTGCGGGTCGAAAAGGGCGAGACGGAGGCCGGCGCGGTCAAGCTCGCAGTCAAGAACCTGACGGTGAAAGACCAGCGCGGCGTCACCATGGTCGACGACATCTCCTTCGATATCCGCGCCGGCGAGATCGTCGGCATTGCCGGTGTCGCCGGCAACGGCCAGTCCGAACTGCTCGAGGCGATTTCCGGCATCAGGCGCGCGGTTTCCGGCTCGGTGATGCTCGACGACAAGCCGATCGACCTGACCGGGGCCGCCGATCCCGGCGAGTTGCGCGACCGTGGGCTCGCCCATGTGCCGGAGGACCGCCATCATGTGGGCCTGGTGCTGGCCTTCGAGGAGAACGAGAATTCGATCCTCGGCTACCATGACGACCCGCGCTACCTCAAAGGGCCGTTCCTCAACATCGACGCCATCATGGCTGATGCCAAGGACAAGATCGAGAAATACGACATCCGTCCCGGCAATCCGCGTCTCAAGACGGCGAATTTCTCCGGCGGCAACCAGCAGAAGATCGTGCTGGCGCGAGAAATGGAGCAGGATCCCGGTGTTCTGATCGTCGGCCAGCCGACTCGCGGCGTCGATGTCGGCGCCATAGAATTCATCCACAAGCGGCTGATTGCCATGCGCGACCAGGGCAAGGCGGTGCTGGTGGTGTCGGTCGAACTCGACGAGATCCGTTCGCTGTCCGACCGCATCCTGGTGATGTTTGCCGGGCGCATCGTCGGCGAACGTGGCCCCGAGGCGACCGAAGGCGAGCTTGGCCTGCTGATGGCAGGCGTCGATCGCCAGGAGGCGGCAGAGTGAGCACGCCTTACGCCAAGCTGCCGGCCTGGGCCGATTATGGGCTGGTCCCGCTGATCAATCTGTCGGTGGCCTTCATCGTTGCCGGTTTCGTCGTCATGCTGGTCGGCGAAAACCCGTTTCGTGCCGCCGTCATCCTGGTCGAGGGCGCTTTCGGCAAGGGAACCGGCATTGCCTTCACGCTGTTCTATGCCACCACCTTCATCTTCACCGGCCTGTCAGTGGCGGTGGCCGCACATTGCGGCCTGTTCAACATCGGGACCGAGGGCCAGGCCTATATTGCCGGCCTTGGCGTGGGCGTGGTCTGCCTCGCCTTCGACACTGTGCTGCCGTGGTGGCTGACCTTTCCGCTGGCGATCGTCGCCGGAGCCGCCGTCGGTGCGCTGTGGGCGCTGATTCCGGCCTATCTGCAGGCCAAGCGCGGGTCGCACATCGTCATCACCACCATCATGTTCAACTTCATCGCGGCCTCGATCATGGTCTACCTCCTGGTTGGGCCGTTGAAGCCGGCGGCGTCGCAGGCGCCGCAGACGCGCAACTTCCTCGCCGGCGCCGAACTGCCCAAACTCAACTGGATCATCGAACTGTTCGGCGCCAAGATCCGCTCGGCGCCGTTCAACATCTGCTTCCTGCTGGCGCTGCTCATGGCATTCCTGGTCTGGCTGCTGATCTGGCGCACCAAGCTCGGCTACGAGATGCGCACCTATGGCCACAGCCCGAAAGCGGCGCGCTATGCCGGCATTTCGGAGACCCGCATCATCATCATCGCGATGATGATTTCGGGCGCGCTGGCCGGCATGATGACGCTGAACCCGGTGATGGGCGACCAGCACAATGTGGCGATCGATTTCGTCTCCGGCGCCGGCTTCGTCGGCATTGCCGTGGCGCTGATGGGCCGTCTGCATCCGGTCGGCATCGTGCTGGCGGCGATCCTGTTTGGCATGCTCTACCAGGGCGGCGCCGAACTTGCCTTCGAAATGCCGGCGATTTCCCGCGACATGATCGTCATCATCCAGGGCCTGGTCATCCTGTTTGCCGGTGCGCTGGAGCACATGTTCCGGCCCTACGTCCAGGCGCTGTTCGCCTCGTTCAGTCCAAGGTCGGTCGGCATCGAAGCGGTCAAAGGGAAGGGCGCCTGAGATGGACGTCTTCATCGCCATCGTGCAGATCCTGGACTCGACCATACGCCTGTCGGTGCCGCTGCTGCTCGCTTGCCTCGCCGGCCTCTATTCGGAACGCGCAGGCGTTTTCGACATCGGGCTGGAAGGCAAGATGCTGGTCGGCGCCTTTGCAGGTGCGGCCGCCGCTTCGGTCTTCCATTCGGCCTTCCTCGGTCTCGGCATGGCGATCGTGATGTCGGTCGCCTTTGCCCTGGTGCACGGCTTCGCCTCGATCACCCATCGCGGCAACCAGATCGTCTCCGGTGTGGCCATCAACTTCGTCGCCGCCGGCTCGACCATCATTCTGGGCCAGGCCTGGTTCCAGCAGGGCGGGCGAACGCCGGCGCTGCAGCCGGGCGAGCGTTTCGAGGCCATCACTCTGCCTGGTGCTGCCGCGATCCACGACCTGCCGATCATAGGGCCGATCTATTCCGAGCTGCTCTCTGGCCATTCGATCCTGGTCTATCTCGCTTTCGCCATGGTGCCGTTCACCTGGTGGGTGTTGTTTCGCACCCGCTTCGGCCTGCGCCTGCGCGCCGTCGGCGAGAACCCGGCCGCCGTCGACACCGCCGGCATCTCGGTCGCCTGGCTGCGCTACCGGGCCCTGATCTGCACCGGTGTGCTGACCGGCATTGCCGGCGCCTACCTCTCGATGGTGCAGAATGGCGGCTTCGTGAAGGACATGACCGCGGGCAAGGGGTACATCGCACTGGCGGCGCTGATCTTTGCCAAATGGCGACCGGTCAACGCTATGTTCGCCTGTCTTCTGTTCGGCTTCCTCGACGCGGCGGCGATCCGCCTACAGGGTTCGCCGCTGCCGTTGATCGGCAAGGTGCCGGTGCAGTTCATGCAGGCGCTGCCCTATGTGCTGACCGTGATCCTGCTTGCCGGCTTCATCGGCAAGGCGATCCCGCCGCGCGCCGGCGGCGTGCCTTATGTCAAGGAACGTTGATCCGGGCGCCCAGGAGCACTGTGTCGAACATGCGGCTGGTGCTCGAAAGGCGCCAGGAAAACGCAAATGGCCGGGTTTTGACCACGATCGTCGGAGAGAACACCTGAATGTCGCATGATCTGTTCGAAGCCGCGCAGGAGGCCATGGCCAAGGCCTACGCGCCCTATTCGAAGTTTCCGGTGGGTGCGGCGTTGCGCACCGAAGACGGCCGTGTCTTCACCGGCGCCAACATCGAGGTCGCGTCCTATCCGGAAGGCTGGTGCGCCGAGACCACGGCGCTCGGCCATTACATCATGGGCGGTGGCGGCAAGATTGTGGAAATCGCCGTCATTGCCTCACGCATGGCGAAATGCTCGCCCTGCGGCGGCTGCCGGCAAAGGCTGGCGGAATTCTGCCGGCCGGACACAAAGCTCTATCTTTGCGACAACACCGGCGTGGTCGAGACCGTGACCATGGGCGACATGCTGCCCTACGGGTTTCGTGGCGACATTTTGAAGTGAGAGTTGGCTGATATGAAGGAAGCTCTGGACCACCTCGTTGAAAGACTGGACGGGTTGGCGCCAACAACGGCGATGGTGCTGGGGTCGGGCCTTGGCGGGCTTGTCGACCAGGTCGAGAATGCCGTGCGCATCTCTTATGCCGACCTGCCGGGTTTCCCCCGCAGCGGGGTGACTGGCCATGCCGGCGAGGTGGTCGCGGGGCTTTTCGCCGGCACGCCGGTGCTGATGCTGTCCGGCCGCGCCCATTACTACGAGCACGGCGTTGCTGCTGCAATGCGGCCGGCGCTGGAGGTGCTTGCCGGCATCGGCATCACCAAGCTGATCCTTACCAATGCCGCCGGCTCGGTCGATCCCGACATGCTGCCAGGATCGGTGATGCTGATCACCGATCACATCAATTTCTCCGGCTCCAACCCGCTGATCGGCGAGCCGAGCGACCGCCGCTTCGTCGGCCTGACCGAAGCCTATGATGCCGGCTTGCGCGCGGCGATCGAACGGGCGGCGAAGGCGACAGGGACGGCGCTGCACAAGGGCGTCTATATGTGGTTTTCCGGTCCGTGTTTCGAAACCCCTGCTGAAATCCGCATGGCGCGCATCATGGGCGCCAATGCGGTAGGGATGTCGACCGTGCCGGAGGTCATTCTCGCCCGCTTCCTTGGGCTTCGCGTAGCCGCCTGTTCGGTGATCACCAATCTCGCCGCCGGGATGACCGGGGCGGAACTGTCGCACCAGGAGACCAAGGACATGGCGCCGATCGGCGGCGCACGGTTGGCGACGATCCTTGCGCATGTGTTCCAGGATGGGTTGCCGGAGCCGAAGGGCGACGCCTGATGCTTCCCCAGGAAATCATCCGCCGCAAGCGCGATGGCCAGAAACTGTCGGCGCAGGAGATTTCGGCCTTTGTCGCCGGCGTAACTTCGGGCAGCGTCTCGGACGGTCAGGTCGGCGCCTTTGCCATGGCGGTGTTCTTCAACGGCATGAACCGCGACGAGGCGGTGGCGCTGACGCTCGCCATGCGCGATTCCGGCGATGTGCTCGACTGGTCGGATCTGCCGGGTCCGGTCACCGACAAACATTCGACCGGCGGCGTCGGCGACAATGTCTCGCTGATGCTGGCGCCGATCGTCGCCGCTTGCGGCGCCTATGTGCCGATGATCTCCGGCAGGGGCCTTGGGCATACCGGCGGCACGCTGGACAAGATGGATGCCATCCCAGGCTATATCAGCCAGCCGGATATCGCGCGCTTCCGCAAGACGGTGCTCGAGACCGGCTGTGCCATCATCGGCCAGACCGCCGATCTCGCGCCCGCCGACCGTCGCCTCTATGCGATCCGCGATGTGACCGGAACGGTGGAATCGGTGCCGCTGATCACTGCCTCTATCCTGTCGAAGAAACTCGCGGCCGGCCTGCAGTCGCTGGTGCTCGACGTCAAGGTCGGCAATGGCGCCTTCATGGAGAAGTCGCGCGACGCGACAGCACTGGCCAACAGCCTGGTCGAGATCGCCAACGGCGCCGGCCTGAAGGCCTCGGCGCTGGTCACCGGCATGAACGAGCCGCTGGCGTCGGCTGCCGGCAACGCGGTCGAGGTGCGCAACGCCGTCGATTTCCTCACCGGGAGGCTCCGCGACAAGCGACTGGAGGATGTGACGCTGGCGCTGGCCGCCGAGATGCTGCAATCGGCAGGGCTGGCGTCGTCCAATCAGGACGGTCTCAGGCGCGCGGCCGAGACGCTAGCCGGCGGCCGCGCGGCGGCCGCCTTCGCACGTATGGTCGCAGCCCTTGGCGGTCCCGCCGATTTCGTCGAGAAGCCGGAAAAATATTTGCCGAAAGCGGCGGTGGAGTTTGCGGTCAAGGCGGCAGGCAACGGCTTTGCCACCGGCATTGCCACCCGCGATATCGGCCTTGCCGTGGTCGGGCTCGGTGGCGGGCGTACGCGGCCGGACGACAGGATCGACCATGCGGTCGGCATCACCAGGCTGCTGCCGCTCGGCGCCGAGGTGCGGACCGGCGAGCCGCTGGCGCTCGTCCACGCCCGCACGCAAGCGGAGGCCGAAGCGGCCGCAGCCGCCGTGCTTTCGGCCTATACGATCGGGGCGTCGAAACCAGCCGCCGACAAGACTGTCATCCGGCGCGTGCTGCCGCGCGGGTAGCGGAAGGCGCTACTGCACCAGCAACAGTGTGCCGTTTTCGACCTGGTATTTTGCCAGCCGCTGCAAAAAGCTCATGCCGATCAGGTTGGTGCGCAGCGCCTTGTCGTCGAGGACCACGGCCTGGATGTTGTCGACGCTGATCTTGCCGATCTGCAGGCGATCGATGTTGACCACGGCGGCCCTGATCGCGCCATTGGCGGTGTTGACCTGCTGGTTGAAGTCCGACGGGTTGAGCGAGATGCCGATGCGGCGCGCCGTCGAGGTGTTGATGGCGACCAAAGTGGCGCCGGTGTCGATCATGCCGTCGACCTGGCGGCCGTTGAGCTTGAAGGCGGAGGTGAAATGGCCGCGCTCGTCAGCCGCCACCAATACTTTGCGCCCAGTGGGCAGCGGTGCGGCCGGCTTGCCGGGAACCGAGGCCATGTTCAGTTCGGGCTGAGGCTGCGCGGACGGCTTGCCGGCGACGGTCGACTTCAACAGGTTGTCGAGAATCTGCGGATTCGACTGATAGACGATCGGGATCGATGCCGACGTTCCGGCGAACACGCCCAGAATGACAAGCTTGCGCAGCATGAATGGACCTTTGTGAAGGCCCATTCTTGCCCACGTATGGTGTGTGCCGCTTTAACGCCAACCCGAAACCGCGGCTTTGCGTAAACGGGCGGTAAACGACTGGATGTCAGCTGGCCTTGCCAGCCGCCGTCATTTGGTTCCGTACATGCGGTCGCCGGCATCGCCGAGGCCGGGCATGATGTAGCCCTTCTCGTTGAGCTGGCGGTCGATGGAAGCGGTAAAGACCGGGACATCCGGATGCGCCTTGGTGAAGCGCTCGATGCCTTCTGGCGCCGCCAGCAGGCAAAGGAAACGGATGTTGGTGGCTCCGCGCTCCTTCAGCTTGTCGATGGCCGCGATGGCCGAGTTCGCGGTCGCCAGCATCGGATCGACGACGATCACCAGCCGGTCGGCGAGATCGCTCGGCGCCTTGAAGAAATATTCCACCGCCTCCAGCGTTTCGTGATCGCGGTAGAGGCCGACATGCGCGACGCGGGCCGCCGGGACCAGGTCGAGCAGGCCTTCGAGCAGGCCATTGCCGGCGCGCAGCACCGAGGCGAAGACCAGCTTCTTGCCCTCCAGCGTCGGCGCTTCCATGGTTTCCATCGGCGTTTCGATGGTCGTCGTCGTCAGTTCGAGGTTGCGGGTGACCTCGTAGCCGAGCAGGAGCGAGATCTCGCGCAGCAGCCGCCGGAAACCAGCGGTCGACGTCTCCTTCTTGCGCATGATGGTGAGCTTGTGCTGGACAAGCGGGTGGTCGACGACGGTGACGCCCTGCATGGGTTGCTCCAGTGAATGGTGAATAGTGAATAGTGAATAGTGAGCAGGTTTGCGAGTCCCGATGGATCGATCATTGCCGTTGACAGGCCGAAGCGCCGGCAAACCAATCACCAATCACCAATCACCAGTCACCTCTTCGCATCGAGCCGGGCAAGCAGCGCGCTTTTCGTCTTCCTGTCGACGAAAGCCGCCTCGATCGCGGTTCGGGTGATGGCGGCCAGCGCCTTTTCGTTCATGGCGAAATGCTCGGCGGCGATGTCGTATTCGCGCTTCAGCGAAGTCCAGAAATAGGGCGGGTCGTCAGAATTCAGCGTCACCTTGCAGCCGGCTGCCTGCAGCGCAGGGAAAGGGTGATCGGCGAAACTGTCGTAGACCTTGAGCGCGATGTTGGAGCCGGGGCAGCATTCCAGCACGATGCCCTCATCGGCGATGCGCCGCACCAGATCGGGGTTTTCGATGGCGCGCACGCCATGGCCGATGCGCGACGGGCGGATATGGTCGAGTGCGGCCTGCACCGTCTCCCATCCGGTCAGCTCGCCGGCATGGATGGTGATGCCGAGGCCGGCTTCGCGGGCGATCTCGAAGGCCCTGACATAATCCTCCATCTCGCCCATGCGCTCGTCGCCGGCGACGCCGAAGCCGGTGACCAGCGGATTTCCGCAGCGCGCCGCAAAGCGCGCCGCCTGCTCGATCGACTCGACGCCGACATGGCGTACGCCGGTGACGATCATGCGGCCCTCGATGCCGGTCTTGGCTTTGGCGCGCAGCATGCCTTCGCCGAGCGCATCGGTATAGGCCTTGGGCGACAGGCCGGCCCTGACGGCATGGTCGGGCGAGGTGAAGACCTCGGAATAGATGGCGCCATCGCGGGCAAGGCTGGTCAGATAATGGTCGGCGAGGCGGGCATAATCCTCCTCGGTGCGGAACAGGTCGGCGGAAAAATCATAAGCCGCCAGGAACGAGGTGAAATCATGCCAGACGAAGGAGCCGTTCTGGATATAAAGCGAGGTGTCCTTGCCGTATTTCTGCGCCTGACGGATGACGAGTTCGGGCGCCGCTGCCCCCTCGATGTGGCAGTGCAGTTCTGCTTTCAAAGGCATGCAGTTATCCCGTCTCATCAGTCCAGGCCGTAAAGCCCACCACCTGGAAGCGCGGCCGAACACCGCGCCTTAAACAATAGCGCCCGCACCATCGATCGGCTATGGTCCCGCCGGTTTTATGACGGATCAAAATAATGTCAGTTGAGAGAACCACGGCCGCGGGCGGCATGGAAACCTCCTATGGTTTCAAGAAGGTAGGGCCAGGCGACAAGCAGCCTCTGGTCAATGAGGTTTTCCACAAGGTGGCGAACCGCTACGACCTGATGAACGACCTGATGTCGGCCGGGCTGCACCGGCTGTGGAAGGATGCCATGGTGACATGGCTCAATCCGGCGAAACGTCCGGGCTGGAAAGTGCTCGACGTGGCCGGCGGCACCGGCGACATCGCCTTCCGCATTGTAGACGCCAGCCATGGCAACACGCATGCCACGGTGCTCGACATCAACGGCTCGATGCTTAGCGTCGGCCGTGACCGTGCGGAGAAAAAGGGCCTGTCCGGCAACACCGATTTCGTCGAGGCCAATGCCGAGGAACTGCCTTTCACCGATAGCACCTTTGACGCCTACACCATCGCATTCGGCATCCGAAACGTGCCGCGCATCGATGTCGCGCTGACGGAAGCCTTTCGCGTGCTGAAGCCCGGCGGACGGTTCCTGTGCCTGGAGTTTTCCGAGGTCGAGATGCCGCTGCTGGACAAGGTCTACGAAGCCTGGTCGTTCAACGCCATTCCGCAGATCGGCAAGATGGTGACGGGCGAGGGCGAACCCTATTCCTACCTGGTCGAATCGATCCGCAAATTTCCCAATCAGCAGAACTTTGCTGCCATGATCACCCGCGCGGGCTTCGAGCGCGTGTCGTTCCGCAACTATTCCGGCGGCATTGCCGCCCTGCATTCGGGCTGGAAGCTTTGAGGCACCACAGTTTGCAGCAGCAGGGTAGGCGATGAGCAGCGTCGGCGCCGCCTTTCGGCTCGCACGGGCCGGCTGGGTGCTGGTTCGCGAAGGCGTGATCGCAGCATTGCCGGGCGACGAACTCGGCGGCCTGCCGAAATTCGGCTGGCGCATGGCCCGGCTCTTCACCCGCCGCCGCGCACTCGCTTATGAGCGCAGCGACCGGCTGGCCAAGGCGGTGGTCCGGCTCGGACCCTCCTACGTCAAGCTCGGCCAGTTCCTGGCGACGCGGCCCGATGTCGTCGGCAACGACATGGCGCTCGACCTCGCCATGCTGCAGGACAAGATGCACACTTTTTCGCAGGCGGAAGCGGTGGCGGCGATCGAGGGCTCGCTCGGGCGCAAGATCGGCGAACTCTATACGCAGTTCGGCGGGCCGGTCGCGGCGGCCTCCATCGCCCAGGTCCATCCCGCGCAGGCCATGCATGACGGTGTCGATACCAAGGTGGCGGTGAAGGTGATCCGGCCTGGCGTGCGCCGCCGCTTCTTTCAGGATCTCGAAAGCTATTTCCTCGCCGCCCGGCTGCAGGAGAAATACATCCCGTCGTCGCGCCGGCTGCGGCCCGTCGAGGTGACCGAGACGCTGGCGCAGACCACCAAGATCGAGATGGATCTGAGGCTCGAGGCGGCAGCGCTTTCGGAACTTGGTGAAAACACCAAGGATGACCCGGGCTTTCGCGTGCCGTCGGTCGACTGGGAGCGCACCGGGCGCGATGTGCTGACCATGGAATGGGTCGACGGCGTCAAGATGAACGACATCGCCGGCCTCGCTGCGGCGGGCCACGATCTGAAGGCGATCGCCACCAACCTGATCCAGTCGTTCCTGCGTCACACGCTGCGCGACGGCTTCTTCCATGCCGACATGCATCCAGGCAATCTGTTCGTCGAGGCCAATGGCAATATTGTCGCCGTCGATCTCGGCATTGCCGGACGGCTCGGCAAGAAGGAGCGCCGGTTCCTCGCCGAAATCCTCTACGGCTTCATCACGCGCGACTATCTGCGCGTCGCCGAGGTGCATTTCGAGGCCGGCTACGTGCCGCGCCAGCACAATGTCGCGGCTTTCGCGCAGGCCATTCGCGCCATCGGCGAGCCGATCCATGGCCAGCCGGCTGAAACCATCTCGATGGCGAAGCTTCTCACGCTGCTGTTCGAGGTCACCGAACTGTTCGATATGGCCACGCGGTCGGAACTGATCCTGTTGCAGAAGACCATGGTGGTGGTCGAAGGCGTCGCACGCACGCTCGACCCGGCCTTCAACATGTGGAAGACGGCCGAGCCGGTGGTCGGCCAGTGGATCGCCGGCAATCTCGGGCCGAGCGGCCTGCTGATGGACGCGCGCGACGGCGCCAAGGCGCTGCTGGCGCTGGCCCGCCAGGCGCCCGATCTTGCCGCCCGCACCGAGCGGCTGTCGCGCGAGATCGATTTTATGGCGGAGCACGGCCTCCGCTTCGACGAGGCGACATCGCGCGCCATCGGCAAGGCCGAAGCCCGTTACACCCGCTCGGGCCGGCTGGCGCTGTGGGTGATCGCGCTGACGCTGGTTTACATCGCGTGGAAGCTGCTTTGATCGCTTGCAACGCTAGCAACGGTGGTGCTAGCGTTGCAGTCGCGCTATTGATGTCGCGGAGCAAGTCATGGGCACCATTACTGTCCGCAATCTAGCTGACGACGTGAAGCAGAAATTGCGTGAGCGCGCTGCGGCGCGCGGGGTGTCGATGGAGGAAGAGGCGCGTGATGCGCTTGCCAAAAGCGTGCTGTCGGCGGAAGCCGGCATGCCCGAGAGCGAAACCCTCTATGCAACAATCCGCCGCTTGGTTGAGCCTCATGGAGGTTTTGACATCGATCTGCCCGAGCGAGGTCAATCCACAAAAACGCACAAAACCCTCGACGGCAAGCGCATCCTGCTGATCATCGGCGGCGGCATCGCCGCCTACAAGGCGCTGGACCTGATCCGCCGGCTGCGCGAGCGCGGTGCGGCGGTGCGCGTCGTGATGACATCGGCGGCGCAGGAGTTCGTCACCACGCTTTCGGTCGGCGCGCTTTCGGCCGACCATGTCTTCAGCGAATTGTTCGACCGCAATGACGAGCACGATGTCGGCCATATCCGCCTGTCGCGCGAGGCCGACCTTCTGGTAGTGGCGCCGGCCACTGCCGATCTGATGGCCAAGCTCGCCAACGGCCATGCCAACGATCTGGCCTCGACGGTGCTGCTCGCCACCGACAAGAAGGTGCTGATGGCGCCGGCGATGAACCCGAAAATGTGGTCGCATGCCGCGACGAGCCGCAACCGGGCGACGCTCGCCAAGGATGGCATCGCCTTCGTCGGCCCGGCCAAGGGCGAGATGGCGGAAAGCAACGAGGCGGGCGAGGGCCGCATGGCCGAGCCGCTGGAGATCGTGGCAGTGATCGAGGCACTGCTCGACAGCAGGCCGAAGCCGCTGGCCGGCCGCAGGATCATCGTCACCTCGGGGCCGACGCATGAGCCGATCGACCCGGTGCGCTACATCGCCAACCGCTCTTCGGGCAAGCAGGGCCATGCGATTGCGGCAGCGCTGGCAAGACTGGGCGCGGATGTACGCCTGGTCTCCGGTCCGGTTGGCATTGCCGATCCGGCCGGCGTTGTGACGACGCATGTGGAGACCGCGGCCGAGATGAAAGCGGCCGTCGAACAGTTGTTGCCGGCGGACGCCGCGGTCTTCGTAGCTGCCGTCGCCGACTGGCGCACCGCTGGCACGGCCGGCGAGAAGATCAAGAAGGTGGCGGGCCAAGGCCCACCGGCGCTGCAAATGGTCGAAAACCCCGACATTCTCGCCAGCGTCGGTCATCACGGGCAACGCCCGGGGCTGGTTGTCGGCTTCGCCGCCGAGACGCAGGACCTGATTGCCAATGCCGAGGCCAAGCTGAAGAAGAAGGGCGCCGATTTCATTGTCGCCAACGATGTCTCGCATGAAAGCGGCGTCGGCCCCACCGGCGTCATGGGCGGCGACCGCAACAAGGTGCGCATCGTCTCGAAGGACGGCGTCGAGGAATGGCCTGAGATGGGCAAGGACGAGGTGGCGGCGCGGCTCGCCGCGCTCATCGCCGAGCGTTTGCAAGCCTGAGCGGCCGCCGGTTCCGCAATCGGGCAGGCCATGGTCTTGCAGGCAGCCTTGTGGCCGAGGGCATTTGACGCCGACAGCGCCGGCGGAATGCTGTCGCCAAATTCTCGATCCGCCGTGCCCTCAGCCTGTCGCCAATTGCGGCCGGCGTGCCGCCAAAGCCATCTTCAACGCCGCCAGGCAACCGACAATGCCAAGTGGCACGAAGGCCAGGTACAGCCAGCCGGCGACGTGCGCTGCTGCCTCGCGGTTCAGCCCGTCCGAAAAGCCGCTGGCATTGGCGATGATGCCGGCCATGGCGGCGCCCACGGCGTAGCCGATGCGCTGCATGGTCGGCACGGCGGCCGAGGCGATCGTCTGCTCGCCGTCGCGGGCCGAGGCAACGATGATGCGGGTCAGGAAGGGCCATGACACGCCGAAGCCACCGCCTTGCAACAAAGCGCAGAGCAGGATCACCGGGATCGAGCCGGCGGGGATGGCATAGGCGAAACCGGCGAGGCCGGCTGCAATCATCAGCGCGCCGATGACGAGGATCTGCCGTTCGCGCTGCAGCGGCGCATTGGCGACGGCGATCGACAGGATTGACCAGGCGATCGATTCGGCGGCGATGATGTAGCCTGTGGTCAGGATCGGGATGCCGTGCAGCGTGGTAAGCAGAAGCGGCCCGTAGATGGAAAAAGAGACTGTCGCCACCGAGAAGGCGGCAACCATGCTCATGCCGCTGCCGACCGGCGAGCGCCATGAGAACAGGCCCGACGGGAACAGTCGCGATTGCGGCTTCATGGCGTCGACGAAAACGAACAGCGCCAGGCCGGCGAGGCCGAGGACCAGCAGCAGCGACGATCGAAGCAAGGCGACGTCGACGCCTGCGGTGGCGATCAGCACGACGGCGATGGCGAGGCAGCCAAGTGCTGCAAAGGGGAAGGGCGGCGAGGTGCCGGCGGCGGCTTGCGGCTTCGTCGCTTCCGGCGTGTTCAGGACGATGAAGCTTGCCGATGCCATGGCGATGCCACCCAGCACGAAGACGCCGAAGGCCCAGCGCCAGGACAGGAGCTCGACCATGATCGCGCCGAGCATCGGGCCGCTGAAGGCGGCGACGCCCCAGATCGCCGACATGATGCCGAACAGCTGTGGCCAGATGCTGCGGTTAAACAGCCGCTCGACCGAGACGAAGGCCAGCGACACCAGCGCACCGCCGCCGAGACCCTCGACCAGACGGCCGCCAAGAAACACCGGCATGGACGGCGCGGTGGCGCAGATCAGTGCGCCCACGGCATAGAGCAGGGCGGCGACCGTGACGTTGGAGCGTAGAGCGACATAGCTGACCAGCCGCCCGGCCGCTGCGCCGGCGACAATGGCGCCGAGCTCGTAGACGGCCAGCGACCAGCCGACGAACTGCACACCGGCGAGGTCCCCGACCATGGCCGGCATGACCGTCGCCACCATCGTCTCGTTGGTGGCGTGCAGCAGGATGCCGAGGCTGATGAAGCAGAAGCGCGCGAGGTCGCCGCTTGCCCACAATGCCCGCCAGTCGACCTTGTTGCTG
This sequence comes from Mesorhizobium sp. M0058, assembly GCF_040323095.1. Taxonomy (NCBI): domain Bacteria; kingdom Pseudomonadati; phylum Pseudomonadota; class Alphaproteobacteria; order Hyphomicrobiales; family Phyllobacteriaceae; genus Mesorhizobium; species Mesorhizobium sp. M0058. Next base: position 238,921 of record NZ_JAMYUQ010000001.1, read on the forward strand.
GTGATTTCAGTCATTCTTTTACCCTGCCTTTGCATATCTCGATGCCGGCGCATGGCGCCAGAAGCCAGTCGGGCTTTCCGGCGGGGCCATGTGCGCTGTTTCAGTCAGGCGAGTTGTAAAACCTCAAGCGCAGTTGAGCTCAAGTGGCTTTTTATCGAAGTGCAAACGGTCGAGATTGGCCGGAAGCCTCTCCGCTTGATGCGCCGGTCAGTTCTCAATGCTGCGCAGCTGAAACTGGCTGACGCCGATGGCAATGTTGATACCGGTCTGCGTCTGCAGGCTGAGCGGCTGCAGGGTGAAGGCCTGCGAGGAGCCGCCGACCAGGAGATTGGCGCCGGCGCCGACCGCCGCCGTCATTTCGGCGCTGGCCCCGATATAGTCGCCGGCCAGCGCGCCGGGCGCATAGATGTTCCTCAGCGGCGTCAGCACCAGCCATTGCATGACGGTCTGCTTGGTGGTGCCGATGTCGAGCCCGTATTTGTTGACGGCGCCGAAATAGGCTTCCGGCGAAAAGCTCTTGTCGGCCGGCGTGAAGGTGCAGCTCAGATCCTTGCTGGAGCCGAAGATGAAGCCGGTGCCGCCGCCGATGGCGCAATCGAGCACACCGAGTTCGATGCCCTGGTCTTGCGCTTGGGCCTGGGCGGTACAGATGATGGTGATAGCGGCGGCGATGGCTGGTTTCAGCACGGCGGATCCCCCAAAAAGCATGCGGCGCGAAACAGTAACCTGTTCCGCGCCGCGCGTAGAGGGATCAGTCGATACTTATTTGCCGATGCTTATTCGCCAATCCTTATTTGAACGAGTGGACCAGCTCCAGGGAGGTCACGGCGACCGCTACATTGACGCCGGTCTGCGCCTGGACGCTGAGCGGCTCCAGAACAAAGGCGCCGTCCAGCCCGCCGACCAGCAGATTGGCGCCGCCGCCGGTCACCACGCTCGCCTCGGCGTTGACGCCGTAATAATGGCCGGCAAGGTCGCCCTCGTCATGGCCGCGGGTGGCGGCCAGAACCGCCCACACCAACTGGCCCTGATGCGTCTGGCCGAGATCGACGCCGAGCTTGGAGATCATCCCCGTGTATTTCTCGGACGGCCCATGGTGATAAGGGCGGAACGTGCAGTCGACGCCCTTGTTCGACGTGATGACGTAACCGACGCCGCCGTCGATGGTGCAATCGAGCGTGCCGAGCTGAAGCTTGCCGGCGCTGGCGGGAACGGCAAGCAGCGTCGTGGCAAGTGCCGCGGCACAGATGATTTTCTTGATCATGGGTCAGTCCTTTCGAAAATGCCTTCAACAACGGTTGAATGGCCCGGAGCGTTCCGCTGAAAACTTGGCGCGATCAAGGCAGGGGTTAACGCTTTGCCCCCGGTGGTTAAGATTGGGTGATAGTGGGGTTTTCTGGATACGCAATCTCAAGGGGAAGCGCTCTGCGCTTTCCCTTGGGAGAAACCGCTCACGCGGCGCACTGCATCAGGAATGGAACGTTGTTATAAAAGGCCGCCGATGGCGGCGCGCCGGCGGCATCTCAGCCGGCGGTGGCGCCCGATGTGCGCGACAGGCCGTCCTTGGCCGGCTGGTAGGTCGGGTCGAGATGGACGGCTTCGCGGTAGGCCTTCGAGGCCTTGACCTTGTCGCCGCGGCGCTCGTAGATCAGCGCCTGGTTGGACCAGGCTTCGGCGTTCTTGCCGTCGAGCTTGATGGCCATGTTGAAGTCGGAGAAGGCGTTGTCCTCGTCATTCATGGCGAGATAGGAGAGGCCGCGGCCGTTATAGGGTTCGGCGGCGTCCGGCGCCAGCGAGATGGCGGTCGAGAAATCCTCGATGGCAAACTTGTGCTGGCCCTGGCTTTGATAGATCAGGCCGCGATTGTGGTACGCGCGCGCATCCGTCGTATCAAGCTGGATCGCCTTCTGGAAATCGTTGAAGGCCTGCTGGGTCTGGCCAGCCTTGCGATAAAGGTTGCCGCGGCCGATATAGGCGGCGTCATAATTTGCATTGATCTGGATCGAGCGGTTGTAGTCGGCAAGGGCGGCCGCCTGGTTGCCGAGGAAGCGCTGGATCAGCGCCCGGTTCGAATAGGCCTGGTAGAAATTCGGGTTGAGCTGGATGGCGGTGTCGAAATCCTTCAGCGCCGCCTGATACTGGCCGCCACGGCCATAGGCCGAGCCGCGCACATTGTAGCCTTCCGGATCCTGCGGATTGCGCTGGATCACCGCCGACAGCGAGGAGATGTTCTCGCTCGAGCCTTGCGCCTTGTCGATGTTGTTGAATTCGCCGGTCGGAACGCTCTGGCAACTGGCAAGCACCAGGCCGGACATCAGGGCTGCCGCCAGGGCCAAACCGCGCATTGTGGTTCTGCGCTCTACGCCGATTGCGTTCATGTCTGCCCTGTCCTCACTTCAGCCTCGCCGTCCAGGTCCCCCTCCGGGCCGGGTCACAGATTCTCGTAACAAAATCTAGAACGCCGTTTGCGCGTTCAAGGGAACGGCCTCCAACAGAATGGCGGCGCTCCAAACAAAAAGGTGGCGGCGATTCCGCATCGCGCCACCTCTGAGTATCCTTCGAAAAGGACGAAAAATTGGCGTCAGAACCGCGGCGGACGCGGAGCACCACCAGGACCACCGGCGGCGCCGGCAGCAACCGGGCGCGGCGTCATCGGCAGCAGGCCTTCGCGCTGGGCGCGCTTGCGGGCCAGCTTGCGGGCGCGGCGAACGGCTTCGGCCTTTTCACGGGCGCGCTTCTCGGAAGGCTTCTCGTAATGGCCGCGCATCTTCATTTCGCGGAAAATGCCTTCGCGCTGCATCTTCTTTTTGAGAGCGCGAAGCGCCTGATCAACGTTATTGTCGCGGACGAGTACCTGCACGGGCAATCCTGTCTTTCGGGTTTGATATCAACAGGCAAGTGACCATAGCCACATGCCTCCGCGGCGCTTTACACCACGAATTGTGGCGGCTGATAGCAGAATCAGGCCGCGCTGTCCACACTGGAAATGAAGGACAACCGCCAATTTGCCACGGCAGCCCCGAGATAGGGCGCCAACTAGGCGCTGGCCAGATGGAGCCGTGCGAAATCCTCGAAGAATTCGCCGTAATCGCAGGTAATTTCCTCGCCGGCTGATATATCTCGAGTGGCGGTGGCGCCGCCATATTGCGAAAAATCCGTGTTCGGCCGCTCGGCGTGGTTCATGAAGCGGCCATTATCGACTTCATAGACCATGAAGCCGGGACGGTCGGGGCTCGGATAGGCATAGCGGTCGAGCAATTCCTTGAGGTGCGGCGGCGCCGCCTCGTATTTGTCCATCGGGATCAGCCGGTCGAAATCCGGATCGAGCCGCCAGATCGAGGCGCCCTTCCTGATCGGCTCGGCGGCGAACACGCCGACGCCTTCGATTGCGCTCTGGGCGACATAGGTCCTGATCAGCAGCATGTCCGTCCTCCTCACCCGAAACCGAATCGCCAAATCGCGTGGAAAAAGCAAGTCCGGTTTCGGGTTCTATGGCTGGATCGGCGCGGGCGATGACCCGCGAAATGCTTCACGTCCGGGTGATCGAGACGCCGCCATCGGCAAACAGCGCCGATCCTGTGGTGAAGCTCGACGCATCCGATGCCAGGAAGAGCGCAGCGCGGGCGATCTCTTCAGGCACAGCGACACGTTTCAAGGCATGCAGGTTTTCCACGAAAGCGCGTGATTCCGGCGTCTTGAATGTTGCCGACGGCGTGTCGGTGCCACCCGGCATCAGCGCGTTGACCCGCACGCCCCTGGGGCCGTATTCGGCGGCCAGCACCTGCGTCAGGCCGATCAGTCCGGCCTTGCTCGCGGCATAGCTGGTCATGCCCGGCATGCCGACTGTGTGACCGACGAAGGTCGAGGTGAAGATCAGCGATCCGCCGCCGCGTTCGACCATCGCCGGCACCTGGTATTTCGCGCCGAGAAAGGCGCTGGTCAGATTGGCGTCGAGCGTCTCGCGCCATCCGTCCAGCGACAGTTCCGAAATCGGACCCATCGTTCCGACGGAGCCGACATTGTTGAAGGCGATATCGAGCCCGCCGAATTTTTCGACGGCGAGATCGACGAGGGCTTTTGCATAGGCTTCGTCGCGGACATCGCCGGCAAGCGCGACTGCCGTGCCGTCGGCGTCCTCGATTTCGACGACCAGCGCATCGAGTTCGGCCTGGCGGCGGGCGGCGATGACGACCCTGGCGCCTTCTTCGGCAAAGAGTTTTGCGGTGGCGCGGCCGATGCCGGAACTGGCGCCGGTGACGATCGCTATTTTATTTTTATTGGTGAGTGCGAACATTTTTTACATCCTTTCATCGCGCCGGCTGTGCCGGCAACCGGGATGTTGATCGCAGTTCGGGACGGTGCTAGCCACCCGATACGTGCTCGACTTGCTGAATGGCTTCGCAGCGGCACAAGCGCCGCGCGCCGGACTATTGCTTCAGCAGCCAGCCGAGGCGATCGAGCGAAAATGCGTAGCTGATGGCGATGAGCAGCGTGATGACAACGCCCGTGGTTGTGTGACCGGCGGCATAGAATCCGGCTGCACCGCCAAACAGGATGGCCAGTTCAAGCACCAGCCTGACTGCGCCTGGTACAGGAACCGGCGCGCGTCCGGACCGGCTCGGGTCGCCGCGCACCGCGAAGGTTCCCCACAGCGCAGCTGCAATGAACGGCAAGGCCAAGGCGAGGACCCAGCGCCACCATCCGCCGGAGAGGCTCCAGCCGGCAAAGCCGAGGCCAAGCAAGGCGGCAAGTTCCAGCAGGAAACGCAACGTCAGATTCCACCAGGCGTTGCCCATATCCGTCCTCCAGAGTCTCGCGATCGCCAGTGTGTCCGAACGCAGCCATGCCTGCCAGCGCGGGCAGGTCTTTTCCACCGCGGCGCAAAACGGCAAGCGCCGTCGCAAACAGCGCAAGGGTGGAAGCGCCGTTTCGCTAGTGATACACCTCGCGCGCCGGGGCTGCGTAAAATACCCCACCGCCATTTGCGAGGCTGGAACGTTGAAAAAATATTCGGTATTCGCCATCGCCCGCGAGGCCATGCGCGGCCACAAGGGCTGGGAGGAACAATGGTCCTCGCCGGAACCGAAGAAGGAATATGACGTCATCATCGTCGGCGCCGGCGGTCATGGCCTGGCCACCGCCTACTATCTCGCCACCGTTCATGGCATCACCAATGTCGCGGTGCTGGAAAAGGGCTGGCTAGGCGGCGGCAACACCGGGCGCAACACCACCATCATCCGCTCCAACTACCTTTACGACGAGAGCGCCGGCATTTACGACCATGCGCTGAAGCTGTGGGATGGGCTCTCCCAGGAACTCAACTACAACGTCATGTATTCGGCGCGCGGCGTCATGATGCTGGCGCACAATGTGCACGACATCCAGGTGCTGAAGCGCCATGTCCATGCCAACCGTCTCAACGGCATCGACAATGAATGGCTGACGCCCGAGCAGGCGAAGGAATTCTGCCCGCCGCTCAACATTTCCAGGCAGGCGCGCTATCCCGTCGTCGGCGCCGCCTTGCAGCGGCGAGGCGGCACGGCGCGTCACGATGCGGTGGCCTGGGGCTATGCGCGCGGCGCTTCGGCGCGCGGCGTGCACATCATCCAGAATTGCGAGGTCACCGGCGTCAAGCGGGCGGCCAATGGCGCGGTCATGGGTGTCGACACGACGCGCGGCTTCATCGGCGCCAAGAAGGTCGGCGTGGTGGCTGCAGGCCACTCCTCGGTGATCATGAACATGGCGGGCGTGCGCATGCCGCTGGAAAGCTATCCGCTGCAGGCGCTGGTGTCGGAGCCGGTCAAGCCGGTGGTGCCTTGCGTGGTGATGTCGAACACGGTGCACGCCTACATCTCGCAGTCCGACAAGGGCGAGCTGGTGATCGGCGCCGGCACCGACCAGTATGTCTCCTATTCGCAGACCGGCGGCCTGCACATTTTGCAGCATACGCTGGACGCCATCTGCGAGATGTTCCCGATCTTCACCCGCATGAAGATGCTGCGCTCGTGGGGCGGCATCGTCGACGTGACGCCCGACCGTTCGCCGATCCTGGCCAAGACGCCGGTGCCCGGCCTCTACGTCAATTGCGGCTGGGGCACGGGCGGCTTCAAGGCAACGCCCGGCTCAGGCCATGTCTTTGCCCACACGGTTGCCAAGGACGATCCGCATCCTATCAACGCGCCCTTCACCATCGAGCGCTTCCGTACCGGCCGCCTCATCGACGAGGCAGCGGCGGCGGCGGTGGCGCACTGATGATGGTGGAGTTGGCTGTAGCGGTGCCGCTGGTGCTGGCGGGGGAGCAGGACCTGTTCCACTTTCCGTCACCGGACGAAGTGCGCACGCAGCCGATCAGCCGCGCCGACAACGAAGCCAATTGGCCGTTTTCGATCGACGCCGGCATTTTGGCATGCGTGTGGAGTGGTGGCCAGAAGGTGGTCATCTTCATGGAGAACAGGCCCTCCGATCTCGTCGAGGACGACACATTCGAGCCGCGCAGCGTCATCGTGACGACCGATCCGTTTCAGCTCACGATCGGCAACATGGCGTATCGCGAGCTGTTTCGCCCCGCCGCAAGCGTGGAGGAGCGCATTCGGCTCGTCGCGCCTTTTGCGGCGATGGGCCAGAGGCTTTGCAACCAACCGGCCGGCGCGCATGTCGGCCACGGCGAATTGTAGGAACGAACGATAATGCTTCTCATCCGCTGCCCCTATTGCGAGGAAGAGCGCCCGGAGCTCGAGTTCCGTAACGCCGGCGAGGCGCATATTGCGCGCTCGGCCAACATGGCGGGCGAGAGCGACGACGATTTTGAAAAGTTCTTCTTCATCCGCTCGAACCCCAAGGGCATCATCCATGAGCGCTGGCGCCACATCCATGGCTGCGCACGCTTCTTCAATGCGGTGCGCGACACCGTCACCGACAAGTTCGTCATGACTTACAAAGCCGGCGAGCCGAAGCCGTCCAAGCTGCCCAAAAACTCCAACGAAGTGGCATCCAAATGAGCGGCGCGTTCCGCATTCAAAGCGCCGGCCGTCTCAGCCAGGCCAAGACCGCGCGGTTCTCTTTCGACGGCCAGTCTTACACCGGCATCGAAGGCGACACGCTGGCCTCGGCGCTGCTTGCCAATGGCGTGCATCTGGTGGGACGTTCGTTCAAGTATCACCGTCCGCGCGGCTTCCTGTCGGCCGGAGCGGAAGAGCCCAACGCGCTAGTCGAGGTCAAGCGCGACGCGGCACGCAAGGCGCCCAACATCCGCGCCACGGTGCAGGAGCTCTATGACGGGCTCGTCGCCAACTCGCAAAACCGCTGGCCGTCGCTCGCCTTTGACGTCGGCGCGGTCAACGACATTGCATCGCCGCTATTTTCGGCCGGCTTCTACTACAAGACCTTCATGTGGCCGAAGGCAGCCTGGAAGAGCCTCTACGAGCCGAAGATCCGCGCCGCGGCCGGCCTCGGCGTTTCGCCTGACAAGCCAGATCCCGACCATTATTCGTCGCGCTATGCGCATTGCGACGTACTGGTGCTAGGCGGCGGTGCGGCCGGCATTGCGGCAGCGCTCGCCGCTGCCGAAACCGGCGCGCGTGTCATCCTCGCCGATGAACAGGCCAGCTTCGGCGGCAGCCTGCGCTTCGAGAGCGGGGCGAAGATCGACGGCCAGGACGGTTATGCCTGGGCGCAAGGCGCGGTGGCCAAGCTCACCGCCCTGGACAATGTCCGCGTTTTGTCGCGCACGACGGCGTTCGGCTACTACGCGCAGAACTTCGTCGGCCTGGTCGAGCGGGTCAGCGACCATCTGCAAAACCCCGGCCGCGATTTGCCGCGCGAGCGCCTATGGCAGGTACGCGCCAAGCGCGTGGTGCTGGCGACCGGCGCCATCGAACGCCATATCGTGTTTGCCGACAATGACCGGCCCGGCATCATGCTGGCCTCGGCGGCGCGGACTTATCTCAACCAGTACGGTGTCGCGGTCGGCAAAAATGTCGGCGTCTACACCGCCAATGACTCGGCCTACTCCGCCGCGATCGACCTGAAGAAGGCCGGCGTCAACGTGGCGGCGATCGTTGACCTGCGCGACCATCCGACCGGACCTGTGATCGACGAGGCGAGAGCGCTCGGCATCGAGGTCAATTTCGGCCGCGCGGTGATCCGCGCCGGCGGCAAGTTGCGCGTGACCTCGATGACGGTTCAGCCGAAGAATGGGGGCGGCGAGCGCACCATTCCGGTCGATGCCATCCTGATGTCGGCCGGCTGGACGCCATCGGTGCATCTGTTCTCGCAGTCGCGCGGAAAGGTCGCGTTCAATGACGAGACCAAGCGCTTCGTGCCGGGCATCTATGCGCAGGACTGCGTTTCGGTCGGCGCCTGCAACGGCACGGATGGGCTGTCGGCGTCGATCGACGAAGCCTATGCGGCCGGCGCCAAGGCGGCGAAGGATGCGGGCGGCAAAGTGGCCAAGGGCGTTAAGCCGAAGGTCGACGCGTCGGAAAGCTGGTCGCGCGGCATGCTGGGCGCGGCGCCCGGCGCCGGGCCGGACAAGACGGTCAAGGCCTTCGTCGATTTCCAGAACGACGTCACCGCCAAGGACATCCGCCAGGCGGTACATGAAGGCATGCGCTCGATCGAGCACGTCAAGCGCTTCACCACCAACGGCATGGCGACCGACCAGGGCAAGACCTCCAACATGCACGGCCTGGCGATTGCCGCCGAGACGCTTGGCAAGCCGATCCCCGAGGTCGGGCTGACCACGTTCCGCGCGCCCTATACGCCTGTCACTTTCGGCGCGATCGTCAGCCATTCGCGCGGTCCGCTGTTCGACCCGACACGCAAGACCGCGATCCATCCCTGGGCCGAAGCGCAAGGCGCGGTGTTCGAAGATGTCGGCCAGTGGAAGCGCGCCTGGTATTTCCCCAAACCCGGCGAGGACATGCACAAGGCGGTCGACCGCGAATGCGTCGCTGTGCGCACCAATGCCGGCCTGTTCGATGCCTCGACGCTGGGCAAGATCGAAGTGGTCGGACCGGATGCGGCCAGGTTCATGGAACTGCTCTACACCAATCCGTGGGAGAAGCTTGAGCCCGGCCGCTGCCGCTATGGCATCATGCTGCGCGAGGATGGTTTCATCTATGATGACGGCGTCGTCGGCAGGCTGGCGCCGGACCGTTTTCATGTGACGACCACGACGGGTGGCGCGCCGCGCGTCATGAACCATATGGAGGACTATCTCCAGACCGAGTTCCCGCATCTGAATGTCTGGCTGACCTCGATAACCGAGCAATGGGCGGTCATCGCCGTGCAGGGGCCGAAGTCGCGAGACATCATTGCACCGCTGGTCGAAGGCATCGACATGTCGGACGAGGCGCTGCCGCATATGTCGGTGCGCGAAGGCAAGATCTGCGGCGTTCCGACCAGGCTGTTTCGCATGTCGTTCACCGGCGAGCGCGGTTTTGAAGTCACCGTGCCGGCCGATCACGGCCAGGCTGTCTGGGAGGCGCTGTGGGCCGAAGGCCAAAAGCATGGCGCGACTGCTTACGGCACCGAGGCGATGCACGTGCTGCGCGCCGAAAAGGGCTACATCATCGTCGGCCAGGACACGGACGGCACGGTGACGCCGAACGATGCCGGGCTCGACTGGGCGGTCGGCAAGAAGAAGACCGACTTCGTCGGCATCCGCGGCCTGACGCGGCCCGACCTTGTCGCCAAGGGCCGCAAGCAACTGGTCGGCTTGAAGACCAAGGACCCGAAAGTGGTGCTTGAGGAAGGCGCGCAGATCGTCGCCGACCCGAAGCAGGCGATCCCGATGAAGATGATCGGTCACGTCACATCCAGCTACTGGTCGGAAAATTGCGGTCGCTCGATCGCGCTGGCGCTGGTTGCCGGCGGCCGCGACCGGATGGGCGACACGCTCTATGTGCCGATGCCGAACGGGGTGATCGAAGTCGAGGTTACCGGCATGGTGTTCTTCGACGAGACGGGAGGGCGCCTCAATGGCTAAGGCTGCTGCAAAGAAGACGGCCCCAGCTGCAGCGCCGTCGGTCGAGCGCCGCCCGGCCCTGGCTGGACGCGTCGTTTCCGCAACGGATGTCAAGGTCGAGGTGCTGCCGCCGGCGGAGCGCATGTCGCTGCGCGCGCCGGAGGCTTCCGTCGCGGCGCTGTCGAAGGCGCTCGGCCTGACCTTGCCGAAGCAGCCGAAGACCTCGGCGGCCAAGGGTGGCCGCACGGCGCTGTGGCTCGGACCGGACGAATGGTTTGTGATCGACGAAGCCGGCAAGGATCCGCTTGCCGACTGCGCCAAGGTGACCGCATTGCATTCGGCGGTCGGCATCTCGCACCGCAACGTCGCCTTCGCCGTCACCGGCCCGGCGGCTGCCGCCGCGATCAATGCAGGCTGCCCGCAGGATTTGTCGCTCGAGGCTTTTCCGGTGGGCGCGGCGTCGCGCACCATTCTCGGCAAGTGCGAAATCCTGCTGTTGCGCACGGCAGCCGACGCTTTCCGGGTCGAGTGCTGGCGTTCCTTCTCGGACTATGTCTTTACTTTCCTGTCGGAAGCAGCCAGCGACGCGGCGGCGTAGGAACGTTTGACGGGTCAAGCCGTTCTGCTTCCCTCATCAGGGAGAACATACGATGCCGTCGAAAGCGCCGCCGAAGTCAGCTGGCAAGACGTCCGCCGTGCGCTCACTCGAACATGAGCAGCATCACGAGGTGACTGCCGAAGAGGAACTCGAGGAAGGCCTCGAGGACACGTTTCCGGCCAGCGATCCGGTGTCGATCACCTCGACCGCCATCCCAGGCGCGCCGGCAAGACCCGGCAAGGCCAAGACGGTGCCGGGTCGCAAACCGCGCAAGAAATAACCGTTCGGCTAGGCCAGGTTTGAACTCGGAGAAGCCCAGCTTGCGCTGAGAAAATGGGGGCGCTGAGGAAAAAACGGGCGGCCGGGATTATCCTGCCGCCCTTAAATTAGTCGTTGTGCTGTTCGGTGGTCGAGCTCGATCAACTTAGAACGTGCTCGGCACGATCCATGGGTTGATCTCGATGCCGAGACGCGGGCTCTTGGCCATGACGTCGGACTTTTCGACCGAGCCGGTCACGGCGCAATCGAGCTTGGCATTGGTCGTGGTGTCGACGCAGGTGGCGGCCTGCTTGGTCGAGTGTGTGTTGTTGGCGGCGAAAGCCGAGCCGGAGAGAGCCAGCACGGTGGCGAGGGCGAGAAGGGTCTTGTTCATGTCAGTCTCCATCGGTTAAATTCTTTTCGTACATGTACGATACAACGTACACATACGTCCACCGAGATGGGTTTTCAAGTCGGAAAACGTACGCGTACGACAAATTTTTTTGAATGCCGAAAATTGCGTCGCACTGACACAGCCGAAGCTGTCAGGCCGGACGTTGAATTGGAGGGGCGGGGATGCTCAGCAGTCGACCGGGGTCTCGGTCAGCGGCGGCACATTCTGGGTGCTGAGCGTGGCGAGTGTGAAATCGCACATCCGCGTCACGAAAGCCTGTGGATCGCCGAAGGGGTAGAACGGGAACGTGATCAAAAGCGAGATGGTGCCGTGGCCGACTGCCCAAAGCATGGTGGCGATGGCGCGCGGATCGCCCTGCAGCTTGCCTGCAGCAACGCAGGCCTCGACCCTGGATATCAGCGCTTTCATCGCCGGGTTGGCCTCTTCCATGTCCTCATAGCTTCTGCCTTCCGGCAGCTTGGTCTTTTCGGTCATGAACACGGTGCGGTATTCGTTGGGGTTGCCGAGCCCGAAGGCGGCATATTCGGTCATCACCGCACGCAAGGCCTCGATCGGATCGTCGGAAGGATGCTCCTCGATGCGGCGGGCAAGTGTTTCGAAGGCATCCTCGGCCAGCGCAAACAGGATGTCCTGCTTGTCGGCGAAGTAGGAATAGACCGACATCGGAGCATAGCCGACCCGCTTGGCCAACTTGCGGATGGTCAGCCCTTCATAGCCTTCTTCCTTGACGAGCTTGTGGGCTGCGTCGAGCAATTCGGAACGCAGTTCGGCTTTTTGTTTTTCGCGGCGTTTCTGGACGCTCAGTGGCAAGACCCGGTGCCTTTGGTTGGTTGTGCATGGCTAAATATATACGCTGTACGGAAACGGGCAAGGGCGCTGCCAGGGACATCAAAAAGCGACCTCAAGCTTTCTCTCGAATAGTCCTGTCCGTTCTGGTCTATTTCGCCAGCATCTATGTCACAGCATGTGTAACATGGGCGCTCGCAGGCAACATCGGACCGTTACAAACAAAGCCTATCTGGCGGCTCTGCAAGAAATTTCGGTTTTGGGGGGCCTCTATGGCTGCGATAGAGCTTTCGTCCGGGCTGCCGGGCGCACATCCACTTTCTCATGGCGCCAGGCTGGCGCTCAGGCGAGTCGTGATAGTCGCATGGCTGGCGATCGCAATCGGCTTCGCCATGGAAGCGCTTATTCTGACTGCCGGATTTGCGGCAGGTTCGCACCCGGCGCCAACCCAGGTTCTGATCGACTTGGCGCAAGGCGTGACCTGGTCATTCTTCGTCTGCGCCGGCGTCAGCCTCGGCACGGCGATCACCAAGGTGCGAGCCTCGCTTGGCGGCCTGATCGCCATGATCTCGGGGCCGCTGGCCATGGGCATCGCCAAAGGTACGCAAAAGGTGATGGTGAGCGCGCTTGATGTATCGGCAAAGCCCGTGATCCTGTCGCTCACTACGCTCGGTATGTTGCGGGCGATCGAGTATGGTTTGCTGGGCTGGATGCTGGCTTCGCTGGCATCCAAGGAAGAACCTCGCTCGCTGCATTTCATGCTGGCGGGTGCCTTGGCCGGCGCGGTGTTCGGCGGCGGGATCACGGCGCTGACGATCGAGACTGCCGCAGCCAAGGACATTGCGCTGGCATTGCCGCAGGCTGTCGCCACCGGCCTCATTGAGATCGTGTTTCCGATCGGATGCTCGCTGGTCGTCTACATCGCCCTGCAAGTCAGCCGGCACATGAAGTTCATTTCCAGCGATGCGCGCTAGATTTCAGGTCGAATTGACCTGAAATCTGAATCCGGGTCTAATCAAATTGATAGAGCATGATGTCGTCCGAAAACCGCTTCACACTTTCGGCATCATGCTCTTTCTACAGACGGTGATCGGTTTGCGTACTGTTTCCAGGCCGGTTGCCACCACCTCCGTATGGGCTTGCTCCCCGGTCGGGGAACGGAACTGATCCGATCTGTCATCAAATCGCGCCGACCACAATATCTCATTGTCTACTCAGGTTCGGTCGATCAGCTTGGCGGCAAGGTGCGACAGCAGCTTCACCGCTTCGCCATAGGTCCTGGCCTTTTCGGGATTGGAGGCGTTGCCGTCGAGCGCCCGCTTGTAGACGCCCTGACAGATGGCCGCCAAGCGGAAGAAGGAGAAGGCGAGGAAGAAGCTCCAATTGTCGATGCCGGCCAGCCCGCGCCGACGGCAATACGCCGCGACATAGGCTTCCTCCAAGGGCAGGCCGAGGGCGGCGCGGTCGACGCCGCCAAGACCGCGAAAGCCCGAGGCGTGCGGCAAGCGCCATTGCATGCACTGGTAGGCGATGTCGGCAAAGGGGTGGCCAAGCGTCGACAGTTCCCAGTCGAGCACGGCCAGCACTTTCGGCTCATTGTGCGCGAAGATCATGTTGTCCAGCCGGTAGTCGCCATGCACGAGAGATTTTCGGCCGTCATCGGCCGGCATATGCGTCTCCAGCCAGGCGATCAGCCGGTCCATGTCGGCGACCGTGCCGGTCTCCGAGGCGCGGTACTGGCTGGTCCAGCGTGCCAGCTGGCGTTCGAAGTAATTGCCGGGTTTGCCGAAATCGCCGAGCCCGACCGCCTCGACATCGACATCGTGCAGGGCCGCCAGGGTGGCGTTCATGGCATCGTAGAGGGCGGCGCGCTCATCGTTGCCAGCGGCCTCCGGCACTGCCGGATCCCAAAAGATGCGGCCGTCGAGAAAATCCATGACGTAGAACATGCGGCCGATCGGCGTCGCCTCCGCCGACAGATGCAGCATCGCCGGCACCGGCACGGCGGTGCCGGCCAGCGCCTTCATGACCGTGAATTCGCGGTCGACCTGATGCGCCGATTTCAGTAACTGGCCCGGCGGCTTGGCGCGCAGGACATAGCGGCCGCTGGCCGCGGTCAGCAGATAGGTCGGGTTCGACTGGCCGGATTTGAATTTTTCGATTGCGGAAAGCCGTGCAAAACCAGGGATGTGCGCCTCGAGGTAAGGGGCTAGCGCTGTCTGGTCGAGCGTATTGGCGTCGCTCATGCGGTCTCCGGCTCACGCTCGATCAGCGTCAGCGTCAGCCAGCGCGCGGTCAGCGCCGGCTTCTTCGAGCCTTCGATCTCGATGGTCACGTCATGCGCCGTCTGCACCCAGCCCGACGGCCTGACCTTGACGTCGGCCAGCACGAAGCGGGTGCGGATGCGCGCGCCGGTCTTCACCGGCGCCAGGAAGCGCAGCGAATCGAAACCGTGGTTGACGCCCATCTTGCCCTTTTCCAGCGGCGGCATGGTCTCGAAGGTCATCGCCGAGAGCAGCGACAACGACAGGAAGCCATGCGCGATGGTGCCGCCGAACGGCGTCTCGTTTTTGGCCCGCTCGGGGTCGCAATGGATGAACTGGTGGTCGTCGGTGGCGTCGGCGAACTGGTCGATCATGGTCTGTGTGACCTCGCGCCATGGCGAGACGCCGACTTCCTTGCCGACGCTGGCCAGAAGCACATCGAGACTGATCGGTTCCACTGCGGTGTCCTCCCCTTGCCGCCGACCGCGGCTCATTCCTTGAACAGTGTCAGCCCATGCTGCACCGACTGCCCGCCGTCGATCGGCAGGATGGCGCCGGTGACATAGGAGCCGGCGCGGCTGCACAAATAGAGCGTTGCGCCGCCGATGTCATCCGCCACGCCGATACGTCCGATCGGCACATGGCTGCCGACATGTCTGGCCTTTTCTTCGGTGCCGGTGGCAAAGGCGGTCATCCGGCTCTGGAAGGGGCCGGGCGCGAAGGCGTTGACGGTGATGCGCCGCGCCGCGAGCTCGATCGCCAGCGTGCGCGTCAGGTGGTGAACGGCGCCTTTGGACGCGGTATAGGAATAGGCGTCGTCGGCCAGCGGCTGCGTGCCCATCACCGAGCCCAGATTGATGACGCGGGCCGGATCGGCATCGCTCGCGGCGGCTTCCAGCAGCGGCAGCAATTCGCGCGTCAGATGGAAGACGGCGGTGACGTTGACGGCGAACACCTTGGCCCAGCCGCTATAGGGAAAATCCTCCAGGGAGGCACCCCAGGATATGCCGGCATTGTTGACCAGAATGTGCAGCTTCTCGGTGCGCGCCTTGACCTCGCTGACCAGCGCGGCAATGCCGGCTTCGCTCGAGACGTCACCGGCGAAACCTTCGGCACTGCCGGAGCCGCCGAGCCCGTTCAACTCAGCGGCGACCTTGATGCAATCCTTGCCCTTGCGCGAGGCGATCATCACGGTAGCGCCGGCCTGGACCAAAGCGGTCGCAACCATGCGGCCGATGCCGGTCGCGGCTCCCGTTACCAGCGCGGTCTTACCCGCGACTGAGAACAGTTCTTCCAGATAGCTCATCGCAATTCCTCCGCGCCTTTCTGCTCACGGTCCGGGGCGAAAGGGCTCGCGTTGACAAGGCTAACCGAAGTACGGTCATCCTTGCCACGGGTAAAGTGCCTGGATGCGTGAAAGGGTTGGAGACCGATGGCGGACATCAATCTCGGCATGACCGAGCGGCTGAAGCCGATCCACGCCCGCGTCGCCGCTATGGTGCGCGACGAGATCATGCCGCTCGATCATGAGTTTTTGAGCGAGGTCGGCAAGGGCGGCGACCGCTGGGTCTATACCGCGCGGCAGACCGAAATCCTCGAAGGGTTGAAGAAAACGGCCAAGGATCGCGGCCTGTGGAATTTCTGGCTGACCGGCTCCGAGCGCGGCTATGGGCTGTCAACCGTCGAATATGCCTATCTGGCCGAGGAGATGGGCAAGGCGCATCTCGGCGCGGAGACCTTCAATTGCTCAGCGCCCGACACCGGCAATATGGAGGTGCTGGAGCGCTATGGCTCGGAGGACCACAAGCAGGCATGGCTAGCGCCGCTGCTCGAGGGGAAAATCCGCTCGGCCTATCTGATGACGGAGCCGGATGTCGCCTCCTCCGACGCCACCAACATCGCCATGCGCTGCGAAAAGCAAGGCGGCGACTATGTACTCAACGGCGAGAAATGGTGGGCGTCGGGGGCCGGGGACCCGCGCTGCGCCATCTACATTGTCATGGTTCGCACCGGCGAAGCCGAGACGCAGCACCGCCGCCATTCGATGATCCTGGTGCCGTCCGGCACCAAGGGCGTGACCAAGCTGCGGCCGATGCAGGTCTATGGCGACGACGACGCGCCGCATGGCCACATGCATCTTCGCTTCGACAATGTCAGGGTGCCGGCCGGAAACCTGATCCTCGGCGAGGGCAGGGGGTTCGAGATCGCCCAGGGGCGGCTTGGCCCCGGCCGCATCCACCATTGCATGCGCGCCATCGGCCAGGCCGAAATGGCGCTGGAGCTGCTGTGCCAGCGCTCGGTGCGCCGCGAGGCCTTCGGCCAGCCCTTGGCCAAGCTCGGCGCCAATTTCGACATCATCGCCGAATGCCGCATGGAGATCGAGATGGCGCGGCTGCTCTGCCTCAAGGCGGCGTGGATGATCGACCAAGGCGATGCGCGCGCAGCCGCGCCCTGGATCAGCCAGATCAAGGTCATCGCACCGCGCGTCGCGCTCAAGGTCACCGACGAGGCCGTGCAGATGTTCGGGGCGCAAGGCATCAGCCAGGACACGCCGCTGGCACGCTCATGGACGCATCTGCGAACCCTGCGCCTCGCCGACGGGCCGGACGCCGTGCACCGCCGGCAGGTGGCGCGTACGGAGCTCAGGAAATACACGCAGGAAAAGGTCTGAGCGGATGAAGGCCATTATCGCCCGCGATTTCGCGCCGCTCGGCCAGCTCGTCCATGCCGACAATCTGAAGGAACTGGTCGGCTGGCATCTCGCCGGCAAGGTTTGGCCGGTCATCGAAGGCACTTATCCGCTGGCCGATGCCGCCGCCGTGCTGACGCGCGTGCTTGGCCGTGGCGCATCCGGCAAGCTCATCCTCAAACGTTAAGGAGCCCCGCCATGGCGATACCTTCAGACATGAGAGCACTGCTGCTGATCGGCGACGGCTACACCAGGACGCCCTCCGGCAGCGTGCTGGAGGCGATGGAGCCGTATCTCACGCTGGGCAGCATCGGCGTGCCGACGCCCGGACCGAGCCAGGTGCTGATCAAGGTCAGCCTCGCCTCGATCAACCCGTCCGACGTCATGTTCATCAAGGGCCAGTACGGTCAGCCGCGCGCCAAGGGCCAGCCGGCCGGCTTCGAGGGTGTCGGCACGGTCGTTGCCAGCGGCGACGAGCCCTATGCGAAAAGCCTGATCGGCAAGCGCATCGCCTTCACCACCGGCGTCACCAATTGGGGCGCGTGGGCGGACTATGCAGTTGCCGAAGCTGCCGGCTGCATTCCGCTGCTCGACACGGTCCGCGACGAGGATGGCGCGGCGATGATCGTCAACCCGCTCACGGCGCTCGCCATGTTCGACATCGTCAAGCAGACGGGCGAAAAAGCCTTCATCATGACCGCCGGCGCCAGCCAGCTTTGCAAGCTGATCGCGGGTCTCGCCAAGGAGGCTGGGTTCCGGCCGATCGTCACCGTGCGCCGCGACGAGCAGATTCCGCTGTTGAAGGAGATCGGGGCTGCCCATGTGCTCAACGAGAAGGCGCCGGATTTCAAGGCAGCACTACGCGATGTGGTCAAGGCCGAGCAGCCGCGCATCTTCCTCGATGCCGTGACCGGGCCGCTGGCCTCGGCGATCTTCGACGCCATGCCGAAGCGCTCGCGCTGGATCATCTATGGACGGCTCGATCCGGACACCACTGTCATCCGTGAGCCCGGCCAGATGATCTTCCAACACAAGCACATTGAAGGCTTCTGGCTGGTCGAATGGATGCGCCAGTTCCGCGACAAGCGCGGCCCGGCGATCATGGAAGCACAGAAGCGCTTTTCGGATGGGCGCTGGTCAACCGACGTGACGGCGGTGCTACCGCTGGATGAGGCGATGGCGAAGGCCCCGGCGGAGCTGGCCAAGCCGAACGGGAAGGTGTTTATCAGGCCGTGACTTTCTACCCTCCCCCTTGTGGGGAGGGTCGACGAAGAGCAATTTTGCTCTTTCGTCGGGGTGGGGGTCTTGGCTCCTACCTCTGTTATTCGCGGGAGCGCTGGACCGACGTTAGTTGGCGCTGCACCCCCACCCCGGACCTGCGGTCCGACCCTCCCCACAAGGGGGAGGGTAAGCGGAGCTACTCCGCCGGCTCGACATTGGCGTACGCCGCTTCCTCAAGCTCCCGCTTCAGCCTCGCTTCCTCATGCGCCTTCGGCGTGACGAAGCGGCCGAGCAGGAGGTAGGCGACCGGGGTCAGGAACAGCGTCGAGACGGTGGCGAGACCCAGCCCGCCGACGATGACCCAGCCGAGCGCGATGCGCGCTTCGGCACCGGCGCCGGCGGCCAGCACCAGCGGGACCCCGCCGAGGATGGTGCAGATCATCGTCATCATCACCGGCCGCAGGCGGATGATCGAGGCCTGCTCGATCGCCTCGCGCACGCCGAGGCCGCGGTCGCGCAGCTGGTTGGCGAATTCGACGATGAGGATGCCGTTCTTGGCCATGACGCCGACCAGAAGCACGAGGCCGATCTGGCTGTAGGCATTGAGGCTGGTGCCTGACAAAAGCAGCGCAAAGATTGCGCAGGCAAGGCCAAGGGGGACCGTCGCCATGATGATGACGGCGCTGACGAAGCTTTCGAACTGGGCGGCGAGCACCAGGAGGATGATGACCAGCGCGAAGCCGAAAATGGTGATCATGGCGCTGTTGGTCTCGCCGAGCGTCGCGGCTTCGGCCAGCGGCAGGACGCGGCTGCCCGGCGGCAGCAGCGGGGCGGCGATCTGCTCGGCAACGCCGAGCGCGTCACCCAGTGCGAAATTGCCGTTCAGGTTCGAGGTGATCGCCACCGAAGGCTGCTGCTGTTCGCGGGTCAGCGACGGCGGCACGGCGCGCTCGGTCAGCGTGGCGATGGTCGACATTGGCACGAAGCGGCCGTCGGCGGTCTTCAGGAAGATGTTTTCCAGATCGGTCGGATCATTGATCGGGTTGGTGGTCGAGACCAGCTTCACGCCATAGCTGCGGTCGGCGATGTAGACATCGACGACATCGTTGCCGTCGAGCATGGCCTGCAAGGTGTTGGCGAGACCCGATATGTCGATGCCGAGATCGGAGGCGCGCTCGCGGTCGATCGCCACCGCCAGCTGCGGCTGCGTCGGGTCGATGGAAAGCCGCGGCGTCTGGAAGCGCGGATCGGCCTGCATCCGGGCGATGATCTTCACCGCCGCGTCGCCGAGCGCCTTGCGGTCGTTGCCGACCAGCGCGAATTGCAGGCCGTTGCCGGCGCCGCGAATGCCGAGGCTATTGGCCTGCACCGGGAAGATGCGCACGGATGGCACCTGCCGGGTCAGCTGGCTTATCTGCGCCATGATCTCCTGCTGGCTGCGCGTGCGCTCGTCCCACGGCGCCAGCGTCATCACCATGAAGCCGGAATTGTAGGCGCCGTTCTGGCCGGCGTTTTCGAAGGTCGAGACGATCTCGCCGGAATCGCGCAGCGGCTGGATCAGCCGCTCGATCTTCTGCATCTGCTGCGTGGTGTAATCGAGGCTGACGCCTTGCGGCGCGTTGATGCGCAACAGCACGACGGCGCGGTCCTCGCTCGGCGTCAGTTCCTGGCGGATGGTGCCGAACAGGCTGAAGGCGACGCCCGCAAACAGCACCGCAACCAGCAGCACGATCCACGGCGCGCCGAGGCAGGCATGCAAGGCGCGCTTGTAGGCCGCGTTCAGCGCGCCACCGACGCGCGCGCCAATGCCGTGACCGCCTTCATGGTGGAGCGATGCGCCGGTCAACATGCGCGAGGCCAGCATCGGGCACAGCGTCAGCGCCACCACGCAGGAGAGCAGCACCGACATGGCGAGGACGAAGCCGAATTCGCGAAACAGGCCGCCGGTCTGTCCCGGCAGGAAGGAGATCGGCACGAAAACGGCAACGAGCGTCAGCGTCGTGGCGATGACTGCGAAGAACACTTCTTGGGCGCCGAGCACGGCGGCGGCACGAGGCCCCATGCCTTCGTTGCGCCGTCGCACGATGTTTTCCAAAACGACGATGGCGTCGTCGACGACAAGGCCGGTCGCCAGCACCAGCGCCAGAAGCGTCAGAATGTTGATGGAGAAGCCTGCGAGATAGATGGCGGCGATGGTGCCGATCATGGCGACCGGCATTGACAGACCAGGGATCAGCGTCGCGCGCCAGTCGAGCAGGAAGATGTAGATGACGATCAGCACCATGGAGATCGACAGGCCGAGCGCGATCTCGACCTCGTGCACGGCGCCGTTGACGAAGACTGCGTCGTCGCTGGTGATCTTGATCGACATGCCCTTGGGCAGGTTTTCCTGCAGCTTGGCGACGGCTGCTTTCACTCCGGTGGAAATATCCAGCGTGTTCGATTCCGCCTGACGGATGATGCCAAGGCCAATGCCGGTCTTGCCGTCGGAGCGCAACGAGGTCTGGCCGATGTCGGGACCGAGCGTGACGGTGGCGACGTCGCGGATGCGCGTCGTGCCGCCGATGATGATGTTTTCGAATTCTTCCGGCGTCGTCACATCGGCCGTGGTGCGGACGATGAGATCCTGGTTGGTGGTGGTGATCGAACCGGCTGGTGAATCGAAAGCGACCGAGGCAAGCGCTGCCCTCAGATCGGCGACAGTGAAGCCGAGGCTGGCGAGCTTGTTCTGGTCGACATCGATGCGGAAGATCTTGTCGCGGTCGCCATAGACCTGAACGTCGGCGACGCCGGGCACGGCGGCCAGTTCGTCCTCGATCTGGTCCTGGACGATCACCGTCATGTCCTGCACCGACATGGTGTCGGAGGTGACGGCCAGTCGCATCACGGCATCGGAATTGGCATCGGCCTTGACGATGCGCGGCGGGTCGGCGGTCTCCGGTATCATGTTGGCGACACGGCCGACCGCGTCGCGCACGTCGGAGGCGGCGACGTTCAAATCGACGCCGTCGTTGAACTCGATGGTGACGCGGCTCTGGCCGAAGGAAGAGGTCGACGAGATCGACTTGACGCCGGAGACGCGGGCGACCGCGCCCTCGATGGTGTCGGTCAGTTCACGGTCGACGGTTTCGGCGGCGGCACCCTCGAAGGCCGTCGACACGGTGACCACGGCGCGGTCGACGTCGGGCAGTTCGCGGATTTCGACGCCATAGAAGGCGGCAAGGCCGGCCACTGCGATCAGCGTGTTCAGCACGAAGGCCATGACCGGCCTGCGGATGAAGAGAGCGGTGAAGCCGGTTTCGCTGGCGGTGCTGACAGGCGCGGTCATGAGCCTTCGGCGGCGTCCGCGGCGCGCTTGTCCTGGCCGGCGATGCGGACCGCGCCGCCTTCGCTGACGCTCTGGGTGCCTTCGGTCACCACCATGTCGCCATCCTCGATCTCGGCGTCGATCAGCACCGTCTCGGTGTTGCGCTGGATGATGCGCACGGGAACGCGCCTGGCCTTGCCGTCCTCGACCTGCCAGACATAGGCGCCGTCGGAACCCCACAGGATTGCCAGCGGGCTGACGGCCGGGTAGGTGTCGCCGGGGAAGCGCATGGTGATGCCGAACGACATGCCGGCGCGCAGCGAATCCGCTGGATTGGCGATTGCAGCCTTGACCAGCAGAGTGCGGCTCTTTTCGTCGATGTGGTTGTCGATGGCCGACACAGTGCCGGTATAGGCCTTGCTCGGATTGGCGATCGGCGTCGCCGACAGTTGCGCGCCGACCTTGACGGCGGCGGCGAAGCGCTCGGGCACCAAGAAATCGACCAGGATGGAGGAGCGGTCGTCAAGCGTGGCGATCGCCGACTGGCTGGTGACGTAATTGCCGGCCGATATCGGCAGGATGCCGACCGTGCCGGCGATAGGGGCGACGATCGAACGACGCTGCAAGGCGAGTTCGGCATCCTGCAGCGCCAGTTTGGCGCCGGCCAGCACCACTTGGGCATCGGCGACGGCGACCGGGGTCGCGGCGTTGGAGGCCCTCAATGATTTCACCCGCTCGAGCTTGTCCTGGGCATCCTGCAAGGCGAGCTTGGCACGATCCTGCGAGATCACCTCGGTCTCGGAATCGAGAACAGCGATGATCTGCCCCTTGTCGACGCGGGTACCGGACTGGACGAGGAATTCAACCAGCCGGCCGGAGCTGTACGGGTTGACCGTCACCGAGGCATTGGCGCGGCCGGTGCCGATCGCCTGCAGGCGATCGTTGATGGTGGCGGTGGCCGCAGGCAAGGCGACGACATTTGCCGGGCGGCCGGCAGCGTTGCGACCGCCTGCCTGTTTTGTCGTGTCGACCGCACCGGTTGTGGCGGGCGCCGAAGCATAGGTCCAGTCGATACCCCAGCGTGCCAGAACCTCCGGCGCGCCCGGGAAGAATCGCGCCCAGGCGAGGACAGCCGCGACCAGGATCACAAGCGCAAAAACGATCTGTTTCCAGGCGACCATCGACACTCCGGTTGGCAAAACGTCTACCGGTTTCACCAAGCAAAAAAACGCGCAGCGACGCACCCGGTATGTGCGAAGCCGCCGCAATATCATGGCTTTATGGCAATTCTGCCGCTTCCATGCACATTAAATCTGCGTAATTTTGCGCACCTGCGGCCGGGATTGAGCGTGTCAGCGCAGGCTTTCCAGGTCGCGGATGCGCTTGGCGCTGTCGGCCTCGAGCTGCCTGGTGACAGCGCCGATCAGCGTCTCGGCGACAACGAACAGAGCGGCGGAAGAGTCCCACGCCGAAGGCACGGCGGTGCGTCCTGCAATGACATGGCGGGCGAAGCGGGCGATCGGCGATAGCCACTGGTCGGTGAACAGCACGATCTGTACGCCGCGCTGATGCGCGGTCTCGGCAAAGCGTACCAGACTGTCCTGGTAGCGCCTGATGTCGAAGATCACCAGCACGTCGCGCTTGCCCATGTCAATCAGCCGGTCGCGCCAGATGCTCTCCTGACCGGCGAGGTGATAAACGTCGGGCTGGATGATGGCGAGGTGGGCGGCCATGTAGCGCGCCAACGGATCGGTGAAGCGGCCGCCGATCAGGAATGTCTTGCCGCGCCGTTCGGCGAGCCTTTCGGCGATGTCGGCAAGCTGCCTGTCGGACAGATGCCTGAAGGTCTCGCGCATATTGTCCAGCGTCGCCTCCAGCATTGGCGACACGGCACTGCTGCCCGGTGAGGCCGGATTGAGCGTGCGCGATGCCGGCGACTGCAATTGCGCCGCCAGTTCGTCCTGCAGCGCCGACTGGAATTCGGGATAGTTCTGGAACCCCAGCCTGGAGACAAAGCGCAGGATGGTCGGCGACGATACGCCGGCGGCGGTCGAGAACTCGGCGACCGTCTTCAGCCCGATCAGCGGATAGTTGGCAATCAGCGTTTGCGCGGCGCGGCGCTCGCCGGCCGGCATCGTGCCGATGCGGTCCGAAATCAGTTCGGCAATGCTGGAAATCATCGTTTTCCCCACCCCTGAGCCCGTCCAGACCGCTTCCCCGAAATCGCGTTTGACAAAGCCGGACAAACTGTATGAAATCATCCACAGGGACGCAATGACGCAAAATACGTAACATAAGATACAGCGCTCCCCAGGGGACGGCAGACTATGGAGAGAGCACGGCCCGCCAGCCTTGCATCGTCTGATACCGTAGGGGTGACGAACCCCGGCGGGTCCAGCCCTTTCGTGCTGACCTGCGACCACGCTTCCAACTTCCTGCCATCCGAATTCGGCACGCTTGGCCTGCCGGCCGAAGATCTCTCCCGCCACATCGCCTGGGACCCCGGCGCGCTGCCGGTGGCCCGCCGCATCGCGACCGCCCTCGATGCGACGCTCATCGAAACCCGCATCTCGCGCCTGATCATCGACTGCAACCGTCCGCTCGACGCACCGGACCTGGTGCCGCCGGTCAGCGAGACGACGGCCATTCCGGGCAATGCCGGCCTGTCGGACAGTGAGCGCGCCGAGCGCATCGCTTTGTCGTGGCGGCCGTTCCACGACACGATCGCATCGATCATCGACGACCGGCAGGCGCGTGGGCAGGAGACCCGGCTGGTGTCGGTGCATTCCTTCACCCCGGTCTACAAGGGCAAGAACCGGCCCTGGCATATCGGCATCATCCACGATGACGACCGCCGGCTGGCGTCGCCGCTCATAGCGGCGCTGCAGCGGCTCTCCGGCGTCAGTGTCGGCATCAACGAGCCCTATTCGCCGGCCGACCGCGTCTATTTCACTTTGGAGCGCCATGCACGCTCGCGCGGCCTTGCCTGCGCAATGATCGAAATCCGCAACGACGAGATCTCCGGCGAGACCGGGCAGCGGAAATGGGCGGATCTGCTCACAGGCATTTTTTCTGACCTGGAACCCGAGGAGGCCAAGGGTTCCCGGCGACACGCAGTGGGAAAGTCAGTTCAATCGGCCAGCTAGAAAAACAGGGGACGAAAATGGCAGGACCGGACAAATCAGACGCTGAAAGATCGGAGGATGTAAAAACCCTCCATAGCATGGGCTATGCCCAGGAGTTGGCTCGCCGCATGAGCGGCTTCTCGAACTTCGCTATTTCCTTTTCGATCATTTGCATTCTGGCGGGCGGCATCACGTCCTTCCCGCTGGCCATGGCGACCGGCAGCGGCTTCGAGGCGACTGTCGGCTGGGTCATCGGCGGCGTCTTTGCACTTGTCGTTGCCGCGTCCCTTGGCCAGATCGGCTCGGCCTATCCGACGGCCGGCGGTCTCTACCACTGGTCGTCAATTCTCGGCGGGCGCGGCTGGGGCTGGGCCACGGCCTGGATCAACTTGCTCGGCCTGGTCTTCGTCGTCGCCTCGGTCAATGTCGGCGTCTACGCGCTGTTCAAGGACCTTGTCTGGTCCGGCGTGTTCGGTAACGACGTCTCCGCGTGGGGCTATCAGGAGCAGGTGATCGGCGTTGTGATCATCACGGTCGCGCAGGCGCTGATCAACCATTTCGGTATCAGGCTCACCACCATGCTGACGGATTTCTCGGGCTACCTCATTCTGGTCGTCGCCGTCGTGTTGACCGCGATGTTCCTGATCTGGGGCGCAAGCTGGGATTTCTCGCGGCTCACCACCTTCGTCAACAACACCGGTGATCCAGGCGCAGGCTACGTTCCGACCGCACGGACGGCACTCGTCGCCTTCCTGATCGGCCTGCTCTACCCACTCTACACCATCACCGGCTTCGACGCTTCGGCCCACACGTCCGAAGAGACCCACAATGCCCGCGTGGCGGTGCCGCGCGGCATGATCCATTCGGTTCTGTGGTCGCTGGTGTTCGGCTTCGTCATGGCCGTTTCGTTCGTACTGGCCAGCCCCGATCTGGCAGCGACGGCCAAGGATGGCGCCAATGCCTGGTTCAATCTCTTCAACAATCTGCCGGCGCCATTCCTGCTGAAGAGCATCATTGCCATCGCGATCGTGCTGGCGAACTTCATCTGCGCGCTCGCCGGACTGACGTCGACCTCGCGCATGATCTTTGCCTTCGCGCGTGACGGCGGCCTGCCCGGTTCGTCGGTGTGGAAAACCGTCAGCCCGACATGGCGCACGCCCGTGGCGGCGATCTGGCTCGGAGCGGTGCTCGCAGTCGCAGCGACATTGTACTCGCCGGCTTTTGCCGCACTGGCGGCCGGCTGTGCATTGTTCCTCTACGTGTCCTACGCCATGCCCGTGGCCGCCGGCCTGCTTGCCGAGGGCAAGAGCTGGACCGAATTCGGCCCGTTCCGCCTCGGCATCTGGTCCAAGCCGTTCGCCGTCATCACGGTGCTTGGCGTTCTGGTGCTGATGTATGCCGGCATCCAGCCGCCCTTCGACATCCTGATCAACTATGCCATCGGCCTGATCGTTCTGCTGGTGGTTCTGTGGTTCGGCATCGAATCTCGCCGCTTCAAAGGCCCGCCGATCGGCGCCGACATTGCTCGCCGCGCTTCCGAGATCGCGGCCGCGGAAGCAGCCGTCGGCCAGACGGCAGGCTAACAGCAAAGACTAGATGCTCCGGCCGGCGCAAGCCGACCGGGGCAGGGCCGGCCAGCTAAGAATGCAAAGGGGACTACAATGGCAGCACCGGGTTATTCAGACACAGACAAGGCGGAAGACGTAAAGCACCTCCATTCCATGGGCTACGCCCAGGAACTTGAGCGGCGGCTAAGCCGCTTCTCCAACTTCGCCGTTTCCTTCTCCATCATCTGCATCCTGTCGGGCGGCATCAATTCGCTGGCGCAGGCAACGTCGGGCGCCGGCGGTATCGGCATCGGCATCGGCTGGCTGGTCGGCTGCTTCGTCTCGCTTACCTTCGCGGTCGCCATGTCGCAGATCAGCTCGGCCTATCCGACGGCCGGCGGCCTCTATCACTGGGGTTCGATCCTCGGCAATCGCGGCACCGGCTGGGTGACGGCCTGGCTCAACCTGCTCGGCCTGATCACCGTGCTCGGCGCCATCAATGTCGGCACCTGGACGTTCTTCATCGGCGCCTTCGGGCCGACGCTCGGCATCGAGGGTACGCTGACCAATCAGATGATCTTCCTGGTCATCATCACCGGCGCCCAAGCGCTGATCAACCATCTCGGCATCAAGCTGACTGCGAAGTTGACCGACTTTTCGGGTTACCTGATCTTCTTCGGCTCGATCCTGATTGCTGTCGTCTGCCTGTTCTCCGCCGAGACCTGGGATTTCAGCCGGCTCTTCACCTTCCACAACTACTCGGGTGAGGCCGGCGCCAGCGTCTGGCCGTCCGTCTCGAACGCCTGGGTGTTCGCTCTCGGCCTTCTGCTGCCGATCTACACCATCACCGGCTACGATGCTTCGGCACACACTTCCGAGGAAACCATCAAGGCGGCCTCATCGGTGCCGCGTGCGATGGTGATGTCGGTTATCTGGTCGGCGGTCTTCGGCTATTTGTTCCTGGCCGCCTTCGTACTGATGATCCCCAACATGGACGACGCCGCCAAGCAGGGTTGGAACGTGTTCTTCTGGGCCTTCGACCAGCGCGTCAGTCCCGGCCTCAAGGAGTTCGTCTACCTCGTCGTGTTCATCGCCCAGCTGTTGTGCGGCCTCGCAACCGTCACCTCGGCTTCGCGCATGATCTTTGCCTTCTCGCGTGACGGCGGCCTGCCGGGCTCGTCGGCACTGGCCAAGGTCAGCCCGACCTATCGCACGCCGGTGGCGGCGATCTGGACGGCGTCGGTCCTGTCGGTGCTGTTCGTCTGGGGTTCGACGCTGGTTTCGGTCGCCGGTACTTCGGCCTACACCATCGTCGTGTCCTGCACCGTCATCTTCCTGTTCCTGTCCTTCACCGTGCCGATCGTGCTCGGCATGCTGGCCTGGGGCACGCCGAAGTGGGACAAGATGGGACCGTGGAACCTGGGCCGTGGCATCTTCATGCTGTTCGGCGTTCTCTCGATCGTGTCGATGATCCTGATCTTCATCATCGGCATCCAGCCGCCGAACGACTGGGCGCTGTACATCACCGTCGGCTTCTTCATCCTGACGGCGATTATCTGGTTCGCCTTCGAGCGCAATCGCTTCCAGGGCCCGCCGCTGGGCGACATCATCGCGGCGCGTCAGGCAGCGATCAAGGCCGCCGAACAGGCGGTCGGCGAAACCGGCCACTGACGTCACCATCATGGCCATGGCCGGCGTGCAGCCGGCTATGGTTTCGTCCTCAACGACCAAGCACTGGAGTGCCAAAGGAATGGCCGGAAATTTCTCGTTCGATCAGTTGAAGAAAGCGGTCTCCAATGGCGAGATCGACACGGTGCTGGCCTGCATCGTCGACATGCAGGGGCGGCTGGCTGGAAAGCGTTTCCTGGCGCAGTACTTTGTGGATTCTGCTCATGACGAGACGCATGGCTGCAACTATCTGCTCGCCGCCGACATCGATATGGAGCCGGTGCCGGGCTACAAGGCGGCAAGCTGGTCGAAAGGCTATGGCGACTTCGTCATGAAGCCGGACCTGGCGACGCTGCGGCGCATTCCGTGGCTGGAAAAGACGGCGCTGGTGATCTGCGACGTGCTCGACCACCACACCCATGACGACCTGCCGCATTCGCCGCGCGCGATGCTGAAAAAGCAGGTCAAGCGGCTCACCGAACGCGGCTATATCGGCTACTTCGCCTCGGAGCTCGAATTCTATCTGTTCAACGAGACCTATGATTCCGCCCGCAAGAAGCACTGGCAGGGCCTCGATACCGCTTCGCCCTATATTGGCGACTACCAGATCGGCATCACCACCAAGGAAGAAGGCGTCATGCGCCGGCTTCGCAACGAGATGGAAGCGGCCGGCATTCCGATCGAGAATTCCAAGGGCGAATGGGGCCCGGGCCAGGAAGAGATCAATGTGCGCTATGCCGAAGCGCTCGACATGGCCGACCGCCACGTCATCCTGAAGAACGGCGCCAAGGAGATTGCCGAGTCCGAAGGCAAGTCGATTTCCTTCATGTCGAAATACAATTACGGGCTCGCCGGTAATTCCAGCCACATCCACAATTCGCTGTGGAGCGCCGACGGCAAGACGCCATTGTTCTTCGACAAGAAGGCGGACTGGACTTTGTCCACGCTTGGCCAGCAATGGGCGGCTGGGCAGCTCAAATACGCCAAGGAGTTTACCTGGTTCCTAGCGCCCTACATCAACTCCTACAAGCGCTTCCAGGCCGGCACCTTCGCACCGACCAAGATCATGTGGAGCGAGGACAACCGCACCGCCGGCTTCCGCCTGTGCGGCGAGGGCACCAAGGGCATCCGCATGGAATGCCGCATCGGCGGCGCCGACCTGAACCCCTATCTCGCTTTCGCAGCGCTGATCGCGGCCGGCCTTGCCGGCATCGATGAGAAGCTCGAACTGCAGAAGCCGTTCGTCGGCGATGCCTACCAGGCCTCGCGCCTGCCGGAGATCCCGAAAACGCTGCGTGACGCCACCGAGACGCTGGCCAAGTCGAAGATGCTGAAGCAGGCGCTCGGCGACGATGTGCTCGAACATTATGTCCACACCGCAAAGTGGGAGCAGTTCGAATACGACCGCCGCATTACGGATTGGGAACTGCACAGAGGGTTCGAGCGGTACTAAAACTTTATACAGCTTTAATGTTGACAATGTGGTGAAGTTAGTACCATATGGTACCTGTAAACTGCAGTGCTACATTGAGGAGTTTGCGATGTCCAAATATGCGCCGCTCAAGGATTTTCTCATTGCCCAAAATGTCGATCGCGTCCCGATGTCATTCGCCGAAATCGAGAGAGTGCTCAATCTGCCGCTGCCCGCATCGAAGCAATACCCTGCATGGTGGAGCAACAATCCGAGCAACAATCCCATGACAAGGGAGTGGCTTGAGGCTGGGTTCGAGACCGAATCCGTCAATATAGGGAGTGGGAAACTGGTATTTCGCCGCGTTCGCAAAGTGCCGATTTCGGCGCCGCCCAGTGGTAGCGTGCCTGCCGCGCCAAAGGAGGCGCGCGCGGATCGCCACCCCGGTTTTGGTTTCATGAAGGGCCTGATAACAATCGAAGCCGGATTTGATATCACCAAACCTTTCGATGACGAGCCATGGGACCGGGGCTATCTGGGCGGTGAGGCTGACGCGCGTGACGGCAAACTTGCGGTGAGTAAATGAGCGAAGGGCCAAACCTGCTTCTGGATACATGTGCGATGATCTTTGTCGCCAACGATAGTCTGATCGATCCGCACGCAAGCCGGGAGATTTCGGAAGCGGCCTATGACGGCCGTCTGTATCTTTCGCCGATGTCGGCATGGGAGATCGGAATCGGCGTAGCCAAGGGCCGGCTCAATCTGCCATTGACGCCACTCGACTTCGTGGAGCGTTTCATCGACCGAATGTCGGCAAAGCTCAGCGCTATCTCACCAGCCATTCTGATTGCGTCATCCAACCTGCCCGGTCCGCCTCATGGTGATCCCATGGATCGGATACTGATGGCAAGTGCGAGAGCGTTGGACATGGTTCTGGTGACGCGTGACGAGCCCATCCTTCGCTATGGCCGCAACGGCCATCTGCGTACGCTAGCCTGCTAAACTGGAGCATCCTTTGGAAACCGTAAAACTCAAATCGCCCATCGATGGTTCGATCTATGCCGAGCGACCGATCGCGACCGACCAGGCGATCAATGCCGCGGTCGAGCGCGCCAAAGCGGCGCAGGAGAAGTGGGCGCTGAAGCCGATCGTCGAGCGCGGCAAATTTATGCTGGCGATGCTCGAAGCGCTGGTCGCGATGACCGACGAGATCGTGCCGGAGATCGCCTGGCAGATGGGGCGACCGGTGCGCTATGGCGGCGAGTTCGACGGCGTCAGGGAACGCACCAATTACATGGTCGAGATCGCTGAAGCCGCGCTGAAATCCGTGCCGGCATCCAACCCGAAGGACGGCTTCCGACGCTATGTGAAGAAGGATCCGCTCGGCGTCGTCATGGTGATCGCGCCGTGGAACTATCCCTATCTGACCGCCGTCAACACCATCGTGCCGGCACTGATGGCCGGCAATACTGTTATCCTCAAACATGCGGCGCAGACGCTGCTGGTCGGCGAACGGTTCCAGCAGGCGTTCGACAAGGTTGGGCTGCCCAAGGGCGTGTTCCAGAATGTCGTGCTGAACCATGCCCAGACTGAGAAGCTGCTCGGCTCGGGCAAGATCGACCATGTCAATTTCACCGGTTCGGTCGGCGGCGGCCGCGCCATCGAGAAGGCGGCGGCCGGCACCTTCATGACGCTCGGGCTCGAACTCGGCGGCAAGGATCCGGCCTATGTGCTGCCCGACGCCAAGCTCGACCATGCGGTGGCCAATCTGGTCGACGGCGCCTTCTACAATTCCGGCCAGTGCTGCTGCGGCATCGAGCGCGTCTATGTGCATGAGAAGGTCTACGACCAGTTCGTCGAAGGTTTCATCGCCGAGACGAAGAATTATGTGGTCGGCAATCCGCTGGAACAGGCGACGACAATGGGGCCGATGGCGCAGGCGCGCTTTGCCGACCTGATCCGCGAGCAGAAGGCCGAGGCGCTGCGCAAGGGTGCAATCGCACACATCAATATGAAGGTGGCTAACGACAAGGCCGGCTCGCCCTATCTGGCGCCGGAAGTGCTGACCGGCGTCGACCACCAGATGAGCGTCATGCGCGAGGAAAGTTTTGGCCCGATCGTCGGCATCATGAAAGTGCGCAACGACGAGGAGGCGATCGCGCTGATGAACGACAGCCCCTACGGGCTGACCGCTTCGATCTGGACCGGCGATATCGAGCATGCGGTGGCGATCGGCGACCGCGTCGAGACCGGCACCGTGTTCATGAACCGCTGCGACTACCTCGATCCGGCGCTGGTCTGGACCGGCGTCAAGGACACCGGCAAAGGCGTCGCCCTTTCGGCGCTCGGCTACGACAATCTGACCCGGCCGAAATCTTTCCATCTGCGCGAAGCCATCTGATTTTTTGAAAGACAAGACATGTCCAAGCTGATCTCCAAATGGAACTACCCGACCACCGTCCGCTTCGGCGCCGGGCGCATCAAGGAACTGCCTGAGGTGCTCGCTGCCACCGGCATTAAGCGGCCGCTATTCGTCACCGATCCGGGGTTGGCGAAACTGCCGGTCGTCGCTTCGACGTTGAAAATCCTCGACGACGCCAAGGTATCCTATGGCGTGTTCTCCGAGGTGAAGCCGAACCCGGTCGATTCCAACCTCACCGCCGGCATCGCCGTGTTCAAGAAGGGCAAGCATGACGGCGTCATCGCCTTCGGCGGCGGTTCAGCGCTCGATCTCGGCAAGCTGATCGCGTTCCAGGCTGGCCAGACGCGGCCGATCTGGGACTTTGAGGATGTCGGCGACTGGTGGACGCGCGCCAATTCGGATGCCATCGCGCCGATCATCGCCGTGCCGACCACTGCCGGCACAGGCTCGGAAGTCGGGCGTGCCGGCGTCATCACCAATGAGGCGACGCACACCAAGAAGGTCATCTTCCATCCGAAGCTTTTGCCGGCAATCGTTATTGCCGATCCGGAACTGTCGGTCGGCATGCCCGGCTTCATCACCGCCGGCACCGGCATGGATGCGCTGGCACATTGCCTCGAAGCCTATTGCGCGCCGGGCTATCACCCGATGGCCGACGGCATTGCCGTCGAAGGTGTGCGCCTGGTGTTCGAGAACCTGCCCAAGGCCTACGCCAACGGCAAGGACCTTGTCGCGCGCGCCCACATGATGAGTGCGGCCGCCATGGGTGCTGCCGCCTTCCAGAAGGGTCTTGGCGCCATCCACTCGCTGTCGCATCCGATCGGCGCGCTCTACGACACCCATCACGGCATGACGAATGCGGTGTTCATGCCCTATGTCTTGGCCTTCAATCGCGACTCCATCGAGGAGCGGATTGCCCGGCTCGCTGCCTATTGCGGCATCAAGGGTGGCTTCGACGGCTTTGCCAAAGCGATCATCAAGCTGCGCAAGGAATTGAAGGTGCCGCATGCGCTGCCCGATCTGATCAAGGGGCTCGACATGGACAAGAAGCGCAAGGGGCTGATCGCCGACATGGCGGTGGTCGATCCGACAGCCGGCGGCAACCCGGTCAAGCTGACCAAGAAAGCAGCGCTGACGCTGCTCGAGAACACTATCGCCGGCACTGTCTGAGGCGGTTTCTGCGCCGGACGTGATCTAAAAACGAAGGGAAAGGAAGGGCAAGGGGGCAAAAAGCAAGGCAATAAACCATTAGCCGGGAAATTAAGTCGAGGCTAATTGCTACAGCCGGTTAAAAAGAGTTAACTTTTCGTACCGCCGGGGGCCAGTTTCAAAAAGCTTTCATCTGGCTGTCATATGAAACCGATACCGCATCGCAGGCGTCCAGGACGCCAGTTCAACGGAGAGAACACATGTTCAAGTTCACAGGGAAAGTGCTTTCCCTTTCGGCCGTCGCCCTCATGGCGACCTCTGCTATCTCGTCGGCCCAGTCCATGGATGAACTGGTTGCCGCTGCGAAGAAGGAAGGCCAGCTCACGACAATCGCGCTGCCGCATGACTGGTGCGGCTACGGCGCCGTCATCGACGGCTTCAAGGCAAAGTATCCTGAGATCACCATCAACGAACTCAACCCCGATGCCGGCTCCGGCGACGAGGTCGAGGCGATCAAGGCCAACAAGGACAACAAGGGCCCGCAGGCGCCCGACGTCATCGACGTTGGCCTGTCCTTCGGCCCGACCGCCAAGGCTGACGGCCTGATCCAGCCCTACAAAGTGTCGACCTGGGACTCGATCCCCGACAGCGCCAAGGATGCCGATGGTTACTGGACCGGCGACTACTATGGCGTGCTATCCTTCCTGGTGAACAAGGACCTCGTCAAGGAAGCGCCTGCTGACTGGGCTGACCTGCTGAAGCCGGAATTCGCCAACACCGTGGCGCTTGCCGGCGACCCGCGCGCCTCGAACCAGGCCATCCAGGCCGTCTACGCGGCCGGCATTTCCGGTGGTGCGGCTGCCGGCGAAGCTGCTGGCACTGCTGGTCTCGACTTCTTCAAGAAGCTTAACGCCGCCGGCAATTTCGTGCCGGTCATCGGCAAACCGGCGACCCTGGCACAAGGCCAGACGCCGATCCTGGTGACCTGGGATTACAATGCACTTGCCGGTCGCGACACGCTGAAGGGCAATCCGCCCGTCGACGTCGTCGTGCCCAAGACCGGTGTGGTTGCCGGCGTCTATGTGCAGGCGATCAGTGCTTTCGCACCGCATCCGAACGCTGCCAAGCTCTGGCTGGAGTATCTCTACTCCGACGAAGGCCAGATCGGCTGGCTGAAGGGCTATTGCCACCCGATCCGCTTCAACGATCTTGCCAAGAACGGCAAGCTCCCGGCGGACGTGATGGCCAAGCTGCCGCCGGCCGAGGCTTACGCTGCCGCGGTGTTCCCGACGCTGGACGAGCAGGGCAAGGCAAAGGAAGCCGTCACCAAGAACTGGGATGCCGTCGTCGGCGCCAACGTCAAGTAAGGCTTGAAACCAACCGGGCGGCCTCGCGGCCGCCCGGTGTTCCTCGGAGACGGTAGCCGGCGCATGACAGATATCTCGCTTTCCGATCACGCAGTTGCCGGGAAGACCGCGCCCCCCAGTGAGGCGCGTGCAATGCGACTGCCGACGCAATGGCTCGGCGTTGCGCCATTCTTCATCTTCGCCATCATGTTCCTGATCCTACCCACGCTCTATCTGATGCTGGGTGCATTCCAGAACGATGCCGGCGAATTCACGTTCGAAAACATAGCAGCACTGGCGCAGCCATCGATTGTCGCCGCCTACTGGATCTCGCTCAAGGTCAGCCTTTCCTCGTCGCTGATCGGCGCCTTCGCAGGTCTCGGCATCGCCATCGCCATCGTGCGCGGCGGCCTGCCGGAGTGGATACGTTCGGCGACGCTGACATTCTCCGGCGTGGCTTCCAATTTCGCCGGCGTACCGCTGGCCTTCGCCTTCATCGCCACGCTCGGACGCCTCGGTCTCGCCACGGTGCTGCTCAACACCGTGTTCGGCCTCAACATTTATGCGCACGGCTTCAACATCCTATCGTTCTGGGGCCTGACGCTGACCTATGTCTATTTCCAGATTCCCCTAATGGTGGTCATCATCACGCCGGCGATTGACGGCTTGAAGAAGGAGTGGGGCGAGGCTGCGGCGACGCTTGGCGCCACCCAGACGCAATACTGGCGCATGGT
Source organism: Mesorhizobium sp. M0058 (assembly GCF_040323095.1). Lineage (NCBI taxonomy): Bacteria > Pseudomonadati > Pseudomonadota > Alphaproteobacteria > Hyphomicrobiales > Phyllobacteriaceae > Mesorhizobium > Mesorhizobium sp. M0058. Next base: position 273,828 of record NZ_JAMYUQ010000001.1, read on the forward strand.
GGTCATCCCGGTGATCTGGCCGAGTTTCCTCGGCACGGTCATCCTGCTCTTCGCCAATGCCTTCGGCGCCATCGCCACCGCCTATGCGCTGACCGGCTCTTCACTCAACATCGTACCGATCCTGCTCTATGCGCAGATACGCGGTGACGTGCTGCACAATGCCCATCTCGGCTATGCGATCGCCTTCGGCATGATCGTCATCACCGGGCTGGCCAATGTCTTCTACATTTGGTTCCGGACGCGCTCGGAGAGGTGGCTGAAATGAAGTCCGGAAAATTCTGGGCCTGGGTCGTCTTCGGGCTGGGCGCGGCCTATTTCTTCATTCCGCTGATCGCGACGGTGGAATTTTCCTTGCGCATGCGGCGCGGCGCTTATTCCTTCGACGCCTATCAGATCGTGCTTGGCGACCCTCGTTTTCAGGCGACCTTTGGCTACTCAGTGCTTGCCGCCATCTTCACCATCATTCTGGGCGTGTTGATCGTGGTGCCCGCCGCCTACTGGATTCGACTGCGCCTGCCGCAACTGCGGCCGATCGTAGAGTTCATCACGCTGCTGCCGCTGGTCATTCCCGCCATCGTCATCGTCTTCGGCTATATCAGGATGTACGGTTCGAATTCGCCGCTGCCGTTCCTGGCGACCGACATGGGCACAAATGCCTTGCTGGTCATCGGCTATGCAATGCTGGCGCTGCCCTACATGTATCGCGCGGTCGATACCGGACTGCGCACCATCGACGTCAGGACGCTGACCGAAGCGGCGCAGATCCTTGGCGCCGGTTGGGGCACGATCATTGGTCGTGTGATCCTGCCCAATGTGCTGATCGCCGTGCTGTCGGGCGCCTTCCTTACCTTCGCCATCGTCATTGGCGAATTCACCATGGCCAGCTTGCTCAACCGGCCCGCCTTCGGCCCCTATCTGCAAAACGTTGGCGCCAACCGCGCCTATGAGCCGGCGGCGCTTGCCATCATCGCCTTCGCCATCACCTGGGGCTGTATGTCGCTGATCCAGATCCTGTCCCGTTTCGCGCCGAGATCGGCGAACCGCCCGAACTGATCGACAAAGTACTGATCGAAAGAAAAAGCCATGGCCGAACCATTCCTCTCCATCCAGCATGTGCGAAAATCCTTCGGCGCCACCACCGTGGTCGAAGATTTCAATCTTGATGTCGAGCCGGGCGAGTTCGTTTCCTTCCTTGGGCCATCGGGTTGCGGCAAGACCACCGTGCTGCGCATGGTCGCCGGTTTCGAAGAGCCGTCGGCGGGCAAGATCGTCGTCGCAGGCAAGGACATCACGAGGCTGAAGCCCAACCAGCGCAATGTCGGTATGGTGTTCCAGGCTTACGCGCTGTTCCCGAACCTGACCGTGGCGCAAAATATCGGCTTCGGCCTGAAGGTCGCCGGCATGGCAAGGGCAGAGATCGATTCCCGGGTCGCCGAGATGCTCGACATCATCAAGTTGCCGCAGATGGCGGACCGCTATCCCTATCAGCTCTCGGGCGGCCAGCAGCAGCGTATCGCGCTGGCGCGTGCCATCGCGCCGAAGCCGAAGCTGCTTCTGCTCGACGAGCCGCTGTCGGCGCTCGACGCCAAGGTACGTGTGTCGTTGCGCGAGGAAATCCGCTCGATCCAGAAGAAGCTCGGCATCACCACCATCTTCGTCACACATGACCAGGAAGAGGCGCTGTCGATCTCCGACCGCATCGCGGTGATGTATGGCGGCAAGGCCGAGCAGGTCGGCACGCCGTTCGAGATCTACAACCGGCCGGCGACCAAGTTCGTCGCCAATTTCGTCGGCACGCTGAACGTGCTCGAAGGCACTGTCACCGATGCCGCGTCCGGCAAGGTGCGCGTCAACACGCAGGAAGTCTCGCTAATGGGCAAGCTCAACGGCTCGAAGTCCGGTGACACGCTGTCGCTGGCGCTGCGACCGGAGGCGATTTCGCTCGGACGCCAACCCGGGCGCGATTCAAGCCTGTCGGGCGAAATCTCCGAAGTGCACTTCCTCGGCTCGGTCATTCGCGTTCGCGTCGGCATCGGCGGCAACACGGTGTCGCTCGACACCTTCAACAGCCCGGCAACGCCACCGCCCGCGGTCGGCGAGAAGGCCGACATATCGTTCTCATCAAGCGATATGCTGGTGCTGCACTAGCAAGCAGCATTTTGGCGCGACCGAGGCGGTCGATTCGAGCTGGCGCGATGAACGGCCGTATCATTGCCGGACCCCGAGTGCTGGATAATCAACAGCATCTTGCCATCCAGCCACTGCCCATGATGCCGCTTCGCCGCTACGATGGGCCATGGCGCTATTCGAACTTACCCTCATCCTGCTTCTGGCTGCCGTCGCGCTGACGGCGCTGTCGCGGCGGCTGGAAATTCCCTATCCGTCCCTGCTGGCTCTGGCCGGCGTCGCGATTGCCTTCGTACCCGGTGCGCCGACGATCGAGATCGATCCGGAGCTGGCGCTTGCCCTGTTCATCGCGCCGGTGCTTCTCGACGCCGCCTATGACACGTCGCTGCGCGACCTCAAGCGCTACCGGCTGTCGCTCGCGTTGCTCGCGCTGGGCGCCGTGGTCTTCACCACCGTGGTGGTTGCCTTGGTCGGCTGGAAGATGGCCGGCCTGCCGATCGCGGCGGCAATCGCGCTTGGCGCCATCGTCGCGCCACCGGATGCGGTGGCCGCATCCGCCGTGCTCAGCCAGTTCAAGGTACCGCACCGCATCACCGCCATCCTGCAGGGCGAGAGCCTGCTCAACGATGCCACGGCGCTGCTGATCTACCGGCTGGCGGTTTCGGCCGCGCTTGGCACGATCATGCTCAGCAACGCCGTTCCGGTGATCCTGCTGGCAACGATCGGCAGTGTGATCGCGGGCTATCTGTTTGGCCGCGTCTCGCTGCTGGCGCTCGGCCGCATCGAGGATGCGGCGAGCAGCACGGTGGTGCAGTTTGCCGGAACCTTCGCCGTGTGGATCATCGCCGACAGGCTCGGCCTTTCCGCCATCATCACCATCGTCGTCTATGCCATGACCATTGCGCGCAGGGCGCCGCGCCAGTCGTCGGCGAGACGCCGCGTCAGCACCTATTCGGTCTGGGAGTCGGCCGTGTTCGTGCTCAACGTGCTGGCTTTCGTGCTGATGGGCCTGCAGGCACGCACGATCGTTGGCAGGCTGGCCGGCGACGGGCAAGGCGAAGCATTCCTTTTCGCCGCAACGGTGCTGGTCGTCGTTATCGTCGCGCGCCTTGTCTGGGTGGCGAGTTACGTCGCGATCATCCGGTGGCTTGCCCGCTTCGGCAGCCAAGAGGCAAGGCGGGAATTGCCGACATTCGGCGGCGCCGTCATTGTGGGCTGGTGCGGCATGCGTGGGTTGGTGACGCTGGTGGTGGCCATTGCGCTGCCGGCCGATTTTCCCGGCCGCGACCCGATCGTGCTTGCCGCCTTCGCGGTGGTGCTGGGCACGCTGGTGCTGCAAGGCATGACGCTGAAGCCGCTGCTGCGCTGGATCAACTTCGACCCCGATAGAACCGTCGACAATGAGGTGGCGCAGGCGCGCGTCGCCATCATGCAGGCAGCACTGGACGTGCTGAGCCGCAAGACATCTGCGGCCGCCGCCGTCGTGCGCGAACAGTATGAAGCGCAGCGCCTGATTGCGGAAAACCCGGAGGACGCTCAGGCGGCGACCGAATACGACCGGCTGCGCCTCTATGCCATCAACCGCCAGCGCGACACGCTCGAGGAGTTGCGCAGCAACGGCACGATCGGCGACGAAGCCTACCACCGGCTGGAGGAAGAGATCGACTGGGCCGAACTGGCGGCATCGCCGGCGGGCCGGTTCCAGCCGCTGACCACATCATAGACGCTGGCCCAGTTCCGCCGTCGTGCCGGTACATTGCAACCAATCTGCCGAACCGCTACTGCCAAAGCGAAATTGAGCCGGATAAGCAATGAAGCTGGTCAGCTACAACATCCAGTACGGGTTCGGCGGCGATGGCCGTTACGATCTTTCGCGCGGCACCAAGCTGGTCGACGGCGCCGATATCATCGCGCTGCAGGAGGTCGAGCGGCATTGGCAGCGCACCAATGAGGACGACCAGCCGGAGGTCCTGTCCAAGCTGCTGCCTAGCTATTACTGGGTCTATGGCCCGGCCTTCGACATGGACGCCAGTGAGCAGCGCGACGGCCGGGTCGTCAACCGCCGCCGCCAGTTCGGCACCATGCTGCTGTCGAAGCTGCCGATCGCCTGGTCGCGGCTGCACGCGCTGCCCATGCGCCGCACGCTGCGGCCGCTCAACACGCGCAACGCCGCGCTCGAATGCATGATCCGCACGCCGGCCGGACCGGTAAGGGTCCTGTCGCTGCATCTCGCCCATATCGCGGCGGAGGAGCGTCTGGAGCAGATCGACTATCTCTTGGCCGAGCATCGCCGCGCGCCGTCCGAGGGCGGCCCGTGGAGCGGCGCGGACGATGAGCCTTCGCGCAACTGGACCAGCGGCGAGGCCGAGCCGGAGAACCCGACGGCGGCGATCTGGATGGGCGATTTCAACATGGAGCCTGGCAGCGCCGAATACAGCCGCATCGTCGGCAGCACGCCCTATCATCGCGGGGCGGCCTATCTCGACGGCTTTGTTGATGCCGCTGCCGTCGCTAGCGAGCCGGCTGCCGATTACCACACCCATGTGAAAACGATCGACAGGAAAGTGGCAAAACGCCGGCTCGACCATTGCTTCGTCGGCGGTATGTTCGCCGACCGTGTGCGCTCGGTCAGTGCCGATATAGGCGAGATCGCTTCAGACCATTTTCCGGTCCGGATCGATATCGATCTCGAAACGCCTTTGAGCTCGGGAGATCGGTGAGCCCTCGATGACGCTTTTCGTCTTCTTCGCGGTGCTTGCCGCCGCCGCCATGCACGCGATCTGGAACGCGCTGGTCAAGGTCCATCTCGATCGCTTCCTGTCGATCACGCTGATGACACTGGGCATGGGGTTTGCCGCGCTTTTCGTGCTGCCCTTCGTCGAGTTTCCGAAGGCCGAAGTGTGGCCTTTCATCATCGCCTCGGTGATTTTCCACATGGGCTACCGGACCTTCCTCATCGGCGCCTACAAGGCCGGCGATTTCGCCCAGACCTATCCGCTGGCGCGCGGCACGGCGCCGCTTTTGACCGCCCTCGGCGGCGTTGTCGTGGTGCAGGAGATGCCGGCGCCTTTCGCCATCCTCGGCATCCTGCTGCTGTCGGCCGGCACGTTGGTGATGTCGTTTCGCGGCGGCGCGCATCTGGAGCGGATCAATCTGCGGGCGGTCGGCTTTGCGCTCGGCACTTCGATCTTCATATCCAGCTACACGCTCTCCGACGGCAGCGGCGCGCGGCTGGCCGCAACGGCAACGAGCTATGCCGCATGGCTGTTCATCTGCGATGCCACGTGGGCGCTGGTGCTGTGCCTCATCTTTCGCGGGCCCAAGGCGCTGCCCGTGCTGGCGCGCGACTGGAAGGCAGGCCTGTTCACCGGCGTGCTTAGCGGCGCGGCCTACTGGATCGTCATGTGGGCGATGACCAAGGCGCCGATCGCCTCGGTGGCGTCGTTGCGCGAGACGTCGATCCTGTTTGCCATGATGATCTCGGTTTTCGCGCTCGGCGAGAAGATGACAGGCTGGCGCGGCGCCGCCGCGCTCAGCATCGTCGCCGGTGTCGTGGCCCTCAGACTGGGCTGAGAGCCTGATACTTCAGCAGAGCACCGTCATCACCTGTCCGCGCCGTTCCGGACTGAAGCGGATGACGACGATGATGCAGACGGCGACCACGCCGGCAAACAGCGCCAGCGCGTAGCCACGAGATTGGGCGAGAAGGCAGCCAGCGCGCCGATCACCGAATAGCTGACGATGTTGAGCATCAGAATGGGCTTGCGGCCATATTTGTCGGCCAGCCTGCCGAAGAAGAAGGCGCCGATGAAGCGTGTCGCCAGCGTCAGGAACAACGCTTTGGAGACTGCCGGGACGTCAGTGTTGAATTCGGTTGCGATATCGGTGAGCAGGAACGTCAGAAGGAAGAAATCAAAAGCGTCGAGCGTCCAGCCGAGGAAGGAGGCAAGGACGGTTTCTTCTGCTGCGCGGTGAGAGCCACGACGTTCCTCCTAAACGCCCCCGGGGAACGATATGTTCCTTGGGGCGCAAAAGAGAACAGGCGTCAGCCGGCTTTCGAAAGAAGCGCGGTCACTTTTTCGTAATGTCGAGATCGAACACCATCAGCCCGTCGGTGCCGCCTTCGAGCGCTGCGACCAATCGGGCGCCGGCGCGCTGATGCGCTTCATGCACGAGATAGGCGTCGCGGGCGGCGGCATCGCGGAAGTCGATGGTGAAGGCATGGCTGAAGCCGCGCGCGAACGGCTCCGGGCTGACATTGGTGCTGAAATGGACCGTGTCCATGCCGTCGACGACGGAGCGCAGTGCTTCGAGATCGGCGTGGATTGCCGTGCGCTCGGTGGCGGGCACATCGCTGCGGAAGCGTACGAAGACGCAGTGTCTGATCATTGGTTCGTTCTCCTAAGTGGCTATGCGGCCCGATTGCCGGAGAACACCGCCGGCGGAAGCGGCTCGCGGCCGAGGATGATGTCCGCGCCTTTTTCGCCGACCATGATGGTCGGCGCATTGGTGTTGGAGGAAGGCACGCGCGGCATCACCGAGGCATCGCAGACGCGCAGGCCCTCGATGCCGCGCAGGCGCAGGTCCGGTGTGACCACCGCCATATCGTCATGGCCCATGCGGCAGGTGCCCACGGGGTGATGGTCGGTCTTGGCGGTGCGGCAGGCATAGTCGATCAGCTCGTCATCGCTGGCGAGCGATCGTCCGGGCAGCACCTCGCGCAACACGTAAGGTGCAAGCGCCTTCTGCCGCATGATCTCGCGCGCAAGCCTGAGGCCCTTGATCGACATGGCGCGGTCATAAGGGTCCGACCAATAGTTGGGATCGATCAGCGGGTGGTCGGCCGGGTCGGCGCTGCTCAGCCGCACCGTGCCGCGCGAGCGCGGGCGCAGGAAGGCCGAGTTCAAGGTCACGCCGGGGTTCTTCAACCTCTCGACGCCGGCCTCGATGCCGGAGCCGAGTCCCAGATGGAACTGGATGTCGGGCGAGGCGGCGGTCGGATCGGCGTACCAGAAGCCGCCGGTCTCGAACAGGCTGGAGGCGACCGGCCCTTTCTTCAGCAGCAGATACTGCAAGCCGGCCCACGCGGTGCGGTGCAGCTTGGCGTAGTTGTCATAGGTGTGGTCGCCGGTGCATTCGGCGATGACGAACAAATCGAGATGGTCCTGCATGTTGGAGCCGACACCGGGCAGATCATGCACCGGCGTCACGCCGACCGATTTCAGGTGATCAGCCGGGCCGATGCCCGACTGCATCAACAGCTTCGGCGAACCGATGGCGCCGGACGAGACGATCACTTCGCGCTCGGCGCGCATGATGGTCTTCTCGCCGCCGGGTTTGTCAACGATCTCGACGCCGGTGGCGCGGCCTTTCTCGACGACGATGCGGGTGACCAGCACATCGGTTCGGACCGTCAGGTTCTTGCGGGCGCGGATGGGCTTCAAATAGGCGACCGAAGCGGATGAGCGCCGGGCGTCCTTCTGGGTCAGCTGGTAGTAGCCGACGCCTTCCTGGCTAGCGCCGTTGAAATCCGGGTTGAAGGGGATGCCCATCTCTTGGCCGGCGCGGAAATAGGCCTCGCAAATCGGCAGCGGCGAAATCGGGTTCGACACGCCGAGCGGCCCCTGGTCGCCGTGAAAATCGTTGGCGAAGCGCTGGTTGTTCTCGGCGCGCTTGAAATAGGGCAGCACGTCGCGATAGCCCCAGCCCGCGAGGCCCTCTTCCTTCTCCCATGCGTCGTAGTCGCGAGCGTTGCCGCGCGTGTATATCTGGGCATTGATGGACGAGCCGCCGCCGACCACCTTCGCCTGCGTATACCAGAAGACGCGGTCCTGCATGTGCCTCTGCGGCACAGTCGACCAGCCCCAGGAAGCGATGCCCTTGGTCATCTTGGCAAAGCCCGCCGGCATGTGGATGTAGGGGTGCCAGTCCTTGCCGCCGGCCTCGAGCAGCAGCACGGAATTCGCTGGATCCTCGCTCAGCCGGTTGGCCAGAACGCAGCCGGCCGGGCCGGCACCTACGATGATGTAGTCGGTCATAACTCTATCCACCTACAGTCGAGGCACGGAGAGCGCGCCGTCGACATTGATAATCGAGCCTGTGGAAAAGCCGAGCTTGCCGGCGGCAAGCGTCGCCACCACGGCGCCGATGTCCGATGCTTCGCCCCAGCGTTTTGCCGGCACCAGGCCGCTGTCGATAAGCGCGTCGTATTTGGCTGATACGCTCGCGGTCATGTCGGTGCGAATGATGCCGGGCCGCAGTTCGAACACGCCGATGTTTTCCGGCGCAAGCCGTAGCGCCAGGTTCTTCACCCACATCGAAAGGCCGGCTTTCGAGATGCAGTAGTCGGGGCGTTCCGGCGAGGCCATATCGGCGCTGACCGAGGTGATGGTGATGATCGAGCGCGGATGATTGCTGGGAGCCGCCAGCATCGCCTTGGCGACGGCCTGGCTAAGGAATACGGTGCCGCGCAGATTGATGCCGAGCGCACGGTCGAAGTTTTCGGGCGTCAGTTCCAGCAGGTCGCCGCGCACCACGGCGCCGACGCCGGCATTGTTGACGAGGCAGTCGATGCGGCTGAAGGCACGTATGGCGGCGTCGACGAGGGCCGTGTGATCCTCGAGGTTGGCGATATCACAACGGACATAGGCGAACTCCGCACCCCGTGCGGTGATGTTGGCGGCCAGTTCGTCCGGCGCTTGTTCGGCAAGGTCGGCGATCAAAATGTCGAAGCCGTCCCCGGCCAGCGCCTCGGCGCAGGCGAGCCCAATGCCGCGCGCACCGCCGGTGACGATTGCTGCGGGGCGGGTCATGCCGCGAGGTCCGTTCGGCGAATATGCTCGGCCACGCGCAGCGCCTGTGCCGCAATCGACAGCGCCGGATTCACGGCGGCCGAGTTCGGCAAAAAACTGGCGTCGACAACGAACAGGTTCGGGTGGTCGAAGGCGCGGCAGAAAGGGTCGAGCGGCGACGTCGCCGGATGGTCGCCCATTTTCACCGTGCCGCACTGGTGCGAGGGCGTGCGCTTGTCGAAGGGACGCGACAGCACGATGGGATAACCGCAGGCGCGGAAGTTCTCACGCATCACCCTGGTCAGCCCGTCCAGCGACTGCATGTTGGAGCGCCGCCATTGCATGACGATGTCCTTGCCGTCGACCATGATGCGGCTTTCCGGATCGGGTAGATCCTCGCACATCAGATACCAGTCGACAGCGTGACCGGCCATGTAATCGAGCGCGAATTTCGGCACGTGTTTGACGTTGGCCTTCAACATGTTGCCGTCGATCTTGCCGAGCAGCTGGACGTTGCCGAGCGGCTTGCCGCCTTTGCCGTCGGAGAGATAGTAGTCATTCAGCATCAGCGTCTTCTGGTAGACGCTGTCGTTCCTGCGGCGCGGATCGATCGCCAGCATGGCGCTCGAATTATGGTTCATGAAATTGCGGCCGACCTGGTCGGAGCGGTTGGCGAGGCCTTTGCCATCTGGTGAAGGCGAGCGCAGCAGGATGACGGCGGAATTGACCGCGCCGGCGGACAGGATGACCAGCTTCGGCGCGACTTTCTTCAGCTCGCCATTCTGACGGTAGTGAACGGCAGCGATGCTTTTGCCGTCGGACGACGCTTCGAGATATTCGACATGGCAGCCGGTTTCGAGCCGGATATTGCTGTCCTTGAGTGCAGCCGTCAGCGGTCCGGTCTGCGCATCAACCTTGCCCTGGGCGGTGTTGGGGAATGCGTCCCAGCCGGTCTTGCCCTCTTTCAGCCAGGTGTCGATGTCGACGCCGAGCGGCAGCGAGGCGGGGTGCAGGCCCAGTCCCTTCAGCTCGGCGCGGGCGCGCGCAATCGGCGCTTCGTCGGGCACCGGCTTGAAAGCATAGGGGATCGAGTGGAACGGTTCGGTCGGGTCCTCGCCGAGCGAGCCGCGGACGCGAAACAGCTGCTCGGCTTTCGAATACCAAGGCTCGAATTCATCGTAGGAAAACGGCCATGCCGGCGAGACGCCACCGAAGTGCTCCATGGCGGCGAAATCCTCTTTGCGGTAGCGGATCAGCACCGCGCCGTAGAATTTCGAATTGCCGCCGACATAGTAGTAATTGCCGGGGTTGAAGGCGCCGCCGCCGGGCTCGCGCCACATCTCCTTCGGACGGTAGTGGCCATCGACGAAGATCGAGCGCGTGTCGCGGGCATGCGGCGTTGCCGGCAAGGGCTCGCCGCGCTCCAGCATCAGGACCGAGGCGCCGCTGCCGGCCAGGCCGGAAGCGATCGTAGCGCCGCCGATGCCGGAGCCGATGATGACGATATCGGGGCTGACCATCTCGATCAGCGGATGCGGTGTTCGGTCGCCGGATCGAAGAACACGGCCTTGGTCAGGTTGAAGGCGAGCGGCGTGCTGGTGCCCGGCTGGATGTTGGCGTCGGCCCGCAACCGCGCCACCACGCCCTTGCCGCCGAGATTGGTCACCGCGAACGTGTCGGACCCTGCCGGCTCGACCACTTCGATGTGCAGGTCGGCAGTGGCAATGTTGGAGGCGTTGCGTTCCGCACCTTCCGGATCGGTCAGCGCTTCCGGGCGCACGCCGAAGATGATCGGCTTGCCCTGGAATGCCGAAAGACCCGCCGGCGCGTTGGCCATCGGCAGCGTGATCGGCTCGCGCGCCTCGCGCTCCAACACGACGGACAGCGCATTGCCCGACGTGGCAATGGTCGCCGGGATCAGGTTCATCGCTGGCGAACCCATGAAGTCGGCGACGAACAAATTGGTCGGGTTGTTGTAGATCTCGGCCGGGGTGCCGAACTGCTGCACCTCGCCGTCGCGCATGACGGCGATCTTGGTAGCCAGCGTCATCGCCTCGATCTGGTCGTGGGTGACGTAGACGATGGTTGTGCCGGTGGTGGCATGCAGGCGCTTGATCTCGATGCGCATGTCAACGCGCAATTTGGCGTCGAGGTTGGACAAAGGCTCGTCGAACAGGAACAGCTTGGGGTCGCGCACCAGCGCCCGGCCCATGGCGACGCGCTGGCGCTGGCCGCCGGAAAGCTGGCTCGGCTTGCGCTGCAGGAGGTGGCCGATCTGCAGGACCTTGGCCACCTTGTCGATCGCCTTTTGGCGTTCGTCGGCCGGCACGCCGCGCATCTCCATGCCGAAGGAGATGTTTCCGGCCACCGTCATGTTCGGATAGAGCGCATAGCTCTGGAACACCATGGCGATGTCGCGCTTGGATGGGTGCAGATCGTTGATGGCGCGGCCGTCGACGCGGATTTCGCCCTCGGTGATCTGCTCCAGGCCGGCAATCGTGTTGAGCAAGGTGGACTTGCCGCAGCCGGACGGGCCGACCAGCACCAGGAAGCCGCCCTTTTCGAGCTCGACATCGATGCCCTTCAGGATCTCGACATTCCCGAAGCGCTTCTTCAGCCCATCAATTTCCAGAAAAGCCATGGTCGTTCCTTCCGAATTGATCAGCCCTTGACCGCGCCAGCCATCAGCCCGCGCACGAAATAGCGGCCGGCGACGACATAGACGATCAGGGTGGGCAGAGCCGCGATCATCGCGGCCGCCATGTTGACGTTGTATTCGACGACGCCGGTCGAGGTGTTGACGACGTTGTTGAGCGCCACCGTCATCGGCATGGAGTCGCCTGTGCCGGCGTAAGCCGAAGCGAACAGGAAGTCGTTCCAGATGTTGGTGAACTGGTAGATGACGGTGACGACGAAGATCGGCATCGAGTTCGGCAGCATGATGCGGCGGAAGATCTGGAAGAAGGAGGCGCCGTCGACCTGTGCGGCCTTGATCAGCTCGTTCGGGAATGCCTCGTAATAGTTGCGGAAAAACAGTGTAGTGAAGCCGATGCCGTAGACGACATGGACGAAGACCAGGTTGACCGTCGGATTGCCGAGACCGAAACTCGTACCCGTCGCATTCTGCAGCTTCACGCCGAAACGTCCCAGGCTGCCGAGGATGGTCGCCATCGGCAGCAGCACCGACTGGAACGGAATGAAGCAGGCAAACAGCATCAGCCCGAACACCAGCGTGGCGCCGCGAAAACGCCATTTGGTCAAGACGTAGCCGTTGAGCGCGCCGAGCATGGTCGAGATCAGTACGGCTGGAACCACCATCTTGATCGAGTTCCAGAAATAGCCCTTGATGCCGGCGCAGGTGAGGCCGACGCAGGTCTCGCCCCAGGCCTTCAGCCACGGGTCGAAGGTCGGCGCCGTGGGCAACGCCAGCATGTTGCCGTTCTGGATCTCGTCCATGGTCTTGAACGAGGTCACCAGCATGACGAACAGCGGCATCAGATAAAACAGCGCAAACAGCGCCAGAAGCCCGTAGATGACGATGCGGTTGAGGGTCTTGGTGCTCATGCCGCCGGAGGCCTTTTGGGAAGCAGCGGGGCGGGCAGGGGTGGCGACAGCGCTCATCGCGGCTTCTCCCGCAGTTCGGAATAGAGATAGGGCACGATGATGGCGACGATGGTCATCAGCATGATCACGGCACTGGCCGAGCCGACGGCCATTTCGTTGCGCTTGAAGGTGTACTCATACATGAAGTTGGACGGCAGCCAGGCCGAGCCACCGGGGCCGCCGCTGGTCAGCGCCACCACGAGATCGTAGGACTTGATGGCAAGGTGCGCGAGCACGATGAAGGCCGACAGGAAGATTGGCCGCAGCAGCGGAATGACGATGCGGCGGTAGAGCTGAAAGGTGGTGGCACCGTCGATCTGCGCCGCCTTCATGATCTCGCCGTCAATGCCACGCAGGCCGGCCAGGAACATCGCCATGATGAAGCCGGAGGCCTGCCAGACGCCGGCAATGACCACCGTGTAGATGACGAAATCCTTGTTCTTGATCCAGTCGAAATGGAAGCTCGTCCAGCCCCACTGATGCAAGGTCTGCTCAAGACCGAGGCCGGGGTCGAGGAACCATTTCCAGGCGACGCCGGTGACGATGAAGGACAGCGCCATCGGGTAGAGATAGATCGGCCGCAACACGCCTTCGCCGCGAATCTTCTGGTCGAGCAGGATGGCCAGGAACAGGCCGAGCGCCAGGCAGATGGCGATGTAGAGAAAGCCAAAAATGCCCATATTGACGATCGACGTGTACCAGCTCGATGGCGGGTCGGAGTCGAACGTCCAGCCCCACAGCCGTAGATACGCGCGTGGTCCGGTAATGACATAGGACGGGAAGGTCTTGGAATTGGTGAAGGACAGATAGACAGTCCACAGGATAAAGCCATAGACGAAGACGATGGTGATGGCGAAGCTCGGCGCCAGCACGATCTTCGGCAGCGCGTCCTGCAATCGCGCGCGCACGGAGGGGCGAGACCGCTCGGGTGTCAGCTTGATCTGGGTCGTCGCTACACTGCTCATGAGGCTCCTCCCGTTAGGGTCGTCCGTGCTCTGCCGTCAGGAGGCAAGGCGGCCCCGTGCATACGGGTCTCTGGTCGGCATGGTGTTCAAGAGGGTTTCACCGTTTCACGGAAACGGCGAACCTCTCTAACTCTTTCTTTTACGCAATTCCGGCCGGAAAACCGCTCACACTTTTCCTGGAATTGCGCCAGCCGGCCAATCCTGAGGCGACCCTTCCCCGCCGAAGCGGGAAAGGTGTCTTGCTGGCCAGGGCTTACTTGGCGTCGTCGATTGCCTTGACCAGTTCGGTCACGGCTTCGTCCGAGGTCTTGATCTGACCGTGGACGAACTTCGAAACGACGTCCTTGTAGGCATTGGCGACCGCCGGAGGCGCGCCATAGCCCTGGGCAAGCGAGCCGAACAGTGTGCCGCCTTCGTTGGCAGCCTTCAGGTCGGCGATGCCCTTCTTGCCGCACGCGTCGAAGTCGGTGTCCGGAACGTCGGTACGGGCGGGAACCGAACCCTTGACGACGTTGAAGGCCGACTGGAAGCTCTTCGACAGGGTGGCGGTGGCCAACGCGACCTGGGCGGCCTTGCGGTCGTCCGGAACGTTGAACATGCCGAACATGTCGGAGTTGTAGACCACCGAGCCTTCCGTGCCCGGGAAGCGATAGCACAGGAAGTCGGTGCCCGGCGTTTTCTTGGCGGCGTTGAACTCGCCCTTGGCCCAGTCACCCATCACCTGCACCAGGGCATCGCCCTTGATGACCATGGCGGTGGCAAGGTTCCAGTCGCGGCCCGAGAAGTTCGGGTCGACATAGGTGACGAGCTTGGCGAGGTTGTCGAACGACTTCTTCATCGTGTCCGACTTGAGGGACTCGTCGTCGAGGTCGTTGAAGGCCTTCTTGTAGAACTCAGGTCCGCCGGTCGACAGCACAACCGAGTCGAACATGGTGGCTTCCTGCCAGTTCTGGCCGCCAAGGGCGAGCGGAATAACGCCAGCCGCCTTGGCTTTGTCGAGCAGGGCGACGAAGTCGTCGAAGGTCTTTGGCTCGGTGCCGCCGATCTTGTCCATCACCGCCTTGTTGATCCACAGCCAGTTGACGGAGTGGACGTTGACTGGAGCAGCGACCCACTTGCCGTCATAGACGGAGAACTTCTGCAGGGCTGCCGGAACCGACTTGTCCCAGCCTTCCTTCTTCGCCGTCTCGGTCAGGTCGCCCATGACGCCGGCCGCCGCATAGTCGAGCACGGTGTAGCCGAGCATCTGCGACGCGGTCGGGTAATTGCCGGCCGCGACCATCGCCTTCAGCGCAGTCATGGCGGCGTCGCCGCCACCACCGGCCACCGGCACGTCCTTCCAGGCATAGCCTTCCTTGGCAAGGTCGCCCTTGAGGACGTTGAGAGCAGCCGCTTCGCCGCCCGACGTCCACCAATGCAGCATCTGCACTTCCTTGACGTCCTCGGCATGGGCCGAGAAAGCAAAGGCCGTCGCCAGAGCCGTTCCGATAAGCATTTTGCGCAACATGTTCTACCTCCCTTGTTGCATTACACGACCGGTGGAAGCCCACCGGGTTCTTCCAAACTCAGCCGACCCACCAACCGGTGCGCTGGCCGCGATGAAACTGGATTGTCTTTTCCTCGGTATAATCCTCGACAGCGCGTTTGCCGAGTTCGCGTCCGATGCCGGACTGCTTGTAGCCCCCGAATGGCAGCTCGGGAAAGCCTTCCATGAATGTGTTCACCCAAACGGTCCCCGAACGCACACCACGCGCCACCGACATACAAGTGTCGATGCTGGCGCTCCACACCCCTGCCGACAGACCATAGGGCGTGTTGTTGGCGATGTGCAACGCCTTTTCAATCGATCCAAAAGTCAGCACGGAGAGCACCGGGCCAAACACTTCCTCGCGCGCAATAGCCATGTCTTCGGTAACGCCGCGAATGATGGTCGGATCGAGGTACTGGCCGGCATTGGACGCCAATTGGCCGCCACCGCTATAGACATTGCTGCCGTCTTTTGCTGCTGCCGCAACGTAATCTGCGACCTTGGTCAGATGGTCGGCGGAAATCATCGCGCCAACCTTGGTTCGGTCGTCGAGTGGGTCGCCGACCGTTACCTTGGCGGTCAGGGCCTTGACAGTGGCGAGGAAATCGTCGGCGATGGCTTCATGCACGATCAGCCGACTGCCGGCATTGCAGCATTCGCCGGCGTTGAAGAAGCCGCCGAACACTGCTGCGTCAGCGGCCGCCTCGAGATCGGCATCGGGGAAGACGATCTGGCCGTTCTTGCCGCCGAGCTCCATCGAGACTTTCTTCAGCGACTGCGCGGCGGAAGCCATGGTCATCTTGCCGACGCGGGTAGAGCCGGTGAACGACACCATCTCGACCAGCGGATGGCTGACCATCGGCCCCCCGACATCGGCGCCGAGGCCGGCCAGGATGTTGACGACGCCCGCGGGCAGGCCGGCCTGCATCAGGATGTCGCCGAGCACGAAGGTCGAGGCCGAGGTCATTTCGCTCGGCTTGACCACCGCGGTGCAGCCGGCGGCGAGCGCGAAGGGCAGTTTCTGGCTGACGATCAGGAACGGGAAATTCCACGGGGTGATGATCGAGACGACGCCGATCGGCTCGCGCAGGACCACGCCCAGCATGGCGTCGCCGAGATTGGCGTAGCTTTCGCCGTGCAGCGTGCGGGCGAGCGAGGCGGCATAGCGCCAGATGTCGATGGCGCCGCCGATCTCGCCGCGCGCCTGGGCGATCGGCTTGCCGGATTCCAGCGCATCGAGTCGGGCGATGTCTTCGAGCTGGGCCTCGATCAGGTCGGCCGTCTTGAGCAGGATGGCTGCGCGCTCGGCCGCCTTCGTGCGCGGCCACGGGCCGGTCTCGAATGCCTTGTGCGCGGCCTGCATGGCCGCCTCCACCTCGGCCTCGCCGGCCTGCGCATAGCGCGAAACGGTGAAGCCATGGCCGGGGCTGTTGCGCGCAATCGTGCGGCCGTCACGGGCATCGACATGCTTGCCGTCGATCAGGAGCTTGTAAACCTTCGGCGCCTTGGACGCCTCGGCCGGCATGGAAATGTTGAGCGGTGCGTTCATCATGCTTTCTCTAAGATCTGGAAAAGGCCGGCCTCTGCTTGGCCTTGAAGGCGCTCACGCCGGCTTTGAGGTCGCCGGTCAGCGCAACGAAGCCGCTGGCGAGCGCCTCGGTGGCGGCCGCACTTTCCTCGCCTTCGGCGACTGCGATCATCAGCTTGGCGGCTTCGGTTGCGAGCGGCCCGCGCCCGGCGATTTTTTCGGCCCAAGTCCTGGCCTCTGCCAGCGCCTGGCCGGTCTCGACCACACGATCGACAATGCCGAGGGCGAGCGCGTCGGGGGCGGCAAAGACCTCGCCGCCGAGCGCCATGCGGCGCACGATCTGCGCCCCGAAGCGGCGCACGGCGCGCTGCGTGCCGGACCAGCCGGGGACGACGCCGATCGATGTCTCGGGAAAGCCGAGCTTCACCTGCGTTTCGGCGACACGGAAGTCGCAGGCGACTGCCAGCTCCAGCCCGCCACCCAACGCATGGCCGGAAAGCACCGCGATGGTCGGTTGCCGCAGCCGCGCCAGTCGGTCGAAGACGCGGTGGCCGTAGCGCACCCATTGCACCTGAAAGTCGGCAGCGCTCATCTCGCCCCAGGCCTCGACATCGCCGCCGGCGCAAAAGCCCTTGCCTTCGCCGCGGATCAGCGCGACGCGCACGCCTTCAGCCATTTCGGCTTCGTCGAGCGCTGTCTCGAGCGCGCGCAGCATTGGAATGTCCAGCGCGTTGAACTTCTCCGGCCGGCGCAGCGTGACGATACCGATGGCGCCGTCCTGCTCGAAGGTGACGAGGCGCTCAGCCATGCGCGCCTCCGAGAGAAGCGCCGCCATTCAGCGACAGGCCGATCGGCCGATCCTGGTACAGCGCCGCCGGTGTCACCTTGAGGTCGTTGGCGACGCCGAGCGGTGTTTCGGACTGCGCCAGCACATCGCGTTCGAGGTCGATGCCAGGCGCCAGTTCCGTCACCATCAGACCGTCCGGCGTCAGCTTCATCACGCAGCGCTCGGTGACGTAGGTGATGTCCTGCCCTTGTGCGACGGCGCGCTTGCCGGAGAAGGAGATGTGCTCGACCTCGTTGACCACCTTCTTCACCTTGCCTTCTGCATCGATGCGAATGCCGCCATCGGCGAGCGACAGTTTTGCGCCGGCATTGAAGAAGCCGGAGAAGACGATCTTTTTCGCCCGTGCCGTGATGTCGACAAAGCCGCCGGCCCCGGCGGTGACATGTGGCCGGGCCGAGAGTTTCGACACGTTGACGGAGCCATGGCGGTCGATCTGCAAGAAGGAGAGCAGCGAGGCATCGAAGCCGCCGGCCTGGAAATAGATGAACTGGTGCGGCGAGGGCATGATCGCCTCGGCATTGGAAGCGCAGCCGAACTTGAAGTCGAGCAGCGGCACGCCGCCGACGGCGCCCTGCTCGATCACCCAGGTGACTTTGCCGTGCTGGTCTTCCTCGAGAAGGATACGCGGCACGTTTGCCGAGATGCCGAAGCCGATATTGACCGCCATGCCGTCGCGCAATTCCATGGCGACGCGGCGCGCGATTACTTTCTGGACGTTCATCTCAGCGTTGCGGAAGCTGGACAACGGCCGGAAGATCTCGCCCGAAATCGCCGGGTCGTAAGGCGTCAACGTCGTCTGCAACTGGTTCGGCGCCACCACGATGTGGTCTACCAGCACGCCGGGCACGCGCACGTCATGCGGCTTCAGCGTGCCGTTCTCGACGACGCGCTTGACCTGCGCAATGACGATGCCGCCATTGTTGCGCGCGGCGAGCGCCTGTTCGAGGCCGCCCAAATAGGCGCCTTCATGCTCGTAAGTGAGGTTGCCGCGCTCGTCGGCGGTGGTGGCGCGGATGATCGAAACGTTGGGCACGATCGAGCGGAAATAGAGCCATTCCTCGCCGTCGAACTGCTGCACCGAGACGATCGGCTCGCTTGCAGCCTCATTCATGGCGCAGCCCTGGTGGCGCGGGTCGGCAAAAGTGTCGAGGCCGACCTTGGTCAGCACGCCCGGCCGCTTGGCGGCGGCCTCGCGGTGCATGTCGAAAAGGATGCCGGAGGGCACGTTGTAGGCGGCGACCGAATTGTCGCCGATCATCTTCCATATCTGCGGCGGCTCGGACGAGGAGGGGCCTGAGGGATAGGAGCCGCAGAGCGTGCGCTTCAACAAGCCGGGCTTGGCCAGAT
This sequence comes from Mesorhizobium sp. M0058, assembly GCF_040323095.1. Taxonomy (NCBI): domain Bacteria; kingdom Pseudomonadati; phylum Pseudomonadota; class Alphaproteobacteria; order Hyphomicrobiales; family Phyllobacteriaceae; genus Mesorhizobium; species Mesorhizobium sp. M0058. The sequence continues at coordinate 292,564 of NZ_JAMYUQ010000001.1, forward strand.
GGTCGATGCCCTTGATGCCATACATGTCGCCGGCGGCGATCGGATGCAGCGTGGTGATGTCTTTCGGATGGCCTTCGGCGTCGAAGCGCTCGCCGATGGCAGCCAGGACGGCGTCAGGGCAGCCAAGGCCGCTCGACGACGAGACGGAGACGGTCATGCCGTCCTTGATGAGGCTTGCTGCTTCAGCGGCGGAGACGAGCTTGCTCACACGACACCTTTCGGATCGATAGTGACGGCCTTGCCGGACTTTGCCGACTGCAACGCTGCTTCGGCTGAGGCCAGCGACCAGACGCCGTCCTCGCCGGTGGCGGAGGGCTGGCCTTCTCCACGCATGGCGGCATGGAACTGGCGCAGCGACCTGGCGTAGAGGTCTTCTCGGTCGAAGCTCAGTTCTTCCTCGCCTTTGGCGGTGCGTAGCAGCACCGAGCCGACTGGCTTCTGCGTCATCACATTTTTTGCGACCAGCGAACCTTCGGAACCATGCACCTCAAAGCCGGTATCGGCGAACTTGGTTGTGAAGCCTTCATGCGACTGGGCGATGATGCCCGACCCGAAGCGCCAGATGCACATGGCGCCGTCTTCCAGCCCGCTGCTGGCCATGCCGGCCAACTGGGTGAAGGCCGAAATCTCGACCGGGTCGTCGCCGAGCACGAAGCGCAGCGTGTCGGCATCATGCACGGTGATGTCGAGCACCACGCCGCCGCCGGACTCAGGCTTGGTAATGCGCCAGCCCTGCAGGTTTTCCGGCAAATAGACGGAATGGAAGACGCGCGCGGCAATCGGCTTGCCGATATGGCCGGCTGATATGGCGTCGCGCATGGCGCGGTGGGCGCCGGCATTGCGCAGATGATGATTGGTGCCAAGCACGACACCGGCTTCCTTGGCGGCGGCGACCATTGTGCGCGCGTCGGCGCTGTTCAGCGCCAGCGGCTTTTCGCACAGAACATGCTTTCCCGCCTTGATCGCAGCCAATGCCTGTTCGAGATGCAGTTCATTGGTGGTCGAGATGTAGACGGCGTCGATTTCGGCGCCGAGCAGGTCGTCCAGCCTCGAGACGGCAAGCGGAATATTCTGTTCCGCGGCATAAGTCTTGGCGCGCTGCGGACTGGAGCTCATCACCGCCGCGATCTCGCCACCCTCTTGCGCGCGGATGGCGTTGATCATGAACTGTTTGGCGATCGTGCTGGCGCCGATCAGTCCCCATTTGACGCTCATGCCGCGTCTCCCATTCCTGCTGATGTGTCCTGGGCGCCGCGATCGGGACCGCAGCTGTCCCTGACGACTAGATTGACGGCGCCGATATGGTCCTCGGCATGCGTGATGCGCGACTGGATCATCTTCAGCATGACGTGGGCGGCGCGTTCGCCGAGGCCGGGTGTGTCCACCGAGACGCTGGTCAGCGCCGGCATATAATGCTCGGCCTCGACCACGTCGTCGAAGCCGACGACGGCGAAATCCGCGCCGGGCTCCAGCCAGCGCTTGCGCAGCGCCAGCATGACGCCGAAGGCGACGGCGTCGTTGAAGCACAGCGCCGCCGTCGGCGGCTCGGCCATGGCAAGGGCGGTTTCCAGGCAGGCGATCCCGCCCCTGCGGCTGGTCTCGCCTTCGACGACAAGCACGTCGCGTCTGGCCATGCCCAATGTCTCGCAAGCTTCACGAAAACCGCCCAGGCGCTCCTGATAGACGACCAGGTCGGAGGTGCCGCCGAAGAAGGCCAGCCGGCGATGGCCCTTGCCGATCAGATGGGCGGCGGCGAGATACGCGCCGCGATGGTTGTCAGGAGCGATCACCGGGATGCGGCTGTCCGGCAGGCGGCGCATGGCGAAGACGACCGGCACGCCCGCCATCTCGAGGCGACGGAAGGCGCCCGGCGTGGTGCCGCGTGCCGGTGACACGATCAGGCCTGCGACGCCCTGTTCCATCAGCGACTTCAGCACTTCTTCCTGGCGCACCGGGTTCTCCGCCGTGTTGGCGATGAAGGGCACGATGCCGGCTGACTGGAAGACGCGCTCCATGCCGACCGCCAGTTCGGCGAAAAAGGGGTTGGTGAGATCGTTGATGACCATGCCGATGACGTTGGAATGGGCTTTGCGCAGATTGGCGGCGCCGCGGTTGTAGACATAGCCGACATCCTCGATCGCCTTGCGAACCTTGACCGCGGTTTCAGGCCGGATCAGCCCTGAGCCTTGCAGCACAAGCGACACCGTCGATTTGGACACACCAGCCTCGCGGGCGATGTCCAGGATCGTTGCCTTGGCCCGGCTGGCCATGTCGGTGGTTTCCTCCGCTTAAATGGGCAAATCTATTGGAACGTTCTAATCACTCTGCCAACCGAGAGTCAATCGGGATTCTTGCGGAGATCGATAAGGTGATGAATGTGGTTCCTAGCAAGGACTCTTAGCCTTCTTCGGCATTTGGACCGGTTCAATCGCCGCAATCATAAAGGTTCTTGATTTATTGGAACGTTCCATTTATAGGATGCCGAAAACGGAGGTTGCCATGGATATCACCCTGCCTACGCAGAATGGCGGCCGCGTCAGCTACAAGCTGGCGGGCAGTCCGGTCGAGCCCGTAATCGGTGCGGTTTTCCCGCGCATCGCCTATGCCGCGGCCCATGTCGTCGCCGATCCTTTCGCGATGACCGACCCCTGGTCGAAGCCTGCGGTCGATTGGGACAAGACGATGGCGTTTCGGCATCATTTGTGGCGGCTTGGCTTCCGCATCGCCGAGGCGATGGACACCTCCCAGCGCGGCATGGGTTTCGACTGGGCGAATGCGCAGGAATTGATCCGCCGCTCGATCGCCGAGGCGCGCAGCGTCGAAGGCGCAGACCTCGCCTCGGGCGCCGGCACCGATCATCTGGCGCCGGGAGCTGCCAAAACCCTCGACGAGGTGACCGCCGCCTATGAGCAGCAGTTCGCTTTCATAGAAGGGCAGGGCGGCAAGGCGATCATGATGGCAAGCCGGGCGCTGGCAGCCGTGGCCAAGAGCTCAGATGACTATGTGCACGTCTACGATCGCATCCTCAGCCAGGCATCCGGCAAGGTCATCCTGCATTGGCTGGGCGACATGTTCGATCCGGCACTGAAAGGTTATTGGGGCAGCGGCAATTTCGAGGCCGCGCTCGACACCGTCGTCGCCATCATCGAGCGCCATGCTAATAAGGTCGAGGGGATAAAGATATCGCTGCTCGATGCCGGCAAGGAAGTTGCCTTGCGCAACCGGCTGCCGGAAGGCGTCGTCATGTTCACTGGCGACGATTTCAACTATCCCGTACTGATTGCCGGCGACGGGAAGCGGCACTCGCACGCCTTGCTCGGCATCTTCGACGCCATCGCGCCGGTCGCCAGTGCGGCGCTGGCGAAACTGGCTGAGGGCGACCGCGCCGGCTATGACGCGCTGATGGCGCCGACAGTGCCGTTGTCGCGCAAGATCTTCGAGGCGCCGACGGAGTATTACAAGGCCGGCATCGTCTTCATGGCCTGGCTCAACGGCCATCAGGACCATTTCGCCATGGTCGGCGGCATGCAGTCGGCGCGCGGCATCCTGCACTATGCCGACATCTTCCGCCTTGCCGACCAGGCAGGGTTGCTCGCCGATCCCGAGCTTGCGCTGGCCAGGATGAAGCATTTCTGCGCGGTTGCAGGTGCCTGAGAACGACACAATCGCTGGCTGAAACCTATCCCACGTATGGAGGATTTGCGTTCTCGCGCCAAATCTGTATTCGGTTGCCGGGATTGGATGCGGACGGAGCGGCAATGACGGAAAAAGTGGCGCTCATCACCGGTGTAACCGGGCAGGACGGGGCCTATCTCGCAGAATTGCTTCTGCAGAAGGGCTATATTGTCCATGGCGTCAAACGCCGCTCGTCCTCGTTCAACACCGAGCGCGTTGACGACATCTATGTCGATCCGCACGAGCGCGGTGCGCGTTTCTTCCTGCATTATGGCGACCTGACCGACGCGACCAACCTTATTCGCCTGGTGCAGGAGACACAGCCCGGCGAGATCTACAATCTCGGCGCCCAGAGTCATGTCCAGGTGAGTTTCGAGACGCCGGAATACACCGGCAATGCCGATGCGCTGGGAACACTCAGGCTGCTCGAGGCGATCCGCATCCTGCGCCTGGAGAAGTCGGTGCGCTTCTATCAGGCATCGACGTCGGAGCTTTACGGCAAGGCGCGCGAGGTCCCGCAAAGCGAGGCGACGCCCTTCCATCCGCGCTCGCCCTATGCCGCCGCCAAGCTTTACGCCTACTGGATCACGGTCAACTACCGCGAGGCTTACGGCATGTTCGCCGCCAACGGAATCCTGTTCAACCACGAAAGCCCGACACGCGGCGAAACCTTCGTCACCCGCAAGATCACGCGGGCCGTCGCCTCGATCCATCACGGCCTTCAGGCCACGCTCTATCTCGGCAATCTCGACGCCAAGCGTGACTGGGGCCATGCGCGCGACTATGTGGAGGGCATGTGGCGCATTCTGCAGCACAGTGAAGCCGACGATTTCGTGCTGGCGACCGGTGAGGCGCATTCGGTGCGCGAATTCGTCGAACTGGCTTTTGCCGAGACCGGACGCACCATCCGCTGGCAAGGCGAGGGTGTCGATGAAGTTGGTGTCGATGCCGGTTCGGGCACTGTCCTGGTGCGCATCGATCCGCGCTATTTCCGGCCGACCGAGGTCGACCTGCTGCTCGGCGACCCCGCCAAGGCCAAAGCCAGGCTGGGGTGGTCGCACACGACCGGCTTCAGGGATCTGGTGGCGGAAATGGTGCAGGCCGATCTGGCGCGCACCGCCGGCGGCACGCGGCAGAACAGCCGTTCTGCGTGAGGCAGGTTCATGGACGCGACATTTGATCTGAAAGGCAAGCGTGTCTTCGTCGCCGGGCATCGCGGCATGGTCGGTTCGGCCGTCGTGCGCCGGCTGGCGAGCGAGGACTGCGAGATACTCACCGTATCGCGCGACAGGCTCGACCTGCTCGACCAGGCAGGGGTGCGGCGCTGGATGGCCGAGCACAGGCCGGATGCGGTGGTGATGGCGGCCGCCAAAGTCGGCGGTATCCTGGCCAATGACCGGTTCCCTGTCGATTTCCTGCAGCAAAACCTGGTTATGCAGGGCAATGTCATTGACGGCGCCTTTCGCAGCGAGGTCGGCAAGCTTTTGTTTCTCGGCTCGTCCTGCATCTATCCAAAGCTCGCGCCGCAGCCGATCAGGGAAGACGCGCTGCTGACCGGTCCGCTCGAACCCACCAATGAATGGTATGCGATCGCCAAGATCGCCGGGCTCAAACTGTGCCAGGCCTATCGGCGCCAGCATGGCGTCGACTACATCTCGGCGATGCCGTCCAACCTTTACGGTCCTGGCGACAATTTCGATCTCCAGTCCAGCCATGTCGTGCCGGCCCTGATGCGAAAGGCGCATGCACTGGCGCTGAGCGGCGGCAACAGCCTCGAGGTCTGGGGCTCGGGCACGCCACGGCGTGAATTCCTGCATGTCGACGACGCCGCCGATGCCTTGGTCTGGCTGTTGAAGAATTATGCCGGCGACAGCCACGTCAATGTCGGTTCGGGCGAGGATGTCACCATTGCCGAGCTTGCCCAGACCGTCGCATCGGTCGCCGGCGTCGAGGCTGATATCGCCTTCGATACGACCAAGCCAGATGGCACGCCGCGCAAGTTGATGGATGTTTCGCGGCTGTTTGCAACGGGATGGCGCCCGCGCTACGCGCTTCGCGGTGGATTGGAACAGACGTATGCGTGGTTTCTCAACCATGTTGAGAAGGGTGATGTCCGCCTCGGCGCGGCCTGATTCCAATTTTCCTTGAACCATTTCGCTGCCGCCCGCGACCAAGCGGTGTGTAGCAAACACGGTCCATCAAGGAGAACGTCAATGTTTATCACTTCAAGAAACGCATTTCTCGCCGCCATCGCGGTTTCGGTGCTGGCAGGGTGTCAGACGGCACCGCCGAGGGAATGCGAGAAGACCAAGCCCGGTGTCACCTACAACGGCAAATGCTGCGGCATCGGCACCCCGTGCCGTGAAGGCAGCAACGCCCCTCATGACAAGCCCGACAGGCCCGATCCGCGGCCGCAATGATCCGCGAGCCTGAAACGTCCCGGCACGTGCCGGGACGTTTCGCCCTCCGACAGGGTGGATTTACGGATCGGAAGGCCGCTACCCGGTTCCTTGCTGGCCGGCATTTGAGTACGAAACGGGACGGCGGGGCAGTAGACGATGCGGTCGCGCAGATCGCGCGAAAACTTCCCGCCGGATCTGTACTTCAAGGGGCTGTTCGACTGTTCGAAGGGAAGGTCCTGGAGAAACTCAGATTTCGCTTTCCGTCGATGGGAGGATGCTACTAAAAAAAATTCGAGATGCTCTTGAACTCATTTGGGGCGCCTCCTAATTCGATTTCCGCTAAGGCCATAAGGCTCGGCAAAAAATGGCGGCGCCGCACGGGGCGGCGTCCTTGTACCCATGTTGCTTCAAGGAGGATGTGGCTATGAGAACCTTTGATACCCTCTATCGGACCACCGTCGGTTTCGACCGGCTTTTCGACATGCTCGACAGCGGCACGCGTCCAGACTGGCCGCCCTATAACATCGAGAAGGTCGACGAGAACGATTACCGTATCTCGATGGCCATCGCAGGCTTCAGCCAGGATGAGGTTGAGCTGACCCAGCATGGACCCGAACTGGTCGTGGTAGGCCAGAAGGCTGATGATCAGAGCGGACGCCAGCTGCTGCACCAGGGCATCGCCTATCGCAGTTTCAGGCAGACGTTCAAGCTTGCCGACCACATGAAGATCAAGGCAGCCAAACTGGAGAATGGCCTCCTCTCGATCGACATCGTCCGTGAGATTCCCGAAGAGCTGAAGCCGCGCCGCATTAGCATCGGCGTGGGCGACACGCCGACGGCCGCCACTCAGATCACGCAAGACACGGACCGCGCGCGTAAAGCCGCGTAATCCTGTCGATCTGTCACTTTGAACTGCGGGTCCGCCTCCCGGTTTCGGCCGGGAGGCTGTGATTGCGGAGAAACGAAGATGATCACTGCAGGACGTACTGGCGCGCATCTGTCGCGCGCCCGCAGTTGGCCTGGACCGCGCAAACCATGAACTCAATGGTTCGTTCGATTTGGAGGATCATATGAACGATCGGATGTTTGACAGCGCCGTTTTCGTGAAAAGCGGCGACAACCTTGTTCAGGAAATCACGTGTCTCGAGGACGCTCTGGAGTTCCTCTATGAATGGCCGAAGGACAGGCGCGGCCCCATTCACCAAACCGCATTGCGGGCCTGCCAGCGAGCTTTCGATAGCGATTATCCGCTTTCCGCAGCCAGAGACGCGTTCAGCGGTTTTGCGAAAGCAGCCAGAATCCTTGAGGAAGAAGTATCCACGACAATGCCGTGGATGATGGGCAGAGGTGGCGAAGGCGGAGGAGTGACTGCCTAAAGCGCGTCGCGCTGAAACCGATTCATGCGACACGCTTTAAGTCTTTGCTTTGATGCATGTCGTTGTCCCAGACCCGCGGCACACTTCTGCGTGACATGCATTAGGAAAGGAGGTCATGATGCTATCGAAACCTTTTGAAAAGCCAGTCCGGGTGTGGGTGGGCTTGGGCTTTCCCCGCCAACTCAACACGGTCGCAGATGCCTATCAATTCGCATCCGAATGGTGTGGCAACAGCCCGGAGCAGAGAGCTGCTATTCGCGCTTGCAAAGCCGCTCTGATTGGTGATGTGGAACCCGAGACAGCACGAGGCGTCTTCGTCGCGTTCGCTCGCAAGAAGGATATTCTTATGGAGGACGGCATCGAGCCTGCGCCTTCAAGGACGCTAAGCCCGCACCACGTCTAAAGCGCGTCGCGTTTGAACGAGGCGGCTGCCACAAGCGGTGGCCGCCTTACCGGCTAAGTTGTCGAAGGGGTGCGCCAAAAACGGGCTTGGCCAAGTGATCGAAAGGATGGTGGGCGTGACAGGGATTGAACCTGTGACCCCTGCAATGTCAATGCAGTGCTCTCCCGCTGAGCTACACGCCCATCCGAAGCCGCGCATACACCATTTTTGGTCCAGCGCGTCAATAGCCGGAAAAGGGAAAGAAAGGCTCGTTTTGTCGCGCCGCCGACGAAGCGGCGAGATCACACTGTGCGCGCTTCAGGCGGCCTGCAGCATTTTTTCGACCTCGTTGACGAGATCGCGCAGGTGGAAGGGCTTGGACAGCACCTTGGCGTCTTTCGGCGCCTTGGAATCGGGGTTGAGCGCGACGGCCGCGAAACCGGTGATGAACATCACCTTGAGGTCGGGATCGATCTCGGTGGCGCGGCGGGCGAGTTCGATGCCGTCCATCTCCGGCATGACGATATCGGTCAGCAGCAGGGAGAAAGGTTCTTCGCGCAGCCGCTCGTAGGCGCTGGCGCCATTGTCGAAATCGCTGACGTGGTAGCCGGCCCGCTCCAGTGCCTTGACCAGGAACCGGCGCATGTCGTCGTCGTCTTCCGCCAGCAGAATGCGTGCCATCTTGTCCCGTCCGAATCACCCCAGCCAAGCCTGCCGTCCGGCAAGCCCGTTAACCATCCTGTATATGAGGAGCTGACGGTAAACATCAAGTGAACGTTGGCGGCATTAATCCTGATTTGACGCGGTTCCTGACATGCCGAAATGCTGGACATGCGGCCGATGAGGTGGCAGTTTCCCATCATGATGCATTGCTGTTTCCGGGTTCGTTCAAATTGACGACGGCAGCCGAAGATTTTTCGGTCGTTCCACCCTTCGAAATCCGATCGGGCGCCGAGCAGCGCGTTCCCTTCGTCTTCAACTCACCGCATAGCGGCCGCTATTATCCAGACCGCTTCCTGGCCATGGCGCGGCTCGACCGGAACGCCATCCGCCGCTCCGAGGATTGCTATGTCGACGAGCTGTTCGGCAGCGCGGTGGTGCTGGGCGCGCCGATGCTGGCGGCGAATTTTCCGCGCGCTTACCTCGACGTCAACCGCGAACCCTGGGAACTCGACCCGCGCATGTTCGCCGAGCCGGTGCCGTCCTTCTGCAACATCCGCTCGGCGCGTGTCGCCGGCGGGCTCGGCACCGTGCCCAAGCTGGTGGGCGAGGGGCTCGACATCTATTCCGGCCGTCTGCCGCTGGCGGAGGCCGTCCAGCGCATAGAGGCGGTCTACAAACCCTATCACGAGACGCTGAAGCGGCTATTGACCAGAACCCATGCCAGGTTCGGCTATGCCGTGCTGATCGACTGCCATTCGATGCCGGCGAGCATCAGGGTGGGCGACAGCGGCCTGCGGCCGGATTTCATCGTCGGCGACCGTTTCGGCATCTCGGCCACGGCGGCCCTGACCGAGACGGCGATCGGCCTGCTCATCGGCATGGGCTACACCGTCGCCCACAACAAACCCTATGCAGGCGGTTTCATCACCGAGCATTACGGCCGGCCGGCGCGCCACCTGCATGCGCTGCAGATCGAGGTCAATCGCGGCCTCTACATGAATGAGCGGACGTTCCAGAAATCGGCCGGCTTCGATGCGCTGGCCGACGATATGGCGCGCTTTTCGGCCGACCTGATGGCGATGCCCGACCACCACTTCATCGACCTGCCGCTGGCCGCCGAATGACGCCGGAGCGGCGGCTGTTCATGCAATCCCGCGCTGGCCATCCCGCAGCGTAAAAAAAGACCGCATCGTTTGCACGACACGGTCGAAGTCTAGGGAGGAAACGCCCAAGGAGGGCATGGACAGGAAAACCTGTCCGAGAACAAATTTATTGTGCGATGCACAAATGTCAATCGATCCCACGCTTTTTTAATTCACTCTGATGTGGAAATGCGTTTCGATGGTCCCGATGTGTGACATTTCGGCAACGCTGATGTCTCTGATAAATCGATAAACCGGCTTGTTTTGGCGGGAAAGTGCCGGCAGACCGGGTTGGCACTCTGTAATGCGGGAGAATCACGTGGACATCAGCATCGATTTCATGCGCCGGATCGCGCAAGCGGCGGCGGCTGAAACCTTGCCGCGTTTCCGCGCACAGGGCGCGGTGGCCAACAAGGAAAAAGGCAGTTTCGACCCGGTCACCGAGGCCGACCGCGAGGCCGAGCGCGCCATTCGGGCGCTGATCTCGGCTGAGTATCCCGATCACGGTATCCTTGGCGAAGAACATGGCAGCGAAAACATCTCCTCAAGGCATGTCTGGGTGATCGATCCGATCGATGGTACCCGCGCCTTCATCTCAGGCTTGCCGGTGTGGGGAACGCTGGTCGGATTGACGGTCGACGGTGACGCCGTCGCCGGCATGATGGCGCAGCCGTTCACCGGCGAGCTGTTCTACGCCAACGCTTCCGGCTCCCACTACGAAGGCCCCGGTGGGCCGCGGAAGCTGTCGACCCGCAAGAGGACGAAGCTTGACGAGGCGACCTTGTTCACCACCACGCCGGCGCTTTTCAAGGGCGAGGCGCGCACCCGCTACGACGCGTTCGAGAAACAGATCCAGCTCGCCCGCTACGGAGCCGATTGCTACGCCTTTGCCATGATCGCGTCCGGCAGCGTCGACATCGTCGCCGATCCCGGATTGAAACCCTACGACATCGTGGCGCTGATCCCGATCATCGAAAAGGCCGGCGGCGTGGTCACCACATTCGAGGGCGGTCCGGCGGAAAAGGGCGGCGACATCCTGGCCGCCGCAACGCCGGAGCTTCATGCGGCTGCAATGGCAGCCCTGCGGGGCTGATAGTCGACCCGATCAGCGCGGCTTGATCGAGCGCTGGAATTCCGCCGGCGTTCGCCCGTAGACCTGCCTGAACGCTGAGCTGAAATGGCTGTGGCTGGAGAAGCCGAGGTCCAGGCCGAGCGTGGTCAGATTGTCGTAGCGGCCAAGCAGGTCGAGCGCGCGCGCCAGCCGCAGGCGCAGATGGTAGCGATAGAGCGGCATCGCCTCGACCTGCTGGAAAACCTGCGTGAGATAAACCGGTGATACCCCGACTTCAGCGGCGATCTCGGCCAGCGTCCAGCGCCGCGAAAGATCCGAGGACAGGACGAGCTTGGCGCGATCGACCAGCTTCTGCCGGCCAGCGCTGGCGCCAGCGGCATGCGAGGTGCGCTCGCCGAGGGAGCGCCGCACCAGCGTCAGCGCCAGGGTTTCGGCCTCCAGCGTTTCGGCAATGTTGCGGCTCAGGCTGTGGCGCAGCACCGCCACCAGCGCCTGAGCCCGCGGGTCGATGCGGCGGCGCTGACGACGAAACGCCACGGCGCTGCCCGAGCGCAACTGCTCCTTCGGCGTCAACTCCTGCAGTTGCGCCTCCTCGATAACGAGATCGAGGCAGGAATCGCCACCCTCGACGGGATGGCTGATCCGGTAGCCTTCGGCGTTGTTGAAGAACAACAACTGGTTGGCTTCGGCGACCGCATCGTTGCGGCCGACATGGCGCACGAAGACGCCGCGATAGGGAAACACAAGATGCGTGGCAGCGGTGCACTCTTTTTCGCTCTTGTGCCGGCATTCGCCGCTGCAGAGGACATCCCTCACCCTGACGGTGCCGGTGTCCAGAAGCGTCTGTACCGTGAACTGCGACATGGTGAGCTGAGACATGGCCGTTGCATTCTACCCTTGCGCCGAAAGCTGCTCCGGCACATTAGGCGATTGGCTTGTCCAAACCTGTCAGGAGACTTCACCTGTCGGGCCCTTCGTAACGGCCATGGCTCAGTCCCACAAACGGCGCATGTATTCGCAGTGAGCGTCGCTGCGCGACAGGCCGATGTCCTTGAGCTGTTCGTCGGTCATTTCGAGCAAGGCAAGGCGGCTTCGGCGCCTTTCCAGTTGACGGCCGATCCAGTTGGCCGCCGCGATGCCTTGTGTCCGCAAGGACCGCCGGAACGTCGCGGTTTGAGTTGTCGGCTGATGTGCGAGGCATTGCGCCGCCGCTGCATGATCGGGGCGCATCGCTCAGGCTTCCCCGTTGCCGGCCACTGATGCGCCGGCCACTGAGGCGCCGGCTTCGTTCAGCGCAATCGCGCATTCCTCGCAGCAGACCTCGACGGTCTTGCCGCCGACCTTGACGCGGATCGGGTTGGCGTCCAGCTGGCAATCGCAGGCAGCGCAGGTTTTCTCGGTCATGACGTCATCCCCTTGGCGTTCAGTATGCGGAGAGATGAGCATTCCGGGGCGGCACCGGCTGTCAGAATCTTTAGCTCTTTGGGTGCTGCCGGCGCTGCTCCTGACAGAAGGCTGTCAGCAGGCGCAAGCTCAAGGCGCCGCAACATGCAGCGCCGGCGGCATCAGGCTGTTGGGTCGTCGTTGCCGGGTATGAAGGCGTCGAAGGCGGCGAGCAACTGCTCGCGATAGACATCGGCCTCCTGCAGGATCTCGTGTTTCGAGCCATCGATCATCAGCAGCGAGCCGAGGCGCAGACGCCTGGCATAGGCTTCCACGGCCTTGGTCGAGACGACCTGATCGGCGCCGGCGGCGATCATCAGCAGCGGCACCTGGATCCTGGCCATGAAGTCGGGCTCACTGATGGCTTCGCCTGCCTTGATTGCCGCCTGCAGCCAGCGGATCGTCGGCCCGCCGAGCGCCAGTTGCGGATAGTGCTCGTAGATTTTCGTGTTGCGCTGATAGCGCCCGGGGTCCGATGTCACCTTGTTGAGGGCGAAGGGCAGGGTTTCCCTGGGACGCGGACCCCAGGCGGCGTAGAGCCGGCCGAGGCCGAGAAAGCACAATATCGAGCAGACGCGGCGCGCGGTTTTTGCCGACACGGGCGAGTCGGGCACCGTCAGGAAAGGCGCAATCAGCACCATGCGACGCACCCGGTTGACCATCGACGGCGCCGCGAGCAGCGCGATCACGGCGCCCATCGAATGGGCGAGGATGTAATACGGGCCGCGGCAGTCGGGCAGCACGATGTCCTCGAAGAACTGTTCGAGGTCGCCGGTGTAATCGTAGAAAGAGCGGACATAGCCGCGTTGCGGATCGGCGATCAGCCGGTCGGAATCGCCCTGGCCGCGCCAGTCGAGCGTGGCGACGCCGAGGCCGCGGTCGGTCAGGTTGCGGATGGTTTCGAAATACTTCTCGATGCACTCGTTGCGGCCGGGCAGCAGCACGACGGTGCCTTTCAGCGGCCGGGTGATCGCGGCAAACAGGCCGTAGCGGATCTTCTTGCCGTCGCGCGTGGTGAAAAAGCCGCCGGCGACATTTTGCGGCGGCGGATTGCCTGGCGTGGGATGGAAGAGATCCGTCATTAGGCGCTTGCGTCTTCGTGGTGTCTCACCCGGCAGGGCGTCGGCATGGTGATAGACGCCAATGGATGAAAAGCAAAGGGAGGACGCCAAGGGGGCGGACGAACGACAAGCAAGGCCGGAAGCAGCCTGCGGCGGCGTGCTTCCGGCCTCTGTCGATCCGGGAGGAAGGGACGTTACACCCGGTCGGCCTCGTCGCGGCGCTTTCATCCGGCGCCGCCTGGTTCTTTATCCTGGGGGCACTCTAGCGCCGGCCGGCTGAACGGGCGCCGAAGCAGCGGTTCATCTGCCGTTCATCGACGCCTCGATTGGCGCTCTTCAAAAATCCTTGAAATGCGCTTTTGCGCTCCCCAAATGTCGGATGCAGCCGCCGATGTCGGGGCTGCTGGTCCACCCGAAACGCCTTTCCAGGGTTTCGCACCGGCCACACGCAAACATGTTGCTCAACAGGAGAACACCTCATGCGTCACGTTGATTTTTCCCCGCTCTATCGCTCGACCGTCGGCTTCGACCGCCTGTTCACCATGCTCGACTCGCTGGCCCAGCCCGATGGCGCGCAGACCTATCCGCCCTACAACATCGAGCGCACCGGCGAGGACGCCTATCGCATCTCGATGGCGGTTGCCGGCTTCTCGGACGAAGAGATTTCGATCGAAGCCCACCGCAACGTGCTGACCGTCAAGGGTGAGCGCAAGGAAGAGGGCAATGGCGAAGGCTCCGAGCTGCTCTACCGCGGCATTGCCTCGCGTTCGTTCGAGCGCCGCTTCCAGCTTGCCGACCATGTCGAGGTCGTCGGCGCCACCCTGAAGAACGGCCTGCTTTTCGTCGACCTTAAGCGCAACATCCCCGAGGAGCTGAAGCCGCGCAAGATCGCGATTACCGCCTCTTCGGCCAACGCCAAGCAGATCGAGGCCAAGAACGCCGCGTGATCAAGACGGCGGCGTCACAACGCCCAAGGTTGAAAGCGTCTCCTCCCGAGACGAAAGCGGCGCCGCGAGGCGCCGCTTTTTTTCGCCGCAGCCTCTGTCACCCCAACCGAAGAGTTCTGGCTCTTTTGCGGCGGGCGCCGTCTTCCCATGAAGGGCGATGTCTGATCTTTCGGCTGATTTTTCCCTGGCCCTAACGGCAACCATTGCGGTGACCTTCCTGCTGGCCGGCATCGTCAAGGGCGTTACCGGTATGGGACTGCCGACGTTGGCGATGGGGCTGCTGGGCACAATCATGCCGCCGGTCGCCGCGGCTTCGCTGCTGATCGTGCCGTCCTTCGTCACCAATATCTGGCAGCTGTTTGCCGGCCCGAGCTTCGGATGGATCCTCAGGCGGCTGTGGCTGATGATGGTCGGCATCGTCGCCGGCACGCTGGCCGGCTCATGGCTGCTGGCCAGCGACAATGTCAAATGGACGACGGCCGGCCTCGGGGCGGCGCTGATCGTCTATGCCGTCTATACGCTGCTGGAGCGGCAGTTGACGGTTCCCGCGTCAGCCGAGCGCTGGTCGTCGCCCATCGTCGGTTTCCTTACCGGCATCGTCACCGGCGGCACCGGCGTGTTCGTCGTGCCCGCTGTACCTTACATTCAGGCGCTGGGCTTGAGCCGTGACGATCTGATCCAGGCGCTCGGCCTGTCCTTCACCGTGTCGACGATCGCGCTCGCTGCCGGCCTTGCCTCGCACGGCGCGTTCCAGGTCGGGCATGTCGCCATGTCGTCGCTGGCGGTTGCGCCGGCCTTGCTCGGCATGTGGCTCGGACAGTTGCTCCGGCAGCGGATCAGCCCGGCGACCTTCCGGCGCTGGTTTCTTGTTTTCCTGATCTTGCTTGGCCTCGAGCTTTTGGCGCGGCCTTTCCTTGCTTAGCCACCGGTGCCGGTTGCGAGAACGGCCTCGATGTTTTGCCGGTGGACGGGCTCGTACAGCGCGAAGTACTCGACCGCGCCCGTGGCGAATATGTCGGCGCCGAAGGTTTTCAGATCCTGCTTCGCAAGATCAGGCTCACGCCGGCAGCGAAGCAGTTTTTGAACGTAGGCTTGCGTGGCGGCGATGAGGCCTTTGTCGTAGCCGCCTCGCTCAATCGCTTCGACCGAGCCGTGATTGGGCAAGATGCGGTCTATCGGCCACCCGCTCATGCGTTCGAGATCGACCAGATGTTGCGCCAGCCGATCCGCCTCGCTGACATAGGTGATCGGATCCTCGAGCGTGTCGCCCGCCAGGAGCAGGCCGGTTTCGGGCATGAACAGCACCGTGCCGTCATGGCTGTGGATTTCGACCTGACGCAGTTCGACGGCGATCGATCCAACGGCGAGGTCAAGACTGCCTGCGAAGGTCCTGTTCGGCAGCACGAGAGGCTTG
The DNA here is from genome assembly GCF_040323095.1 of Mesorhizobium sp. M0058. Classification (NCBI taxonomy): domain Bacteria; kingdom Pseudomonadati; phylum Pseudomonadota; class Alphaproteobacteria; order Hyphomicrobiales; family Phyllobacteriaceae; genus Mesorhizobium; species Mesorhizobium sp. M0058. The sequence continues at coordinate 308,141 of NZ_JAMYUQ010000001.1, forward strand.
ATCGGTGGAACACCGCTTTCGATCTCAGCCCGGTTGTTCGCGAGCGCCGAGGCGGTGAGCGTGTTGGCGATAATCTCGCAATCCTGAAACACCTCATTGCCGGCAATATGATCGTCATGCCAGTGGCTGAGCACGACCCGGATCGATGTTGCGCCCATGTCTTCGAGCGTCTGCCTGATGAAGCGCGCGTGAGGCAGCGAAATATGCGTGTCGTAGACAAGTGCCTGCGAACCATCGACGATCGCATAGGTGCAGATGCCGAGGGCATAGGCGCCGTCGTCCAGCCAGTTCGGCTCGTCCGACCAGGCGCGAACGCCGTCAACGCGGCCATCGTAGAAGCCGAGCACGTTTGGCGCCGGGCGAACCAGCCGCATGGTTGAGCCGAGAGGTGGCTTTGTCATTGGCGCGGTCTCGCGGGTTCAGGCGATCATCTGGCCGAAGCGATCGACCTCATCTGAAGTCGTGGCAAAGCTGGTGACGAAGCGATAGAGCAAGTCGTCCTCGCCGACATGGCCGTCGAAGCCGTGCGGCCTGTGCCAGTCGTAAAAGGCTGCGCCGACGGATTGCAGCCTTTCGGCTTCCGCCTTTTTCATCACCGCGAACACCTCGTTGGCCTGCGGCAACCAGGCGAGCTTCGCCGTTGCCGAATCCTCGATCGCAGCCGCCAGGCGCGCGGCCATGGCATTGGCATGACGGGCCGTGTCCAGCCACAGGCCGTCCGTGAAGTAGGCGTCGAACTGCGCTGCGATGAAGCGCGACTTGGAGAACAGCTGTGCGGCGCGCTTGCGCAGGAAGGACAACTCCTTGGCGCGGTCTAGATCGAACAGCACCACCGCTTCGGCGCACCAGCAGCCGTTCTTGGTGCCGCCGAACGAGACGATGTCGACGCCGCGCTTCCAGGTCATTTCGGCCGGCGTCGTCTCAAGCGCGACCAATGCGTTGGCAAAACGGGCGCCGTCCATATGCAGCGGCAGGGAAAAGCGTTTGGCGATCTCCGAAATGGTGGAAATGTCGTCGAGCCCGTACACTGTGCCGACTTCGGTCGATTGGGTGATCGAGACGGCCGTCGGGCGTCCCCAATGGACGATTTCGGGTGCGAAACGGGCGACGGCGCGTTCAAGATTGTGCGGATCGATCTTGCCCAGGGCGCCGTCGACAGCATGGAGACGCGAGCCGCCGCTGAAATATTCCGGCGCGCCGCATTCGTCCTCGATGATGTGCGATTCGCGGTGCGCAAAGGAAATGCCGCCGGGCTTGTTGTAAGCGGCCAGGGACAGCGAGTTGGCCGCCGTGCCGGTAGCGACGAAGAACACCGCGACCTCGCGTTCGAAGATCTCGCTGAAACGCTGGTAGACGGCCCGGTCGAGATCGCCATCGCCATAGGCGGTCGAAAAGCCGCCAGCATTGGCTGACAGCCCGGCGGCAATGTTGGAATGGACGCCCGCCCAGTTGTCGGATGCAAAGAACATCAGGAAAGTCCCTGCCTGGTTGAGAAAGTCTGGTTGCGACAAGAGCGCGACCATGGCCGTTTCGGGGTTTGACGCGCAAGGGCCAAGGGCTGAAAAAGCGGTAAAGCCAAAGGCGATCACGAAGGAGTGCCGGGACCGAAATTTCGTTTCAACAGCGCCCGACGTAATTTTCTGTCGCCAAACGTCCAAGAATTTGGTGAATCGGTCTTGTGTGCGCCCAGGATTTCTGCCATAAAAATTTAGGACAGTAGTGCTGTCTTATTTTGTCGCACAAGTCAGGCTGGATTGGCGTATCATTTGGGCCACTCCGGCCGTTGCCGCGAGCGACGGGTAGACGGCTCGGCTGTGGCCTGTACGATACCGGATACGAACCGGCGGTGCACCGCACGGTCCGCCAAGGATTTCGAAAAGACGTGCCGCAAGAATGAGAGCGGAAGCCAGTCGCTTCCCAAGGTAGACCAGCGCCCCAAATGCTAGACGTGCAAGGGGCCGGATCGGAGGACAGGACGATGACGGAACTGACGCCATCTGCGATTATCGGCCAGGCCGCGCAGACGAAAGCGGCAGCCGTTAAAAATACCGTTCTGACCAAAGAAGGCCGAACCACCAACGGCCTGACCGGCAACGGTATGGCCGCGCAGGGTCTCTACGATCCGCGCAACGAGCATGACGCGTGCGGCGTCGGCTTCATCGTCAACATGAAGAACGTGAAGTCGCACCAGATCGTCAAGGACGGGCTCTTCGTGCTCGAAAACCTGACGCATCGCGGCGCTGTCGGCGCCGATCCGCTGATGGGCGACGGCGCCGGCGTGCTGGTGCAGGTTCCCGATCATTTCTTCCGCGAAGAGATGGCGGCCCAGGGCGTCGAACTGCCGGCGGCAGGCCAATACGGCGTCGGCCACTGGTTCATGCCGCAGGATGCGGCACTGCGCGCCCATATCGAAGAGATCATCGCCGAATCGGCGCTGTCAGAAGGGCTGCCGCTTTTAGGCTTTCGCGACGTGCCAGTCGACAATTCATCGCTGTCGAAGGTGCCCGATATTGCGGCCTCCGAACCGTTCCATCGCCAGGTCTTCATCGGCCGCACATCGGACATTCCAGATGACGAGGAATACGAGGCCAGGCTGTACCTGCTGCGCAAGGTGATTTCCGGCCGTATCTACGCCGAGAACAACAACAAGGATATCGGCGCCTACTGTGTGTCGCTATCGGCGCGTACCATTGTCTACAAGGGCATGTTCCTGGCCTACCAGGTCGGCGCCTATTACAAGGATTTGTCGGATCCGCGTTTCGAGACCGCGCTGATCCTCGTCCACCAGCGCTTCTCGACCAACACCTTCCCGTCCTGGAAGCTGGCGCACCCCTACCGCATGGTCGCGCATAATGGCGAGATCAACACGGTGCGCGGCAACAACAACTGGATGGCGGCGCGCCAGGCCTCGGTCGATTCCGAACTGTTCGGCAACAACATCTCGAAGCTGTGGCCGATCTCCTATGACGGCCAGTCCGACACGGCGTGCTTCGACAATGCGCTCGAGTTCCTGTTCCAGGGCGGCTACAGCCTCAGCCATGCCATGATGATGCTGATCCCCGAAGCCTGGGCCGGCAACAAGCTGATGGATGCCGACCGCAAGGCTTTCTACGAATACCATGCAGCCCTGATGGAGCCGTGGGACGGGCCGGCCGCGGTCGCCTTCACCGACGGCCGCCAGATCGGCGCCACGCTCGACCGCAACGGGCTGCGGCCGGCGCGCTACATCGTCACCGACGACGACCGCGTCATCATGGCGTCAGAGGCCGGCGTGCTGCCGGTGCCGGAGGAGAGGATCGTCAAGAAGTGGCGGCTGCAGCCCGGCCGCATGCTTCTGATCGACCTCGCCAAGGGCCGCATCATTTCCGACGAGGAGATCAAGTCGGAGATCGCCACCAGGCATCCCTACAAGACTTGGCTTAACAACACGCAGCTGATCCTCGAGGATCTGAAGCCGGTCGAGCCGCGCGCGCTGCGCAAGGATGTCAGCCTGCTCGATCGCCAGCAGGCTTTCGGCTACACGCAGGAAGACACCAAGCTGTTGATGTCGCCGATGGCGACCACCGGCCAGGAAGCCGTGGGTTCGATGGGCACCGACACGCCGATCTCGGCGATGTCGGACAAGTCGAAGCTGCTCTACACCTATTTCAAACAGAATTTCGCCCAGGTCACCAACCCGCCGATCGACCCGATCCGCGAGGAGCTGGTGATGAGCCTGGTGTCGTTCATCGGGCCGCGGCCGAACATCTTCGACCTGGTCGGCAATTCGCGCCGCAAGCGGCTCGAAGTGCGCCAGCCGATCCTGACCAATGGCGATCTGGAAAAGATCCGCTCGATCGGCCACACAGAGGACCGTTTCGACACCAAGACCATCGACATCACCTACGGGTCGAGCGAGGGCGCGGCCGGCATGCAGGGCGCCGTCGAGCGTCTGTGCGAGCGCGCCGAGGCGGCCGTTGCCGGCGGCTACAACATCATCATCCTGTCCGACCGCCAGGTCGGTCCCGACCGTATCGCCATTCCGGCACTGCTGGCGACGGCTGCGGTGCACCACCACCTGATCCGCAAGGGTCTGCGCACCGCGGTCGGCCTGGTCGTCGAATCCGGCGAGCCGCGCGAAGTGCATCATTTCTGCTGTCTCGCCGGCTACGGCGCCGAGGCGATCAACCCCTACCTTGCCTTCGACACGCTGCTCGACATGCACAAGCGTGGCGAACTGCCGGCGGAGGTCGACGCCTACGAGGTGGTCTCGCGCTACATCAAGTCGATCGGCAAGGGCATCCTCAAGGTGATGTCGAAGATGGGCATCTCCACCTACCAGTCCTATTGCGGCGCGCAGATATTCGACGCCATCGGGCTGAAGTCGGATTTCGTCGACAAGTACTTCACCGGCACAGCGACGCTGATCGAAGGTGTCGGCCTGGACGAGGTCGCGGCTGAGACGCTCAGCCGCCACACCGACGGTTTCGGCAACGATCCGGTGCTGCGCAACAGCCTCGAGGTCGGCGGCGAGTACATGTACCGCATGCGCGGCGAAGCCCATATGTGGTCGCCCGACGCCGTCGCCACCTTGCAGCACGCCGTGCGCCAGGGCTCGTGGGAGACGTTCAAGGAGTATTCCGCGCAGATCGACAGCGAGACGGCCCGTGCCCAGACCATACGCGGCCTGTTCAGGATCAAGCTTGCGGAAGAGACCGGCCGCAAGAAGGTGGCGATAGAGGACGTGATGTCGGCGGCCGATATCGTCAAGCGCTTCTCGACAGGGGCGATGTCGTTCGGCTCGATCTCGCGCGAGGCACACACGACGCTGGCGCGCGCCATGAACCAGATCGGCGGCAAGTCGAACACCGGCGAGGGCGGCGAAGAGGCCGACCGCTATCTGCCGCTGCCCGGCGGCGGCAAGAACCCCGAACGTTCGGCGATCAAGCAGGTCGCCTCGGGGCGGTTTGGCGTCACCGCCGAGTATCTCGTCAATTCCGATGTCATGCAGATCAAGGTCGCGCAGGGCGCCAAGCCCGGTGAGGGCGGCCAGCTGCCCGGCCACAAGGTCGACGCGACCATTGCGAAGGTCCGGCACTCGACGCCCGGCGTCGGCCTGATCTCGCCGCCGCCGCATCACGACATCTATTCGATCGAGGATCTGGCGCAGCTGATTTACGATCTGAAGAACGTCAACCCGGCGGCCGACGTCTCGGTAAAGCTGGTGTCGGAAGTCGGTGTCGGTACGGTTGCGGCGGGCGTCGCCAAGGCGCGCGCCGACCACATCACCATCTCCGGCTATGATGGCGGCACCGGCGCGTCGCCGCTGACCTCGCTCAAGCATGCCGGCAGTCCATGGGAAATGGGCCTTGCCGAGACGCACCAGACGCTGGTGCTGAACGGGCTGCGCTCGCGCGTTGCACTGCAGGTCGATGGTGGCTTGCGCACGGGGCGCGACGTCATCATCGGTGCGCTGCTCGGTGCCGACGAGTTCGGCTTCTCGACCGCGCCGCTGATCGCGGCCGGCTGCATCATGATGCGCAAGTGCCACTTGAACACCTGCCCGGTCGGCGTCGCGACGCAGGATCCGGTTCTGCGCAAGCGTTTCAAGGGCACGCCCGAGCATGTCATCAACTTCTTCTTCTATGTTGCGGAAGAGGTGAGGGGGCTGCTGGCCGAGATGGGCTACACCCATATCGACCAGATCATCGGCGACAGCGACCTGCTGGAAAAGCGCGAGATGATCCAGCATTGGAAGGCGCGTGGGCTCGATTTCGGCAAGATGTTCTTCAAGCCGGACGCGCCGCATGAGGCGGTGCACTGGACCGAACGGCAGAAACACCCGATCGACGATGTACTCGATCGCAAGCTGATCGAACTGGCGAAGCCCGCGCTCGAAAGCAAGCAGCCGGTCAAGATCGAGGTCGACATCCGCAATGTCGATCGCTCCACGGGCGCCATGCTGTCGGGCGAAGTCGCCAAGCGCTTCAGGCACAAGGGCCTGCGCGAGGACACGATCCAGGTGAAGCTGACCGGCACCGCCGGCCAGTCGTTCGGCGCCTTCCTGGCGCGCGGCATCTCGTTCGATCTCGTCGGTGCGGCCAACGACTATGTCGGCAAGGGCCTGTCGGGCGGACGCATCGTCATCCGGCCGCCGGAGGAGTCCAGGATCGTCGCGGCGGAATCGATCATCGTCGGCAACACCGTCCTCTATGGCGCGACCGAGGGCGAGGCCTATTTCGCAGGTGTCGCCGGCGAGCGCTTCGCGGTGCGCAATTCGGGCGTCGCCGCCGTCGTTGAAGGCGTCGGCGATCATGGCTGCGAATACATGACCGGCGGCATCGTCGTCGTCATCGGCCAGACCGGTCGCAACTTCGCTGCCGGCATGTCGGGCGGCGTGGCCTATGTTCTGGATGAGGCCGGCGATTTCGCCGCGCGCTGCAACATGGCGATGGTCGAGCTGGAGCCGGTTCCGGAAGAAGACGATCTGATGGAAAGGCTGCTGCATCATGGCGGTGACCTCGACCACAAGGGTCGCGTCGACGTCTCGGGCGACATGACCACCCATGACGAGGAACGGCTTTACCAGCTTATCTCGAACCACGTCCATTTCACCGGTTCGGTACGCGGCCGCGAGATACTCGACGACTGGACGACCTTCCGGCCGAAATTCCGCAAGATCATGCCGGTCGAATACCGCCGCGCGCTGATCGAGATGGAACGCATGCGCATGGGCGTGGCGGCGGAATAGGTTTTTCGACTTGCCGGGAGGCGCAGGCTTCCCGGCGGAACTTTCAGCGACAGTTTGACCTCGGATGCAAGGTTGCCACGGCTGCCTCAAGGGGTTAACGGGTGCGAAAACCGCACCATCTGGACAGCAGGAACTGGACTATGGGCAAGGTAACAGGCTTTCTCGAAATCGACCGGCAGGTGCACAAGTACCAGCCGGCCTCCGACCGCATCCGGCATTTTCGTGAATTCACGCTGCCGATGTCGGACAAGGAGGTCGAGAAACAGGCGGCGCGCTGCATGGATTGCGGCATCCCGTTCTGCCACGGGCCGACCGGTTGCCCGATCCACAACCAGATCCCGGACTGGAACGACCTCGTCTACAATGGCGACTGGGACAATGCGATCCGCAACCTGCATTCGACCAACAATTTCCCCGAGTTCACCGGCCGCATCTGCCCCGCGCCCTGCGAGGAAGCCTGCACGCTGAACCTCGAGGACATTCCGGTTGCCATCAAGACTGTCGAACAGGCAATCGCCGACAAGGCTTATGAAACCGGCCATATCCGGCCTTATCCGCCAGAGAAGAAGACGGGCAAGCGGGTCGCTGTCATCGGCTCCGGCCCGGCAGGGATGGCGGCGGCGCAGCAGCTTGGCCGCGCCGGCCACGAGGTCAGCGTTTATGAGCGTGAGAGCCGTCCCGGCGGGCTGATGCGCTACGGCATTCCCGACTTCAAGATCGAGAAGCACTATATCGACCGCCGCATCGAGCAGATGCAGGGCGAGGGCGTGACCTTCCATTGCGGCGTCAATGTCGGCGTCGACAAGCCGGTGGCAGAGTTGCTCGCCGGATACGATGCGGTGCTCTATTGCGGCGGTTCGGAATCGCCGCGTCCGGCCAATATTCCGGGCGACGATCTCGGCGGCGTCTATGACGCCATGCCCTATCTGGTGCAGCAGAACCGCCGCGTCGGCGGCGAGCCGATCCAGTCGGTGGCCTGGCCGTCGCATCCGATCATCGCCGGCGGCCAGCATGTCGTCGTCGTCGGCGGCGGCGATACCGCGTCCGACTGCGTCGGCACCGCCTTCCGCCAGGGCGCGGTGCGTGTCACCCAGCTCGACATCCGCCCGCAGCCGCCGGAGAAGGAAGACAAGCTTTCGGTCTGGCCTTACTGGGCGACCAAGATGCGCACCTCGTCCTCACAGGCCGAAGGTGCGGAGCGCGAATTCCAGGTGGCGACGCTCGAATTCATCGGCGAGGACGGCCAGCTGACCGGCGTCAAATGCTGCGAAGTCGACGAGAAGCGCAAGCCTATCCCCGGCACCGAATTCGTCATCCGTGCAGACCTCGCCTTCATCGCCATCGGCTTTGCCGGACCGGCTGCCGCCGGCGTCGCGAAAGAGCTGGACGGTGAGATGAAAATCACCACCGACAGCCGCCGTTCCCGCAATGTCGAAGCCAACGATCGCGACTACAAGACCAGCGTCGACAAGCTCTACGCCGCAGGTGATGTGCGCCGCGGCCAGTCGCTGGTTGTGTGGGCGATCCGCGAAGGCCGCCAGGCCGCGCGCTCGATCGATGAAGCGCTGATGGGGTCGACGGTACTCCCCCGTTAACGGTTGATCGCCGTCGTCGTATCCGTCGCGGCAGCGGCCTTGGGCGGCCACGAGAAGTCGTCGGCGCGGCCGGGCGAGGCCTCGGGCGCCTTGCCTTCGAGGATTAGTTTTTCGCCGGGCAGATCCGGATTGGCTTTCGGCGCCGCCGCCGCACCGAGAAGTTCGGTACCGCCGTCGAGCGCCGGATCGTTGAGCAGCATCGGAACGGTGCGGTCGACCACGATCGGGGCGGCGGGCAGCGACGGCGCCTCGACCGGGGCGCCGGCCGGTGCGGCAGCCGTCACCACGCTTCCCGGCGCTGCCAGGCCGAGGATCTTGGCCAGCGGCTTTTCGGTGTAGAAGGCGAGCTTTCGCTTGCCGGCTTTCGAGACGTTGATGCCGTCGTCGGAGCGCAGCCGCACGGCCTGGCCGTTAATGTCGGGGCCGGTCGAGACAAAGGCGCCGTTCTCGTCGACGAACCCATCCCAGACATCGACGAATTCGCCGCCGTTCTTCTCGGCAGCCGAGTGGTAGATGTCGTTGAATGCCAGCATGTCGGAGGTCATCTTCGGCGTCTTGAAGGCTGGCATGCCGACCCACAGATAAGGCACCTTGGTCGCCGCCAGTGCCTTTCCCAAGGCTTCGGTCCGGCGTTCGTATTCCTTGGTCCAGTTCTCGGAGCGCGGCTGCTCGCGCACTTCGTTGACGCGCATCTGCTGGCGGTCGTTGGAGCCGAGCATGACGACGACCACGGAGGGTTTTTCGGTCTCGACCAGCGATTTGACCTGTTCGGGCCAATTGTAGACATCATCGCGCACGAAACCCGAAGAACCGTTGGCGCGCTCGACGATCCTGACGTTGGCATTGTCGGCAAAGGCTGTTTCGAGGCCTTCGGCCAGGCCGTAGGCCATGAAATCGCCGATCACCAGAACGACGCGGGCATCCGGTGTCTTCTCGACAATCGGAGCGGAAGGTTCAACGGGTGCACGGGGCTTCTTCTTGACCTTCGGCTTTGCCTTGCGGACGTCGAGCGGCGGCTCGATGCGTTCGCTGCGGCGCGGGAACAGAAGGTCGCGCAGCGACCAGCCGCGGTTCTGCGGTTGTTCCTGCGCCAAAGCCGGTGTGTCGAAACTGCCGGCGACCCCCGTCGCCAGGACAACGATGGCCAGAACGAGGATCGGCAAGCGGAAAACGATCACACGGATACGCGCTGCCGAAACCAAGCACCCTCTCCATCCCTTGGTGCATGGCCCTCGCAGCGGATCATGCACACATCAATGCTACGGCATCCCTTGTGCGCCGCAATGCGCGGCGCTGCCGATGGCTCTATTTCTTTCTGAGCCATTTGAGCACTTCCATGCTCGGATACCCGTCCTGGGTCAAGCCGACCGTTGCCTGATAGGTCATGATGGCGGTTTTCGTGCCGTCACCGATCTTGCCGTCGAACTTGCCGTCGTAAAGTCCGTGCTGCGAAAGCCGCTTCTGCAACTCCTGCCTTTCCTCGAAGGACAGTTTGGTGAAAGGCCGCTTCCAGTCCTGCACCAGACCATTAGAACCGGCGATTTCGTCGGCAAGAAGGCCGACGGCCAGGGCATATTTGTCCGCGTTGTTGTAGGCCTTGATGACGGAGAAGTTCTTGATCATCAGGAAGGCCGGTCCGCCGCGGCCGTCCGGCACTTTCAGGGTCGCCTTGTCGGTTGCGTTCTTGAACGGCTTGCCATTGGCCCTGGCGACGCCGAGCGCCTGCCACTGCGCCAATGTCTTCGAGCCGGCCGGCAGTTTGCCCGCCGGAATGGTGACCTCGTAGCCCCAGGTCTTGCCGCCCTGCCAGCCATTCTTCTTCAGCAGATTGGCTGATGTCGCCAACGCATCGGGGATCGAATTCCAGATGTCGCGCTTGCCGTTGCCGTCCATGTCGACGGCATAATGCTGGTAGCTGGTCGGGATGAACTGGGTCTGGCCCATGGCGCCGGCCCAGGAGCCCATCAGGTGGCTTTCGTCGATGTCGCCGGTCTGCAGGATTTTCAGCGCGGCGACCAATTGGGTGCGGGCGAATTTCGAACGCTTGGCGTCGCCATAGGCGAGGGTTGCCAGCGAGCGGATGACATTGCGCATGATGTCGTCGCGCTTGAGGATCTCGCCATAATTCGATTCCATCGACCAGATGGCGAGCAGGATGTAGCGGTCGACGCCGAACCTGGCTTCGATCCGGTCCAGCCACGGCTTCCATTTCCTGGCCATCTGCTGGCCGACGGCAACGGACTGGTCGTGGACGCGGTTGTCGAAATAGTCCCAGGCGGGCGCGGTGAACTCGGGCTGGGTGCGTGCCTTTTCCAGCACCACCGGGTCGGGTTCATTGATGCCCCGGAACGCTCGGTCGTAGACCGCGCCGGAAACGCCGCCCGCCACGGCCGTGGCGCGGAAGCCGGCGACCCATTGCCGAAACCCGGCATCGGCGAAGGCCGGTCCGGCCGGCATCAGCAAGGCGAGCGAGAGGCTGGCCGCCGTCAGCACGCTGGTAAAGAGTTTTGCGGCACTGCGAACGGACATATTTTCCCCTTTCTCTATCTCAGGAAAGACCATTCATCGCCGAACCGGGTTAGCAATTGGTTTACCATAGGCGGCGCCTGGAACGAAAAGACACCTGGATGCTTTACCGGTTGATGTTCCCTCAATGGCCCGATAATCCACAATTCCGGCGCGAAAATGTCGCGAGGCGGGATTGCCGGGCACGCCCTCAAACGGATAATTGACGCATGAAGCGAGTTCGCAAGGCAGTTTTCCCGGTCGCCGGTCTCGGCACACGGTTTCTCCCGGCCACCAAGGCCATTCCCAAGGAGATGCTGACCGTCGTCGACCGGCCGGTCATCCAGTATGTCGTCGATGAGGCGCGCGAGGCCGGCATCGAACATTTCATCTTCGTCACCGGCCGCAACAAGGCGGTCATAGAAGACCATTTCGATATCCAGTTCGAGCTCTATGATACGCTGGCACAGCGCGGCAAGGACGATCAGCTGGCCCGCTTGCAGCGGCTGCAGCCGGCGCCGGGGCAGACCTCGTTCACCCGCCAGCAGGTGCCGATGGGGCTCGGCCACGCCGTCTGGTGCGCCCGCGAACTGGTCGGCGACGAACCCTTCGCGCTGTTGCTGCCCGACATGATCATGCAGTCGGAGAAGAGCTGCACGAAGGCCATGGTCGAGCTCTACGAGGAGACGGGCAACAACATCATCGCCGTGCAGGAATGCGATCCGGCCGAGACCCACAAATATGGCATTGTCGGCCGCGGCGAGGACACGCATCACGGCTTCCGCATCACCGAGATGGTCGAAAAGCCGAAGACCGGCACCGCACCGTCCAATCTCTACATCAACGGCCGCTACATCCTGCAGCCCGAGATTTTCAAGATCCTCGAAAGCCAGGAAAAGGGCGCCGGCAACGAGATCCAGCTCACCGACGCGATGCTGAAGCTGGAAAAGCAGCAGCCCTTCTTTGGCTACCACTTTCAGGGCCGCACCTTCGATTGCGGCTCGCCGGAAGGCTTCGTCGAGGCCAATGTCGCCTTCGCGCTGTGGCGCAGCGACATGAACGAGAACATGGCCGGCGTCATCCGCACGCTGCTCGATGAGATGAAGCCGTCCGAGCGTCGCGGCGCTGCTTTTTAGCTACCGCTGCAGCTTCAGCCCCAAATAGATGCTGTTGGCGGTGTAGTTGCGCCCGGGCAGATTGCTGGTCAGCTTTTCGGTGCGGGCGCGGCTGGTGAGGCCGACATAGCGGTTCAGCCACCAGGTCAGCCCGGCCTCTGCACTCAGCGTCATGTCATGGCCGTCGGAGCCGGTGTAATTGCGCCAGTCGAGCCCAAGGGCTGCGTTGCCGGTCAGGTCGGCGCGGATCTGCCGCTCGCCGGTGAGGCGGCCGGAATAGAGGATGTCGCCGCTCTCACCGGCATTCGTTGTGCCTTCGACCGTGGTTCGCCCGGTGAGGCCGATGATGGTACCGCGCTCGGGCGACCATTTGAGGTCGGCATTGATGGTGGCTCCCGAAATCGCCTCCAGGTTCTTGTCGTCGATCGCCTCCCTCAGCCAGCCGGCCGAGAACTCACCCTTGAGCTTCTCGCCCATGTCGACTTCGATACCGGCGCGTGCGCCAAGCCGGGTCGAGGAGCGCTCGAAGCCCTTGTTGTCGACCCGTTGGTCATATACCCGGCGGCCGAGCTCAATCTCAGCAAAGGGCGTCAGAGCCGGGGAAATTTCATAGCCAGTCCGCAACGTTGCGGTGTAGAGCGTGTTGTCCTGGTCCTTCTGCGACAGCGAGGTGCCATCGGTAAGTTCGGCATCGCCATAGATGTCGTGGGAGACGGCGCCGGTCAGCGCAAAGCGCAGCTTGCCGACATCCTTCTCGACGGCGAGGCTGCCGTCGACAGTCTGGCGGATCGGCTGCGATTTGACGCCGGCAATGGCGTCGGGCGCGGAGGCCGATTCCGGTGCAATCTCGTAGCCGAGCTTGGCGATGGCGCGCAGTTCATTGTCGAGGTCGACATTGTACGTGCCTTGGATACGGCCGCGTGCCTCATTGATCTTCTGGCCCGAAATGGTGTTGCGGAAATTGCCGTAGCCGTCGATGACCGCCGAATTCTCGCCCCAATCGGAGGCGGCGGAGAAACGCAGCGCCGTTTCGGACAGCACCGCCGACTTGCCGCCAGCGCTGGAATCGGCGTTCGACGTGACGGCAACGCCCTGCTCGAGCGTCGGCCGCAGCAGGAACGAGCCGACCTTGATGCCGGTTGCCGCGTACGGGTCGTCCTCGAGCTTCTTCTTCAGGCCCTCGATGGCGTCGGTGCGCTCGGCGCCGGGGTCGAGCTTTCGTCGGTCGACGCCGTCGACGGTGAGGACACGGCGGTTGGCTATGTCCTGATCGGCGTCGCCTGCCGCAGTGCCGTCCGGAGTCGTTCCGGTGGTGGTCTGGTCCGTGGCTTTGCCAGGCTTCTTCTTGTCGGCAGCCTTGGTTTTGTCCTTGGCCTTGTCTGCATCCGCGTCGGCGCGTTGCTTTGCCGTCGACGGGCGGCGTGGCAGGACGGTTGGCGGCTTGTCGGCGAACGAATCGTCGATGGTCGCCGGCGGGTCGAAAATGCTGTTTGCGCGGGCCTGTGACGGGTCGGTGTCATCAGGCAAGGCGCCATCGCTGGCCGGCACATAAGCGGTTGGCGTGTTTCCCGTGGGGGCGGTGTCGGCAGGGGCGGGCTTGACCTGCGTGTTGGCCTTGCTCAATTGCCTGGCCCGGCGCTGCTGGTCGGACAGGATCGCCGATTCCGAAACTTCGCCGCGCAGCTCGGTCTCCTGGGCATGAAGCGCAGTTGGCCGCAGCAAAGCGAGCACGCTCGTCGCCAGAAGCAGAGCGCAAAACGCTCTGCCCGTTCGACCTTTTTTCTCTTGAGGTTGGGCCCGCGACATCGTCACCACTGCTTGCGCGGCGCAAGCGCGCCATACTTACCGAACCGTAAACGGGGATGGTTAACGGAGGGTTGAAGGGGTGCCTGTCGGACATGGCTGGACGGCAATTCTGTTGGACAGGCGAACGGCAAAGCGCTAATCGCATCAGCCATGCATGCGGGATCCCAAGAAAAGAAGCCTTTGGAGGCTTCGATCGCCTCGGCGCTGAGAACGGTAGCCACGGAACAGGCCGGCGTGGCGGCATTGGCCGCCGCGCTGGAGAACGAACTGGCCGAACCTTTCGCCCGCGCCGTCGACATGGTGTCGCGCATCAATGGCCGCGTCATAGTCACCGGCGTCGGCAAAAGCGGCCATATCGGCACTAAGATCGCGGCCAGTCTGGCTTCGACCGGCACGCCTGCCTTCTTCGTCCATCCGGCGGAGGCCAATCATGGCGACCTTGGCATGATCGCCAGAGACGATGCCATCATCGCCATGTCATGGTCCGGCGAGAGCAGAGAATTGATGGGCATCGTCGCCTATTCCAGGCGCTTCTCGATCCCGCTGATTGCGATTACCGCGGGCGCGGCCTCGGCGCTGGCGCGCGCGGCCGACGTGGTGCTGCTCCTGCCGTCCGTGCCGGAAGCCTGCCCGCACGGCCTGGCGCCGACGACATCGACCCTGCTGCAACTGGTGGTCGGCGATGCGCTGGCTATAGCGCTGCTCGAAGCGCGCGGCTTCACGCCCGACCATTTCCGCACATTCCACCCCGGCGGCCAGCTCGGCGCCAATCTCACGCAGATCCACGAGATCATGCATGTCGGCGAAAGGCTGCCGCTGGTGGCTTCCGGCACGGGCATGCGCGAGGCGATCCTCGAATTGTCGAACAAGGGCTTCGGCTGCGTGGCGATCGCGACGGCGGATGGCGCGTTGGTGGGCATCATCACCGATGGCGACATCAGGCGTCACATCGGCAGCAATCTCATGGAAATGAGCGTCGATCAGGTGATGACGAAAAAGCCGAAGACGGCCACACCGGACACGCTGGTGGCGACGGCGCTGCAGATTATCAACAATTCGGCCATTACGAGCCTGATGGTGGTCGAAGGCAGGCGGCTCGTGGGACTGGTTCATCTGCACGACCTGCTGCGCATCGGCGCCGCCTGAAAAAATCAAAGGACGCGTCGCGTTCGGGAAGCCCTACGCGACGCGCCCTGATTTTCCGGATCGAAAGCGCCATGCGCTTTCGAAATGTCAAACAGCCTCGACGGTCAGTTCCAGATCGGTGTCGGCCGAACTGACGACGCGCACCTGCGTGCCGGCCGGCAGGTCGGGACCGGAGACGCGCCACAGCGTGTCGCCGAGCTTGATGCGGCCGCGACCGTCCTTGATCGGCTCGGCCAGCGTTGCCATCCTGCCGACCAACTGCGCGCCGCGCCGGTTGAGCAGCGGCTGATCACTCGGGACATTACGCCCGCCGACTAGTTTCTTGCCGACGAAGGCCGAGACCAGCGACAGCGCCAAGAAGGCGAGGACCTGGACTTCCCAGGCCCAGAAGCTTGCGTCCCAGATGAGCAGGGAAATCACACCGATTACCAATGCGGCGATGCCGATCCACAGCATGAATATTCCTGGCGCGATGACCTCCATCACCAGGAGGACGAAGCCCAGAACCATCCAGTTCCACGGACCAAGTTCGGAAATGATGCGGTCAAACATGGGCGTGCGCTCCTACTTCCTGTGGAGCATGATCTTTTCCGAAAACCGGTTCCCACTTTTCGGGATCATGCTCGCGACCTCAGTTCTCGTCAGGTCTCAGTTCTCATTCGGGCGAACCACCGGAGGGCGGCCTGCCTGCCTGGCGGCGCCGGCGGTGCCTTCGCTGCGGAACACCTCCCTGGCGATCTCGCTTATGCCGCCGAGCGTGCCGATCAGCGCCGAGGCTTCCATCGGCATCAGCACGACCTTGCTGTTGTTGGCGGTACCGATCTTGCCCATCGCTTCGGTGTATTTGAGCGCCACGAAGTAGTTGAGTGCCTGCACGTCGCCCTTGGAGATGGCTTCCGATACAACCTGGGTGGCTCGCGCTTCGGCCTCGGCCGAGCGTTCGCGTGCCTCGGCGTCGCGGAAGGCGGCTTCCTTGCGGCCTTCGGCCTCGAGGATCTGCGACTGCTTGAGGCCTTCGGCGGCGAGGATCTGCGCACGCTTGTTACGTTCGGCCGTCATCTGACGACCCATCGATTCGATGAGGTTGGCCGGCGGATTGATATCCTTGATCTCGACGCGGGTGATCTTGATGCCCCACGGATGCGCCGCTTCGTCGACGACGCGCAGCAGGCGCTCGTTGATGGCGTCGCGGTTCGACAGCAATTCGTCGAGGTCCATCGAGCCCATGACGGTACGGATGTTGGTCATCGTCAAATTGAGAATGGCGTTCTCCAGGCCGGCGACCTGGTAGGCGGCCTGCGCCGCATTGAGGATCTGGTAGAAGGCGATGCCGTCGACGCCGACAATGGCGTTGTCGCGCGTGATGATTTCCTGGCTCGGAACGTCGAGCACCTGCTCCATCATGTTCATCTTGGCGCCGATGCGGTCGACGAACGGCACGATGAGGTTGAGGCCGGGGCTTAGTGTTTTGGTGTAACGGCCAAAGCGCTCCACCGTATAATTATAGCCTTGCGGGATTGTCCGGATGCCTTTGATAAGAAGCACCAATACCAGAAAGGCAAGCGCACCAATCGCAATACCGAAACCACTGAAGTCCATTTGAATCTCCCTCAGATGCCGGCCATGGCGTTGATTCCATGCAACCGACTTCACCAAACACTTAGGTGTGTTTCAATAATGTTACAATCAGGTGATCGTTGATTATTGGTGCATGGAATAGCGCAACTGCGGCGATCGATCGCCGCAACGTGGCGGCCTCAGACCCAGCCCGACAGCTCGCGCCGCACCATCGCCTCGATCACCGCCATGCCTTCTGCACTGTCGTTGAGGCACGGGATGTGGGCGAATTTCTCGCCGCCGGCGTGATGGAAGGTCTCGGCCGCCTCGCGGCCGATTTCGTCCAGCGTCTCGATGCAGTCGACGGAAAAGCCTGGGTTGACGATGGCGATCGATTTCACGCCGTCCTTCGCCAGTTTCTCGACCGTCTTGTCGGTGTAGGGCTGCAGCCATTCCTGGGCGCCGAAGCGCGACTGGAAGGTGATGATCAGCTTCTTTTCATCCCACCCCAGTCGTTCACGCAACAGCCGTGTCGTCTTCTGGCAGTGGCAGTGATAGGGATCGCCCTTCTCGAAATAGGGCTTCGGGATGCCGTGATAGGAGGTGATGACCACCTCGGGCTCGAAGTCTAGCGTTGCCAGATGCCGTTCGATCGAATGGGCGAGCGCCTCGATGTAGACCGGCTCGTCATAGTAGGGCGGAACACTGCGCACGGCAGGCGCGCGGCGCATCTTCATCAAGGCGCGAAACAGCTGGTCGTTGGCGGTCGCGGTGGTGGTCGCGGAGTATTGCGGGTAGAGTGGGAACGACAGGATGCGGTCGCAGCCTTGCTCGACCAGCCTTTGAGCGACGCTCGCGGTCGAGGGGTTGCCGTAGCGCATCGCCCAGTCGACCACGACATCGGGTAGGTCGATGAGCGCTGCGGCCAGCTTTTCGCCCTGCGCGCGGGTGTAGGTGCGCAGCGGCGACTCGTTCCTCTCGCGGTTCCATATCCTGGCGTAATTGGCGCCGGACTTCTTCGGTCTGGTGGTCAGTACCAAGCCGTAGAGGATCGGATACCAGATCGCCTTGTTGAGTTCGATGACGCGCGGATCGGACAGGAATTCGCGGAGATAGCGCCACATCGGCTTGAAATCGGTACCGTCGGGCGTGCCGAGATTGACCAGCATGACGCCGATCTTGCCTGCCTTTACCGGCGGATGTCCGGCCGGTAGCGGGTCGAGCGCTTTCGCGGCTTTGGGGTCGACAGGCGTGGAAAGCGTCATGAAGGTCTCCCGACACCGCGAAAACCGACGATGTCGGGCGAAACTAGCGATGCGGCGCGAGTTTTCAATGCTGCGTCTGGCCGCACCTTACCTTGAAAGCCAAAAACCCCGCCGGTTACCCGGACGGGTTTTGCTGGTCGCAAGTGCGAAGCGAGGTTACTTCGCCGGAATGGTCAAGGTCGCGCCGACAGGAAGCCGGCGTGGTTCGTAGCCTTTGTTGGCCTCGGAGATCACCTTCCACTTGGCGCCGTCGCCGTAGGCCTTCTTGGCGAGATCCCAATAGGTATCGCCGGCGACGATGACATGGCTGGCTTCGGCCGGGGCGGCGTCAGCCGGCTTTGCCGGAGCAGGTGCGGCTTCGGCCGGTTTTGCCGGTTCGGCCGGAGCCGGCGTTGCCGGGGCGGTTTCCGCCGGGACAGTCGGCGGCGTGGTGGTGATGTCGCCGGAGCCTGCCGGCAATGCGGGCATCGCCGGCTCCGCCGGTGCAGCCTCGGCCGGTTTTGCCGGTTCCGCTGGAGCAGGTGCCGGTTCGGCTGGTTTTGCCGGCTCGGCGGCCGGGGCAGCCGCTACGGTTGCGGTAACCTCGGTGATGCGGCCGTCGAGCTTGGGCGTATAGGGCCGGTGCGCGGCGAGATAGTCGGCGACCACCTGTTCGAGGCCCGGGCCGTAATCATAGGCGTTCTTGGCCTTCTCGGCGAAGACCTTGTAGCCGTCGCCGCCCTGGCGGACGTAATTGTTGGTGGCGACCAGATAGTCCTTGTCCGGATTGATCGGCGCCCAGGCACCGTTCTGCATCACCTCGACCGACTTGACTCGGCCGGCATTGGGCGCGACCGACTTGTCGAAGGAGTATTTGAGACCTGCCACCTGCGGGAAGCGGCCGCCGCCGTCCTCGACCTGGCTGACGCCGTTTTCCAGCCCGGCAACCAGATCCTTTCCGGAAATCTGGAAGGTCGCCAGCGTGTTCTGGAACGGCAGCACGGTCAGCACCTCGCCCATGGTGACGGTGCCCTTGTCGATCGAAGCACGCAGGCCGCCGCCATTCGAGACGACGATCTCGACGCCCTGTCCCTTGACGCGGTCGAGGATGGCGTCGGAGACGAGGTTGCCCATCGCGCATTCCTTGGTGCGGCAGCTTTCGCGGCTGCCGTCGATGGCCTCGGTGGTCTCGGCCACTTCCTTGTTCTTCAGCGCCTCGATCGGCGCGCCAAGCTCCTTGATGCGGGCAAGAACGGCCGGATCGGGAGTGATCGACTTGTCGAGGAAGATCGGGTCGCCGCTGGCTTCCTTGACGTTGCCATTGTCGTCGAACACGACCTTGAATTCGCCGAGATATTTCGAATAGGACGCGGCCTGCACCACAGGCACCTTGGAGCCGTCGGGGTTGTCGACCATCGTCGGGTAGGGGCCTTCAGCCTTCGGGTCGGTGTTGGACAGAAGCGAATGGCTGTGGCCGCCGACCACCACATCGATGCCCGGGATCTTGGCGATGACATCGCGCTCGCGCCTGTAGCCGATATGGGTGACGGCAATGATCTTGTTGACGCCTTGCGCCTTCAGCTTCTCGACCTCGGCGGTGATCGACTTGACGTCGTCGGCGATGGTGATGTTGGGGCCGGGAGAGGCGAGTTCCGGCGTGTCGTTGGTCACGGCGCCGACAATGCCGATCTTCTGGCCGCCGACCTCAAGCACAATCGACGGCTTGATCTTGCCTGCGGCGCCGGACTTGTCGTTGGGCACGACATTGGCGCTGACGATCGGGAACTTCGCCTTGTCGAGATAAGGCACCAGCGCGCTCTCGCCATCGTCGAATTCGTGGTTGCCGAGCGTCACCGCGTCGGGCTTGATCTGATTGAGGAATTCCTCCTCCGCCGTGCCCTTGTAGGTGATGTAGAACAGCGATCCCTGAAAGCTGTCGCCGGCATTGAGCAGCAGCACGTTCTGGCCTTCGAGCTTCTTGCGCTCCTGTGCGATCGCGGTGACCAGCCGGCCGGCGCCGCCGATGCACTCACCCTTGGTCTCTTCCTCGGCCGAGCAGGTCGACTCGTATTTGTTGTTGCCTTCGATGCGGCTGTGCCAATCGTTGAAATGCAGGATGTTCAACGTGTAGTCGGCAAAGGATGGTGCGGCCGACAGGCCGAGTGTCGAGGCAGAGAGGGCGGCAATGGCGGCGAGCTTCTTCATCTTCGTCTCCCGGATATGATCAAAGGCGTTTAACGCTCTTGCCCGACTGCAGGATAACAGCCAGCATTTCGGGTATGTTCACATCGCGGTTGTGGCGATGCAAGAAGAATCAGGGCGGATAACCGGCATCGGTTTGCCGGCATAAAAAAGGCGGCGGCATCGCGCCGCCGCCATCCGCAAAGCCGCATGGGAAAGGTTCAGCCGCGCCTGGTCAGCACGAAGTTCTGCCCGGCGGAGCTGGTGCAATTCAGCTGGTTTATGGACACCAGCAGGCAGTTGAAAGCGATTGGCTGCTGCCGGATCAGCGAGGTTCCGTTGATCTCGACCGAGGTGGCGCCGGTCTTGGTGTAGCTGCCGTCAGCGAATTTCTCACCGGTCTCCGCCGAAACGGTGGTGAAGACGCCGCCGTTCAATGTCGAGACCGCCTTGCCCTCGGCGTTCAGCCAGGAGCCTTCGACGCCTCGCGCCTGCGATGAGATCGGTGGCCCGTCGGAACCGCCGGTGGTGCAGGCGGCAAGCATCGTCGCAAGAACGCCCGCCGCGCCCGCAGAAAGAATTTTGCGCGCAATCGTCATATCAAATCCTCTCCTGGCGCATCGGCCCAATCGCCAAACGACGTTTGGGGAACCGATGTGCGTGGCCTCAAGTTTCCAGAGCCGTCCCTCGTGCGTCCAAACGGATGCACACTGCTCTCGTCCGCATCCCTTCAATCGCCCGATTTCCGGGCGATTGCAAGGCAGTGGGGCAGGGGTATGGAACCGCTATCGAACGAGGATGTTGCGGAATTGCCACGGGTCGCTTTTGTCGAGGTCCTCGGGAAACAGGCCCGGACGGTTATCGAGCGGCGTCCAGTCGGTGTAGTAGCCCTTGACCGGTCCGAGATACTGGGACTGAACTTCCAGGCAGCGCTTGTAGTCCATCTCGTCGGCCTCGACGATGCCGGCTTCCGGGTTTTCCAGCGCCCAGACCATGCCGGCGAGCACGGCCGAGGTGACCTGCATGCCGGTAGCGTTCTGGTAGGGCGCCAGCTTGCGGGCTTCGGCCAGCGACAGCTGCGAACCGTACCAGTAGGCGTTCTTGGCATGGCCGTAGAGCAGCACGCCAAGCTCGTCGACGCCGTCGACCAGCTCGTTTTCGTCCAGCACATGGTGCACGGGTTGCGCCTTGCCGGCGGCGCCGAACATTTCGTGCAGCGACAGCACGGCGTCGTTGCAGGGGTGATAGGCATAATGGCAGGTCGGGCGGTATTGGACCTTGCCCTTCTTACCGCGCACGGTGAAGAAGTCGGCGATCGAGATCGCCTCATTGTGCGTCACCAGGAAACCGTATTGCGCGCCCGGCGTCGGGCACCAGGAGCGCACGCGGGTGTTGGCGCCGGGCTGTTCGAGATAGATCGCAGCCTTGGAGCCATGCTTGTGCTCCTTGCCGTTCTTCGGCATCCATCTCTCATGCGTGCCCCAGCCGAGCTCGGCCGGCTGCAGCCCTTCCGAGATGAAACCCTCGACCGACCAGGTGTTCCAGAACACGTTCATCGGCTTCGGCTTCTTGGTGCGCTGGGTGTCGCGCTCGGCGATGTGGATGCCCTTGACGCCGGCCTTCTTCATCAGCTTCGCCCAGCCGTCACGGTCGTCCTGCGCCGGTTCGGAAAACTCGAGGCCGAGGTCGCCGGCAAGGTTCAGCAGCGCCTGCTTGACGAACCACGAGACCATGCCCGGATTGGCGCCACAGGTCGAAACCGCGGTAGCGCCGCCGGGCTTGTCGTGCTTCTCCTTGATCAAGGCTTCGCGCAGCGCGTAGTTGGTGCGGCTGGCATTGTCGGCCTTGGCGTCGAAATAGAAGCCGCGCCACGGCTCGACGACGGTGTCGATGTAGAGCACGCCGAGCTTGCGGCAGAGCCGCATCAGGTCGACCGAGCCGGTATCGACCGACAGATTGATGCAAAAGCCCTGGCCGCCGCCATTGGTCAAAAGCGGCGTCAACAGTTTCTTGTAGTTTTTCTCGGTCACGTGCTCCTGGACGAAGGCGATGCCGCGCTCGTCGAGCAGCTTGCGGTCGGTGTCGAGCGGGTCGATGACCGTCATGCGCGACTTGTCGAATTTGAAATGGCGCTCGATCAGAGGCAGCGTTCCCCGTCCGATCGAACCAAAGCCGATCATCACGACAGGGCCGGTGATTTCACCGTAAACGGGCCAGTTTTCATTCGCCATTTTATCGAGCACTCCTTCAAGCAACGCGCCAAACGGCCGTTCGACCGCCGCGCGACAAACCATAGATCATTGTCACAATAAAGCGAAAAGCAGGGATAAGGTTAGTTCCCGGCCGTGCAGATACGCCTACGGTTCGAGCAGTTTCGCGAATTCCGGTGTGAACAGCGCTTGTGCTTCGGAGACCGGCATTTCAACGAGATCGCCGCCGCAAGCCTGGATGACGTTGGGCAAACCTTGCAGGCCGAAGACCAGAACCTGCCTGTCGCCATCGCGCTTCAGGCTGGCGCCGAGATAGTCGCCGATCAAATCGTCGATGCCGCATTCGGCCTCGTAATCCACCTCGGTCTGGTCGCTGGGCTTCTTGCGCTTCTCTTTGACGAAGGTGGCCAGCGAGGGGCCTGGCTTGCCGTCGACCGTATCGGAAAACATGTCCTGAAGGGTAAGCAAGGCGCCACGGCGCACGTCCATGACATAGGCGTCGGAATAGTTGTTCGGATGCGCACCGCCGCAATAGAGGCTGCCGGATTCGGACCAACTCATCAGCTTCGGCGTCAATGACGTAACTTTGAACGTCGAGTCTTCATAGCCGCCAAGCGAATCGTCATCCATGCCCTCCATCGGTGGTCCATCGTGGAAGCCGGCGTATTGCAGCGCCGCGCACGTCAAGGCGCTGAGGCTGTCATGCCAATGGCGGTTCTGCAGCAAGGCATTGGCGGCTTCGATCGGCGCGCCGCCGGCGAGATCGACGATGCGCGGCCTGGCGAATTTGGTGCGCGGATCGGTGACATAGCTGTAGGCTGCATCCGGCCAACCTTCCTTGGCGTCTGCCTCGGGCGCGAAATCCAGCTTGAGATAGTCGTAGGGCGATGCCGCCATGGTGATCGGCGCATCGTCGCCCGAGAATGTCATGTCGGTGAAATCATAGAGATCGCGTGGCGTCGTCGCCGGCGTCTCCGTCTGGGCACGGCTGGCGATCCTTGTCAGCTTCAGCGGCAGGGTCTTTTTGGCCGTCCAGGTGCCTTCCAGCGTCTTGCCCTTGTCGGCGGAACTCAACCGCCAGACGGCGCCGATGGGTGGAGCCTGGCCGTCGCCGCACTTCTTGGCATCGCAGGCTTCTTCCTCGGCCAATTGAAAGGTGGCGCCCTTGCTCGACTTCGCCTGCAGAGGAATATCGACGCCCTTGGAGCGGTAGAAATAGCGCGCCGCCAGTGCCTCTCCAGCCGTCGCCGGATCACCGGTAAACTCGACGACGATGTCGATGTTGCCGAGCTTCCCCGCATAGGTCACCGGTTCCGCATGCGCTGTTGCCGGCAACGCCAGGAATGCACCGAGCAGGACGGCTAGCTTCAGAACATGTCGGATCATCGTCACTCCTTAGCCATGGTTTGCAGGCGTTGCACCAGCCGGTCACGGTCTGATGTCATCCCCTTGTAGTCGAGTTGAGCCTCATCCAGCGCCTGCAATTGCGCCGCGAAAGAGGCGGCAAGCGTTGCCCGGTCGGGATGCCGCGCCAGCACTTTCAGCGGGTCGAGATGGATGCGGATGGTGAACAGGATGTCGCGCGACAGAGGCAGTTTGCGCAGCGTCTGGCGCTCCACGCGGATGAAGGCATGGGTGTTGACGTCGCCGTCGGGAAATCGCGAGGGGCGCCTGGTGGCGCGGTCGATGCGCTCGACATTGGAGAGCGGATGATAGAGCGCGTCGCCGGCCTGGATCGACCAGTTGAAGCGTTCGACAGCCTGACCCTGCAGGCCGTCGAACATGCGGTTGATGAGCTCGGCCGGCCTGGTGCCCGGACCGAAGCCGGGCACCGGTGCGTGGATCTGCTGCAGCGGCCGGCCGAATTTCTCGACCAGCGACCAGGATGACGGGAAGCACAGCGAGCCGGCGGCGAGTCGCCAGCCCGTGTCGTCACGGCGCATCAGGATCAGGTCTTCCTGGACGAGCAGCGACGCTGCGACCAGCGGGGCATCGGGGAAGGTGGCGTCAGAGTCGGCTTTGGCGCCAATGACCTCAACCCCGGCATTGGTGCGCCGGTACATCCCGGGAAATGTCGACAGCAGATGTGCTTCGATGAGGCCGCGCACTTCGCGCTGGGCGTCGCGCGTGCCGTCTTCCTCGACAAACACCTTGTCGGGGATTTCGGCATACAGCCGGCGCTTTTCGGCGAGATGGTCGAAGAGATACCGGTCGACCTCGATCCACTTGTCGAGTTCGAGCGGCTTCAGCCCGATGGTGAAGAGCTTTGAGGAGCCATCATAGGGCGTGTGCGTGGGCTGACGAGAATTCATGCTTCGCTAGAAAGTGTCCAATGCCGGCGGTTATTCTCGCAGCCGCTTCGTATCAGGCCAATGTTGCCGGGATCAAGCCGCGCAGAGAATTGCCGACGAACAGTGTTTTGGCGGATTTCAACTCGTCATAGCTGTAGATCGCCTCCTGGGCGCGGCCTTCGTCCAGCAGCTCGGCGCGCAATACGCCAGGCAGCAGGCCGCAGTCGAGCCTGGGTGTCATCAGCATGCCATCACCGAAATCGGCGAAGACGTTGGTGATGGTGCCTTCGCAGATTTCGCTGCGCTCATTTGCGAGCAACACTTCGTCGGCCTGGGTGATCAGATATTCGGAGCGGGCGTGGGTGTAGATCTGTCGCCGGCTGGTCTTGTGGCGCAGCAGCGCGTCCGAGGAAGAGAGCCGGACCCGCGCCAGTCGCAGCCGCCAGACCTTGTCGGCGGCGAACGGCTCATAGGGCTGGACCGAGGCGGTCACTTCGCCATTGCGCTGCAGGGCGAGCCGGGTGCGCAGCGCCGTCTGCTGCGCCCCGATAGTATTCGCCAGCACCTCGCCGATTAGCTGCGGATCGCAGGCAAAGCCGAGTTCTTCCGCCGAGCCGTAAAGGCGCGCGAGATGGCGTTCGAAGCGCAGAAAGCCCTGGCCGGGCTCCCAGCGCATGGTCTCGATCAGCTCGAAATCGGCGGTGTCCCCGTCGCGAAGCGCGCCTTCAGCAGACACTCCTGATACTCCTCTTGCGCCGTCGAATCGAAGACGACGCCGCCGCCGACATTGTAAACGGCCTCGCCACTGGAAAAGAGCGATATGGTGCGGATCGCCACCGAAAAGCGCATCATGCCGCCAGGCGCGATCCAGCCGATGGCGCCGCAATAGACGTCGCGCGGTGTCTCTTCCAGCTCGTGCAGGATTTCCATGGCGCGGATTTTCGGTGCGCCGGTAATCGAGCCACAGGGAAACAGCGCGCCAAAGATTTGGCGGATGCCGAGATCAGGCAGAAGCTTCGCCCGCACACGGCTCACCATCTGATGGACGGTCGGGTAGCTCTCGATGCGGAACAGTTCCGGCACTTCGAGCGTGCCGATCTCGCTGATCAGGGAGATGTCGTTGCGCAGGAGATCGACGATCATCCGGTTCTCGGCCTGGTTCTTTTCGTCGCTGCGCAAGAAGGACTTCAACCGCGCGTCCTCGGCCTTGGTCGCGCCGCGCGGTGCGGTACCCTTCATCGGATGGGTTTCGATCATGCCTTCGGCATTGATCTCGAAGAACAGCTCGGGCGAACGCGACAAGACGATGGGATCGCCGAGCGAAATCAGTGCGCCATACTTGACCGGCTGGCGTCCTGTCAGTGCGTCGAAGGCAGCAACCGGATCGCCCGACCATTGGGCACGGACCGGAAAGGTCAGGTTGCCTTGGTAGCAGTCGCCCTTGCGGACGTGGTCGTGAAGGCGCGCGAAGCGTTTGGCGTAGTCCTGAGCGGACCAACTGGCCCTGGCGTCGAAGATGGGGCCATTGGTGGCCGGCGCATCGTTGCGCGGCACGGCCTCTTCGGCCGGAGCATCGAAGACACCCAGACAAACCAATGGCGCGCGCCGGCCTTCAGGCAGCAGCGGCACGAGTTTCGGTTCGAGCAGATAGCCCGCTTCGTAGGAGAAATAGCCGGCCAGCCATTTGCCGGCATCGCTCGCCGCCTGCGCAGCCGCCAGCGCCGGCAGAAAATCCTTGGCATCATAGGCAATGATGATGTCGGCCGGGTGGTCGAAGACCAACTGACGGCCGCTTTCATCGTTGCGGAAAATGGCAGAGGGCAGGGGCATGGGGCTCGGGTACTGCGGTCGATGACGCCAGAACCGCTCTATATGGGGGCCGGGCGGCGTGCAATCGAGGGAGCGGCGTCGCAGGGCGCAAAGACAGTGGCGAATGCAAAAACAAAGACGGCGCCCGAGAGCGCCGCCTTCTGGTTATGTTGCCGATGACGGATCAGCTGTTGTTGGCGGTCCCGGCGCTCGGGAATTGGCGTGCGAACTCCTTTTCGTCGCCGGCGGCAAGCAGCTTGGCCTGCTCGACCCACTTTTCGCGAGCGATGCGGCCGTCGAAATTCAGCGTGTCCTCGATGCGCTTGACGTCGGCCGCGGTCCAGCCGGCGATCTGCGCGTAGGTCGTGACGCCAAGGCCCTTGAGCAGTTTGTCGTTGACCGGGCCGATACCGATCAGGCGGCGCAGATTATCGGCCTTCCCAGCTGCCGGGGCGGCCTTCTTCGGGACGGCGGCGGGCTTTGAAGCAGCGGCTTTGGGCGCGGCCTTGGCGGCGGCAGGTTTGCTGGCCGCTGGTTTTGCGGCCGCGGATTTGGCCGCAGCTGGTTTGGCCGCGGCGGGTTTGGCGGGGGCCGGTTTCGCGGCCGGGGCGGACTTGGCCTTTGCCGCTGTCGATACCAGCGCGGCCGGCGCCGAACTTGAAGGCTTGGCGGATGGAGCCGATGTTTCACGCAGCCGGCGTTCGAGATCGGCGCGGGTCTTGCCGCAGGCGTCGAGTTCGCCAGTCAGGCGATCGGCGTCGGCGCGCAGTCTGTCACGCTCGCTGCGGGTGCGGTCGAGATCGCCGCGCAGGCTGTCAAGTTCGCCGCGCAGCCGGCCCCAGATAAACCAGCCAACCAACACACCTACAAGGAACGCCAGGACAATGTAAAAGAAGGTCATCGTCTCTCTCCAGTCGGATCCGTCCGCCGCCGTCCCAAGTCATGACCTTGGCAGATCGGATCATCCAATGTGGTTCGGCGGCTCAGGGAACAGCCGGTCTGTCGTCGAGTGTCGGCGTTCGGCTTTGCCGCCCATTGCCAACCGTCGCTGTCGCATTCGTCAGACCGCTGCCATGGGCCGGGATGCTGTCCGGCCTTAAGCCGCGCGCCCGGCTGAGCTTCGGTCGGAAAGCTATCATACGGCTTCGGGAAAGCTAACGGAAAATTTCGCCGGAGAGTTATTCAAGAACAGGTATTTAGAACAAGAACAGCGCTGCCGTCACATGCATCCCGGCTAAACTGTTCTGCGATTCTGCAAAGTCGAGGCCGCTGCTGAACCTGCCACTCTGCGCCATCGGTCCAATGGGTGCGCGCATTAACTGTCGAGCGCTTCCAACTCGTCGATCAGGCCGCCGATCACGCCAAGCCCGATCTGCCAGAAGGCGGGGTCGGTGGCGTCGAGGCCGAAGGGCGCGAGAAGCTCCGAGTGATGCTTGGTGCCGCCGGCGCGCAACATCTCGAAATACTTATCCTGGAAGCCATGCTCAGCGTTCTGGTAGACCGCGTAGAGCGAGTTCACCAGGCAGTCGCCAAAGGCATAGGCGTAGACGTAGAAGGGGGAGTGGACGAAGTGCGGGATGTAGGTCCAGAAGACCTCATAGCCCTCGCGCAGCTTGATCGCCGGCCCCAGGCTTTCGGCCTGCACCTCGAGCCAGAACTGGCCGAGCTTGTCGGAGGTCAGTTCGCCGTTCTTGCGCTCTGCATGCACCTTGCGCTCGAACTCGTAGAAGGCGATCTGGCGCACGACCGTGTTGATCATGTCCTCGACCTTCTGGGCGAGCATCGCCTTGCGCTCGCGCTTGTCGGTGGTCTGGTCGAGCAGCGAACGGAAGGTCAGCATCTCGCCGAATACCGAGGCCGTCTCGGCCAAAGTCAGCGGCGTCGAAGCCATCAGGGCGCCCTGGCCGCCGGCCAGCACCTGATGCACGCCGTGGCCGAGTTCATGCGCCAGCGTCATCACATCGCGCGGCTTGCCCATGTAGTTGAGCAGCACGTAAGGGTGCGCCGAAGGCACGGTCGGATGGGCGAAGGCGCCGGGCGATTTGCCGGGCCTGACCGGCGCGTCGATCCAGTTGCGGTCGAAGAAGACGCGGGCGATCTCGGCCATATCAGGTGAAAAGCGCTGATAGGCCGACAGCACGGTGTTCCTGGCGTCGTCCCAAGGGATCACGGCCTGCGGCGTCTCGGGCAAGGGGGCGTTGCGGTCCCAGTGGTTCATCAGCTCCATGCCGAGCCAGCGCGCCTTCATCGCGTAGTAGCGATGCGACAGGCGCGGATAGGCTTCGCGCACGGCCGACGCCAGCGCATCGACCACGCTGCGCTCGACACGGTTGGCGAGATGGCGTGAATCGGCGATGTCCTCGAAGCCGCGCCAGCGGTCGGAAATCTCCTTGTCCTTGGCCAGCGTGTTGGTGATCAGCGTGAAGGTGCGCAGGCTCTTGCGGAAGGTTGCGGCCAGCGCTTCGGAGGCGCGGCGGCGGACCTCCCCATCGGCGTCCTGGAGGCGGTTCAGCGCCGGCTCCAGCGTCAGTTCCTCGCCGTCTATGTCGAAGCGCAGATCGGTCATCGTCTCGTCGAACAGCCGGTTCCAGGCACCGCGTCCGGTGATCGATTTCTCATGGAACAGCTGCTCGACCCGGTCCTCGAGCTGGTAGGGCTTGTCCATTCTGAGGTCGAGCACCCAGGGGCGGTAATGGGCAAAGCCGGCGTCGGCGGCGAGGGCTGCTTCGAGCGCCTTGTCGTCGATCAGGTTCAGCTCCAGCGCGAAGAACAAAAGATGCGCGCTGGCGTCGGTCATCTTCTCCTGGATGTCGCCATAGAGCTTTGCGCGCTGCGGATCGGCGGTGTTGCCGGCATAGATCAGGCCGGCATAGGAGACGATGCGGCCGATCAGTTCCTCCAGCGCCTCATAGGCTGTCAGCGCCTCGCCAAGCCTGCCGGCGCTGCCGCGCTCGGCCTCCGCAGCCAGCGTGCCCTTCCAGCGGTTCTCGAAGGCGACGGCATCGGCCGCCGCCTTGGCAAGGTCGCGCTTCAGTTCGGGCGCCTCCATGCCGGAATAAAGATCGGCGAGATTCCATTCCGGCAGGTCGCCGAGTTCCGCCGCGCCCTGACCGGACGCTACCGCCGCAAGCTGCCGACCGAGAATCCTGCTCATCAACAATTACCTTCTGGAATCAAGGGGAAAGGACAAGCCGGTCAAATCCTAAGGAATTCGTTCACCGGGTTTTTTGAAACCTTGTTTAGAACCCTGTGCCAAGATGATCCATGGGAATTTCCCAGGCGGGCAACTCAAATCAGTCATGACAGGTTCCATTCTTATAGTCGATGACGATCCCGTGCAGCGCCGGCTGCTCGAGGCGGCGGTGACGAAATTTGGCCACAGCGCCATCGTTGCCGATGGCGGCGAGGCCGGTCTGAGCGCGCTTGACGGACCCAATGCGAGGGATATTTCGGCAGTCATCCTCGACCTTGTCATGCCGGGCCTAGACGGCATCGGCGTGCTGAAGGCGATGCGCGAGCGCGGCATCACTGTTCCCGTCATCGTGCAGACTGCGCAGGGCGGCATCGAAACGGTGGTTTCGGCGATGCGCCACGGCGCTTTCGATTTTGTCGTCAAGCCGGCGTCTCCCGACCGGCTGCAGACCGCGATCGGCAACGCGCTCAAGGTCGAGGCGGTCGAGGACGAGGTCAAGCGCACGTCGCGGCGTCGGGGCGGCCACCTGACATTCAAGGACATGATTACGCACAGCCCGGCGATGGACCGGGTGATCCGCCTCGGCCAGAAGGCCGCGGCCTCCAACATCCCGATCCTGATCGAGGGCGAATCGGGCGTCGGCAAGGAATTGGTGGCGCGCGCCATCCAGGGCAGCGGCGAACGCCGCACAAAGCCGTTCGTCACCGTCAATTGCGGCGCCATCCCCGACAATCTGGTCGAATCGATCCTGTTCGGTCACGAAAAAGGTTCGTTCACCGGCGCCACCGAAAAGCACACCGGCAAGTTCGTCGAGGCGCATTCGGGCACCCTGTTCCTGGATGAGATCGGCGACCTGCCGCTCGACGTGCAGGTCAAGCTGTTGCGCGCCGTGCAGGATGGCGAGGTCGATCCGGTCGGCGGCCGTTCCACCGTCAGGGTCGACATCAGGCTGATCTCGGCCACGCACCGCAACCTTCTGCAGCAGGTCAAGGACGGCAAGTTTCGCGAGGACCTGTTCTACCGGCTCAACGTTTACCCGATCGTCGTGCCGCCGCTGCGCGACCGCCGCGACGACATCCCCTATCTGGTCAAGCATTTCATGGACAAGGTGGCGCCGGCGGGCAATCGCCTGCACGGCATCTCGGATGCCGCACTGGCCATGCTGCAGGCCTATGATTGGCCGGGAAACATCAGGCAGCTGGAAAATGCCGTTTTCAGGGCCTCGGTGCTTGCCGAAGGCGATGTGCTCACGACTGACGAATTTCCGCAGATCCGGGCGCAGGTCGACGGCACCGTCAATCTCGACGCCGATGCGTCCTTGTCGGACCCCGGCATGGCCTTGAGCACCGGATCGCAAGGCGATGGCGCGCAGACTGACGACGCCGGTACTGCAGCTGCCGAGCCCGCCCCTCCGGCGAGGCTGCTTCAGCGTTTCGGCACGCTGCGGGCGCTGGACGAGCGTGGCAATGTGCGTGCGCTGGCCGATGTCGAACTCGAAATGATCAAGCTCGCCATCGACCATTATAACGGCCAGATGAGCGAGGTCGCACGGCGTCTCGGCATCGGCCGCTCGACGCTCTACCGCAAGCTCAAGGAATACGGCATCGACCCGGAAACCGGCCGCCTCGACCGCCTTGCCTCCTGAACGCCGAATTCCACAGCTTGCCAACGCAAGGCCGGGACCAGCTTGCCATGCCACATCCGGCGCTGCATAAGGGTTGGGGCGGGAATATGGCTGATGCGGACAGCGTTGTTCACGCATTAAGGCCAGCGGTAACAGATCGTGTAGCGGGAAAAGGCTGAATCTTGATCTAAACCAGCAGTTTACCAAGAAATCCTGTGTATTATTTTTGACGGAATATCGCCACGGTGTTACCGCATTTCGGCTTCAATAAGCGATGATTAACCATTAGGATCGATATTCGGATGTGAGAACCACGCATCCGTTTGGACAAATCCGGGGACAAACGGCAGCCTGCAAGGCCTTTTGATTTGAACAAAGTCGAACGACACAGAAACGGGCGGCGAGATCACATGGGCGTCTGGCCGAGATGGCTGGCAGCGTTGATCGTTGCGTTCGCTTTCCTCGCCGCAACTGCTGCCGGCGCCAGCGCTGAAACGCGCTCGCTCAAGCTCTATCACCTCCACACGCACGAAAAGGCCGAGATCGTCTACAAGCGCAATGGCCGCTACGATCCGGCAGGCCTCAGGAAGATCAACATCATCCTGCGCGACTGGCGTCGCAACGAACCGACCAAGATGGATCCGCGCCTGCTCGATCTGGTGTGGGAAGCTTACCGGCAGGCCGGCGCCACCGACTACATTCAGGTCGTTTGCGGCTATCGCTCGCCGTCGACCAATTCGATGCTGCGCAGCCGCAGCCGCGGTGTCGCCAAGGAAAGCCAGCATATGCTGGGCAAGGCGATGGACTTCTACATTCCGGGTGTGCCGCTGAAAAAGCTGCGCAACATCGGCCTGAAGATGCAGGGCGGCGGCGTCGGCTACTATCCGTCGTCGGGTTCGCCCTTTGTCCACATGGACGTCGGCAATGTGCGGCATTGGCCAGGCATCAGCCGCCAGGAACTGGTCAGCCTGTTCCCCAATGGCAAGACGCTGCATGTGCCGAGCGACGGCAGGCCGTTGCCGGGTTATGACCAAGCGCTCGCCTCCTACAAGGCGCGCAAGGGCGCCGGTTCTCCTGCCATCATGATGGCCAGCGCAGGCGGCAGCACCAAGAAATCCGGTGGCTTCCTGTCCGCGTTCTTTGGCGGTGGCGGTGAAGACGAAGCCGACGACAGCGCCGATGTCGCTACCGCCGCGCCGCCGCCGAGAAGCGTGAAGCCGGTGCTGGCTGCCACGAGCAACAACAACAGCAATCTGCCTGGCATCGCGATCGTGTCGCCGCAGAACGCCAAGCGCGCCAACATTCCGCAGCTTGCCGACGACAGCGCTGACGATGCGGAGCCGCAGGACACGCCGGAGACGATCATCGCCGCGCTGCCCGCCAAGGAAGTGCCGCTGCCCGCTTTCGCACCGCGGCCGAAGGCCGATGTCGGCGCGCAACAACCTGAGACCGTGCCGTTCGGCGTGGCCGATGCCACCACCGAACAGACGGTGGCGACGGCGCAGGCGCCGGCCAATGTGCCGTTCGGCACGGCCGATGCGAGCAATGCCGACCAGGGGGCCGATCAAGCTGCCGCTCCGGCGCAGGTCGCGGTCAACGTCCCGTTGCCGACCTGGCGTCCCGACCGCTCTTCGCCGCCGGCTGAGCTTGCGCCGCAGGACAAGGGCGTTCTGCTGGCGCTGGCCGATACGGCTGCCCACAAGCAGACCGCAACCGACGCGTTCTCGGTGCTGCCGTCGCAGCGTCCGGACGAGGTCAAGGCGGTTCTCGAACAGGCCAGCGCCGCCGATACAGCCGGTGCTACCGACGACTATCAGGTTGCGTCGCTTGAGCCGCGCTCGGCGTTCAACGATCCGTCAGGTGTCGATGCCGCATCGCCGCGCGGCGCTATTGCTGCCCGTCCCGCCGGTACCGATCCAGCCTCGGTGATCGGCGCCGGCGTCAAGACGACACGCAAGGAAGCCAGGGCTTCGGCCCGCGACCTGAAGCCAGGACCGAAGGCAGTGGTGGTGGCGGCCGAACCGCAGGCGGCCCGCTGGGCGCTGAGCAGCGGCGACAACATCGCCACCGTTTCCAGCCCGACGACAGCGCCGCGCTATGCCTACAACATCGTGCATACGCCGCCGAGCGAGGTCTACACCGCAGGCTTCCAGGCGGACAACCAGATGGCCGATGCCAACCGCTTCACCGGCAATGCCGTAAAATTCCTTTCGGTCGCCCGCTTCCAGACGAAGTAAGGGCGTGACCGGGGCGTTATCGACTCGAAGCCGCGCTGGGCAACCTGTGCGGCTTTTGTTTTTAGCGAGATCTCGAGCACTGGCTTCCATCGCCACAGAATGCTAACCACCAAGCTGCATTCCCGCTTCGTCTAATGGTAGGACAGCGCCCTTTGAAGGCGTGAATCGAGGTTCGAGCCCTTGAGCGGGAACCAAAATCTCAACGCGTAGCAAACCCGGTCGGCGCAGCTGGCGGGTTTTTGTGCCGAGTGCAATTCCGGGAACACTGTGATTTTCCCGGGAAAGCGCGGAGCGCTTCCCTTGGGATTGCGCAAAGATAAAGTAGCGGAGGTTATTTTCCGAGCTTGCTCGCGCTCTGTGCGAGCGCCTCGATCTCATCCCACTTGCCGGCCTTGACCAACTCGTCCGGCGCCACCCACGAGCCGCCGACGCAGATAACGTTGGACAGGCTGAGATAGTCGGCGGCGTTCTTGGCCGAGATGCCGCCGGTCGGGCAGAATTTCACGTCGGCCAGCGGCGAGGCAAAGGCCTTCAGCGAGGCGATGCCGCCGGATTGTTCGGCCGGGAAGAATTTCAGGAACCGCAGGCCGGCCTCGCGGGCAGCCATGATCTCGCCGGGCGTGATGGCGCCGGGCAGCAAGGGAACGTCGCTGTCCTTGGCCGCCGCCAGCAACTCGCGCGTGATGCCGGGGCTGACGATGAACTTCGAGCCAGCCGCCGCTGCCTGGTCGAACTGCTTGGCATCGAGAATTGTGCCGGCGCCGACAATGGCGCCCTCGACCTCACCGGCCACGCGGCGGATCGCTTCCAGCGCATCGGCGGTTCTCAACGTGATCTCGACCGCCGGCAGGCCGCCGGCGGCCAGCGCCCGGGCGAGCGGGACGGCGTCCGCGACATTGGCGATCTTCAGCACCGGAATGACCGGCTGGCCATTGAGCAGCGACAGGAGCTTTTCGGTCTTGCTGGGCATTGGCTTTTCTCTCCCTGGGTGATTTCAACCGATTAGCAGAAGGCCGATTCCGAGTCCACGAAACCCGGCCTGCCGCGATGTCACATGTCGGCCAACGAGCCTGCGGGCGAATACCGACGAAGTGTCTTTAGCTCTGCCTTGAATCCGCTTTGACCACGGTCTAGTGGCTTGGCGATGACCAACCATGAACCCGTGCGCGTCGCCGCGCTCTACAAATTTGCGAGGCTGGGCGACTTCGACGCGCTGCGGGTCTTGCGCACGCCGCTTGCCGCCTTCTGCTGCGGGCGCGGCATCAAGGGCACGCTGCTTCTGGCGCAGGAGGGCATTAACGGCACGGTCGCCGGCAGCGAAGCCGACATAGCCGACCTGATCGCTTATCTCGAGGCCATCGAGGGTCTTGCCGATCTCGAGGTCAAATACAGCACTGCCGCCGAAACGCCGTTCCATCGCATGAAGGTGCGGCTGAAGCGCGAGATCGTCACCATGGGCGTCGAAGACCTCGACCCGGCGACGGGTGCGGGGACCTATGTCGCGCCGGCCGACTGGAACGCGCTGATCTCGGACCCCGGCACCATCGTCATCGACACACGCAACGCGTACGAAGTGTCGATCGGGACGTTCGAGGGCGCGGTGGACCCGCGCACGTCGAGCTTTCGCGAATTCCCGGCCTGGGTGGAAAAACACCGCGACCAACTCGACGGCCGCAAGGTTGCGATGTTCTGCACCGGCGGCATCCGCTGCGAAAAGGCGACGGCCTATGTGAAGTCGCTCGGCTTCGAGGATGTGTTCCATCTCAAGGGCGGCATCCTCAGATATCTTGAAGAGGTGCCGGCCGAAGACAGCCTGTGGCAGGGCGAGTGTTTCGTCTTCGACGAGCGGGTCTCGGTGTCGCATGGGTTGACCGAAGGCGAGGCCGAACTCTGCCGCGCCTGCCGGCATCCGCTGACGCCGGAGAACCGGCTGTCGCCGCATTTTTCCACCGGCGTGTCATGCCCGCATTGCTACGAGGCACGCTCGGATGAGGATCGCACCCGCTATGCCGAGCGCCAGCGCCAGGTCGAACTTGCGCAGGCGCAGGGCAGGGGACATATCGGCAGTTAAGTGCCGCCGACGCCCTGACTGGATCACCACACGACAGAATAGCGGTCGATCACCCACAGCCATGTGCCGTCGGCCTGCCGGCGCGCGACCTCTGAGGTTATCGAGCCGTCGGCAAGCCTGGTCGACGTCAACGCGAGGTCGCCGTTAATGGCCGCCGGGCGCTGCTCGCCGCGCTGGAATTTTCGCCAGCTCGCGGCAAAGGCTTCGAACAAAGCGCGGATCGCCTCATGGCCACGCGTCAATTCGGCTGCTCCGGTGTCGATGACGGCATCGGGTTCGAACAGCGCTACCATGCCCTCAATGTCTCCCGCCCATTGCCGATCAATTAGCAGGCGCTCCAGATCCTGGGGATCTCGTGCTTGGTCGCGGTCTGGCTGATCGGTCACGGCAAAACTCCTCCCTCGCCGACGTTGCGGCGACACTAACCGAAGCCGAGGCGGGTTTCGACACATCGAATTTGATTTGCGGCATTGCCGGCGCCGATAGCAAAGCGCCGGTCCGTCATTGTAATGTCAACAATCGGGACCTACGTCTGCAACGTCCAAAACCTGCCCGTCCACGTTGGCGCGGGCCCTTTTCTGGAGGCACCATGTTCGACCCCAAGAAGCTTCTCGACGATCTGCTCGGCTCGCAAGTTCCCGGCACAACCGGCACCGTTCGCGACAAGGCCGGGCAGGCTGTGCAGATGGCCAAGGACAATCCGCTGGCCGCCGGTGCGCTGGCCGCGGTGCTGCTTGGAACCGGCACGGGACGGCAGGTCACCGGCACGGCCGTGAAGCTCGGCGGACTGGCTGCGATCGGCGGTCTCGCCTACAAGGCCTACCAGAATTACAAGGCCGGCAATGCACCCGAGCAGGCGCCGGCGGCCGGCCAGCCGGAATTGCTGCCGCCGCCCGCCGACACCGGCTTTCATCCTTCACAGGCGCCACAGGGGGAGGACGAGTTCACGCTGACCCTGGTGCGGGCGATGATCTCGGCGGCCAAGGCCGATGGCCATGTCGATGACGCGGAACGCCAAAAGATCGCCGGCAAGCTCAGTCTGGCCGGCATCGGCACGGAAGCGGAAAAGTTTCTGATGGCCGAGCTGGACAGCCCGCTCGACCTCGATACGCTGGTCGCAGGCGCCAAGACCGATGAGCAGAGGCTCGAGCTCTACACGGCGTCCCGACTGACGATCGACCCCGATACGCGCGCCGAACGCGGCTATCTCGACCTGCTCGCCGGCCGGCTCGGCCTGCCGGATGCGCTCGTCGATCATGTCGAGGCGACGGTGTCGGCGGCCAAGGTGCCGGTTCCGTCAGGCACGGCGCCGAACCCGCGCTGGTAGACAACGCAGCCGCGGCGGGAAAAGCGTTAACTTCTCGTTTACCGAGGAAGCGCATGATTTTAGTTAGTCGGATCGGCTTTTCCTCCTCCCAAGCCCGGTTCAGATCAGGGGGCGGTCGCCAATGACCGCCCTTTTTGTCGGACCGATCACATAAAGCGCGTGGCGCTTCATGTTTTTGTCCGGATGCATGTCGTTCTCTCAGAACCGGGGCCACTTTTGAGCGACATGCATTAGTGTCCGGCTTGCCATGATCGCCCTCATTTGCGATGGGTCGGTGCATTCGGATGCACCCCGATCTGTGCCGGGGATGCGCGGCGCGCAGGAGCAAAATCCATGACAGCCCTCACAGAGAAAACCGCCATCGTCACCGGCGCCGGCACCGGCATCGGCAAGAGCGTCGCCACGGCGCTGCTCAAGGCGGGCTGGAACACGGTGTTTTGCGGCCGCCGCAAAGCGGTGCTCGACGCCGCCATTACCGAAGCCGGGAAAGCGGACGCCAAGGCGCTGGCAGTTGCCTGCGACATCAGCAAGGCCGGCGAAGTCGATGACCTGTTCGAGACGGTGGCCGCAGCCTTCGGCCGCGTCGACCTGCTCTTCAACAATGCCGGCATGAGCTACAAGTCGACGCCGATCGACGAGATCCCGGTCGAGGTCTGGAACGATATTGTCGGCGTCAATCTCACCGGATCGTTCCTATGCGCCCGCGCCGCCTTCGGCGTCATGCGCAAGCAAAAGCCAATGGGCGGCCGCATCATCAACAATGGCTCTGTGTCGGCCTATGCGCCACGGCCGGGCTCGGTGCCCTACACCGCGACCAAGCACGCCATATCGGGGCTGACCAAGACGCTGGCGCTCGACGGCCGGCCCTATGACATCGCCTGCGGCCAGATCGACATAGGCAACGCGCTGACCGATATGGCGCACGCAATGACGGTCGGCGTGCCGCAGGCCAATGGCACCATCGCCGCCGAAGCGGTGATGGACGTCCAGCGCGTCGCCGACGCCGTCGTCCACATGGCCAGCCTGCCGCTCGATGCCAATGTGCTGTTCATGACGGTGATGGCGACCAAGATGCCGTTCGTGGGGCGTGGGTGAAGAGCCGAAGGCCTACCTCTTCAAAAACGACTCGATCCGCTCCAGCGCGCGCAAGATGTTCTCTTCGGAATTGGCGTAGGAGAGCCTGATGTAGCCTTCGCCGAGAATGCCGAAATCGGGGCCGCCGATCAGCGCCACGCCGGCCTCCTCGAGCAGTGCCGAGGCGAGCTTCTTGGCCTTCCAGCCGGTCTTCGAAACATTCGGGAAGGCATAGAATGCGCCCTTGGGCGTGATGCAGGAGACGCCGGGCAGCGCGTTCAGCCCCTCGACCACGATCTTCCTGCGGTTGTCGAAGGCGCGCATCATCTTGTCGACATCGTCCTGCGGGCCGTCGATGGCGGCGATGCCGGCGAACTGGCTCGGCGCGTTGACGCAGGACCAGCAATTGACCGCCAGCTTGCGCACCTTGTCGTAGAGATGCGCGCCCTTGTCGCCATTCGGCCAGATCGACCAGCCCATGCGCCAGCCGGTCATCGCCCATGTCTTCGACCAGCCGTTGAGCACGATCAGCCGGTCGCGAATTTCCGGAAAATTGAGCAGCGAAAAATGCGTCTCGCCGTCATAGGTCATGACGTCGTAGATTTCGTCGGAGAGGATAGCGACCTGCGGATGCGCTTGCAGCCCCTCCACCAGCTTCTCGATCTCGGCGCGCGGCGTGACGCCGCCGGTCGGGTTGGCCGGTGAGTTGAGGATTAGCAGCCTCGTCTTCGAGGTGATCAGCCCCAGCGTCTCCTCGGCCGAGAAGGCAAAGCCGTTCTCTTCGCGGATCGGCACCGGAATGGGCGCGGCGCCGGTGAACTCGATCATCGAGCGATAGATGGGAAAGCCAGGGTCGGGATAGAGGATCTCGGCGCCGGGTTCGCCGAACATCAGGATCGCCGCGAACATGGTCGGCTTGCCGCCGGGCAGGATCATCACATTTTCCGGCGAGACCTCGACGCCGGTGGTGGCCAGCGTGCGCCGCACCACCGCTTCGCGCGTCGCCAGCAGGCCGTTGGCCGGGGTGTAGCCATGGTGACCGTCGCGCAGCGCCTTGATCGCTGCGTCGACAATGTGCTGCGGCGTTTTGAAGTCGGGCTGGCCGATGCCGAGATTGACGATATCGCGGCCCTGTTGAGCCAGTGCGGTCGCCCGCGCCAGCACGGCAAAGGCGTTTTCCTCGCCGAGGCGGTCGAAGGCCGAAATCGTGTGGAGCATTTTTCCCGTCCGTGTGGTTCTTGCTGTTAGGTCGCGTTTTTGTGAGCGTCTGCTCACAAAAGTCAAACGGATTGGAGTTTTGCGTGTCGGAAAATCTCAAAGATTGGCAAGCGCGTCCGCGGCCCGAGCGCAAGCCCATTGACGGGCGCTATGTCCGGCTCGAACCGCTGAGCGCCGAAAAGCATGGCGACGGCCTTTACGAGGCGTCGTCGGTGCCTGACATTGACGGCCGCTTTGCTTGGCTGCCCGACTACCCGCCGCAAACCCGCGCCGATTTCCAGCCATGGCTGGACAAGGTCGAGGCGAGCGAGGATCCGCTGTTCTTCACCGTCATCGACAAGGCCAGCGGCAAGGCCGCCGGGCGACAGACGCTGATGCGCATCGATCCCACCTATGGCGTCATCGAGATCGGCAACATCTATTGGGGGCCGCTGATCTCGCGCAAGCCGGCAGCGACCGAGGCGCAGTTCCTGTTCATGAAGTATATTTTCGACGGGCTCGGCTATCGCCGCTACGAGTGGAAATGCAACAACCGCAACGAGCCGTCAAAGCGCGCGGCGGAACGGTTCGGCTTCAAGTTCGAGGGCATTTTCCGCCAGCATCTTGTGGTCAAGGGTGAAAACCGCGATACGGCATGGTACTCGATCATCGACAAGGAATGGCCGGCGCTGCGCAAAGCCTATGAGGCATGGCTCGATCCTGCCAATTTCGATGGCGAAGGCCGGCAGAAGCGGCGGCTCGAGGATTTCCGCGCCGAGTTCGGCGCGTAACAGGAGTTTCTTCCGATGGCGCACAGCCATGATCATGGTTTGCATGCTGGGCATGGCGCCGGCCACGTGCATGGCTCGACCGACAAGAAGCGTGTGCTGATCGCAGCCTGCCTGACCGCCGGCTTCATGGTGGCCGAAGGGCTTGGCGGCCTTTTGACGGGATCGCTGGCGCTGCTGGCCGACGCCGGCCACATGCTCGCCGACTCGATTGCGCTTGGCCTTGCCTGGTACGCCTTCCATCTTGGCGGGCGGCCGGCGACGGTGCGCCTCACCTACGGCTTCGGCCGAGTCAAGACGCTGGTTGCCTACACCAACGGCATTGCCATCTTCGCCATTGCGCTGTGGATCGTCTACGAAGCCTGGGGCCGGCTGATGACGCCGGCGCCGGTGCTGGGCGGGCCGATGCTGGTGGTGGCGATCGCCGGCCTTCTGGTAAACTTCGCCTCGTTCTTCGTGCTGCATGGCGGCGACCACGACAGCCTCAACATGCGCGGCGCCATCCTGCATGTGCTGGGCGACCTGCTCGGCTCGGCGGCGGCGATCGTGGCGGCGCTGGTCATACTGGCCACCGGCTGGACGCCGATCGATCCGATCCTGTCGGTGCTGGTCTCCCTGCTGATCCTGTCCACCGCGTGGTCGCTGATGCGCGAAGCCGCCCACGTCCTTCTCGAAGGCGTACCGGCAAGCCTCGACCGCGACCTCATCGCCAAGGACATTGCCGGCACCGTCAAGGGCGTGCGCGAAGTGCATCACATGCATGTCTGGTCGCTCGACGGGTCCAGCAACATGGCGACGCTGCATGCCTGCCTCAACGATGGCGTCGATCCGCACCAGGCGGTCAGCGCCATCAAGAAGCGGCTCGCCGCCGAACACGGCATCAGCCACGCCACGGTTGAACCGGAATTCGGCCAGTGCGCCGACAGCCATGACGAGCACGATCATGACCACGACCATGGTGCGCCACCGCATCACGGCCATTATCACTGACAGGGAATTTCATGGCATTGACATCCGAGTTGACGAGTTCCCGCTGTGGCGGGACGGCATGATGGACCGCGACACGCGAAACGCGCTGATTGCCGCAGCCTGGATCATGCTGCTGTTCGGCATCGCGGCGTTCTATCTGCCGACCGTGATGCTGGCCATCGGCAATGTCTCGACCGTACTTGCCGGCATCGTCGGCATCGCCTTCGTGCTGGCATTCTTTCTGGTGTTCTGGTTGCGGGGCCGCAGCCAGAACAAGGGCAAATAAGAGGCTTTGAAATGCGCATCCTGATTACTGGCGCCGCCGGCATGGTCGGCCGCAAACTTGTCGACCGGCTGGCCAGGGACGGCACGCTCAACGGCCGCAAGATCACCGGGCTCGACCTGCACGATATCGTGCCGCCGCAGGCGCCGGCGATGGACGGCGTCAGCATCGCCACGCATACCGGCGACCTTGCCGACGCCGGTGCTGCCGAGAGCCTGGTCGCCTCACGCCCCGACGTCATGTTCCATCTCGCCGGCATCGTGTCGGGTGAGGCGGAAGCCAATTTCGATCTCGGCTACCGCGTCAATCTCGACGGCACACGGGCGCTGTTCGACGCCGTGCGGCTGGCGGGCTTTTCGCCGCGCCTCGTCTTTACCTCGTCGATCGCGGTGTTCGGCGCGCCGTTCCCGGATGTGATCCCGGACGATTTCCACCCGACGCCGCTGACCTCCTACGGCACGCAGAAGCAGATGAGCGAAGCGCTGCTGGCCGACTATTCCAGGCGCGGCTTCTTCGACGGCATCGGCATAAGGCTGCCGACCATCTGCGTGCGGCCCGGCAAGCCGAACAAGGCGGCGTCAGGTTTCTTCTCCGGCATCATCCGCGAGCCGCTGAGCGGCCACGAGGCGATCCTGCCGGTGCCGCGCTCGGTGCTGCACACCCATGCCAGCCCGCGCTCTGCGGTCGGATTCCTGATCCATGCCGCCGGGCTCGACGGTGCCGCTGTCGGGCCGCGCCGCAACCTCACCATGCCCGGCGTTGCCGTCACCGTCGGCGAGCAGATCGAGGCGCTGGAGCGCACTGCAGGCGCCGAGGTGGCGAGCCTGATCCGTGAGGAGCCCGACGAAACGATCTGGGCGATCGTCAAGGGTTGGCCGACGCGCTTCGAGGCGCGCCGTGCAAGGGACCTCGGCTTCAGCGCCGAAAACAGTTTCGATGAAATCATCCGCGCTCATATCGAGGATGAGCTGGGCGGAGATATCGCGGGTCAGGCCTGACCCGCCGAGGTCACACAGCTCCGGACAGGCTCGCCGACAACAGCAACAGCCCGAACAGGAAGACGAAGGCGGCGCCGCCGATTTCGACGACTGTGTGGATGCGGTTGCCCATGCGGCCGTCGCCGGCGAAATAGACCGCCCAGTTCTTGGCTGTCACCGCGATCGTCGCCAGCGCCGAGACTGTGATGGCGGTGCCGATCGACATCGCCAGCACCGAGAGCAGGCCGCCGAGCCACAGGCCGTTGAGCAGCGCGAAGCTGAGCACAATCAGCGCGCCGGAGCAGGGACGGATGCCGACGGCGGCTACTGCCGACCAGGCCGTGCGCCAGTCGAAGCGATCGCCCGACAGCAGCGCCGGATCGGGCGCATGCGAATGGCCGCATGTGTCGCAGACCTCGCCGGCTGGGTGATCGTGATGAGCGTGGTCGTGATGGGAATGATCGTGCGTGTCGTGGTCGTGCGCGGCGTGATCGTGATGATCATGCGAATGGTCGTGATGCACATGCAAGGCGTGCGAATGCGAATGCGCCGCGTGGCTGTGACCGGCATGCGAATGGCCGCTATGGGAATGACCGGCGTGGGCTGCCGACAAGCTGTAGGCGGGCGCCCTGCCGAACCAGCGCTGGACCGTGAGCCCAAGCTTGCGCCACAGCAGCCAGGCGCCGAACAAAGTGACGAAGACATAGCTCATGATCTCCATGAACCAGGCTGCGTCGGTCATCGAGATCGCGGTGCCGCGCAGGACGAAATAGGCAAGCAGCATCACCAGGATCGCGGTCAGGCCCTGCAGCAGCGCCGAGACGAAGGAGAGCAGGATACCGCGCCTGAGCGCCACTTCATTGGCCACCATGTAGGACGAGATCACCGCCTTGCCGTGGCCGGGGCCGGCGGCGTGGAAAATGCCGTAGGCGAAGGACAGGCCGATCAGCAGCCACATCTTGCTGCCGTCCTCGCGCATTGCTTTCATCGCCGTGGCCAGTGCGCGGTAGAATTCCTGCTGGCGCAGATTGATCCACATCAGGATGTGGGCGAACGGGCCGGTCGTGGGCGCCATGCCGTCATTGACACCGATGCCGAGTGAGCTCTGGGCATGGGCCTGCCCGAGAAAGTGCGTCATCAGCAGGGCAGCGGCCACGAGGCCGAATGCCAAACGCAGGGACGGTTTCATCACCGGATCTATCCT
This sequence comes from Mesorhizobium sp. M0058, assembly GCF_040323095.1. NCBI lineage: Bacteria > Pseudomonadati > Pseudomonadota > Alphaproteobacteria > Hyphomicrobiales > Phyllobacteriaceae > Mesorhizobium > Mesorhizobium sp. M0058. Next base: position 351,274 of record NZ_JAMYUQ010000001.1, read on the forward strand.
TCTGGCGGGCAATTCAGTTCGAGCTTGGTGGCGAAGATCTTGCTCATGTCGGTGCCTGTCGGGTCGTTGAAGAACGCGTCCGTCAGGGTCTTCTGGTTTTCCTTGATCGCCTCGTCTGGATCAGGCCGGATGACGCTCTTGGTGCAGTTCGAGGGCAGGCCTTCCACCGTGATGTTGCTATCCTCGGTGAAGTCGATCGCTGTGTAGAAGGTTGGATCGTAGACGCCGAAATCGATCTTGCCGGCGAGCTTGATCGGCACCTTGGGTTCGGATTCGAACAGGATGATCAACTGGTCGTTGTCGAAATTGGCCATCAGATGCGGTGGCGGCGTCATAGGCACGTCCTTGCCGTCGACGGTGACGAGCTGGAAATAGTTGAATTCGGCCAGCGAGGCATGAACTGTGTCGGCGACATCCTTCAGCTCCTTGTCGTCAAGCTTCAGGTCGGAGTTCTTGTCGAACTCCATCATCACCGTACTCGAAAACAGATCATCGAAACGCCAGAGGTGACGCAGCGCTTTCACACTTTGGTGATCCGGCGAGAGGATCACGTCGAGGCGGGCCTCGGCGAAGACATGAGGATGCGCGCCAGCCGCTCCGACGGAGGCAAAAGTCGTCGCCAGGGCCGAAGCCAGCATGATTGCGTGCCGTTTCAGATGCATTCTCGGTCGCTGTTCCATCGGCCTCGGAGAGATTTCGAGAGGTTACCAGAAACGGGGCGAAATTGGGACCGCGGCACGGCAGGACCGGCTCAAGCGCTCTCGCGGTTCTTGAACCATTGCACCAGGAAATCGACGAAGACACGGACCTTGGCCGGCAGATAGCGGCGGTGCGGGTAGACGGCGAAAATGCCGCTGCCCGACTGGATGCGGTCGTCGAGCAAGGACACCAGCAGCCCGGATGCGAGGTCGGGTGCGGCGATGAAATCCGGCAGGATGGTGAAGCCCAGACCGGACACGGCGGCGGCTCGCGCGGCCATCGGGCTGTTGACCTCGATCGGACCCGATACGTTGACACTGACAGACTCCTCGCCATCGCCCCTGAAGCGCCAGTTGGCGAGCGAGCGGCCATTGGTGTCGACGATGCAGGGCAAGTTGGCGAGATCCTGCGGGCGCGTCGGCTTGCCGTGCTTGGCGATCAGCTCCGGCGAGGCGCAAAGCTTGATCGAAAACGGCCCCAGGCGGCGGGCGATCAGCGATGAGTTCTCCAGCCGCGAGATGCGCACGGCAAGATCGAAACCTTCCTCGACCAGATCGACAAAGCGGTCGTCGAGATGGATGTCGAGCACGATGTCGGGATGCTGTTTGGCGAAGTCGATGAGCGACTGGCCTATCGGCGCGTCGGCGAAGGTGCGCGCCGCGGAGAGCTTGATCCTGCCGCGCACGTCGCCGGAGGATTCGCGCACGGCGTCGGCTAGGCTGTCGACCTCGCGCACGATTTCCGAAGCGCGGCTGTAATAGGTATGGCCGGCCTCAGTCAACGAGAACTGCCGCGTGGTGCGGTTGAGCAGCAGCGCGCCGAGTTCGTCCTCGAGTTCGCGCACATATTTCGACAGCAGCGCCTTGGAGCGACCGATCTTGCGCGCGGCCGCCGAAAAGCCTTCGGCCTCGACGACGTCGATGAAGGCGCGCATGCGGGTCAGTGTATCCATCATCAGGCCTTTCGTGCCGCATCGAGAATTCGCCGGCCGAGCCGTATCAGGGCAATGTCGCTGCCGGGAGGGCCGAGCAGCGAGAGGCCGAAAGGGGCACCGTCAACCGAGCCCAGCGGCAGGGTGATTTGCGGAAAGCCTGACAGACCCGAAAGGCACAAAAGATGCAAGGCCCTTTCGCGGTAGGCCTGGAGCTGCTGCGGCTCGCTTTTGACCAGAGGTGCGGGGCCTGGAACGGTGGGCAGGACAAGAAACCCGTCCTGGCCGAGCAGCGCGGCTAGCTCGGAGCGGAACGTCAGGCGGCGCACCGCCTCGGCCCGCGCGGTCTTTTCGTCGATCGTGCGGCCAAAACCAAAGCGCTCCTCGACGCCCGGCCCGAGATCGCGCTCGCCAGAAATGATCCAGGCGCCATGCTGCTGCCAGGCCTCGGCGGCCTGGAGGCGGCGAAAGCACCAGTAGAGCTCGTCGGGGAAGGAGGCGAAGCTGTACTCTTCCGGCGCCGGCTCACCGATAAGACTGGCGGCCAGCGCTCTCATCCTGGCATATTCGGCTGCCTCAGCGGGGCCGGCCACGAAAGCGTCCAGCCAGCGGATCGAAAGCGGCCGGGTGAGCGGATACGGATGCGGGTCGCGGCCGAGCAGCAATTTGCCGATCGTCTCATAGGTCTCGATGTCGTCGGCGAACCAGCCGAATGTGTCGAAGCTCGGCGCCAGCTTCATCGTGCCTTCGAGCGAAATGCGGCCATGCGTGGTGCGCAGCCCGATCAATCCGCAAAAGCTCGCCGGGGCGCGGATCGAGCCGCCGGTGTCCGAGCCGGTAGCGATATCGGCAAGCTTGCCGGCCACCGCCGCCGCCGAGCCTGACGAGGAACCGCCGGTGACGCGATCGGGAGCGGCCGGGTTCACCGGAAACGGAAAATGCGCGTTCTGGCCCATCAGCGAGAAAGCGAACTCGTCGGTCTGCGTCTTGCCGATGAAGCGCGCGCCGGCGTCGAGAATCATCTGCACGGCCGGTGCCGTGCTGGACGCGGCATGCGCCTCGTCGAACTTCACCGGATTGCCGCAACCGGTGCGGTAGCCGGCGACGTCGTAAATGTCCTTTACCGCCAGCCTGAGCCCGGCCAGCGGCCCCAGTTCCGCATTGGCGACCGGCATGCGGCGCAGGTCAAGAAAGGCGTTGAGCGGGCCGTGCGTGCCTGGCATCGTTCGATATCCGTATACAGGCCCAGCATTGTTCGATGCCGGAAATTTTACAACCTGGGATACGATTTTTATTGATTGTGAAATCTTTCGATCTTATATCGCGCTTGCCCAAAGTCGCACGTGCCTGTGGGTGTCCGCCGATCCTCGAATGGTGAGGGAAATCGGTAAGGTAACTGGAGCTAACCCCTCCAGTCGGTCTAGCGGCCAACCGCCAGCCCGAGGACACCTTGAAGCAACGACGGTGCGGGCCTTTCTGGTGTTCTGCCGGTCGTCCAAAGACCGGGGTTACTGAAGAGGCACACCTTCATTGCCGGCAGTGCGGACGGGTCTCCCATCCAAGCCAAGGCAGACAAAGCGAACCGAGGCCGGGCAAGGCCAAGGTTCACCGCCGCGAGACGGCGTTTCATGGTTCCGGGGTCTCCACCGGCTGGTTCCATGAACTTCCGTCCCGCCTTTGTTTGACCGCGCGTCGCGAGGCCGAGAGCCCGCGTCCGCAGCCTTATTGCGCGCCGCAAGGCGTTAATGGAGAGACCCCGATGGCCACTCAGCGCATCCTCGACTTCCTCGCCACCCGACGTCCGTCCGGCCCCTGCCTCGTCGTCGACCTCGATGTCGTGCGCGACAATTTTCGCGCCTTCGAAAAGGCGCTGCCCGATTCCCGGATCTACTATGCGGTGAAAGCAAATCCGGCGCCGGAAATCCTGCGCCTGCTTGCTGCGATGGGCTCATCCTTCGACACCGCTTCCGTTGCCGAGGTCGAGATGGCGATGGACGCCGGTGCGCCGGCGGACCGTATCTCCTTCGGCAACACCATCAAGAAGGAGCGTGACATTGCACGCGCCTACCAGCTCGGCATTCGGCTGTTTGCCGTCGATTGCGTCGAGGAAGTCGACAAGATCGCCCGCGTCGCTCCCGGCGCCCGCGTGTTCTGCCGCGTGCTGACCGACGGCGAAGGCGCCGAGTGGCCGCTGTCGCGCAAGTTCGGCTGCGTGCCGGCGATGGCCGTCGACGTGCTGCGCCATGCCAGGACGCTCGGCCTCGACGCCTATGGCGTGTCGTTCCATGTCGGCTCGCAGCAGACCGACCTGACGGCGTGGGACCGTGCGCTGGCCGACGCCAAGAAGGTGTTCGCCACGCTCGCCGATGAAGGCATCGTCCTCAAGATGGTCAATATGGGCGGCGGTTTCCCGACGCGCTATCTGCGTGACGTGCCGGCGGCCCAGGCCTATGGCCAGGCCATCTTCTCGGCGCTGCGCAAGCATTTCGGCAATGCGATCCCTGAGACCATCATCGAGCCGGGTCGCGGCATGGTCGGCAATGCCGGCGTCATCAAGTCGGAAGTCGTGCTGATCTCGAAGAAGGCCGAAAACGACAATGTGCGCTGGGTGTTCCTCGACATCGGCAAGTTCGGCGGTCTGGCCGAGACGATGGACGAGGCGATCCGCTATCCGATCGTCACCCGCCATGACGGTTCGGAGACCGCACCTTGCGTGCTCGCCGGCCCGACCTGCGATTCGGCCGACGTGATGTACGAGAAGACGCCGTATCCGCTGCCTCTGTCGCTGACCATCGGCGACGATGTGCTGATCGAAGGCACCGGCGCCTACACGACCACCTACTCGGCGGTCGCCTTCAACGGCTTCGAGCCTCTCCGATCCTACGTGATCTGACGGCTTCGGCCTTCAGATCACCCCAGGCGGACGTTTGCGTCCGCCCGGGTTCGCCTGTGGAACAAGCTCCGCTCGTGAAGGATCGCGGAAATGGACATTGTAAATTACATTGACGGTGCCGTGGGAATCTCCCCCCTCGAGGGGGAGATGGGCAGGCAGGCCAGAGGGGGTCGTCTCGCGTGAAGCGCCGGCATCCCTCGTCCACGACGCGGTGTCGCGTCAGGTCGTGCCGACCCCCTCTGTCGCCTTCGGCGACATCTCCCCCTCGAGGGGGGAGAGTGCCCGCGCCATTGTTGTCGTCGCCGAAATTGCGGCAGACATTGCATCGCGTGAAGCGTTGCTCGATCGCGCCATGGGGCCGATGCGGCGCAAGAAATCGTCGGAGAAGCTGCGGCGTGGCCGCCGGCCTTCCGAAGGCCTCGCCTTCGTGGCGCGTGATGCGGCGGGCGCGGTGATCGGCACTGTGCGGCTGTGGGATGTAAGGCTGGGCGAGGGCGGCCCGGCGGCGCTCCTACTCGGGCCGCTCGCCGTCGATCCGGCGCTGAAGAACGCCGGCATCGGCTCAGCGCTGATGCGCCACGCTTTGGCCGAGGCCGCGCGTCTCGGCCATGCCGCGGTGCTGCTGGTCGGCGATGCGCCTTATTACGGTCGCTTCGGCTTTTCGGCGGAGAAGACCGGCGCGCTAGCCATGCCTGGTCCGTACGAGCGGCACCGCTTGCTGGCGTTGGAGCTGATCGAGGGTGCGCTCGACGGCGCGCATGGCACGCTGAGGGCTGCAGGTCGCAAGCTCAAGGCACAGAGGCTGTCGCTGGCCGCCTGATTGTCCAAAAACAAACGCCGCCGGTCCTTTGCATTTCAGCGAGGGCGGCGTTTTGTTTTTGCGAAGGGCTCAGCCGATCAGCTGGCTGAGCGCCATGGCGACCGACATATCGCCTTCGACCTTTATCTTGCCGGACATGAACGCCATGGTCGGATTGAGGTCGCCGGCGATCAGCGAATCCAGATCGTCGAGCGACAGCTTGATGGTGCAGTCGGTCGGCGCATCGGTGTTTGAGACGGTCGCGCCATCGATGACGATGACGCCGTCGGTGCCGGTGTCGAACTTCACGGAATGTTCGAACCCGGCGCTCGCCACGCGCGACCTCATCTTCTCGGCAATGTCCTGAACGCTCATGACTGTTCTCCTGGTCTCGTTGCGTTTTGCCGCGCTTCAGTGACCGGCCTCCGCCGAAGTCGCTGTCTCGCGCGTACCGCGATCCTGGTCGCTTGGCGCATATAGCTTCGAGTTGACGTAAACGTCAACGCGCGATGCGTCATCTCGTTTCAGTCGGAAGGAATGCGGCAGAGACATTCACCCTGCGATGAAGGTTAGTGTTCAGCAGCGGACTTCGCCGCCTCGGCCTGGGCCGATTCCGCCGGGGCCGGTTCGGTCGGCGTGGCCGGATCCTTGCGGCGGCGCATGGCGTTGTCGCGGATTTCGTCCTTGGTCAGGAAGTTGACCTGGTCGATCAGCACTTCATGCACCAGGTCGGCGCCGACGCGCGCGTTGACGGTGTCGCGTATGGCCTTGCGGAAGGCATCGAGATCGATGGTTTCCTTCTTGGTGAAGTCGATCTGAGGATTGGAGTAGAGATAGGAATAGACCTGATCGGTCATCAGGGCTTCGGCCGGAATCGACATCTTCTTTATCTCGGCCGGCTCGACCGTGTAGACGAGCTTGGTGAGGAAATAGCCGTCGATCTTGGAATCGCGGATCAGCGGCACCGAGATGATGTCGGTCTTGACGTAGTCGAGGCCACCCAGCATCGGTTTCGGCGTCTCGCCGACGCCGCGCTCACCGGCCGCCTGGAACGAATAGAACACGGCGCCCAGCGTGGCGGCGCAGATCCAGATCGCGGCGGCGATGAATTTGATCACCGGTTGTTCCCGCCTGGTGCCGAGATCATCAGCTCGCCCAACCGAATTCGCCGGCCGAATAGGTGCCGTCGGCTTCGGCGCGCTGAATGGCGTTCTTCAACAGCGTGGCGACTTCGTTGACCGCGTTGAGGTGGGCGAGGATTGCAGCCTCGTTTTTCGCGAGCTTCTGGCGCAGCCGCGCCAGACTGTCGCGATGCTGTTCCAGGAATTCGATCTCGTTGGCGCCCTTCATGGCGCGGGTCAGCTCATAGAGGTAGCGGCTCTTGCGGGCGTTGGAGGCCTTGAGGTCATAGCTGGTGTCGTTCTTCAAACCGGCCGTCTCTTCCTCGACCGCTTCCTCGATGCGGCCGATGATGGCGGCAAGGTTGCCCGGCCGTGCAAACGGGATCGGCGCTTCGGACGTACGCGCCGGCAGGTTGGAAGAGTATTTTGAAAAATCGGCCATTGAAAATCCTGGTCTAGATCTTGATTTCGGTTTTGATGGTCGTCTCGTCGCCGGTCATCGACCGTGCGGCCTTGCGCTGCAATTCCTCGACCAGCGAGGTGGACAGCCGGGTCTGCTGGTCGATCTCGGTCTTGTGCGGCCCGGTTGACACCGGGCCGATCGGCACGGTGCGCTTGCCGTCCTTGTAGTGGTCGGCGAGCAGCGATTTGGCGATGCCGATCCCGCCGCGCTCGGCCATGACGTCGGCGACACGCTCGGCAAGCTGCGATTTCCACATGTCGCCGGCCAGCCCCTTGCCGTAGACGCCCTCGGTGTCCTTGGGCAGCATGTTTTGGATGAAGGTCTGCAAGACCATCGCCTCGAACTTCTTGAACTTGCTGGCGGGATCGGCATTTGCGGCGGCCGTGTCGGCGGTAGCGCGCGACAGGATCGAGCCGGCATCGACCGAAGCAGCCATGTCGACAGAAAAATTACCGCCAACGCCGTTGGCCCGCTTGGCCAGCGCGGCACGGGCAGCCTCGATATCCGCCGGGTCGACGGCTCGGGCAACATCGAGAACGATGTCACTGGGTGGAGAAATCGCCAAGAAAGTCCGCCTCTTTGCCGGGTTTCCTGAGCGACCATGCCGCAACAAGCTTGTGGCAGGCTTGCCGGTTTGAAATCCTTCGCCGGATGCTGGGCCATTGCTATCAGCAGCGGCAAGTCCGGCTGGGTCGATGCGATCTGGTCGTTTGCGGTGGGCGCTGCCGGCGTCGCCATGGTCAGATCGTAGGTGGCGTAGGCGCAGAGGCCGAACACGGCGCCGTACACCCAATACAGCCCGCCGCACGGAACGAAACCGAACGCCGTCCGCAAGTGACGCGGCTTTAACTTTCGATTATTCCTGCCCGCGCTTCTGCGCGATCAGATCGAGCCGGTCGCGGTCGGAGCGTTCGCGTTCGTCCTGTCGGCGCACGTCCTTGTAGGCGCGCTCGACCATGTTGGTGCGCGCCGTCGCAGTGGCGATGAGCGTGACCTCCTGCCTGGCGCTTTCCAAGCTCGCTTCCTGCCGGACCAGCGCATTGGCGATGCGGCGATGGTAGAGGTCAGGGAACAGCACCGCCAGCGACTGATCGGCGTCGAAATGCTGGACAAGTTCCCTGGCTTCGGTCTCGGCGGTTGCGGCCGCCGCCAGGAAGGCCGCATGGCGCGTCTCGTGCAGGGCCTTCAGCTGCTCCTGCACCTTGACCAGTTTCTTCAGCCGTTCCTTGCGCGTGCTCATCTCACCTCGCCAGCGTCAGGTCGACAAAGCCGTCGACGAACAGCGACAGCATGGTGCCGATGGCGAAGTAGAAGATGATCATGCCGCCGGCGATGACGAAAGGCAGCGAGATAAAATAGACCGGGATCTGCGGCGTCAGCTTGTTGACGAAGCCGATCGTCAAATTGACGAGAATGGCATAGGCGATGAACGGGCTGCCGAGCCGGATGACCAGGAAGAAGGCGTCCGACACCGTGTCGGTGAGATCGACCAGGGCGGCCTGCGGATTGAAGAAGACGTTGACCGGCGCCACCGTGTAGGAGGCGACCAGAGCGCGGATGATCTCGTGGTCGAAATCGAAGACGAAGAGCAGCAGCAACGCTGAAAACGAGATGATGGCGGCGAGGGCCGCCTGCGGCTCCGGCTCCTCGATGGCGGGGCCGCCGGTGCCGCCATAGCCGATCAGCATGGCGATGGCCGAACCTATGAAGCGCAGCGCCTCCATGTAGAGCCTCGTCATCGCGCCGATCAGCCCGCCGACCAAAAGTTCGGAGATGATCATCGGTGTCAGCACCTGCGGACGCGCATCGACGAAGGGAAAGATCTTGTCCCACAGGAAGGCGAGCAGGCCACCGGTGGCGGCGATCGACACGAACAGCCGGACCTGGACCGGCACGCGGGCGCTGGACAGACCCGGCACCAGCATGAAGCAGGCGCCGATGCGACAGAAGGCGAGGAAGGCGGCGATGACGACGCCTTGCGACAGGATGTTCACGAGATCGTCCCGAGCACCTTGATCTCGACGCCCTTGGCGATTTCGACATGGGAGAGAACGGGAAGCGTCGTGAACAGGCGCTCGATGATCATGCGCACATAAGGCCGCGCATCGGGCGCGGTGACGAGGACAAAACGCTCGCCGGCCTCGAGATGCTTGCGGATCGCCTTGGTCGCGTCCTGGCCGAATTCCTCCAGCTGGCGCGGGTCGATGTCGAATTCGCGCACCTCGCCCTTGGCGTCGCGCTTGAGGCTCTGGTGGAAGGCGAGGTCCCAGCGGTTGCCGAGGCGCAGCACCTTGAGCATGCCGCCCTCGGAGAGATCGCCGCAGATCTGCTGGGCCATGCGGATGCGGACATGCTCGACGATCTGCTCGGTGCGGCGCACATGCGGCGCGATCTCGGCGATAGCCTCGATGATCAAATGCAGGTTGCGGATCGATACGCGTTCGGCCAGCAGCAATTTCAGCACCGCCTGCAGGCCGGGATAGGAGATGTGCGAGGTGCAGATCTCGTCGGCGAGCTTGCGGTATTCCGGATCCTGGCGCTCGAGCAGCGCCTTCATGTCCTTGTAGGACAGAAGCTGCGGCAGGTTGTTGCGGATCACCTCGGACAAATGGGTGAGCAGCACCGACATGTTGTCGGCAAAGGTATAGTTCTCGCGCTTCAGATCCTCGGCGAAGGTTTCGAGCACCGAGAAGGCGCGCATGCCGAAGGCCGGCTCGCGGATTTCCTCGCCGGGAACGTCGGGCAAATCCCGGTTCCCCAGCAGCACCATGATCTCGCCGACGCGCATCTGGTATTCGGCGACGACGGTGCCGTGGACCTTGATCTGATAGCTTTTCGGCGGGATGCCGAAATCGTCGGCGACGCGCACTTCCGGCACGACGAAGCCGTATTGCGTGGCAAATTTCTTGCGCATCTTGGCCATGCGGAACACCAGTTCCTGATGCGACACCAGCAGCCGCGTCGACAGCTGCTTGCCGATCAGAAGCTCGATCTCGGCGGTGGTCAGCGAAGCCTTGACCGAGTTCTTCTCTTCCTCGACTTTGTTCGCCTTCTCCAGATCCTTGATCGCTTCGGCGGCGGCAGCCTCGCGGTTGGCGCGCATCGGGATGACGTAGCCAAGACCGGCCATGCCTGCAGCCAGCGTGAAGAACGGGAAGAACGGCAGGCCGGGCATCAGGCCGAGCAGGACGAGCAGCGAGGCCGCGACATAGAGCGCGCGCGGATGCGCGCCGAGCTGGCCGAACACCGCCTGGTTGGTCGAGCCGCGCGTGCCGCCCTTGGACACCAGCAGGCCGGCGGCGAGCGAAACGATAAGCGCCGGGATCTGGGTGACCAGGCCGTCGCCGACCGACAGCTTGATGAAGACATCGGCGGCTTCGCCCATGCCCATGCCGTGCCTGATGTAGCCGATGGCGATGCCGCCGACGATGTTGATGGCGGTGATGATGAGGCCGGCAATGGCATCGCCGCGCACGAATTTCGAGGCGCCGTCCATCGAGCCGAAGAAGGACGATTCTTCCTCGAGTTCTCTGCGGCGCAGTTGCGCTGTCTTGTCGTCGATCATGCCGGCGGACAGGTCGGCGTCGATCGACATCTGCTTGCCGGGGATAGCGTCGAGGGTAAAGCGGGCGCCGACTTCGGCAATACGGGTGGCGCCCTTGGTGATGACGATGAAGTTGACTACGATCAGGATCATGAAGACGATCAGGCCGATGACGAAATCGCTGGCCATCACCAGTTTGGAGAAGCCGGCGATGACATAGCCGGCGGCGTGCGTGCCCTCATTGCCATGCGACAGGATCATGCGCGTGGTGGCGATGTTGAGCGACAGCCGCAACATGGTGGCGATGAGCAGCACGGTCGGGAAGGACGAGAAATCGAGCGGCCGCTGGATCCACAGCGCCACCATCAGGATCAGCACCGACAATGCGATCGAGAAGGCGAGGCCGATGTCGATGAGGAAGGCCGGGATCGGGAGGAACAGCACGGCCAGGATGATGACGATGCCGATGGCGAAGAAGACATCGCGGCCGTTCTTGGCCACTGTTCCTGTCGCTAAGCTTTCGCTGACTGCCATGTCGTCCCCAATCACAAGCCTGCCGAGCACGCGACAGCCCTTCGAGCCTAACCGGTCAAGCTTGCGCGAGGGTGGGAGGACTGGTTAGTTGCCAGGACGACAGAGGCCTTGAGGAGAGAGATCATGCTGGTGATCATCGGCACCATTCGCTTGCCGGCGGAACGGCTCGACGAGGCAAGGCCGGCCATGCGGCGCATGATACTGGGCAGCTGGGCGGAGCCCGGCTGCATCGAATACTCCTACGCGCAGGACGTGCTCGACGCCGGGCTCATCCATGTAATCGAGGTGTGGAGCGACAGGGCCGCGCTCGACGCGCATTCCGCTCGCCTCACATCGCCGATTGGCGGGCGAGCTGGGCATCGCTCGGCATAGGCGAGCGCAACCTCATGCTCTACGAGGCCGGCGAGCCGAAGCCGATCTGAGGACCGGGCACAGTCAAGAAGGCGTAGGCCCAAGAAAGTCTAGCAGGCGTTGACCTGTCTGCAGGACCATCCGCCGCCATCGGTATCGTGGCAGTCTTCATAGCTGCCGTAGCAGGTGTTCGTCGAATTGCGATACCAAGGGTAGCCGCCAGGACAGCAAACATCTTGTTGTGCAGTCTGGATAAATTCCTTTGCCGGCCGGCTTTGGTTTTCCGGATTGCCTTCCGCCAAAAAAAGAGACATCGGGTGTGACACAACAGACCTAACCGGCATATCCATGCTTGAATTGCTCACCGCAGACGAGCTCAAAAAAATCATGCCAACAGCTAATGAAAAAAATCCCCGCGCACTCATCTTCTCCTCCTTGAGGGAAATGGAGACGGGCAAAAATAACACAGCTGCGTCGATTGCGTAAGCGATCGCTCATATACCTCGACACGCTCGCGGGGAATTGAAGCGGGGCGGCAAGCCTGACTGCGCCTCAGCGCCAGAATGGCGCCGCAAGCAGCCGGCATTATGTCGGCGTGCTGATCGTCGCCGAACTGCACAGCGATCCGTTCGATGGTGAGACGCCGGTGCTGGCGCCGGCCAAATTCCGGCATGCGGTGCTGGTGCCGACCATGAACGTCCAGTCCACCGCCGAAACCATCCAGCGCGCCGTCGCGGAGGAACTGGCGGTGGTCGAGAATTTCGACAACCGGGCCGTTGTCGGGCTTTTGACCGAGGGCCATCTGATACGGCGCTACGCCGAGGAACTCGACAAGGCGCGGCGCGACCTGTCGGGCGAAGACTAGGCCTCGGCCGGCATCTTAAATGTCCCTACTCGGCGCTTGCCACGTGTACAGTGTCACTGTACAAATTGTTCAGTGGGAGAAAAAGACGGGATGAGCACCGACCAGGCTCCGGTCAAGAATGGCGTCGCCTCGACGGCGACGCATGCCCATCAGATGCTGGGCCAGCGGCTGAAGAGCCTGCGTCTCGGCCGGCGGCTTTCGCTGCGCGAACTCGCCGAGCTGACCGGGACCAGCGCCAGCTTCATCAGCCAGCTCGAGCGCGGCCTGACCGGCGCCAGCACCGCCTCGCTCAACCAGATGGCCTCGGCGCTTGGGGTGAGCGTGGCGATGCTGTTCGAGGATAGTGCCGCCGGGCAGCGCGGGGTCTTGCTGCGCAGCGAGCGGCCGAGCCTGCCGCCCAGCGACGGCTGCCGCAAGATGCTGCTCTCGCGTCCCCCTTTAAGCGACATGGAAGTCTATGTCGGCGAGTTCGAAATCGGCGGCTCGACCGGCCCAGCGCTCTACACCCATGGCGACGCGCACGAGATGCTCGTCGTGCTGCGCGGCATCGTCGAGGTTTCGCTCGGCGATGTCAGGCATGTGCTGGAAGAGGGCGACAGCATCGAATACGCGACATCGACAGCACATCGCTCAGAGAACATCGGCAGTGGCCGAGCCGAGGTGATGTGGATCATTGCGCCACCGACTTCGGTGCGCGCCGAACTCGATCAATACAGGGCCTGGAAACCGCTCGCAGCCAGGTAGGTTCAATCCATGCGGGTCAAATGGGAGAACAATAATCATGCTGAAAACAAGGCATCTTGGCCTTGGCGCCGTGCTGGCGCTCGGCGTTCTGGCAACCGCAGCGTTCGCGCAGGAAAAGCCTGTCGCGGGTGAGGTCAAGGAAGGCTCGCTCAAGGGCAAGACGCTGACGCTCGTCTCCTATGGCGGCATCTACCAGGACGGCCAGGCCGCCGCGCTCAAGGAGTTCGTCGAAAAGTCCGGCGCCACGCTGCTCAATGACGGGCCGACAGAGATCGCCAAGCTGCAGGCGCAGGTCGAATCCGGCAACGTCACCTGGCACGTCGTCGACACCGCCGACCTGCCGCCTTACGTCTATTGCGGCAAGCTGTTCCAGAAGCTTGATTTCAGCAAGCTTGACGTCTCCAAGGTGCCCGAGGGCCAGGTCGGCGAATGCTCGGTGCCGGCCATGAACTACGGCGTCGTGCTGATGTACAACAAGGAGAAGTATGGGGATAACCCGCCCAAGAACTGGGCCGATTTCTTCGACACGGCAAAATTCCCCGGCACGCGCGCGCTCGACGGTTCGGGCGACCCGACGGGCGGCCTGCTGGAGCAGGCGTTGAAGGCGTCTGGCGGCGACCCGAAGGCGATGACGGCGGCCGACATCGACAAGGCCATCGATGTCATCCGCAAGCTCGGTCCCGACACGATCTATTGGAAGACCGGCGCTGAGTCGCAGCAGCTTGCCGAATCTGGCGAAGCCGACATGCTGATGATGTGGACCGGACGTGCCATGACGGCGGTGAAGAACGGCGCCAAATATGCGCCGGCCTGGCAGGACTGGCTGGTGGTGATGGACCAGATGACCATTCCGGTCGGCGTCAAGGATACGGATGCGGCTTATGCGCTGCTCAATGCCTATCTCGGCAAGGGGGCGCAGGAGATCCTGGCGCAGCAGACCTCCTATACGCCGATCAACAATGACGCGCAGCCCAAGGTCGATGCGTCGGTCGCCGCCTTCCTGACCAACACGCCCGAGCGCCAGAAGCAGGGTTACAAGCAGAACATCAAGTTCTGGGTCGAGAACTTCCCGGTGGCGCAGGAGAAGTGGTCGGCGCTGATGGCAGGCAACTGAACAGCCAAGTGAGAGCCAGGCCGTGAGCGCGTCCGAACCCATCGCCCAACCCGCCGCCCATGCGCGGCCGGGTCGGGCATGGCGGCCGTTCGCGCTCACGGCGCCGGCGCTCATCCTGCTCGTCGCGGTGATCGGGTATCCGCTGCTCACCATCGTGCTGCGCAGCCTGTCGGAACCTGAGTGGGGGCTGCAGAACTATGCCTGGTTCTTCGGCGCGCCGGTCAACCTGACAGTGCTGCAGCGGACTTTCGTCATTTCGGCCTGGGTGACGCTGGTCTGCGTCATCGCGGCCTATCCCTATGCCTATCTGATGACCGCGGTCGGGCCGCTCGTCCGGCTGGTGCTTGTGCTTTGCGTGCTGATCCCGTTCTGGGTGAGTGGTGTGGTGCGAACGCTGTCATGGGTGATCCTGCTGCAGGATTCGGGCGTCATCAATTCGTTGCTGCGCTCGGTCGGGTTCGGCGGCGTCAAGCTGATCCGCACCCAGACCGGCGTGGTCATCGGCATGGCGCAGGTGCTGTTGCCGTTCATGATCCTGCCGCTCTATTCCGTGATGCAAGGCATCGACCTCAGGCTGATGCGTGCGGCGCAAAGCCTCGGTGCGCGGCCGTCGCGCGCGTTCTTCACCGTCTATCTGCCGCTGTCGCTGCCCGGCGTCTATGCCGGCGCGATCATCGTCTTCATCCTGTCGCTCGGCTTCTACATCACGCCGGCTTTGCTCGGCGGCCCGCGCTCGACCATGCTGTCGACGCTGGTGCAGACGCAGGTGCTCAGCCTGCTGCAATGGGGCAGGGGCGGCGCCATGGGCGTCGTTCTGCTGGTCACCACCTTCGTGCTGCTGGCGCTGGCAGCACCCGTGATGCGGTCCAGTCATCGGGAAGCGGGGCGGCGCTGATGGAGATGAAGCCGCTCACCCGCGTTCTTCTCGGGCTCGTCTGCCTGCTGGTGGCGATATGGCTGGTGGCGCCGACGCTGGTCGTGGTGCCGATGTCGTTCAACGAAAACAAATCGCTGGCGTTTCCGCCGCAAGGCTTTTCCTGGCAGTGGTACCAGAATTTCGCCACCAATCCGGACTGGTCGAACAGCTTCCTGAACTCGCTGAAAGTCGCCTCCATCGTTGCCGTCCTGGCAACGGTGCTCGGCACGCTTGCCGCCTTCGGCCTCGACCGCATGAAGGCGCGGCCGGCGAACCTTTTGCGTATGCTGATGCTGACGCCGATGGTGGTGCCGGGCGTGGTGCTGGCGATCGGCATCTATGCCGTCTATCTCGACACGCAGCTCGTCGGGACGCTGCTCGGCTTCGTGCTGGCCCACACCATCCTTGCGCTGCCCTTCGTGCTGATCGCGGTCTCGGCCAGTCTCGAAGTGTTCGACCGCCGGCTGGAGACAGCCGCCGCGAGCCTGGGCGCCAGCGCACTGACCACGTTTCGCACGGTGACGCTGCCGCTGATCGCGCCGGGCGTGCTCTCAGGCCTGCTGTTCGCTTTCGCCACCTCGTTCGACGAGATTGTCGTGTCGCTGTTCATCACGAACCCCTATCTCAAGACATTGCCGGTGCAGATTTTTGCCTCGATCACGCGCGACGCCGATCCGACGGTGGCGGCTGTCGGCACGATCCTGCTTTTCGCGACCACGATCCTGATCGGCGGCGGCATGCTCCTTCTTGGCCGCGAGCGGAAAGGACGCCAATGAATCCGAAGCCGACAAGCAAGGGCGCGGCGATCGATCTCGAAGCGATCAGCAAGGCCTATGGCGGCTTCAAGGCGCTGGACGGCGTGTCGCTGCGCATCGAGCCCGGCGAGTTCATGACGCTGCTCGGCCCCAGCGGCTCGGGCAAGACGACGACGCTCAACGTGATTGCCGGTTTCACCGATGTCACCAGCGGCAAGCTTCTGGTCGGGGAAAAAAGCGTCGTCGGCGTGCCGGCGCACAAGCGCAACATCGGCGTCGTCTTCCAGCATTACGCGCTGTTCCCGCATATGAGCGTCGGCCGCAACGTCGCCTATCCGCTGACGCTTCGCGGCGTCGACCAGGCGACGAGGCAGACACGCGTGGCAAGGGCGCTCGACATGGTCAAGATGGGCGATTTCGCGCATCGCTATCCCAGCGAATTGTCGGGCGGCCAGCAGCAGCGCGTGGCGTTGGCACGCGCCATCGTCTTCGACCCGCCGCTGCTCCTGATGGACGAGCCGCTCGGCGCGCTCGACAAGAAGCTGCGCGAATGGCTTCAGCTCGAGATAAAGCGCATCCATCGCGAACTCGGCACCACCTTCGTCTATGTCACGCACGATCAGGAAGAGGCGCTGGTGCTGTCGGACCGCATCGCCGTGTTCAACCGCGGGCGCATCGAGCAGGTCGGCACCGGCCGCCAGCTCTATGACGAGCCGGCAACGCTGTTCGTCGGCCGCTTCATCGGCGATTCCACCGTGCTGCGCGGCAAGGCGCGCAGCGATGGCAACAGCACCGCGCTGAGCATCGCCGGCGAGACGGTGACGGTACCGCGTAAGCTGTCGGGAGAAGCCAGTCCGGTGATGCTGCTGCGTCCCGAAAAGCTCGCGATCCGAAGAGCCGGCCAAAGTGCTGCCAATGGCGCCAACCGCCTGTCGGGGACGATCGCGGAAGCCATCTATCTCGGCTCGGAATCGAAATACGAAGTTAAGCTCGCCGACGGCTCGGCCGCGATCGTGCGCTCACCACTGACCGGCGAGAGTTTTGGCCTCGGCGACAAGGTCGAGCTCTGCTTCGACGGCACCGACGCCAAGCTGCTGGCGGACGACGCAAGCGCCGACACCACACTCACCTGATTCCATCTGGCCTGATCCCATCTGGCCTGATCCCATCTGAAAGTCATTCCATGCAAGCCAAGCGCAACGGCGACATATCGTTCTGGTATGCGGATCTGGGGGCGGTTCCCGTTCCGCGCCCGCCCTTGCCTGGAAACATCGAGGCCGATGTCGCCATTGTCGGCGCCGGCTATACCGGCCTGTGGACCGCCTACTATCTGAAAAAGGCGAAGCCATCGCTGCGCGTCGTGATCGTCGAGCGCGAATTTGCCGGCTTCGGCGCTTCGGGGCGCAATGGCGGCTGGCTGTCGGGCGGCTTCAGCTGGTCGCGCGAAAAATATCTCAAGACATCGAGCCGGCAAGGCGTGATGGCGATGCAGGCTGCGATGGCAGGCTGCGTTGACGAAGTGATCCGGGTCGCGACCGAGGAAGGCATCGACGCCGACATTCGCCGCGTCGACAACCTGACGGTGGCCACCAACGCAGCGCAGTTGGAGCGCGTGCGCGAAGAATGCGAGACGATCCGTTCCTGGGATGTCGACCCGAACCGCGTCGAGATGCTGAACGCCGCCTCAACGCGCACGCGCATCAACATCCGTAACGTCATGGGCGGCTTCGTCGTCCATGGCCAGGCGCGGGTGCAGCCGGCCAAGCTGGTGCGTGGGCTTGCCGATGCCGTCGAGCGGCTGGGCGTGCCGATCTATGAGAAGACGACGGTGACAAGCATCGCCAAGGGCAGCGTGACAACAGACCGCGGTACGGTGCAGGCGGAGACGATCATCCGCGCGACCGAGGGTTTTACATCAGGCATCCCCGGCGAGGAGCGGACCTGGCTGGCGCTCAACAGCGCGCAGATCGTGACTGAGCCGCTGCCCGCCGACCTGTGGCGCGACATCGGTTGGGAAGGGCACGAACTGCTCGGCAATGCGGCGCATGCCTATTGCTATGCCCAGCGCACGCGTGAGGGACGCATCACGATGGGCGGACGCGGCGTGCCTTATCGCTACGGCTCGCGCACCGACGTCAACGGCCAGACGCAGCAGGCCACGATCGACCAGCTGCACACGATCCTGACGACGCTCTTGCCGCAGACCAAGGGATGCCGCATCGATCACGCCTGGTGCGGCGTGCTCGGCGTGCCGCGCGACTGGTGCACCACGGTCGGCCTCGATCCCGCGACCCGCATCGGCTGGGCCGGCGGCTATGTCGGCCTCGGCGTGTCCAGCTCCAACCTTTCGGGGCGCACGCTGGCTGACCTTGTTCTCGGGGCAAACACCGAGCTGACGAAGCTGCCCTGGGTCAACCGCAAGGTCAGGCCATGGGAACCGGAGCCCTTCCGCTGGCTGGGCGTGCATTCGATGTACCAGCTTTATCGCATTGCCGATGGCCGCGAGGCGGCAGGGCTTGCGCGCACCTCGAAGCTGGCCGCGTTGGCCGACAGCATCACCGGCCACTAAAGCCATTTGTTCTCACGCAATTCCGGGGCAGACCCCTTTCCTGGAATTGCTCTTATCCATGGAGCTAGACTTGATCGATCTTTCGACCTTCCACGATCTCGCCAAGGCCGAGATCGGCGCGTTCTCTCCTAAGCCAAGCTCGATTGAAGGCGATCAGGTCGAGGCCGTGCGCTCGTTCTTTCAATCGCCTGACGGGACTGTCGATGTCGGCATCTGGGAATGCACGCCCGGCCGCTTCACCGCCGATCGTTCGGACTCGTCGGAGATCTGCCACATCATTTCGGGGCGCGTGGAACTGAGCCGCATCGATGGCGAGGTGCGGGAACTCGGTCCGGGCGATCTCCTCGTCCTGCCGCAGGGCTGGAAGGGCGAGTGGCTGATACGCGAGACCACGCGCAAGCTCTACATGATCCAGAGCGCCGGCTGACCGGCGCTACGGCTATGGCGAGCTCAGTGATCGATCGGCCCCTTCGGCGAGACCAGCGCGGTGCCGGCGGTCGTCGGGCGCTCGATCAGGCGGCGCACGCGCGGCGGTTCGTCGCCGCTGTGCAGCGCCCGCACCCGCTCGCCGACGACCGCGTCGGCATGGGTGGCGCGCCGGTTGTGGCGGATGTATTCCAGCCAGGTCGGCGTGTGGTAGTGTTCGATCCAGACTGCGGGATTTTCTAGGTCCCGAGCCAGCGTCCAGTTGCGGGCGCCGTCGCGGCGGCGGATGCGCCCGCGCTCGGCCATGGTGGCGAGGAATTCGGGCACATCTTCGTCGCGGATAATGTACTCTATCATGATGGCGATGGGGCCGCTGCGCGGCTTCAGGTCGAGGCCGAGATGCGGCTCCTTGAAGCGGTTGAGCGGGTCGAGGTTGAGAGTCGTCTGCTGCGGCAGCGGCAGGAACAGGCCGATGGCGCCGCCAACAAGCATCGCGATGGCCGCCGCAATCAGCGCGGTTTCGGCGCCATGCGCATCGGCAACGACGCCCCAGATCCAGCTGCCCAGCGCAATGCCGCCGAAGGTCGCCGTCTGGTAGACCGACAGCACCCGGCCGACGACCCAGCGCGGCGTCGACATCTGCACCGTGACGTTGAAATGCGACAGCGCGATCACCCAGCAGGCGCCGCCGATGAGCAAACCCGCCGCAGTCTGCCAGGCATTGAGGCTGATGGCGGCATTGAAGGCGCAGACGGCAAAGCCGGCGAAGGCCATCCGCACCATCGTCTCGCTGGACAGCAATTGTCTGAGACGCACGCTTATCAGCGCGCCGCCGACGGCGCCGATGCCGAAGGCGCCGAGCATGATGCCGTAGGTCAAGGCATCGCCCTTGACGACGTCGCGCGCCACCAGCGGCAGCAGCGCCAAAACCGCGCCGGCGCTGAAGCCGAAGGCGAAGCCCCTGACCAGCACCTTGCCGATGTTGGGCGACATGGCGACATAGCGCAGGCCGGCGCCCATGGCGGCGCCCAGCGTCTCGCGCGGCAGCGTCGAGACCGGCAGCTCCGGCTTCCAGCGGAAGAGCACGATGATAAGACCTATATAGCTCAGCGCATTGGCGGCGAACGCAGCAGCCGCACCAGCGGCGGCAACGATGATGCCGCCGATCGCCGGGCCGACGCTGCGTGTCAGGTTGAAGCCCAGTGAATTGAGTGCAACCGCGGCCGGCAGCTTGTTGCGCGGCACCATGTCGCCGACCGATGCCTGCCAGGACGGGTTGTTGAGCGCCGTGCCGCTGTCGATCAGGAAGGTGAAGGCAAGCAGCGTCCACGGCGTCATCCAGCCGTTCCAGGTGAACAGCGTTAGAAGTGCAGAGACGACCAGCATGAAGATTTGGGCGATCAGCATCACCTTGCGCCGGTTGAAGCTGTCGGCGATGGCGCCGGCGACGAGTGCAAACAGCATGATCGGCAGAGTGGCCGAGGCCTGGACCAGCGCCACCTGATAGGGCGACGTGGCGATGGTGGTCATCATCCAGGCGGCGCCGACGCCCTGGATCAGGCCACCGAAATTCGACACCAGACTGGCCGACCAGACGGCGCGGAAGATGCCGTGCCGGAACGGCGCCAGCGCCGAAACGCGTTCGCTGTCCGGCTCGTCATCGATCATCAGACCTGTCCCACCTTAACGTGCTGGTTTCGTCCGCCGGGACGACAATCATGGCATCCGTTTGAAATAGAGCACGACATCCAAAAGGGCGAACGCGTCTTCGAAAAAGATCATGATCCAACAACAGGATAGCAAGGCGAAAATACGTCAGCCGGGAAGGGTTCGCTACCCAGAGCGATGTTCTCATTGGTCCACTGCTCGGGCTGTCGGCCGCGCGCGAAGTCAGCTTCTGTCCCGGGCAGCGGTATGCAAGGCTTCGGTCAGCGTGCCTGTCGTCTCGCCGCCGGCGTGAAGGCGCAGGAAAAGCTCCATGCCGACAAGCCGCAGCCTGGACGGTTGCTCGCGCCGGGCCAACTGGACCATGTCCTCCAAATTGGCGGCGGGCCATTTCAAGGCATCGCGCAGGAAACCGCCGCGTAGCAAAGTCTCCGTGCCGGCCGAAAATTGCGACGACATCTCGAAGCCGATCTTGCGCGCATGGACGTTCTGGCGCGGAATATGCTTTTCAGCGACCTTTCGCAAAAGCCATTTTCCTGTCTTGTCGCGGTATTTCTGCCGCCTCGGCAAATGGATGGCGAAGTCGATCAGGCGGTTTTCCAGGAACGGGACCCGCAGTTCCACGGACGCCGCCATGCTCAGCCGGTCGTGCCGGTGCAGGATGTCCTGCAGATGCGAATAGAGGTCGTAGAGGCAACTACCGAGAAAGGCGCGATCGGCGGGCGGCGTCACCGGCTCCAGCCGGTCGAAGATCTCGGTTTGCAGGAAATTCAGCTCCGGCGACAAAGCACGCAGGACCATGCTGCGATCCATTTGTGAGTGGCTTCCAGCCGAGACCTTGTAGGGGGCATGACGCTGTTGCTCGAATCTCCGGTCGAGCGAGCGCTTCGAATGGACCAGGAGCCGGGGCCACGACCAGGAACGCCACTTCTTCATGCTCAAGGCCTGCAATGGGTAGCCGCCAAACAATTCGTCTGCGCCTTCGCCGGTGAGCAGCACCTTGACGCCATCGGCCCGGCATTGTTCAGCAAGCGCCAGCAGCGCGACATGGCTGGCGTGCCAGCCATCGCTTTCAAGATGCCAGATTACCCTTGGCCAAAGTTCGAAAAACCGGTTCCTGTCGACCTGCACCCGGCGCAAGGGCACGCCCACATGGCGGCCGGTGCGTTCGGCGTCTTCGGCCTCGCTGTGACCGAGCTGCGGGTCGACGACATAACCATGGACTTCCGGCCTGAACCGCTTTGCCAGCGCCGTTATCAGGCCGGAATCGACACCGCTGCTGCAGGCGGTGGCAACGCTGGTATCGGCGATGCAGTGAAGTCCGACGCTGTCCTTGAGCAACGCCTCGAGCGTCGCCATCTGTTCAGCATCAGCGGATGCATCGCCGGTAATGCGCGCGGTCTCCAGCACGTCCAGCACATGCCAGAAGCGGCGCTTCTCGATAACGCCATCGGTGATCTTCCACAGGCCGGCGGGCGGCAGGCGCTCGATGCGGTCGAACAGGCTGTAGCTGGAATCGCGGCTCTGCCAGGCAAGCCGCAAGGTGATCTCGCGGCTGTCGATGTCGCGCGGAAAACCGTCGCAGGCGAGGATCGCCTTGTCCTCCGAGGCGAACAGGATTCGCTCCGGCGTGTCGGCCACCGACATCGGCTTGATTCCAAGACGGTCACGCGCAAGCCACAGCGCACTGTTGCGAGCGTCGAAATAGGCGAAGGAAAACATGCCGTCGAACAGCGGCACGGCTTTTTCGGGACCCCAGTGATGCAAGGCTTCGAGAACCACTTCGGCATCGCAGATGGTTCGAAAGACGACGCCTTGGGCCTGCAGCGTTTCGCGCAACGAGCGGTAATTGTAGACCTCGCCATTGTAGACGAGAACGCCATCGCCGGAAGAAGTCAGCATCGGCTCACGGGCGGCGGGCGAGGGATCGATGATGGTAAGTCGGCGGTGACCGAGCGCCAGCCGATTGTTGTGCCAGCTGTCATGATCGTCGGGGCCGCGATGTACCAGCGCCTGCATCATGCTGGCGACATCCGACAGGTCGTTGGCGTCGATCGGGTTTCGTTTGCGCCAGACGCCGGCTATTCCGCACATGGCCTGCCGGTGAGTTCTGCCTGAGTCATGGCCTGCAATCTAGCCGGAACACAGCCGCCTGCAAGCGCTGCCTAGAACCCGTTTTCGATGCGCTCGAAGATGACGTTGGTGAAGGCCGAGATCTGGCTGCCGATGAACGGACCGGTCAGCGCCACGACCAGCATGATGGCGACGATCTTGGGCACGAAGGTCAGGGTGATTTCCTGGATCTGGGTCAGGGCCTGGATCAGGGCGATGCCGATGCCGACCACCATGGCGACCAGCACCACCGGCGCGGACGCGACGAGCACCGTCCACACCGCATACTGGACGATGTCTAGGGCGTCGGCCTCGTTCATGTGAGCGCGCCTCTATGGAACTGTCTAGCTGGCCGGCTTTATCGAAACGCCCGCGCCGACCGGCACTTCGGTGCCGTTCTGCAGCACGGCGATCACGCCGTTGCTTGCAAGCTTGACCGAGGCCACGACGCCGGTCGTCTTGCCGTCGGCCGAGGTGATCGAGCGGCCGATCAAGGCATCGGCCTGCGACAGCGCCGACGACTGCATGATCTGGTCGAGCTTGGTGTTGGTCTGCACCGATTGCTCTACCTGCGAGAAGGTGGCGAGCTGGGCGACATACTGTGTCGAATCCATCGGTTTCGTCGGATCCTGGTTCTTCATCTCGGCGATCAACAGCTTCAGGAACGACTGGTAGTCGACCGCTGTCTTCGACGTCTGCTGGGTACCCTGGTTGGCGCCCGTGGGGATCGTCGTCGTCATGTCCACATTCATCAGCATTGTGCTCCCACGGCCAGCGGGCGCTTCGCACCCTGAACATCGTCATTGCCGCCAAGTGCGCGGCGTTCGAGCGGATAAAGCGCACGGATAGCCTTCAGCGCTTCATAGATATGGCCTTCGCCGACCATGCGGTCGATCTGCTTCAGCGCGCCACTGATCTGCTCATCCTCGAAGCTTGCCAAAAGCAAGGGCAGCGAGCGGCGGAACATGGCGCGCGCCTCGATGGCGCCGGCCGGGTTCATCAGCATCACCTGCAGGATGAAATAGAGCTGCTTGAGCGGCGTCGAGGCATCGTCGGCCTGGATGACATGGTTCTCGAGCAGGAACTGGACGTCGTTCATCAGCTCGACGGTGACCTTGCGGTCGACGCGGATGACGGCGCCGTTGATGTAGATCTTCTCGTTCGGCTTCAGCGATATCTTCAGCGTGTTGGTCATTGAATGCCGTCCCGGATGATCTGGGACACTTCGATCAGCCCTTCGAAATTGTCGGTGCGGCCCTGGCGGATGTCCTCGGCCTCGCGCAGCAGCCACAGGCCGATGGAGATGAGGTTGGCGCGCAGTTCCTTGGGCAGGACATTGTCGCTGGAACCGAGATCCTCGACGAAGGTGGTCCAGACCCGGTTGGTGAAGTGCAGCGCCTCGACCGCTTCCATCGAGGTGTGGCCGACCGCCGCCGCCGCCGCCAGCATTTCGATCGAGCGGGTCAAAAGCTGCCGCTCGCGATCTTTCGCATCGGCAACGGAGTCGGTCTGGATGTCGGCGTAGGAGAATTGGTACATCGTTTGGCTCTACCGTTGCGGTTGAGATTGTCAGGTCAGGTAGTTCAGCAGGCTCATCTGCTGCAGGCGCGCGGTCAGCGCGAAGGACGTCTCGATATGCTGCGTCAGATCCGCGACGCGGGTGGCGGCCTCGGCCGGATCGACGCCCTCCAGATCGAGGATATGGCGCTCGAACAGGTCGACCTGCGTCTTCATGCGGTCGCTCGCGTCGGAAACACGCTTCTCGGCAAGGCCGGTCTCGGCCTGCAACTGGCCGAGTCCGCCCAGCGCCTCGCCGACCATCGCCTGGGCGCGACCGACGACGGTGGTCTTCGCCGCCTGGCTGATGTTGCCGGAGAGCAGGCCGGTGACCAGGGCGGAAGCCATGGCGAGCTTGCGGATGCTGTCTTCATTGGCGCTGGCCGAGGTCTGGGTGGTTTCGCCCAGCGAAATGCGGCTGACGATCTGCTGGTCGGTGGCGTTCGACCAGTTGGCCTGCCAGCCGGCGCCCATGAACTGCGGCACGACATTGCTGGTGATGAAGCCGTCCATCTGGGCGGCGGTGATGTTGGCGGCGAGCGGATCGGTCTGCGTGAAGCCGAAATACGACGAGAAGGAAGCGTCGAACGCCGCCTTGGCCGGCGAGCCGGCGGCGGTGAAATCGTCGATCGGCTTGACGTCGGTGTTGGTGCCGGCAAACAGATATTCGCCGTTGACGCTGGCATTGAGGATAGAGGTCATCTGCTGCACGGCGGCCTTGCCGGCTTGCTGCGTGATGGTGCTCGAGGAATTGCCGGCGGCGGTCAGTGCGGTCAGCAAATTCTGCGCAGTGTCGGAAAGCTGGCCAAGCGCAGCCTGCGTCGAGGACAGCCGAGCGGTGACCAGCGAATTGGAATCGATGATGACGTTCAACCGGTCGAGGTCGCGCGAGAAGGTGACCGCCTGCGAGGTGCGCGCGCCGAGCGCCAGACCGACATCGGCGACGGTGCCGGTCGTCGATTCCTTAGTGGCTTTGACCAGTTCGCCCTGCATGCGCATCTGCTGATAGCGCGCGGCGTTGGAGAGAGCGGCTGAGGAGACGGATGTGGCTTTCATGGCTTATCCCACGGCATCGAGCAGGGCCGACAGCATGTCGTCGACGGTTTTCATCATGCGCGCCGAGGCCTGATAGGTGTGTTCGAGGTCGAGCAGCAGCGACATCTCCTGGTCGACATTGACGCCGGTGTCGTTGGACAGCGCCTCGGCGGTGCGCGATGCCAGCGCCTCCTTGGCGTCGGCGTTGCTCGAGGCCTGCTGGCGCTGGCCTTCGAACCAGCCAATGGCATTGGCGGCGTAGTCGGAGACGCTGGACGTGACGGTGATGCCGGCCGCAGCGTCGAAAGGCATCGGCTTGTCGAGCTTGTCGCCATAGCCGATCAAGAGCTGCGAATAGGAGGCGTTGCCGGCAGTGTTGGCGATATAGGCCGCACCATTGGCGCCGCCGTCGCGCAGCAGCACCGGATTGCCGCCGACGCTCGAGTCCATTGCGGCGTTGACCTTGATCGAGCCGGCAAGCCCGTCGATCAGCGTGCCGGCGGCCGGAATGGCGGGCGCACCCGACCAGGTGAACAGGCCGGTTCGGTCGGGCTGCGAAGGTGCTGTTTCGGCAAAGGCGGTGATGAGGCCGCGCGCCACTTCGTCGAGCTGGCTCTGCATCGTGGCCGCGACGCCGTCGCGCAAGGTGATGAGCCCGGCGAGCTTGCCGTCGGCGCTGGTGTTGCCGCCAGCCCCGGCGCTGACCGGCACATTGTCGATGTAGATGGTGTTGCCTGGTGTGCCGGCCGTGTAGCCCGCCGACGGGGTGAAACTTACCGAGCGCGGAATGGTCTCGAACAGTGTCGTGCCATCCTTGGTGGTGATGACCATGTCGTTGTCGCCACGCGTGAAGGTCGACACCGGCACATAGTCCGCGATCTTCTTCAGCAAAGCGTCGCGCTGGTCGAGCGCGTCGGATGCGTCGGTACCCGAACGGGTTGCGGAGATGACCGCCTTGTTGGCGTCCTGGAACTGACTAAGCAGCGAGTTGAGATCGTCGACCGCCGTCGATATCTCGCCATCGGCCTGGGTGCGGAAATCCTGGATCGCGTTGGTGCCGTCGTTCAGAGCGCGCACCACCTGCTGGGCCGCGTCGATGACGCTGGAGCCGAGGTTCTGGTTCGATGGCGTAGCGGCGTAAAGCTGCAGCGCGTTCTGCAGCTTGCCGATCGCGGTCGAGGCAGAGGAGGCGTTGTCGACGCCGTTGACGGCAACGGCGAGGCGGTCAATTCCGCTGTAAAGCGTGCTCTGGCCGCTCCATGCCGATTGCGCGCTGAGGTTCTGGCGAAACAGCAGGGCGTTGGTGGCGCGCTGGATCTCGACCGAGCGGGCGCCGGGCGCGCTGCTGACGACGACCGCCGTGCGGCGGGCATAGTCGGGGTTGCTGGCGTCGGCAATATTGCGGGAAAGGACGCTGGTCTGCTTCGATGTGGTCTGAAGCGACTGTTGGGCTATGGTCAATGCGGAAGTCAGCGACATGCGGGTCTTTCACGAGGCCAGTGGGGAGGGGATGACGTCTCTGCCCTGTCGGCGGCGTCGGCGTTCGGAAACCTGCAATTCCAGACCACCCCGGCCGGTTTGCCGGTGTGGCCTTGAATTCGAAATCCGCGCACCGCGCTGCTCTGGTTTGGGTTCATTCCCCTGGCGCCCGTCGTTTATCTCTTCAGGTTGACAAGGACATCCATGAGGTCGGAACCGGTCTGGAACACTTTCGAGTTAGCGGTGTAGCTGCGCTGCGCCGCGATCATGTTGGTCAATTCCTCGGCGATATCGACGTTGGAATTTTCCAACGCGCCGGAGATGATGCTGCCGAGCTTGCCTTCATTGGCGAAGCCGATGCGCACGGTGCCGGAGTCGGTGGACTGCGCATAGACATTGCCAGGCAGTGCGGTGAGGTTGTCGGCGCTCTGGACGTCGGCCAGTGGGATCTTGAACAGCGGCTTGGTCGAGCCGTCCTGATACTGGGCGTAAATGACTCCGTCCTCGCCGATCTGGATCTTTTCGATCGTGCTGGGCGCGTTGCCGTTGACCTTGGCTTCGGAGACCGTGAAGCCGGTGCCGAGCTGAGTTAGCTTGGACAAATCGAGGTCGAGCGACGCACCGCCCGGTACGGGGATGGTAATCGAATCGACGGCGCCGGTGAGTTTGCCGGTGGTGGTGTCGAAGGTCAGGTTGGCCGTGGCCAGCGCGCCGCCCGTATAGGGAAAGGATGTGCCCGGCGTCGCCTGGGACTGGTCGAACACAGAGACCGACCAGGTGCCGGTCCCGGTGTTGGTGAAATAGAGGTCGAGCAGCTTCTTGTTGCCGAGATTGTCGTAGGTGACCATCGAGGATTTCGACGTGTATTCCGCCGTCGGGCTGTTGGTGGACGGCAGCGGACCGGCGGGCGGCGTGGCGCCGGCCGGCAGATTGGCGTTGAAGTTGCCCGCGGTGCTGGGCGTCGCGGTCATTTCCTGGTCGGAGATCTGGACCGGCACCAGCCCTTCGAAACCGTTGGCGGTGGCAGCCGGTGTGCCGTTGGCGTAGCTGTAGGCCATCAGCTGGTAGCCGGCGGCGTTGACCAGTCTGCCCTGAGCGTCGGGAACGAATGCGCCGGCGCGGGTGAGGAAAGGCGTTCCGCTGGGGTCCTGGACGACGAAGAAACCGTTGCCGTTGACCGCAAGGTCGGAAACCGAGGTCGTGTACTGCAGCACGCCCTGGGCGCTGATGGCCGAGCGGATGGTGGTGTTGACGCCGCCGGAATTATAGGCGCCGCCGACCTGCGGCATGATCAGCGTCGAAAACTCGGCCGAGGATCGCTTGTAGCCGGTGGTGTCGGAATTGGCGATGTTGTCGGCTGTGGCCGAAAGGCGGTTGGCCTGCGCGTTCATGCCGGAAACGCCGGTCCGCATCATTCCGTAAAGGCTCATCGAACGTCTCCTCAATGCCCAACATCGTTGGGCCCATCTGTGGTCGCGAGGATATAATTTCTGTCTTGCGCGAGGCTGGCGCAGACCGCCATCAGAACACCAGCCGGTAGCCAAGGAAGCGCTTGGAATCTATCGGGTCCTGGCCGAGCTTTTCGCGCAGCTTCTTGCGCAATTTGGAGATGTGGCTCTCGACGACGTTCTCCTCGACCTCTTCGTCGAAGATGCCGTAGATGGCGTTGAAGACCTGGGTCTTGGTGACGCGGCGTCCGCGGTTGCTCGCCAGATATTCGAGGATGCGGCGTTCGCGGCGCGGCAGAGGCAACGGCTGGCCATCGATCTCGGGATCGCGGCCGTCCATGAAGATGCGCATGGCGCCGATCTCGGTATAGCTGACGTCCTCATGGGCGCGGCGGCGGATGGCGGTGATGCGGGCCAGGATCTCCCGGATATGGACCGGCTTGCGGATGACGTCGTCGACACCGCTCTCGAACAGCCGCAGCGTATTTTCAAGCGAGTGCTGTTCGCTGAGCGCGATAACCGGAGCGCCGGTGCGGTCGCGGATCTGGCGTGGCGAGATGGCGCCTTCGCGGCAGTCGCCGATGAGGAAGGCTCGGACCGATCGCAAATCCGTGTCGGCGGCCGATGTCACCCACTCGCCGAATTCACCGGACGCGAAGCCTGCACAGGCGACGCCCTCACGATCGAAAAGTGAATTATAGCCTTCAGTTACGAGCTCACGCTCGTCAACGATTACAATCATCGGCCCCGCCTCCGAATCAGATCATCTGCCCCGTGGGAAGAGCCGTAACCGGTGCCGGGAATCCTGAACAACCATCATTTCTTGTAGCTATTTTCTTGGGAGTTATTTCGAGTTTCGAAATAACCGCAATCAGGAGGTTGTATCGTTGGTTGCCGAACGGGTGACGTGGCACGTCACCCGCCGGGCGTGGATTTGCAGCCGTTCGCAAGAGATGATTCACCTAATGGTTGCAGAAGTTGCGGGCGTTCGGGGTCCATTTGCCGAAGCCGGTGGCGACCATATTGGCGATGACGCGGCAGACATAGAATTTCTGCGCGGGGTCATTGTCGGGGCCGGCGTGGTAGCGGGCGACGGCCATCGACCAGCTGACATGACGCGCATGCAGGCTGGCCAGGAAGCGCGCGGCATAGTCGACATTCTGGCGCGGGTCCAGCATGTCGTCGACGCTGCGGAAATGCGCGGCGTGATAATGATGGTTGATCTGCATGCAGCCGAGATCGATGAGTGTCTTGCCCTCGCGCCGGGCTGCTTCGAAGGCGGCCAGGGCCTCGGTGCGGTTCCTTGGAAATACCGCTTTCCCCTCTATATTCAACGCATTAGGCTGCAGGCTTCCCTTCTTGCCGGTCTCGGTCAGTCCGACCGCATAGAGGATGCCGGCCGGCACGCCATAGCGATCGGCGGCACGCAAAATCTCGGGCTCGCAAGGGTTGGTGGCGGCGGTGGCCGGCTTGGTGGCGAGGCTAGATAAACATATCGTCGCCAGCACGCTCGCGAGCAGGCGCGCCAGCGCGGCCGAATTCCTGGGCATCGTCATTGCGGTTTCTTCCCGACTGGTGGCCGCCCGAACCCGTATTGTTGCCGCTCGAGTTTCCGGGCTGAAAAGCGGACTGGTCGCGGCCTTGCGGCATTGGATGCGAGTTCGCTGCATCGCTGCGGGCCGCTGCGTGGATCGCTATCGAGGGTTGCAGGATGGTCACCTTGTCGACATCGAAGCCGAGCCCGCGCAACGACTTCACGATGGCGTCGCTGTCGGTGGCGAGACGGCGGTAAGCCTCATGGGTTTCGGGCTTCAATTCTATCGAAAGTTGTTCTCCGGAAAGCCTGAGACTGGCGGTGACCATGCCGAGCTCTGCCGGGTGAAGCTCGATCTTCAATATATGTGTCGGAACGGCAACAGAACCGGCCGTCTGGGCGGTCGTCGACGGCGTCGAAACCGCTTGCCGCAGGCCGTTATCCGAAGCCAGCGCGTCGATAAGCGCCGAAGTCGTTTGGTTTATCGGACTATGCGCCGGCGCGGGGAAGCTCTGTTCGGCGACAATGTCGACGCGCGCAGCGAATGGCGGCTGTTTTCCCTGTGTGGACGATGCCGCGGAATGGGCTCCATCGACGGACTTCGCCGACGGCGCGGACCGTTTTGCCTCGGGTGCCGAAACGTCGCTTGCCGTCTGGCCCGCCGGTAGAGGAGGCGTCGGACCATCCTGGTGCGGCAGTTTGCCGGACTGGAGCCCGATCGCGGGCAGCTTTTGCCCCTGATCCTGTGCGGAAACGCTGGTACCGGGCTTGGCCCGTTCCGATCGCGTCGTCGTGTCGAGTCTGTTGTCAATGCCGGACGCTGCGCGGTGTCTCTTCAGAGGCGACGTCTGTGCAGAAGTGGCCTCGCCAGCGGGCGCCGGTTGCCCAGTCTGTCCATTCGTCGCGATGCCGTTCCCGCTTGTCCGGACCGTTGAGAAATGCCTGATATCGTGCAGCGCCAGCACCAGTGGCAAATGATCCTGCAGCGATCCTGCATCCGCGTCTCGTCCGGCCACCTCAGCGTCCTTGGATGGTTTGTCCGGGCCACTATCGGCATGTTCTTTTGCGGCCTTGCCGGCAGCGGATTTCGTCCCCGTTTTGCCAGACTGGGTGTGTGGGATTTCGCTTTTGCCGGGACCGGCAGGGCTGCGTTTGGCCCAATGCAGCTCGTGCGACGCGGCCTCAATTGCTCCCTGGCCTATCGGTGTCGGCGCATCGTCGTCGCCGCGCACCATGTCGCCGAAGCTTTTGTCGCCGCCCTTGGCGTTTGAGGCCGACTGCTTCGATCCGGCGTGCGCGGGAGCCGGCAGGGCCTGGCCAACATTGGTGGTCATTTCGGGGCTGCTCCAAGCATCTGGTCGATCAAATCGAGCTGGTGACGCGTCCTCGCCATGGCGGCGTCGGTGGGATCGGTAGGCTCTACTGCGGCGGGGGCCGGCACCGATGCCGGCACGACCGGAGCCGCATCGCTGGCCGAGGCGACTGCAGGCGTTTCCGCCGCCTTTGGCTCGGGCGTGCTCGGTGCCTGCGCGGCCGGCTCACTTGCCGCCTTCGGTTGGTCGGTTGCGGGCTGTTCACTCGACGTTGTGGCGGCTGGCTGTTCCGGCATCGCGCCTTCGACCGGCGGCAGCTCTGGCTCGTCGGGTCTTTCCACGGCCGCGGTCTTGACCGGCTCCTGCCTGGCCGCGGCAGGTGCGGGCTTTTCGGCAGGCAGCGGCGCCGGCGGGGCGATGACTTCACCCGCCACGGCCTGCGCGGCATCGAGCAGGTCGCGGTCGCTTTGCGAAAGCTGGTTGCGATCGATCTTGTCCAGCTTGGCGCGGACCTCGCCGATGGTGCCGGACGTTACCGTGGACAGGCTGGAATAGAGCTGGGCGCGCGGATCGTCCTGATTGTGGATGCCGTCGCGGCCCCGTTCAGCCCTGGCCGAGGCAAAGGCGGAGAGATCGGCAAAGCCGTCGATGGCGGCGCGGCGGGCGATGCGCAGATAGATCACCTTCTCGCGTTCTGGATCCATCATTGCGGTGATGTCGGCGAGCTTGTCCTGGCTGATTGCCATGTGCAGCGTGATGACGCCGGAGACGAATGCGTCGGCGAACTGGCTGGCATAGGGCGAATAGAGGTAGTCTTCGACATATTGGGTTGAGGCAAGCGCGAAACGCGCACCGTCGCCTTGCGCGGCGGCGATGCCGACCGAGCGGCGCAGCGCTGCTTCCTCGACCAGCGTGCCGGGGCTGAGCAGGCGAGCATCGTCGAGCAGCGCAAGCGCGCTGACCGGTTGTTCAGTGGCGAGAAGCGAGCCCTTGACCAGCGCCAGAAAGGCACCGAGATCGGCGGGCAGGGTCATCGGATCGATCGGCTTCAGCGCCTCGATCGCAGCCGCTGGCCGGCCGTTCAGATAGTCGACAATGCCCTTGGCGATGGCCAGGCTTTGCGGGTCGGTCTTGGCGCGCGACACCGCCGCCTCGACGGTGACGGGGTTGCCGCCACTCATGCCATAGACCAGCAAGGCGCGAAAATTCTTCGGGTCGCTGAAATCATCTGCGTCCGCCGCGCGCAGCCTTGTGTCGGCCATTTCGAGCAGCTTGGCCTGCATCGGCAGCGCGGCGTGATCGCCGGCGGCTATGCGGTCCTGCACAAGCTGCAGCGAGCGCACCAGCTGATAGGGCTGCAATGCGTCCTCGGCGAAGGCCGATGGCGGATGGACAGCGCTCAGCAGCAGCAGCCCGACGGCGCGCCCGATGATGGCGGCGCGCCTCATCCGTCGGTCGCCATCAGGATTTCGATGCGGCGGTTCGCTGCAGCCATCGGGTCGGCCGCGATTTTCGGCTCGCGGTCGGCGAAGCCGGCGACCTCGGTGATGCGGCGCTCGTCGACGCCGCCGCGCACCAGCATGTAGTAGGCGGAATGGGCGCGCGCCGTGGACAGCCGCCAATTGTCGTAAGTGTCGCTGCGGAACGGCCGCGCGTCGGTGTGGCCGTTGATGCTGATCGTGCCTTTCTGCTCGTTGACGATGCGGCCGATCTTTTCCATCGCCAGCACCAGTTCACGCCTAGGCACCGCCGATCCGATCTCGAACATGCCGAAATCGAACTGGTCCGTGATCGAAATGACGACACCCTCGTCGGTGGCTTCGACGGAGACGCCATCGTGCAATTTGTCGCCTGGCTTGAAGGCCTCGGCCAGTTCCTGCTTGACCTGCGCCGCGGCTTTAACAGTGGCGGCCGTCGGCGCCTTTTCCGCGGCTTCGGGTTTGGGTGCGGGTTGTGCTTCGGCGGCTTCGGCCTTTGCAATCTGGGCCTTCGCTGCTTCAGCCTTGGCCTCTGCCTTGGCTTCTGCCTTGGCTTCAGCCTTGGTCAGTGGCTTATCGGAAACGGATTTCGCCAGCGGCTCGAGCGGCGCCGCGGTCACTGGCGGCGCGGCCGGCACGGCCTTCACTTCCGCCACTTGCGTCTGTGCCGCCTTGGCACCCGGCTTCAGCGGATCGCCTTCGATCTTGGTGCGTTCGGCGGTGGCTTCGGCGCCTGGTGCAGCCACCTGCTGCGACCAGAAATCCGGCGCGAACGGGTCGCGGTAGGATTGGCCGCCGGATGCGCCGGTAGCCGGGCCGGACGCCTGCGCGCCGCCATCGCCCTTCTCGCTGACATTTTGCATGACGCCGGTGTCGGTGGCGATTTCCGACAGCACCGCATAGGGATCGGCAAACAGATGCTCGTCGGAAAGATCGGTCTTCGGCGCCGATTCCTTCGATTGCTTCTTGTCGGAAGTACCGGCGCCGCCGATGCCGTCCTGTCCGGCCTTGCTGGTCTTGTCCCGCGGGTCGTCGGCCGTCAGCCCGACCTTGCTCGGACCATCGCCGAGGTCTTCAAGGCCCTTGCGGCTGGCGTTGCGATCGACCAGCTTGACCGGGTTGAAATAGCTGGCAACGGCGGCCTTGGTCTGCTCGTTGGCGGCGTTGATCAGCCACATGACGAGGAAGAAGCACATCATGGCAGTCATGAAATCGGCAAAAGCAATCTTCCAGACGCCGCCGTGGTGGGCGTCGTCGTGGTCGTCGTGATTGCGCCGCACGATGATGATCTCGTGCCTGGGCTCAGCGGCGTCGGCAACGCTCATGACGTCCACTCGTTCATAGGAGGGCCCTCGCTCATGATAGGGCCTCGGACAAGGCGGCCGACCATTCGGCAATGCGGGTTTCGAACACCGCCTCGTCAATGGCGACGGTAAGGTCGAAGCCGGGTGCCTCGACGAAATCGAGATTGGCCGCGCGTGGGCCGAGCGAAGCCTTCAGCGTCTCGAACAATGACAGCGGCCCGCGCACGGCGATGCGCACCGCCTCGCTGTCGCCGACCGCTTCGCGGATCGTGCCGGCAAGGGCTTCCAGCGAACGCTTCTGCAGATCGTCGCTGACGAGGCCGCCAATGATGCGCGCAATGGTGGCGCCGACGAGGTCGCTGACCTTCGCCTCCATGATCTCGATACGGGCAGTGACTACCGCGCCGAGATCGCCGCCGAAACTTTCCAGAAAGGCCTTTGCTTCATCGGCGTTGGCTTGGCTCTGCGCCTCGAGCGCTGCCTGGTGGGCGATGGCAAGGCGGGCTTCAAGGGCGGCTTCGGCATCGATGACCGCTTCGGCGATCAGCGCGCCGATGTCGGCCTGCGGCGCCGACGTCTCCGGCCTTGGCTCGGCCATGGCCGCGAGCGAGGGCTGGCCGGCACGCTGGCTGCGTGCGCCGAAATCCGGCAAAAGGTCGAAAAGCGCTGCCGAGGCCATGGTCTATACCGCTGCTTCCTGGGCCGCCCATTTGCGCAGGATCTGCGCGGTGCGCTCCTCATTGATGTCGACCATGCGGGCAAGCCGCTCCTGTGGCGCCGGCCTGATCTTCTGGCGAAGATCATCGAGTGGAGTCGGGCCGGGGCGGCTGCCGGGCAAGGCAGCCGGCGCCGGTTCGGCCCTGGCGGCTTCGGGTGTCGGCAGTGAACGCTGGACGTCGTCGAAGCTCGGACCGGCAAGTGCCGGCGTCGGCCGCGCGCTCAGCGCGGTGGCCATTGGCCTCAGGCCGAAGAAGGCGACCAGGAACACCACGACGATGAACGCGCCGGCATTGATCATCGTACCGGCATGGGTTCCGATCGACGCCATTATGCCCGGCTGCTCGACCGCCTCGCCGTCGAGCCCGTCGATGAACTCGACCGCCGAGACATCGATGATATCGCCGCGCTTGTCGTCGAAGCCGGTGGCCGAAGCCACCATCTTCTGGATGTCGGCAACGCGCTTGGCGATCTGCTCGGGCGTTGCGTCCTTGCCGAGGATGGTCATCAGCCGCTGCTGATTGACGACGACGGCGATCGACATCTTGGTAACGGAATAGCCGTTCGATACTGTAGCGATCTTCTTGGAGTTGATCTCGTAATTGGTGATCTCCTCCTTGCGGTCGTTCGCCGATGACGTCTGCGGACCGTCGGTGCTGGTCGCCTGGGTCTCGGGCAGGTTCTGCTCGACGGTGGCCGGGGTCGAGGCCTGCCTCTGGTTGCTGTTCTCGTTGGCGCGCACCGACTGCACGGAACGCTCCACGCGCGACTCCGGATCGAAGATCGTCTCTTCGGTCTGGCGGGTGTCGGTATTGACGTCGGCTTTGACGCTGGCGCGGAAATTGTCGGGGCCGAGATAAGGCGTCAGCGCGCGGCGGATGTTGTCGCCGATCTGCGCCTCGACGGTCTGCTCGACGCCGAGCGTGCGGGCAGCACTTGTGTTGGAGGGATCGTCGCCGGCGGCGAGAAGGTTGCCGTTGGAATCGAGCACGGTAACCTTGTCGGCCGACAGGCCCGGCACGGCGGCGGCGACGAGATGGCGGATCGACATGGCGCTCTTTTCAGCATCGATGCCGGAGTAGCGGATGACCACCGAGGCGGAGGGCTGCTGTTCGTCGCGGCGGAAATTGGCGCGCTCGGACATGACGATGTGAACGCGGGCCGCCTTGATGCCGGATATCGACTGGATGGTGCGGGCGATCTCGCCTTCCAGGGCGCGCACGCGGGTGATCTGCTGCATGAAGGAGGTCAGCCCGAGCGAGCCGACATTGTCGAACAGTTCGTAGCCGGCATTGGCGCTGGTCGGCAGGCCCTTTTCGGCGAGCAGCATGCGCGCCTGCGCGGTTGTGCCGGCCGGCACCAGCACGGAGGTGCCGTCGGAGCCGACGTCGAAGCCGATGCCGGCTTCGCCGAGCACCAGGCCGATCTGGTTCACGTCGGAGCGATCGAGCCCGACATAGAGCGTCTCATAGGCCGGGCGGTTGAGATAGACCGAGCCGATGCCGATGACGGCCATCACCAATGCGGCAATGCCGGCCAGCATGGCAAGGCGCCTGACGCCAAATGCCCTGAGATTCGAGATGATGCTCTGGATCTGTTGCGGCACGATTCAAGCGCTCCCAGCATGATATTCCGTGGGAACACTAGACCGCGAAGCTTGTGCGAAGATGATAGAGCATGTCGCCCGGAAGTGCAGCGGTTCCGGGTCAACGACATGCGTCAAAACACAGCCACAAAGCGAAAGGGCCGCGCTGTCGGCGCGGCCCTTCAATTCAAGAAGGAGAAAGCCGGGTCAGGCTTACTGCTTGAACAGCGCCAGGATCGACTGCGAGTTGCCGTTGGCGATCGACAGCGACTGGATGCCGAGCTGCTGCTGGACCTGTAGGGCCTGCAGCCGCGTCGATTCCTTGTTCATGTCGGCGTCGACCAGCGCGCCGACGCCCTTGTCGATCGAGTCCGACAGGTTCGACAGGAAGCTCTTCTGGGTATCGATGCGCGACTTGGCGGCGCCGAGATAGGCAGCGCCCGTGGACAGCTTGGCAAGCGCCGTTTCAACGGCGCCAAGTGCGGTGTCGATGGCTGCCGGAAGGACCTGGGTTGTGCTGGGATCGAAGAAGGTCGTCGCCAGCAGAGCGCCGACGATGCCGCCAGTGCCAGGAAGATCGAGAACCTGCGTGTCGGCCGCCTTGACGTCGATGGTGTCGATGGCGACGGTCGTGCCGGTGCGGTTATAGGACGCGACGATCTTCAGGTCGGAGGTCGCAGCAGCGTCGTTCTGCAGCAGGTTCGAGCCGGCATAGGAGGCGTTGGTGACCGACGACTTGATCTGGTCCTGGATGGCCTTGATTTCGGTCGCGATCTTCTGCTGGTCGTCCTTGCTGGCGCTGCGTGCAGTGACCAGCTTGGCCTTGATCAGGTCGACCTGGTCCTTGATGTCGGTGATGGCGGTGTAGGCGGTATCGACCTTGCCGGCGCCGAGGCCAAGCGCGTCCTGAACGGCCGAAAGCGCCTTGTTGTCGGACTTCATCGTGGTGGCGATCGACCAGTAGGCGGCGTTGTCGCTGGCGGTGGCGACGCGGTAGCCGGTCGAAATGCGTGACTGGGTGGTTTCAAGCTGCTTGTTGGTGTTGTTCAGGCTCTGCAGCGCGGTCAGAGCCGAAGCGTTCGTCATGATGCTAGCCAAGATATTTACCCCTTTTCAAACACTGGCGTGTCCCGAACACGCCGGATCAACTTCATCAAGGGGGTAGGCATAAGCCCATCGACCGTATGGTCTGCCCGCCATGGAATGGTTAACCATGACTACCGGGATATGGTTAACGGCCTGTTAAACCAAGCCATTCAGGGCGCTGGCCAAGAGCAAAAATCGGCAGCCATTTAGCAAGAAAATCAACAGCCGCAAAAAGAAATCGGGCCGCGCTGTTGGCGCGGCCCGACGGATGGTGTCAGTCGTAATGTCGAGAGATCAGCCGCGGAAGAGCGACAGGATCGACTGCGAGTTGCCGTTGGCGATCGACAGCGCCTGGATGCCGAGCTGCTGCTGGACCTGGAGGGCCTGCAGACGGGTCGATTCCTTATTCATGTCGGCGTCGACCAGAGCGCCGACGCCCTTGTCGATCGAGTCCGACAGGTTCGACAGGAAGCTCTTCTGGGTGTCAATGCGCGACTTGGCGGCGCCGAGCGAGGCAGCGCCGGTGGACAGCTTGGCAAGCGCGGTTTCAACAGTGCCGAGCGCGGTGTCGATGGCGGCGGGGGTAACCGCCGTGGTGCTCGGGTCGAAGAAGGCAGCGGCGAGCAGGCCGCCGACGATGCCGCCCGTGCCGGCGACATCGAGAACCTGCGTATCGGCAGCCTTGACGTCGATGGTGTCGATGGTGACGGTCGCGCCGGTACGGTTGTAAGCCGCAACGATCTTCAGGTCGGACGCAGCGGCAGCGTCGTTCTGCAGCAGGTTCGAGCCGGCGAAGTTGGCGTTGGCGACCGAGGACTTGATCTGCGCCTGGATGGCGTTGATTTCGGTCGCGATCTTCTGCTGGTCTTCCTTCGAGGCGCTACGGGCAGTGACCAGCTTGGTCTTGATCAGGTCGACCTGGTCCTTGACGTCGTTGATGGCGGTGTAGGCGGTGTCAACCTTGCCGGCGCCGAGGCCGAGGGCGTCCTGCACGGCCGAGTTGGCCTTGTTGTCGGACTTCATCGAGGTCGCGATCGACCAGTAAGCGGCGTTGTCGGAAGCGGTGGCAACGCGGTAGCCGGTCGAGATGCGGGCCTGCGTCTGCTCGAGGGATTTGTTGGTGTTGTTCAGGCTCTGCAGCGCGGTCAGCGCCGAGGCGTTCGTCATGATACTGGACATGGCTACTCGTACCTTGATTTTTACAGGGTGTTTTTGACATACCGGCTTTTCCGGTATGACGGAGCGGCATCATGCCAATGATCGTGAGACCCGATCACCCGCCATCTGCGAGCAATATGCGGGCAAGTCCCTACCAAAGGACTAAACGGGACGGTTAACCGGAAATATATTGCATAAAATTTTAGCAAGGCGCCAAGGGCGCGCGGACGGTCAGGTGAAGGAGCGCACCAGGCTGCCGACAAGCAGGTTCCAGCCGTCGATGAGGACGAAGAACAGGATCTTGAAGGGCAGCGAAACGACGGTCGGCGGCAGCATCATCATGCCCATGGCCATGGTGATGGTGGCGACGATCAGGTCGATGACGAGGAACGGCAGCACGATCAGGAAGCCGATCTCGAAGCCGCGGCGGATTTCGGAGATCATGAAGGCCGGCACCAGGATGCGCAGGTCGACGGTGTCCCTGGCAACGACCTGGCCGCGTTCGCGGGCGAGATCGGCGAACAGGTCGAAGTCCTTGTCGCGGACATTGTGCAGCATGAAGGTGCGGAACGGGTCCGAAATCTTTTCGAACGCCTCGGTCTGGCTGATCTGGTTGTCCATCAGCGGCTTGACGCCGGTGTTCCAGGCCTGGTCGAAGGTCGGCGCCATGACGTAGAAGGTCATGAACAGCGACAGCGAGATCAGGATCAGATTGGCCGGCGTCGACTGCAGGCCGATGCCGGCGCGCAGGATCGAGAAGGCGATGACGAAGCGGGTGAAGCTCGTCACCATGATCAACAGGCCCGGCGCCACCGACAGCACGGTGAGCAGACCGAACATCTGGATGATATAGCCGACGGTGGCGCCGTCGGCCTTGCCGATGCCGCCGAGATCGAGCTGCTGGGCGGCGGCGACAGAGGTGGCGGCGACGACGATCGCGGCGGCGAGGACGAGTTTTCTCATTCGAGCAGCAATGTCCTGATCAGAACCTGTTTGGCATGGCCACCGCTGCGGATTGCGGCGCGCTCCTCGAGGTCGGCTTTCAAATGCTGGTAGCCGCTGGCGCCTTCGATCTGATGCATCTTCAGGGTGCGGACCATGGCAAGCAGGTCCTGGTGAATGCTTTCGGTAAGTTCCGGCGGCTGCGGCGCATCGTAGACCACCGACGCTTCCAGCCTTATCCAGGTGTCAGCAGGCGAAGCCAGATTGGTGGTGATCGGCGCCAGCTGGACAAGCGTCGGCCCCGTGCCGGGAGCATGTTCGGCCGCCTTGCTCGGTTGCTCGGCATTGGACTGGTTCTCCGGTGCGGCGGGCATAGGCACCGGTCCCCCGACGCCCTTCAGATAGCCGCCGGACATCCAGCCCATGCCGATCGCGGCGCCCGTCACCGCCAGCAGCATCGCAAGCTGGATGACAAGCGACGGGCCCTTTTTTTGCTGAACCTGTTCGACATT
The DNA here is from genome assembly GCF_040323095.1 of Mesorhizobium sp. M0058. NCBI lineage: Bacteria > Pseudomonadati > Pseudomonadota > Alphaproteobacteria > Hyphomicrobiales > Phyllobacteriaceae > Mesorhizobium > Mesorhizobium sp. M0058. The sequence continues at coordinate 390,923 of NZ_JAMYUQ010000001.1, forward strand.
TGCCACGGCGCCGTTCTCCAGTCCTAAAAGGGGAGGACTTGGTCGAGGATCTGCTGACCGTAAGCGGGCTGCTGGATTTCGCTGACGCGGCCGCGGCCGCCATAGGAGATGCGCGCCTCGGCGATGCGTTCATAAGAGATGGTGTTTTCAGCGCCGATATCGGATGGACGCACCATGCCGGCGATGGTCAGCACCCTGAGCTCGTAATTGACGCGCACCTCCTGTGAGCCCCGGATCATCAGATTGCCGTTGGGCAGGACTTCGGTGACGACGGCGGCGACGTTGAGCTCGAGGTTCTCCGAGCGCTTGATTTCGCCGTCCGCATTGGTTTCGGTGGTGGAGCTCAGCCCCGCGTCGCCCTTGCCGCTGGTGGTGGCACCTTCCCATCCGAGGTTGACGTCATAGCCGAGCTTGCGCCCGGCGGTGCGGCTGCGGTCGTTCTGGTTCTTGAAGTTGGCCTTGTCGTTGAGCTTGATCCTGACGGTGAGGATGTCGCCGTCGCGCAGCGCGCGTGGGTCGGTGAACAACCGGCTCTGGCGATCATCCCACAGCGAGAATTTCTTCACTGGCGCGGGTGGCGTTTCGGGATAGGAGTAGGGCGCATTGACGCTGCCGGTAATGCCGGTGCCAACCGGCGACAGCGCCGGCTCCCTGCCGATCTCCCTGGGGTCGGAGGCGCAGCCGGCAAGTGAAGCGGTGGCGACCAGGGCGAGTATATGCGACTTCATGACGGGTCTACCCTTCGCGCCGCGCTGGCCATAATGCCGGTGAGCGTGGCTGCCGCCTTCTGGTCCATTTCGTTGAGAATGACGCCGGCCTTGCGCGAATCGAGTTTCATCAGGATGGCGGCGGCGAGATCGGCGTTGACCATGGCCAGGCGCTCGGCCGCGGCATCCGGTTTCATGCCGGCATAGATCTTGACGACGCCATCCTCGGCGCGGGCCAGGAAGACTTCACGCCGCTTCAGCCATTGCTCGTATTCGGCGCGCTTGTCGTCCAGCGCCTTCATGCGGAGGTCGATGCCGGCCTGCAGCTGCTTCAGTTCTTCGGCCTGCAGCGCGTAACGGCGGTCGCGGGCGGCGTCGGCGATGTTGGAGCAGAAGCGCTGGATCTCGCTTTCATCGGGCACCTTCTCGCGGACCAGCTGCTGCACTGCCGCCGGCTGTTGCCCGCCAGGCAGAACCTGCCGCACCGCTTCTTCCGCGCGGACAGTGCCGCCGGCAAGGACGGTGGCGGCGATGACGCAAGCTGCCAAGGCTGCGCTGCGGCGGTGCTGCTTTTGGGAAAAGAAATCGATCATCGGCATGGCCTATTGGAGAACCAGATCGGCCTGCAAAGCGCCGGCCGACTTGATGCCTTGCAAAATGGCAATGATGCCGTCCGGCTTGACGCCGAGACGGTTGAGGCCCGACACCAGCGTTTCGAGGTTCGGTCCGTCGAGCACATTGACGCGGGCGTCAGGCCGCGTGGCATCGATGGTGGTGAAGGGTTCCTCCGCTGTCACGCCCTTGGAGAACGGTTCCGGCTGGACGATCTTCGGCTGTTCGGTGATGCGCACGGTGAGCGTGCCGTGGCTGATCGCCACCCGCGAGATCTTGACCTCGTTGCCGATGACGATGGTGCCGGTGCGTTCGTCGATGACGACGCGTGCCGGCGTGTCGGTCTCGACCACCAAATTCTCGATCTCGGCGTAGAAGCGCGCCGCCGAAACATTCTTCGGCCGCCTGATCTGCACGGTGCGTGCATCGCGCTCCGCCGCCACGCGCATGCCGAAGCGTTGCGAGGTGTAGCCGTTGATGGCGTCGGCGATGCGGACGGCAGTGGAGAAATCGGGGTTGCGCAACTGCAAGGTGAGCAGCGCCTGGTCCTCGAATTCGGCGCGCACGGTGCGCTCGACGATGGCGCCGTTGGGCACGCGGCCGGCCGTCGGCACGCCTTGCGTCAGCTTTTCGGCATCGCCTTGGGCAGTGAAGCCGGAAACGATGACCGAGCCTTGCCCGACAGCATAGATCTCGCCATCGGCCGCCTTCAGTGGCGTCATTATCAGCGTGCCACCGGCAAGCGATGTGGCGTCGCCCATCGAGGAGACGTCGATGTCGATGCGGGCGCCCGACTGCACGTAAGGCGGCATGTTGGCGGTGACGATGACGGCGGCGACGTTCTTGGCACGCGCGCTGCCGCCTTCGGTGGCAATGCCAAGATTTTCGAGCATGGCGCGGATCGATTGTTCGGTGAAGGGCGAATTGCGCAGGCTGTCGCCCGATCCGGCGAGGCCGATGACCAGGCCGTAGCCGACGAGCTGGTTGTCGCGCGAAGCCTGCAGTTGCGCAATGTCCTTGATGCGCGATGCGACCTGGCCGGGTGGCAGAGAGCTTGGGCCGTTGGAGACCCTGAACATGCGGCTGGTGGTGGCCGGATCGTATTCGGGATCGACAAAGGCGCCGCCATTCTGGCCGGCAAGATCGCGCTTTTGCTTCGGCGTAAGACCGTCGGCCAGCGCCGGCTGCAGGCCGACAACGGCCGCGAGCAGAAGGGCAGCTCCGCGTCTCATGACGCGCTGACCCGGATGGTGCCGTCAGCCATCACCGTGCCGGAAAAGATCTTGCCGCTGTCGGTGTTGCGGACCTTTATCAAATCGCCGGCGGCACCCGGCTGCAGCGACACCGCCGTGGCCGAAATGGTGAGGTCGCCGGCGATGAAATAGACCTGCACGTCGGCGCCCTGTTCGACCAGCCAGGCGTCGCGGATGGCGGCGACCGGGATATAGCGGCCGGGCAGCAGCGTGCGCTTGGCGACCTTGCCCTGGAGTTCCATCGCCTGCGTGGCGACCGCATCCGGCCTGTGCTTTCCGGGGAGCAGCGTCACCGGTTTCAGCGCGCCGGTATCGATCATCTCGCCGGGATAGATGACCCGGTTGGGGATCAGCACGATCTCGCCGGTTGCCTGACTGCTTGCGACCTGGGTGGTGGTCTCCTGATTTGCCGCTTCCTGGGCAAACGCCGGCACACCGCCGGCTACCAGCGCGAGCATCAGCGCGGTGCGGCAAAGCGCGGAGCGGGAGGCCGGAGAGACCATCAAACCTTACCTGATGTTCTTGGACACGACCGAGGCCATGTCGTCGGCGGCCTGGATGACCTTGGAGTTCATCTCATAGGCGCGCTGCGCCGAAATCAGCTCGGTGATTTCCTTGACCGGATCGACGTTGGAGGCCTCGAGATAACCCTGCTCGACCGAGGCGAAGCCGGGATCGCCGGGCACGCCGACATTGGCCGGGCCGGAGGCCGGCGTCTCCTGGAACAGATTGTCGCCGAGCGGCGCCAGGCCGGCTTCATTGGCAAAGTTGGCGAGCTGCAGCTGGCCCAGCAGCTGGAGGTCGGTCTGGCCGTCGATGCGGGCAAAGACCTGGCCGGTCTTGTTGACGACAACTTCGATGGCATCGGTCGGTACGGTGATGGCCGGGATGACATTGGCGCCGTCGACGGTCACCAGCTGGCCGGTGGCGTTGGTATTGAAGGCGCCGGCGCGGCTGTAGAGCGTGCCGCCGTCGCCGCCCTCGATCTGGAACCAGCCGCGGCCCGTCAGCGCCATGTCGAAACTGTTGCCGGTCGAGGTCAGTTCGCCCTGCGTATGGACGTTGCGCACCGCCGTCGTCTTGACGCCGAGGCCGATCGACACGCCTTCCGGCACCAGCGATGAATTGGAGCGGTTGGGCACGCCCTGCGTGCGGTCGACCTGGTAGAGCAGGTCGGAGAATTCGGCGCGCGCGCGCTTGTAGCCGGTGGTGTTGATGTTGGCGATGTTGTTGGCGATGACTTCCAGATTTGTCTGCTGGGCATTCATGCCGGTCGCTGCGATGGCGAGTGCTTTCACGGCAAGTTCTCCTCAGATGCCCATACGGCTGATTTCGAGATAGGCGGAGACGACCTTGTCGCGGATCGCGATCGTGGTCTGCAGGGCCTGCTGGGCGCTCATGACGGCGTCGACGACCTGACGGGTATCGGCGTCGCCCCTGAGTGCCTGGATCGACACCTGCTCGGCATTCTGCAAGGTGTTGACGGTCTTCGAGGCGGCCTGGCTCAGCGCCTCGGCAAAGGTGGTGCCGATTTCGCTGCCGGCCATCGGCGCCTTGGTGCCCTGGAACAGGTCGGTCGTGGTATCGGCGCCACCGATCTCCGGCTTGAGGGGAAGCGATCCGATACCGCCAATGCCGCTGATCATTACTGGTTCCTCATCAGGTCGATGGTCATGGAGATCAGATCACGCGCCTGCTTGATGACCTGAAGGTTGGCTTCGTAGGAGCGGTTGGCCTCGCTCATGTCGGCCATCTCGACCAGCACGTTTACATTGGGCATCTTGACGTAGCCCTTGTCGTCGGCGGCCTCGTTGCCGGGCTGGAATTCGACGGGAAAGTCGCTGGGGTCGCGGTCGATGGAGTTGACCTCAACTGTCGTGCCACCCGAGGCACGGTCGAGTTCCGAGACGAAACTGATGGTCTTGCGGCGATAGGGGTCAGCGCCCGGGGTGTTGCCGGTCGACTGCGCGTTGGCAAGGTTTTCCGAAACGACGCGCAAACGGTCAGACTGGGCGCTGAGGCCGGACGCGGCGATCTTGAGGGCTGAGGTCAAAGCGTCCATGGTCAGCTCTTCACCGCCATCATCATCATCGAATGGAAGGCCTTGACGATCGCGGTGTTGAGCTCGAAGGAGCGGCGGACCTCGCCGGCCTTCATCAGTTCGTTCTCGACCACCACCGTGTTCTTCGAGGGCATGATGGCGCCGGTCGTCTCTTCTGGCTTGACCGTGAAGCCGGCATTAGTGGCGGCAGTGCCGAGGTGGCCTGCCTGGGTGGCGGTCAGCGACACTGCCGTGCGGTCGAGCACCTTCTCGAACGGCTCGACATCGCCGGCGGTGTAGCCGGGCGTGTTGACGTTGGCGATGTTGCCGGCAATTGCGGACTGGCGCACCGACAGCCATTGCGACTGCTTGGCGGCGAGGTCGAAAAGGTTGATGGGCTCCATGGGGATCTCCAGGCTGGTACGTACAAGACTAGGCTGCCAGTCTTGCGCGGACCTTGCGCGGGCCAGGCGTAAGCCGGTGTGCCGCTATTTGGAGAGTTCGATCACCTGGTCGGTGCTGGTGACCATGACCCACTTGCCGCCGCGTTGCTCGATCGACGAGACGACGCTGGTATCGGGCAGCTTCGAGCCGCGCTGGACAATCCACAGGCCGGCATCGTCCTCGATCATGGCGCGGCCATTGGCGACATGAACCATGCGAAATTTGGGATCCGCCGGGAAGGGCTGCTCGTCGACGCCGGGAGGCTGGGTCTTGTCCTCGGGGTCCTGCAGCGTGCCGGTGGCGAACAGGTCGACATCGGGAACATCGTTTGCCGTCAGCGGCTGACCGCTGTTTTCCATCTGCGAACCGCCGCTGACCCGCCCTGCATTGGTGCCGCTGCCGCCGAACTTGATCGCCTGCACGCCGAACTGGTCCTGATTGAAGAAGATATACCAGGGAAACAGCGCGCAGATCAGGCCGAGCGTGATGCCGAGCGCGGCAAAGACGATATCGCTGCGGCGGTCGGATTTCTTGTCGAGCCTGGGATATTGCGGCCTTGGCGGCTGCGGCCATTCGGTGACCGGGAACAGCCCGTCGAGAAGCGAGTCGCGACTGGTCTCGATAGCTTCTTTGGGGCCGGCGCGAGGGGTCCTTGGCAATTCAGGCTTGACGACGCTGGGCAAGGCAGGCTCGGCCAAGCGAGGCACAGTGGACTCGACTACGCTGGCTACCCTGGGCAAGAATGGCCTGGCGGCCCTGGCCAGAATGGCCTCAGCCTTGGCGGCCTTGTCGAGATCGGCCTTTGCCCTGACAGCTCTCGCTTCGTTGGCCCGGGCTTCCTCGGCGGCACTGGCCTCTGCGATCATCTCGCGCAAAAGCCGCTCGGTGTACTGAAGCTCAGTCTCCTGCATCGACACTTTGCTTGCCTTTCAGATGACGGGCGAGGTCGGAGAATGCGTCGCTCGAGGCGCGATCCCTGGGCGACTGCGTCAGCGCCTCGTAGATCAGCGGCACCTGGCGCACGGCAATATCGAGCTCGGCATCGGCGCCGCCCTGATAGGCGCCGAGCAGGCGGATGTCGCGCGTGTCCTCGAAGCGCGAGATCATCGATTTCAGCCTGGTCACCAGCATGCGTTGCTCGGGGCTCCATGCCTTGTCGGCGAGGCGCGAGATCGACGACAGCGGATTGACCGGGGGGTAGCGGCCCTGTTCGGCAATGGCGCGGTCGAGCACGACATGGCCGTCGAGGATGCCGCGTACCGAATCGGCGACCGGGTCGTTGTGGTCATCGCCGTCGACCAGCACCGAGATGATGGCAGTGATCGATCCCTGTCCTTTGATACCGGGGCCTTCAGCGCCAGGTCCGGCGCGTTCGAGCAGCTTCGGCAGGTCGGTGAAAACCGAAGCGGGATAGCCCCGGGCGACCGGCGGCTCGCCGGTGCCGGTCGCCACCTCGCGCAGCGCATGGGCAAAGCGGGTAATCGAATCCAGCACCAGCAGCACGCGATGGCCCTGGTCGCGAAAATGTTCGGCAACGCGCATGGCGGTATCCGGCGCGCGCCGGCGCATCATGGCGCTCTCGTCGCTGGTGGCGACGACGGCGACCGTCTTGGCCATGCTCTCTGCGCCGATCGTGTCTTCGAGGAATTCGCGTACCTCGCGGCCGCGCTCGCCGATCAGCGCCACGACCACGGTGTCGAAGGCGTCGGCGCCGGCCAGCATGGCGAGCAGCGTCGACTTGCCGACGCCGGAACCGGCAAAAATGCCGAGGCGCTGGCCGAGGCAGAGCGGCGTGAAGATGTCGATGACCTTGACCCCGGTCGTGAAGGCGGTGCCGACGCGCTGCCGCGCCATGGCGCCGGGCGTGGTGCCGTCGCCGCTCGCAGCCTCGCCGATCCTGATCAGCGGCGGGCCGCCATCGATGACGCGGGTCAGCGCGTCGATGGCGCGCCCGCGCCACGAGGCAAGCGGCGTTACCGTCAGCGGGCCGCGGCGAAACACGGCGTCGCCGATGCCGGCGTCGGCGCTGCGTTCGAAGGGGGCGATGACGACTTCGTCGCGGCCGATCCTGACGATCTCGCCGCGGCGCGTGCCGGCATTGCCGCGCTGTTCGACGAGGTCGCCAAGCCTGGCGACTTCAGACAGGCCGCGCACCTTGTAATGCGTTGGCGAAACCTCCGAAACACGGCCGCCGCGCCGCAGCAACGTCTCGGTGTCATCGAAGCGGCGCCAGATCCGCTCCAGCGCAGCCAGCCGGTTTTCCGGTGCTGTCTCCGGTTGCCGTTCAAGCGCGCGTATCGATGATTTGCTGCTCGACATGCTGCTACGACTTGGAGCCGAGCGTCTTGATGGCGTCGTCGGTCGAGGCATCTGTCTGGCGCATCAGCGCCGCCGTGTTCTCGAAGGCGCGCTGGACCATGATCAGGCGCGTCATCTCCAGCACCGGATTGACGTTGGATTCCTCGACATAGCCCTGCGCGACGCCGAGATCGGAACGGTCGGTGACCGGCTCCGGCGCACGCGCGGGCACGATGCCAGAATTGCCGTAGCGGACGAAATTCGGGCCGGGATCGAAATTGAACAGGCCGATGGCGCCGACGAGCTTGTCGCCCTGGCGCAGCGAGCCGTCGGCGCCCGCCTTGGGTGGGCCGTCGCGCGGGTCGAGCTGGATCGGCGCACCGCCGGCGTCGAGCACCGGATGGCCTTCGAGCGACATCAACTCGCCGTTCTCGTTCATCGAAAAACGTCCGTCGCGCGTCATCACGGTGCCGGCCGGGGTGTCGATGCCGAACCAGGCATCGCCCTGGACGGCGAAGTCGAACGGGTTGCCGGTCTGCGTCATCGCGCCATGCGCGCCGGACAAATAGGTCTTGCCGGAGGAGGCGAAGGACACCGATTTGGGGCCGCTGCCGGAGACGACATCCTCGAACTTCACGCCGGTGGCGCGAAAGCCGATGGTCGAGGCGTTGGCGACATTATCGGCGATGGTGTCGAGACGGCGCTCAAGCGCGATCTGCGAGGAAAGGGCGACGTAAAGGCTGTCCTGCATGGTGTTCTCAGAATCTCAGTTTCTGCATGGCCATCATCAGATCGGTCGAGATGCCGACGGTGGTCGGCTGCGCAAACAGCACACCGATCGATGTCTGGGCGGTCGAGGTCGGATGATTGATTTCCCAAAGGCTGGTGAAGCGGGTGAGGAATTTCTCGAGCTTGGCCGGGTCGGTGAAATCGGTGAGGTCGAGCTTTGCGTCGAAGGCCTGCGCCTGCTTGTCGATATCTGCGGCAGCGAAGGAATCGGGCAGGCCGATGGCGGTGCGTACCACGCTGGCCAGGGCCGTGTCGGCCAGCACGTCGTACCAGTTGGTGATGGTCGAGGCCTTGCGCTCGAAATAGAGCGCCAACCGCACGCCCTCATTGGTCTTGCCGGCGTCTTCTTCCAGGGTCTGGCGCATGTATTTGTCGACCACCGGCTGCTGCGACGGGCTGCGGGTCGTTGCCGCTTCGCCGTAGGCCTCGAAATTCAACGAGGTGGCGAGCCTGGCATAGGCCTTGTTGGAGAGCTTGTTGGCGACACTGGCGGGATCGCGGACACCGCCCTCAAGGACATCACGGACGAGATCCTTGTTGGTGGTCGCCGGATCGAGCCCGCTTGCGGACAGAGCATAGTTATAAAGGCGGCTGTCGGCCATCAGGTCGTCGACCGATTTCACCTTGGTGATGTTGGCGAGGTAGTAGCTGGTCTCGGCCTGGACGGCGTCCGCATTCGGCTTGATGAGGCCAAGACTGGACTCGGTCGTGTAGAGCTTCGGCGTGGTCTTCAGCACCGCGTCGCGCGTGATCGTCTGATCGCCATACTGGGCAAAATCAAAGGCGCTGACGAAGTTGGCGTAGCTCTTGTCGGTCAACAGGTTGGCGGGACTCAACGGATCGGTGACGCCGCCATTGACCATGGTGCGGATCTGCTTCGTCGTCTGGGTCGATGCATCAAGCCCATAGGCAGCCATGGCGAAGGTCAGCAGGCGCTTGTCCTTCAGCAGGTCTTCGATGGACTTCACCTTGGAGATGTTGGCTGCGTAGTAGTCGGCCTCGCCCTTGATGTATTGCGCGGTCGGCTTGACGAGCAACAGTCCGGTTCCGCCGATCACAGCCTTCGGCACCGCCTGCTGGACGGCGTCGCGCGCCGTAGCCTGGTCGCCATATTGGGCAAAGTCGAAAGCCGCGACGAAAGCCGCATAGCCCTTGTTTGTCGACGTGTTTGCGGGGCTGTTCGGGTCGGTGACGCCGCCTTCCAGCATGGCCCGCACGGTCGCAGCCGGCTCGGCGTCGGCGTCCAGGCCGAACGCGGCCATCGCATAGGTGAGCAGGCGATCGTTGCCCATCAGGTCGTCGATCGATTTTACGTTGGAAATGTTGCTCAGGTAGTACGAGGTTTCGCCCTTGTAGTAGGTGAAGCCGTTCTGCGAAGGGCCGACCGAGACCTGGAGACCATAATTGTTGGTCACGCCCTGCTGTGCCGAATTGTAGCTCGTGGCATTAGCGCCAAGTGCGGCGAAATTGAAGGCCGACACGAACTCGGCATAACGCTTGTCGCTCAGTTTGTTGGCGAAGCTGTCGGAATCCGACACCCCTTCCTTCAGGGCTTTGACCATGAAGGCCTTGGCGTAAGCCATGTCGCCGAGACCGAAGGCTTTCATGGCATATTTGAACAGCCGGTCGTTCTTGACGAAATCGTCGATCGATTTCACGCTGCCGATGTTCGCGAGATAGTAGTCGGTGTCGCGCTTGGTGATCGGCTCCGCCTCGATGCGGTCGATCGCCTTGGGGATGTCCCTGGCGATGAGCTGGTAGCTGGTAAAAGTGCTCAACACGACATGCCTCCGGTCGCAGCTTCAAAAGCAAGACTATGCGGACTTGCTTGCGCGAGGCTGAATCGCCTCACCTTGCATGATTCAAGCCTCACACAAGGCACGGGGGCTATCGGTTAGGCCTGACGTGATGCGGAAGGATCTGGCGTGGGCATTCTGATCGGACTTGTGGTGACGCTCGGCTGTGTTCTCGGCGGCTTCATGGCGATGGGCGGCCATCTGCATGTGCTGATGCAGCCTTGGGAAGCGGTGGTCATCTGTGGCGCCGCACTTGGAACCTTTCTCGTCGCCAACCCGATGAAGACGGTCAAGGACACCGGCAGGGGTATCCTCGAAGCGTTCAAGCAGGCGGTGCCGAAAGAGCGCGACTATCTGGAGACGCTGGGCGTGCTGCACAGCCTGATGCGCGAACTGCGCTCGAAGTCGCGCAGCGAGGTCGAGGCGCATATCGACAATCCGGAGGAGTCGGCAATCTTCCAGGCGTTCCCGACCGTGCTCAAGAACCACGACCTGACGAATTTCATCTGCGACTACTGCCGCATCATCATCATCGGCAATGCCCGCTCGCATGAGATCGAGGCGCTGATGGACGAGGAAATCCAGACCATCAAGTCCGACAAGATGAAGGCTTACCATGCGCTGGTGGCGGTGGGCGATGGTCTGCCGGCGCTCGGCATCGTCGCCGCCGTGCTCGGCGTGGTCAAGGCGATGGGCGCGCTCGACCAGTCGCCCGAAATCCTCGGCGGCCTGATCGGCGCTGCCCTTGTCGGAACCTTCCTCGGCATCTTCCTGTCCTATGCGGTGGTCGGGCCGGTCGCCACCAAGATCAAGACGGTGCGCGAGAAGAAGAACCGCCTCTATATCATCGTCAAGCAGACGCTGCTTGCCTACATGAACGGCGCCCTGCCGCAGGTGGCGATCGAGTTCGGTCGCAAGACCATCTCGTCCTATGAGCGGCCGACGATCGATGCCGTCGAGCAAAGCACGATGAACACAGCTTCCGCCGAGAAGAAAGCGGCTTGAGCCATGCATGACGACAGACAGGACCGCACGCCGTCATGACAAGTCCTGGCAGCCCCTCGCAAGCCCGCTCGCTGATCATTGAGCGTCTGGTCGGTGACAGCGGTGAGGCCGCTCATGTCATCGGCACCGGGCGCTCGATGGGCGAGCGCGCCCTGCCGCTGCTGCAGAAGAGCCTGGCCGGCGAACTCGGCGCACCGGTCACCGTCGACCTGCGCGCGGTCGAGATCAGCCGTGTTCCCGATGCCCGCACGAATGCCGGCGATGCCTTTGCCATGGCCATCATAGCATCGCCGACGTCTTCGGATGCGATGACGCTGGTGGCTGATGCGCCGGCCATCGCCGTGATGGTGTGCGCGCTGTTCGGCGGCGATCCGGATCAGCCGGTTTCGCCGATCGAGCGCGCTCTGTCGCAGATCGAGACCGATGTCGCGACCACGGTCTTCCAGGAAGTTGCGCAGGCGTTGAACGGATCGGGCCGGCGCTCGCTCGAGCTGCGGCTGCCGGTGCCGCGGGCGCTTTCGGGCAGCGAAGCCAAGCGTCGCGTGCTGCGCGATGGCGCGGCGGTGCGCATCGTCTTCGGCATCTCGACGCCGACCGACAGCGGAACGGTCACGGTGATGATCCCGCAGCGCATTCTGCTTGCCACACGCGGTATCGCCGATGTCCACGACAGCGAAGGCACGACCTCCGACTGGCGGGCACGTTTTTCCGAAGAAGTGATGCGCTCGACGGTGACGCTCGAAGCGACCATGCCGCTGGCCCGCCTGACGCTCGGCGATCTCGCCGGTTTCGAGCCAGGCCAGGTCATCGAGTTCGAGGAAACCGCGCAGTCGCAGGCCAAGCTGAGCGCGCGCGACAAGACGCTGTTTGTCTGCGAGTTCGGTAAACTCGGGCAGAACTACACCGTCCGGATCAGGCATCCTTACGATGCCGGTCAGGATTTTATCGATGGGCTCATGCCGGGCTGACGCCGGGCAAGCCCAAGCATTTGGAGACGACTGATGGCCAAGACCAAGGTGGAAGCCAATATCGACCAGCCGGACGAACAGCTCGACCGCGCCATCGAGGAATTGCGCGGCGTCCTCCAGGAGGAGGAAAAGCGCCCCGACGCCGCCTTGCGGGCTGCCACGTCCGGCGCCAATTCCAACATCATCATGAGCATCCCGGTCGATGTGCAGATCATCCTCGGCAGTACGGAAATGCCGGTGTCGGACCTGATGGCGCTGCAGAAGGGCTCGACGGTGGCGCTCAACCGGCGCATCGGCGAACCGGTCGATGTCGTGGTCAACGGCCGCAAGATCGCGCGCGGCGAGATCACCGTGCTGGAAAGCGATCCGTCGCGCTTTGGCATCAGGCTGACCGAAATTATCGCGGCGACCAAGGGCGCTTGAGCAATGAATGACATGCGGTCTCAGCAGGAGCGGATGCCATGACGACGCCGGTGACGCTCACGCGCCCGCAAAAGGCCGCCGCCATCCTGGTGGCGATGGGCAAACCTTCGGCCAGCCGGCTGCTGAAATTCTTCAAGCAAGAAGAACTGAAGGCACTGATCGAAGGGGCGCGGCTGCTGCGCACCATTCCGCAAAGCGACCTCGAACGCATCGTTGCCGAATTCGAGGCCGAGTTCACCGAAGGTGCGGGCCTGCTCGATTCCGCCGACCGGATGGACACGATCCTCAATGAATCGCTGTCGCCCGAAGAGATGAGCGCCATCATGGGCGACAAGCGCTTCGAGGTTGCGCCGGAAGGGCCACCGCCGATCTGGCCGGAGCTGGAAAAGCTCGAACCGACGCGTCTGGGCACATTCCTTGCCGCCGAGCATCCCCAGACCGCGGCCATGGTGCTGTCGAAGCTTGCGCCGCAAGCCGCCGCCAACATTTTGCTGACCATGGAAAAGCCGATGCGCAGCGAGATCATCAAGCGCATGGTGACGATGGCGACCATTCCGGACGCGGCCACCAGGATCATCGAGAACCAGCTGCGCGCCAGCGTGCTGGCGCAGACCGCGACCAAGGATATCTCGGCGGGACAGGCGCGCGTCGCCAGTATGCTCAACGAGATGGACAAGCCTCAGTTGGAAGAGGTCATGCAGGATCTGGAAGAGGCCGGCACGCCGGACCTCGGCGGTGTTCGCTCCAGGTTGTTTGCCTTCGACGATCTGCCGCTTTTGACGCAGAAGGCGAGGGTACTCCTTTTCGACGGGCTGTCGACCGAACTGATCACGCTGGCGCTGCGCGGTGCGGCGCCCGCATTGACGGAATCGGTGCTGTCGGCGATCGGCGCACGGTCGCGGCGCATGATCGAGTCCGAGCTCGGCCAGGGCTCGGAAGGCATTCAGCTTGCCGACATCATGACGGCGCGCAAGAACATCGCGGTGGCGACAATCCGGCTTTCGCGCGAGGGGGCTTTCGAACTGCCCTCATCGCAGCAGAGCGAAGCGGCTTAACGCCGAGCGCTGAATGGCTGAAGCGGCGGACAAAGACTCCAAAACCGAAGACGCGACCGAAAAGAAGATCCGCGACACCGTCGAACAGGGCAAGCTGCCCCATTCGCGAGAGGCCGCACTTCTGGCGTCCTTCATCGCCATACTGGTGTTCACCGTCTTCTACGCCAAGGACGCGGTCGTTGATCTCGGCATGTTCCTGTCGATGTTCCTGGAAAAGCCCGAGGCGTGGCCGATGGACACCGAGACCGACGTCATCGCGCTCTACAAGACCGTGATGATGGAAATAGGCAACGCCGTCGTCAGCCTGCTGGTGCTGCTGGTGGTGGCCGGCATCGGCGCCTCGGTGCTGCAGAACATGCCGCAAGTCGTCGGCGAGCGGATCCGGCCGCAACTGTCGCGCATCTCGATAGCCAAAGGCTGGACCAGGATGTTCGGCATTCAGGGCTGGGTCGAGTTCCTGAAATCGCTGGGCAAGCTCGGCTTCGCCAGCATCGTGCTCTACTTCACGCTATCGCAGGACTACCGCCAGCTCCTGGCCGGCATGATCACCAACCCCGTCGCTTTCGGCCTCGTCATCAAAAGCATCACCGTCGACATATTGGTGGCGATCGTCTTCGTCATGGGGCTGATCGCGGCGGTCGACGTCGTCTGGTCGCGCTTCCACTGGAAGCAGGATCTGCGGATGACCAAGCAGGAGGTCAAGGACGAGTTCAAGCAGTCCGAGGGCGACCCGATCATCAAGTCGCGGCTGCGCTCGCTGGCGCGCGACCGGGCGCGCAAGCGGATGATGACGGCGGTGCCGCGCGCGACGCTGATCATCGCCAATCCGACGCACTTTTCCATCGCGCTCAGATATGTCCGCGACGAGGATTCAGCACCCATGGTGCTGGCCAAGGGCCAGGACCTTGTGGCGCTCAAGATTCGCGAGATTGCCAAGGAGCACAACATCCCGATCTTCGAGGACGTGGCGCTCGCCCGCTCCATGTACAAGCAAGTTTCGGTTGATAGCGTGATCCCGTCGCAATTCTACCAGGCCGTCGCCGAACTGGTGCGGATCGTCTACTCCAAAAAGGCTGAGCGGAGACAAATTTCATGAACCGCCAACCGCACGCAAAATCCCGCGAACTCATCGTCGCCAAGGCCATCGAGCAGGTGGTCGACGAGTTGCGGCTGATCGACGTCGCCGACTACATCGCCTTCATCCGGCTCGAGCATTTCGCTTGCCTGTCGGATCTGGTGGATTCGGCTGTGGAGCTTTTTTTCCTCCCAGGCACGCTCAGGCTCGGCCATGGCGGAGAGGCACATGTCGACTGGAGCGGCAGCCCGCGCATCGTGCTCGATCTCGAGCTTCGGCCGCCGGGCGTCACCGTCTATTTCCAGCTGACGCTGAGCGAGGAGAGGTCTTCGGTCGCGGTCAACTATGTGTCGTTCGAAAAGCCCGGGGAAGACCCCGAGCACAACACCGCTTTGCTGGAGACGGTGATCGAAGAGGCGCGAATCCGCAGGACCGAGCCGCTCGCCTATCGCTGATCTTTTGTCTTACTCCAACTGCCAGACGCGATCACTCGATCAGCCCCAGCCGCAGCGCCTTGGCCACCGCCTGGTTGCGGTTGACCGCGTTGAGCTTCTGCGTCGACTGGGTGAGATACTGGTTGGCGGTGTGGACCGACAGCTTCAACAGCCTGGCGATCTCTTCGCTGGTGTTGCCGTTGGCGGTCAGCTTCAGGCACTCCAGTTCACGCTTGGAGATCGACCGCATCCGGCCGGCATCGTTCGGACGAATGCGGGCGACGGCGGCGAACAGCGAAAAACAGCGGGCGTGGATTTCGTAGAGCGTGTCCTCCGGCAAAGCGATCGTCGAGCCGAGGAACACCACCAGCCCGCAATGGCCGCGATCGGCATGGACGGGAAAGCCAATGCCGTTGGTGCCCGGCGCCAGCGGCTCCGTCCGCTCCGCCCAGGCGAGGTTCTTGAAGACGGCGTCCGAGCCGGCGATGCCGTCATCGGCCCACCAGCGCGGCGCTGTCGAGGCGCCGCTGTGGCGAACCATCTCCTCACCGTTGGCGCCGGCAATGAATTTGGTTGTCACCGCGGTGGCGGGATAGTCGGAATCGAAGCTCGGCACCAGGCGCGCCCGTTCCGGCGAGGGGCTGACGAAGTAGAGGCCAAACGCCGACGCGTTGATGTCGACGGCGATCCAGCGGCAGCGGCGCACCGCGTCCGGGATGGTAACGGCATGGTGCGTCTCGGAACCGATGGAGAAGGCGCCGAACGGATTGCGCTGCTCGTTGAAAAGGGCTTCGGCCGCCGCCTTGATGTCAGCATGTTTCAAATGATGCCGCTCCTGATCGCCGTGGCGATGGCCATCGCGCGGTTCGACGCCGCGAATTTCTGGATGGCGTGGGTGATGTAGCTGTTGACGGTGTTGGACGAGACCCCGAGGATCACTGCGACCTCATCGGTGGTTTTGCCTTCAGACACCCAGAACAGGCATTCGCGCTCGCGGTCGGACAGCGGGTCCTGCATGGCGACGGCGGCGATCAATTGCGGGATGGCGGACAGCGCGTAACAGCACTTCAACTGAGCCTTCATCAGCGCCGGCTGGTCGATACTGCCGGCCTCGGCCGCCGAGAAAAGCGCAAACAGCCGCTGGCGGCCGACATTGAGCCGCAGTGAATAGACTTCGGCATGTCCAAGCACGTCGAGCAGGCGCGCCTCTTCGCCTGTGAGCAGTCCGCCGGCGTCGGGTGCCGCGGCGGCGACCAGGGGCCTCGGGCGGATGCCAGGTGCAACGGTCAGCGGTCCCTGGGCAAGGCCGGCGATCAGCCGCTTGCCGATCAGTTCAATGGCGTCGAAGATCCAGTTGGATGAGACGATGCGGGCGTCGTTGCGGTCCTGGTCGTGGACGATGGCGACGAGCATGTAGCTGTCGGCGCCGATCTCGGCGGCAAGCTGCATGAAAAAGGAGGTGAGATCGCCGCGCGATTCGAGGCGCGAGCCTAACGTATCGGATTGGAGAAGCGCGGCGGAACTGCTCATTGGATGCTTTGGTTGTATGTCATGGCCGGAGTCTTTTCTTGAGCCCGGACGCTGGGGTTAGCAGCGGCCGAACTTGAAGACGCATCACGTTTACGAAGCACTCACACGGCGCGGCGGTCGCGCTGATCGCCGAATCCATTCAGGGAACGCGAAGCCGTCCGCGTCTGGTGCCGGTCATTGGCCGGAACTTGAGACTTTGGGTGGTCGCCGCGCCCCCCAAGGACCGGCTGATTCGGGTCTAATCTACCCGCAGATGAATCCGACATCAAACGCGATTTGACAAAATCAATATTATTGGACTCAAGCGACTCAGGGGCTGCTTTCGCGGCCTTTTCCGCCGCAAAAGGCCTGAAACGCCGACACGAAAAAGCCAGAGGGTGTTGCGATACTGCCGTATCGAGGGCCGATCGATTCCGATAGGGTCTCGGCAGCCGGCAGGGGTGGGCATCCCTTCGGTCATACGGCGGATTTGGCGGCGCTTGCTCGCGGCCATCAGCATCGGGGGTCATGATGAAGCAGGTTTTCCTGGCGTTCACGGTGGTGCTTGCGGCTCTTGCCGGCATGGCAGCGCCCGCCAAGGCTGAGCCGACCGTTACCTATGCGCTCGACAACGGGCTGCAGGTGGTGCTGGTGCCCGACCATCGCGTGCCGAAGGTGGTGATGAACCTGCGCTACCGCGTCGGGTCGATGAATGAACCCGCGGGACGCTCGGGCTTTGCGCATCTGTTCGAACATCTGATGTTTTCCGGCACGCCGGCCTGGCCGAACGTGTTCGGCGCGCACGCCGCGCTCGGCAACGAGATCAATGCCTGGACCACCGAAGACGGCACGGTTTATTACGTCGACGGGCTGTCGTCGTCACTGCCGATGATCTTGTCGCTGGAGGCCGACCGCATGGCCAATCTCGGCCGCTCGGTGACTCAGGCCAAGCTCGATCTGCAGCGCTCGGTGGTCAAGAACGAGATGCGCCAGAACGTGCTCGACAAGGCCGGCGCATCCGGCTGGGAAGCTTTCTGGTCCGGGCTGTTCCCGAAGCCGCATCCCTATAGCCGCATGGTCATCGGCTCGGTCGCCGATCTCGATGCGGCGACGCTCGACGATGTCAGGGGTTTCTTCAACAGCTACTATCTGCCCAACAATGCGGTGTTGGTGCTGGTCGGCGACTTGGAGATCGACGACACCAAGGCGCTGATTGCCGACACGTTCGGCCGCGTGGCGCGCGGCGCCGATGTGGCGCGGCCCGCCGTGCCGGAACCGACGCAGGCCCGGCTCAAGCTGGTGCTCGAGGATCGCGTGCCAAGCCCCATCGTTGTGGTCGGCTTCAGTGGCCCGGTGGCGCAGTCGCCCGACAATGGTGCGCTCAGCATTGCCGCCGAACTGCTCGGCAACGGCGAATATGGTTTTTTGCGCAACCGGCTGGTTTCGCAGTTGGGCATTGCCACCTATGCCAGCGCGAGCTGGACCGGCGGTCTGCTCGGTGGCCGCTTTACCTTCGAGGCGGGTGCCGCCGAAGATGTGGCGCCGGAAGCGCTGGAAAGCGCGATGAAAACGGCGTTTGCGGATTTCCTGAAGACCCCGCTCGATCCGGTCGATGTCGAGCGTGCGCGCACCGGCATCTTGCAGGCAGCGCGGCTCGGCAGCGAAGCATTGAAGGATCGCGCCGGCGTCGTCTCCTACAATGCCGACGTGCTCGGCGATGCGCAGAGCGCGCTGGTCGACGACCCGCGGGTGAAGGACGCCAGCGTGGCGGATCTCGAGGCAACGATGAAGCGGCTGTTGAAACCGGAAGACGCCAGCGTGCTGGTGCTGAAGCCCGGCCCGCGCGGCGGCTATCCCGATGCACTGATCGGCTCGTCCGGCACACCGCAGCCGTTCACCGCGCCGGAGCGAGCGGCGATCGACATTCCGAAGCATGCGGCCGGGCAAGCGCCTTCGGCAACACTGCCCGCCATGGAAACGGCGACGCTCTCGAATGGCATCAAACTCGTCCACTACACAATGCCGGAAGCGCCGATGGTCTATGTCGCGGCCAGTGCCGCCGGCGGCTGGAACAGCGTGCCGGAAGGCAAGGAGGGATTGCTGGAGCTTGCAGCAAGCATGGCGACACGCGGGGCCGCCGATCGCGGCTCGGCTGATTTCGCCAAGGCGGCCAGCGACATCGGCGCCGGCGTCAGCCACCAGGCCGGAACGCTGGCCACGATGATGACGCTTGGCGTGCCGCCGGAAAAGCTCGACCAGGGTATTGGGCTGCTCGCCGACGCGGTACTGAAGCCTCGTTTCGACAAGACCGAATGGACGGTGCTGATGGCGCAGACGGTCGACTGGCTAAACGGCCGCGAGGCGGATCTGCCCGGCGTTGCCGGCCGCATGGCAAAGGCGACGCTGATCCCGCAGGTGCCGGGCAAGGCAGCGGTGGACTGGTCGGCAAAGGCGCTGGCCTCGATCTCGCTCGACGAGGCGAGGGACGCATTCAAGGCGGAGTTCACGCCGAAGGCGGTGACCTTCTACAGCGTCGGCCCGATGCCGGTCGCGACCGTCGCCGCCAGCCTTGAAAAAGCATTTGGCGCGTGGACAAGCGACACCGCCGGCTATGCCGTCGAGCCGTCGCCGGCGGCGCATTTCAACGGGGGACAGAAAGTGCTGCTGGTGCCCGAACCCGGCGCCAGCCAGTCGGCGCTGTTCGTGGCGCGGCCGGCGCCCGGCACCGACGAGAGCGAGCGCGCTGAATCGACCGCGGTCTCCAACCTGCTTGGCGCCGATTTCTCCAGCCGGCTGAATTCGGTGATCCGCGAGGAGAAGGGCTACTCCTATGGCGTGTCGAGCTATCTGATGAGCCCGATGAAGGCCGGCTCGGGATTGGTCGTGGCAACCACCGTCGAGCGCGCCAACACCGGGCCGGCGATTACCGAAATCCTGAAAGGATTTGCCGGCCTGACAACCTTGCCGGTAGCGCAGGACGAGGTCGACCGCACGGTGACCGTCTATCGCCGGGCGCTGGCTGGATCGGCCGAGACGTCGGCTGGTCTGTTCTCCTCGCTGATTGGCGCGGTCGGCAGCGGATCGACGCTGGAGGACCAGCAAACCCGCATGGCGGCGCGCACAAAGCTGACGCTCGATGCGGTTCAGAAACAGGCGCTGGCCCTGGCGTCGCTCGATCCGTCGCTGATCGTGGTGGCGGGCGACCCCGATGTGGTGATGCCGCAGCTTGCCGCGATCGGCCTCAAGGACGTCGAGATCGTCAAGCGTGACGAGGCTGGCGAAGACACGGCGATGCGGGCGCTCGATCTTCTCGGGGGCAATCGCCAGGCGCCGCTGTCTGCCTCGCCGTGGCGGGTTGGCGATGGCGGCACGACACGCGCGGTGCACGCCTGCGCCGGCGACAGGGATTGCGGCGCGCAGATCCACGCCGACTGATCGATACGAGGCGGCCGCCGGCCGCGTTTAAATCTTGGGCAACTTTGTTTCGGGGAAACGATGAGCGATTCATTTCGGGAAGTAACGTCCGTCTCGTGGTTCGGGCGGATCAAGCGCGCGGTCGGCGGGGTCATCTTCGGCCTTATCCTGATCGTGCTGATGGTGATCGGGCTGTTCTGGAACGAAGGCCGCGCCGTGCAGACGGCGCGCTCGCTGGCCGAAGGTTCTGGAGCGGTGGTTTCGGTCGGCGCCGACAGCGTCGATACCGCCAATGACGGCAAGCTGGTTCATGTCAGCGGACTGGTGACGGCGGACAGCGGCCTGGCGGATCCGGATTTCGGCATCGCCACGCAAGGGCTGCGGCTGTCGCGCAGTGTCGAGATGTATCAGTGGAAGGAAGAGTCCAAGTCGGAGACGACCAAGAAGCTCGGCGGTGGCGAAGAGACGGTGACCACCTACAGCTATTCCAAGGTGTGGGACGACAGCCAGATCGACTCGTCGGACTTCAAGAAGCCGGACGGCCACCAGAATCCGCCGATGGAAATCCACGGCCGGACCTTCCAGATTCCTGAGGGCAAGCTTGTCGCCTTCGATCTCGATACGCCAGTGCTGGACCGTATCGAGGGTGACAAGGACTATTCGCTCTCAGCCGACCAGTCGGCGGCGATAAAGGCTGCCTATACCGGAACGAAACCGCTCAGCATCGTCGATGGCAAGATTTTTCTCGGCAATGACAACACGACGCCCGCTTTGGGCGACTATCGCATCGGCTACGAACTGGCGCCGCTGGGCGTGATCAGCATCATCGCGCGCCAGGCCGACAGCCGCTTCGAGCCCTACCAGACGCAAGCCGGCGATGCGCTGCTGATGGTCGACACCGGCAACGTCCCGGCCGAAAAGATGTTCGCCGACGCCGTCAGCGCCAACACGCTGATCACCTGGCTGCTGCGCGGCGCCGGCTTGCTGTTGCTGACCATAGGCTTTGCGCTGTTCCTCAGCCCGATCGGGGTGATCCTCGATGTCATACCCTTCCTCGGCAGCATGGCGCGGATGGGTACCGGCATTATCGCCTTCGTCCTGGCGATCCTGGTCGGCACGGTGACGATTGCGATTGCCTGGTTCTGGTACCGGCCGTTGCTGGCGGTGGCCATCCTGGCGACAGGCGTGATTGCGGCGGTGATTGTCTACCGCATCGGCCGGTTGCGAAGGCCAGCCGTTCCGGTGGTTGCACCCAACCCGGCTGCGGCCGCCTAGATGGTCGGGGCGGCCGGAGCCGCCCCATATCTCCTTGGCGCAATTCCGGCCGGAAAACCGCCTCACACTTATCCTGGAATTGCTTTCCTATTTGTCCTCGAAGCCGGTGAGCACGCCGACGGCGTTGATGCCGATCTCCTCGACGGCGTAGCCGCCTTCCATCACGAACAGCGTCGGCAGGCCGAGCTTGGCGATGCGATGGCCGATCTTCGGATAGTCCGGGCTTTTCAGCTTGAACTGGCTGATCGGGTCCTTCTCGAAGGTGTCGACGCCGAGCGACACGATGACGATATCGGGGGCGTAGGCGGCGAGCTTGGCGCAGGCATCCTCCAGCGAGGCGTTCCAGGCGTCCCAATTGGTGCCGAAGGGCATGGGATAATTGACGTTGAAACCTTCGCCGGCGCTGGCGCCGCGTTCATCGGCATGGCCGAGGAAGAACGGATACTCCACCATGGGATCGCCATGCAGGTTGAGAACCTGCACGTCGGCGCGTTCATAGAAGATCTCCTGCGTGCCATTGCCGTGGTGATAGTCGACGTCGAGGATCGAGACGCGTTTTGCGCCCTGATCGAGGAACCACTGCGCGGCGACCGCGGCATTGTTGATGTAGCAGTAGCCGCCCATGAACCCGGCACCGGCGTGATGGCCGGGCGGGCGGCAGAGCGCGAAGGCCGACCGCTCGCCACCCTTGACCAAGGCCGCCGCCGTCAGCGCCACGTCGTAGGACGATTTGATCGCGGTCCATGTGCCTTCGACGAAGGTGGCGCCGGCGTCGAAGGAATAGTAGCCGAGCAAGGCGTCGACGCGCTTGGGTGGCACGTCGCCGCGCAGGCCGCGCGTCGGCCAGGTGAAGGGCATCGCCGTGCCCTCGAAGCCGGCGGCCTTCCACGCCGGCCAGACGGTCGGCAGGAAGTCGATATAGTCGGCCTTGTGGATGCGCTTGGCGGCTGTGAGATCGTGCTCGACCGGTCCGATGATCGGCCCCAGCTTCTCGCTCTCGACCCGCGCCTTGATGAACTCGGCCCGCGACGGCTTTTCGAAACCCGGCACGATTGCCGACGTGACCAGTTCCATCTGGCCGGCATGGCCGGTATGAAGCGGCGAATAGACAGTCTTCATGAATTTCCTCTCGAAATAGCGAAATCAGTCAAGGTTGAGATAGGGGGTGACCAAAGCGAGCCACATTCTTTCCACATCGTCCTCGATGAGGTCGTATGTCTTGCGATCCCGCTTCAACCCCACAAGCCGGCAGGCGTGCCCGACATCCATCATCAGCACGCCGAGCCGGCTGGCGATCTTGTCTTCAAGGGCCGGGTTCACATGCTGCAGCCACGCGGCGTAAAGCGCGATGATCTGCTCGTCATATTCGTCCTGGATCGGCCTGAGGTCGGCATTGCCGGATATCGCCTCGATCACCGGCATCAGGGTGGCGTTTTCGAGATATATTCTGGAGGTATCGATGAAGAGCTTGCGCACCTCCTGCCGAAACTCGTCGCGGTTGGTGGGTGGGGTGACCTCGATGCGCCTGGCGATCACCTCGGGAAACGACGACAGCCAGCGCCGGGCGAGGTCGAGGAGAATGGCTTCCTTGTTGGGAAAGTACTGGTAGACCGAACCGACCGACAGGCCCGCGCGCCGGGCAATGGCGAGCGTCGTCGGCGTCTTGGTTCCCTGCTCCCGCGTCAGGATCAAAGCCGCGTCGAGTATCCGGTCGACCACCTTGCTCGACCGTTCCTGCCGCGGCTGCTTGCGCGGTTCGAGCGCCATCCTGGTTTCGCGGCTGAGACTGCGCTTCACGGATTGATGCCTTCGTTCCCTGCCGGTTTCAACACAGGTCCCGGTCTCAACATTGGCGTGGTGTGTTGTCCACAATACATTCGAAATTCGGCACGTTGACAAACGCGAATAATTAGTCGCATTCTTTTATCCACGCTGTTTTGAGAGATCACAAGGGGAATTTCGAAACAGCGCACTGGCATCAGTTTTCGTCCGATAACGCCGCTCCAGCGGAGTGGCAGCTTGTCGGACAAGAGGGTTGTCGGTCTCAGCCAGTCGTCAAAAGCGCGGAGTCGCGATGTCTGTCACGGGTGCGGGTCAAAATGCTGATCTGATCGTCATCAATGGTCGCGTGCGGACCATGGACGATGACAATCCCGCCGCCGATGCGATTGCCGTCAAGGACGGCGCCATCATCGCCATAGGCAACCACGCCGCCATCGAAAAACTCAAGGGAACGACCACAGAGGTGATCGACGCCAAGGGCGGTTCGGTCCTGCCCGGTTTCATCGAAGCCCACATGCATCTGTTCTCGGGAGGGGCCGAGCTCGCGCATCTTCAACTCGGCGGTATCCATGGCTTCGAGGCGCTTCAAAGCGCCATCCGCGACTACGCAACGACGCGGCCCGAGGCGAAAATGCTTGTGGGCCAGGGCGTCGACTACACCGTGCTCGGCGACGAGCGGGTGACACGCCATCATCTCGACGCCATCCTGCCCGACCGCCCCTTCTGCATGGCAGCGCCCGACCACCATACGATGTGGGCCAACACCAAGGCGTTGGAGATAGCCGGCATCCTGAAGGGACGCACGCTCGGTCCGGGCAACGAGATCGTGATGGGTGGCGACGGCCTGGCCGCGGGCGAATTGCGCGAGGGCGAGGCCTTCGGTCCGGTGCTCGACCTTGCCGGCGAAAGCCGGGTGCGGCTGGGGCTGTCGACCGGCGGTGAGCCCGACCCAATGCCGTCGGCCGCCGAGCGGGCCGCTGACCGTGACATCATGCGGCGCGGGCTTGCATGGTCCGCGCGCCACGGCATCACCTCGATCCAGAACATGGACGGCAATCTCTACCAGCTCGAACTGCTTTCCGAGATCGAGGCCGAGGAGGGATTGCCCTGCCGCGTCAAGATCCCGTTCCACTACAAGAATTTCATGACACTCGACATGCTCGAGAAGGCGTCCGTCATGGCCGAGCGCTACCACAGTGAGTGGCTGTCATCGGGCATGGTCAAGGTGTTCTATGACGGCGTGCTCGATTCCTGGACCGCTGTTATGGTCGAACCCTATGCGGATCGTCCCGACTGGGTCGGCGAGCCGCTGTTCACGCCGCAGCAATTTATCGATCTCGCCGTGGCTATCGACAAACGCGGGCTGCAGATCGCGGTGCACTCGATCGGTGACGGCGCGGTGCGCGCAGTGCTCGACGGTTACGAGGCAGCGCAGAAGCTCAATGGCAAGCGCGACAGCCGGCACAGGGTTGAGCACATCGAGGTCACCACAGCAGCCGACGTGCCGCGTTTTGCCGAACTCGGCGTCATCGCCTCGATGCAGCCGTCGCATCCGCCCGGCGCCATGGATTTTCCACTGGAGCCGACGGTGTCACGCATCGGACCGGCCCGCTGGCCGCTGAGCTATGCCTGGCGCACCCTGAAAAGCGCCGGCGCCCATGTCGTGTTCGCCTCGGACTGGCCGGTGGCGGCGATCGACCCGATCCTGAGCATTCAGGCGGCAGTGCAGCGCAAACCATGGGCAGAAGGCGATCCTGACCAGAGTTTCTCGCTGCAGGAAGCGATTGCCGCCTACACGGTCGAGGGCGCCTGTGCCGAATTCGCCGAGCATCGCAAAGGCGTTCTGAAACCCGGCTACATGGCGGATCTGGTGGTTTTGTCGGCCGATATCGAGAAGACGGCGCCCGCCGATCTGCACAAGCTGCGACCGGTGACGACGGTCTGCGGTGGCAAGGTCACCTACCAGGCCTGACAATGGCATGCGGCTTGCACAGCTTGCCGCTTGCAAGACGAAATGACCGACTGAACTGTGATTCAATGCCGGACTTGCCAACCTACCGGCCGTGTGGTCACATCGAACAGGGGAAAAACTCCGCCAGCAAGAGCGGGGTCAACAGTGAGGCGTATCGTGCCGGAAAAACCGGATCGGAATGCAATTGAAGTCGTAAACGTCAGTAAAATTTTCGGATCGGGTGAGGGGCAGGTCGCTGCCCTCGATACGGTCTCGGTATCCATCCGCGAGAATGAGTTCTTCACCCTGCTGGGACCATCCGGCTGCGGCAAGACCACGTTGCTGCGGCTGATTGCCGGCTTCGACTTTCCAACCGCCGGCGAAATCCTCCTCTACGGTCAGGACATCGCGCCGTTGCCGCCCTTCAAGCGGCCGGTCAACACCGTCTTCCAATCCTACGCGCTGTTCCCGCATATGACGGTCGCCGACAATATCGGCTTTGGCCTGGAAATGCTGGGCAAGCCGAAGGCCGAGATCAAGGCGCGCGTCGCCGAGATGCTGAAACTGGTGAAGATGGAGGCGCTGGCGGGTCGCCGAACCAGCCAGATCTCCGGCGGCCAGCAGCAGCGCGTGGCGCTCGCCCGGGCGCTGGCGCCGCAGCCCAAGGTGCTCCTGCTCGACGAACCGCTCTCGGCGCTCGACTACAAGCTGCGCAAGGAAATGCAGATCGAATTGAAGCGGCTGCAGCACGAGACGGGCATTACCTTCATCTTCGTCACCCACGACCAGGAGGAAGCGCTGACCATGTCGGACCGCATCGCGGTGATGTCGTCGGGCAAAATCCTGCAGGTCGGCTCGCCGCGCGACATCTACGACCGGCCGGCCGAGCGTTTCGTCGCCGACTTCATCGGCGAGTCGAACTTCCTCAAGGCGGATGTGGTTAGCGCGACTGGTGGCCGGGCGACGGTGAAGCTGCCGTCTGGTGTGGAAATCCCAGCCTCGCTGCCGGAAGGCTTCAGCCCCAGCGGCAAGGTCACCATCGTCGTGCGTCCAGAGCATGCGCAGTTGGGCACGGCCAGCCCGATCGCTTCGCTGTCCGGCACCGTCGAAAACATCGTCTATCTCGGCACCGACACGCACTTCCATCTGCGCCTTGCCGGTGGCGAGCCGTTCATCGTGCGGCGTCAGAACAGCCGCGGCGCCGGTGACGGCTTCGTGCAGGGCGGCCAGATCGGCATCATGATCGGCAACGACGCCGCGCAAGTGCTGAAGGACTGATCATGGCGACCGCGGAACAAGTCGCCAAGGCAGCGGAGCGGCGCGATGTGCGCGACCGCTGGCTGCTGTCAGCGCCAGCCTTGCTGGTGATCTTCCTCGCCGCGACCGGCCCCTTGCTGATCGTGCTGATCTACTCGTTCCTGACGCCTGGCCCCTATGGCGATGTGAAGTGGCAGTTTTCGCCCGATGCCTGGCTGTCGGTGTTCATGGAACGCGACATTTTCGACGATACGCTTTCGCTTGCGGCAGCGCATGTCACCATCTTCTGGCGCTCGATCAAGCTGGCGGTGATAACGACGATCGCCACTTTGGCGTTGGGGTTTCCAACCGCCTATTTCATGGCGACGCGCAGCGAGAAAACCAGGGATCTCTGGCTGTTCCTGATCACCATTCCGTTCTGGACCAACCTTCTGATCCGCACCTTCGCCGTGCTGCAGATCATCCGCAACGAAGGCATCATCAACACCATCCTTATGAAGCTTGGTATCGTCTCAGCGCCGGTGCAGATTCTCTTCACCGACACGGCGATTCTGATCGGCATGGCCTATGTCTATCTGCCGCTGATGGTGCTGCCGATCTATGCCAGCATGGAGAAGCTTGATTTTCGCCTCGTCGAGGCGGGCTACGACCTCTACGCGACCCGTTTCAATGTATTGCGGAAGATCATTTTCCCGCTGGTCAAACCCGGCGTCATTGCCGGCTCCATCCTGGTCTTCATTCCAGCCCTTGGCGCCTATGTGACGCCGAGCGTGCTTGGCGGCGGCAAGAATATGATGCTGTCCAACCTGATCGAATTGCAGTTCGGCCAAGGCCGCAACTGGCCGCTCGGCTCGGCGCTGTCGATCACGGTGATGATCATCGTCATGGTGGCGCTGCTTGCCTATGTGCGCAATGCCGGCAAGTCGGGGGCGCGGCATGGCTAAGAACTTTTCCATCAAGCACCAGACCGGCTTCACGGTGATCGCTGCGACCTGTTTTATCGTGCTCTATCTGCCGATCATCGTGCTGGTCGCCTATGCCTTCAACGCGGCGAACTCGACGTCCGAATGGGGCGGCTTTTCGATGCGCTGGTTCCAGTCGGCTTGGCAGAACGTGCAAGTTATCGACGCGACGCTACGCTCGTTCCAGATCGGCGCCGTCGCTGCGGTGCTGTCGACAATCTTTGCCACCATGGCCGCGCTCGCCACCACGCGCACCGCGTCCTATCCGGGCCTCACCTTCAAATATGCGGCGATCAACCAGCCGCTGATGGTACCCGAGATCGTCACCGGCGTGGCGCTGCTGATCTTCTTCTCGCGCATCAAGATCTTCACCGGCTATTCCGGCATTGGCTATCTGATCGCCGCGCACACGGCGTTCTGCATCCCGTTCGCCTATCTGCCGATCCGGGCGCGGCTGGAAAACATGGACCTGACGCTGGAGCGCGCGGCCGCCGATCTGTACGCGACGCCTTGGAAGACCTTCCGCCGCATCACGCTGCCGCTTTTGTGGCCCGGCATACTGGCCGGACTGATGCTGGCCTTCGTCATCTCGCTCGATGACGTCGTCATCACCGAGTTTGTCAAATCGGGCGGCCAGGATACGCTGCCCACCTACATGCTCGGCCAGATCCGCCGCGGCATCACGCCTGAGATCAACGCGATATCGACCGCCTTCCTGCTGCTTTCGGTCGCGATCGTCACGTTGTTTTTCTTCGTCAGCAGGAAAAGAGACTGAACCGACAAATGGGAGCTAAAACCATGAACTGGAAAACAACGACAGCCGCCATCGGGTTGGCGCTGCTCGCAACGACGAGCCTGGCCCGCGCCGATGGCGAGCTGAACATTTACAATTGGGGCAACTATACCAGCCCCGATGTGATCAAAAAGTTCGAAGCCAAATACAACGTCAAGGTGACGATCACCGATTACGATTCCAACGATACGGCGCTCGCCAAGGTACGCCAGGGCGGCACCGGCTTCGACATCGCCGTTCCGTCGCAAACCTACGTGCCGATCTGGATCAAGGAGGGCCTCGTGCAGGAGACCGATCCGGGCAAGATGGAGAACTTCAAGAACGTGGCGCCGGAATGGGCCAATCCAGACTTCGACCCCGGCCGCAAATATTCCGTGCCGTGGGCGCTGGGCACCGTCGGCGTCGTCGTCAACACCGATGCCTACAAGGGACCAGCCGACAGCTGGGGCATCATCTTCAACACGCCGGACGAGCTGAAGGGCAAGACCAATGTCGTTCCCGAGATGAATGACGTTATCTTCGCGGCGATCAAATATGTCGGCGGCCAGCAGTGCACCGACGACAAGACGGTGCTGAAGAAGGTGCGCGACACGCTTGTCGCGGCCAAGCCGAACTGGATCGCCATGGAATACAACACCATCGAAAAGATGGGCGCCGGCGACTTCAAGGCGACCAGCGACTGGAACGGTTCGGCGCTGCGTCAGCGGCTGGCCAATCCGGCCATCCATTACAATTATCCGAAGGAAGGCTACGGCCTGTGGAGCGATAACGTCGTCGTTCTCAAGGAAGCCAAAAATGTCGAGAACGCCAAGCTGTTCCAGAACTTCATCATGGATCCGGAAAACGCGGCCGGCCTCTCGGCCTTCCATCGCTACGCAAACGCCATTACCGGCTCGGACAAGTACATGCCGGCCGATATGAAGGATGCCCCGGAAGTCGTCATTCCGGAGGCTGCGAAGGCACAAGGCGAATTCCAGAAGATGTGCGCGCCTGAGATCCAGGACATCTACACCAAGATCTGGACCGAACTGCAGAAATAACCGCAGTCTGACAGACCCGGCGGCATGCGCCGCCGGGTCTTTTCTTTTCCGGAATGGCTTTCATGGACTCCTATCGCAACAGCGATCCGCGGCCGTCGATCATGCAGGGCTCGCCGCCTCAAATGGTGCTGCCGAAGCTCGACTGGGACCGGCCGCCATGGAATCGCTGGGCCTTCCAACACATCCGCGAATTCCTGCCGACCATCGAGGTCTGGCGCGGTAACGGCCATCGCCATCGTCTTGAGCGCGCAGAGACCGATCTCGACGCGCTGCCGGTGGAAGACAGCAAGGGCCGTCCGACGACGCTCGTTGGCCTGCTCGACGAGACCTACACGGACGGCTTCCTGGTGCTCAAAGACGGCAAGGTCGCCTATGAGCGCTATTTCAACGGCATGGCCGAGCGCACGCTGCATCTGTCGCAGTCGATGGCGAAGTCGGTAACAGGCACCGTGTTCGGTATTCTGGTTGGGCGCGGCTTGATCGACCCGGCCAAACCGGTGACCGCCTATCTGCCGGAGCTCGGCGCGACCGGCTGGGACGGCGCCAGCGTGCAGCATGTGCTCGATATGACCACCGGCGTGCGCTTTTCCGAGGAATACACCGACCGTTACTCCGACATCGGCCAGGTTGATGTCGCCACGGGCTGGAAGCCGGTGCCGCCGGACAGCGATCCGGATTTCCAATGGCCGCCGCATCTGTTCGAGTTGATCCTGCAGCTGAAGGACAAGGTGCGGCCGCATGGCGCCGCGTTCGAGTACCGCTCGATCGAGACCGACGTGCTTGCCTTCATCATGGAGCGGGTCACCGGTAAACGGCTGGCGCAGCTGGTGTCCGAGGAGCTGTGGCAAAAGCTCGGCGCCGACGAAAGCGCTTGCTTCACGGTCGACAGCGCCGGCTATGCGCTGGCCGATGGCGGCTTCAACGCGACGCTGCGCGATTACGCCCGCTTCGGCCAGCTGATCCTCGACAAGGGCCGCGGCATCGTGCCGGCCGACTGGGTCGAGGCGACGCGCAACGGCAGGCATGGGCCGGACTTCAATCCGAGCCTGCCCGAAGGCAGCTATCGCAACCAGTTCTGGATCGAAGACCCGCGCTCACGCGCGCTGATGTGCCGGGGCGTGTTCGGGCAGATGATCCATATCGACTGGGACACCGGCATGGTCGTGGTCAAGCTTTCAAGCTATCCGGATTTCAGCAATGTCGCCTATTCGGTGGCAACGCTGAAGGCGGTGCACGCCATCGCCAAGGCGCTTGGTTGACCCACAACAAATCATCCCTCCGAGGAAACGTTCATGACTGGCAAGACTGCGTTCGAGATCTGCTACGGCTTTGCCCGCAATGAGGTGCTGCTCTCCAACTGGCGCGAAAACCCCTTCAACCGCTGGTCATTCCAGAACCTTGGCGAACTGGTGCCGACCGCTCCCGTGGCGGCGACGCCGGGAAGCGTCGAAGCGCCGGTGCGGGACCTGAGCGGCCTGCTCGGCGAAAAGGTTTCGATCGCCAGCGCCCCGGAAACGGTGGCCGAATTCCTCACACGTTCGACCAGCGACGCGCTGACGGTGATGAAGGCTGGCAAGGTCATCGGCGACTGGTTCGCGCCCAATATGGATTTCGGCGCCCGTCACATCATCTTTTCGATCAGCAAATCGGTCACCGCGATCATCGCCGGAATACTGGAAGGCGAGGGCGTGTTCGACCCGGAAGCGCCGGTGACCCAGTACATTCCGGAAGCCGTCGGTTCGGCCTATGCCGATGCAAGCTGCCGGCATGTGCTCGACATGAGCGTCAGCCTCGACTTCGAGGAGGCCTATCTCGATCCCGAAAGCGCCTTTGCCCGTTACCGTCGCGCTACGCTGTGGAATCCGGGCGGCGGCACTGAAAGCTTGCGCGAATTCATTCTGACCTTGCAGCGGCTCGAAGAACCGCACGGCAAAACCTTCCGCTACCGTTCGCCCAATTCCGATCTGCTCGGCCTGTTGCTCGAACGAGCTTCCGGCCAGCGCTTCCCGGACCTGATGCGCGAGAAACTGTGGCTACCGCTGGGTGCTGTCAGCGAGGCTTCGATCGGCGTCGACATGGAAGGTACGGCGCGCACCGCCGGCGGCATTTCGGTGACGCCGCGCGACCTGGCGCGTATCGGCGAGATGATGCGGCAGGGCGGCACGGCCAATGGCCGCGGCATCGTGCCGGAAGGCTGGGTGCGGGATACGACCGTTGCCGGCGGCAGCGCGGAGACTTGGCAGCGCGGCACGATGGTGCATCTGTTCCCGAAGGGCCGTTACCGTAACAAATGGTACCAGACGGGGGCGGCAAACGGCGCCTTCTGCGGCATCGGCATCCACGGCCAATGGCTCTACGTCGATCCGAAGATGGAAGTGGTGATTGCAAAAATGGGGTCGCAGCCGGTGCCTGAAGATTATCCGCTCGAACGCGAGATCGTTGCCTTTTTCGAGGCGCTGAGCGGGATGGTCTGAGGACGAGCCAAAGCAAGGCGCTTTCCTGTGGACCTCTTTGACGCTTGAGAACACTGCGGTTGGCGTGACGGACATCAGCGCCTATGGTCGCCGCTCTTTGCGACAGGGACCAGCATGGCAGCAGACAGCAAACGCATCGCATCCATCATCGCGGCAGAGATCGGGGCGCGGCCGGAGCAGGCATCGGCAGCTATAGGGCTGCTCGATGAGGGCGCGACGGTGCCGTTTGTGGCGCGCTACCGCAAGGAGGTCACCGGCGGGCTCGACGACACCCAATTGCGCGACCTTGCCGAGCGATTGGCCTATCTGCGCGAACTCGATGCGCGCCGCGATACCATTCTCGGTTCGATCCGCGAGCAGGGCAAGCTGACCGAAGAACTTGAGGCCAAAATTGTGGCTGCCGCCACCAAGGCTGAACTGGAAGACATCTACCTGCCCTACAAGCCCAAGCGGCGCACCAAGGCCGAGATCGCCCGGGAGCGCGGGCTGGGGCCATTGGCGGAGGCTATTTTGGCCAACCGGTCGTTGGTGCCCGCCGAGGCGGCGCTGGCTTATGTGACCGAGGATGTGACCGACGCCAAGGCCGCACTGGAAGGCGCACGCGACATCCTGTCGGAACAGTTCGCGGAAAATGCAGATCTGGTCGGCAAATTGCGAACCTACATGAAGGAGCGCGCTTTCATGCGTGCCCGTGTCGTCGACGGCAAGCAGGAGGCCGGGGCGAAATTCTCCGACTATTTCGACCATGTCGAGCGTTGGGCAAATGTTCCGAGCCACCGTGCGCTGGCCATGCTGCGCGGCCGCAACGAAGAGGTGTTGTCGCTCGACATCGAGGTCGATGCCGACCATGCCTCGCCGGTGAAGCCGGTCGAGCGGATGATCGCCAATGCCTACGCCATCGGCGGCAGCCTGCCGGGCGACCGCTGGCTGATGGAAGTCGCCGGCTGGACCTGGCGGATCAAGCTTTCGCTGCACCTGACGCTCGATTTGATGCGTGACCTGCGCGAGCGGGCGGAGGAAGAGGCGATCCATGTCTTTGCACGCAACCTCAAGGATTTGCTGCTGGCAGCGCCCGCAGGATCGCGTCCGACCATGGGGCTCGATCCCGGCATCCGCACCGGCGTCAAGGTCGCGGTGGTAGATGGCACCGGCAAGGTGCTGGCGACGACGACGGTCTATCCATTTCCGCCGCGGAACGATGTGCGCGGCACACAGGCGGAGCTCGCCAAGCTCATCCGCCTGCACAAGGTCGAGCTGATCTCGATTGGCAACGGCACCGGCAGCCGCGAGACTGAAAAGCTGGTCGCCGACATGCTGTCCGACATGCCTTCGGATGGTGGGCCAAAGCCGCTCAAGGTGATCGTCAGCGAAGCCGGCGCCTCGGTCTATTCGGCCTCCGCGACAGCGGCGGCTGAGTTTCCCGGGCTCGACGTGTCGCTGCGCGGTGCGGTGTCGATCGCCAGGCGCCTGCAGGACCCGCTCGCCGAACTGGTCAAGATCGAGCCGAAATCGATCGGCGTTGGCCAGTACCAGCATGATGTCGACCAGTACCGGCTTGGCCGCTCGCTGGAGGCGGTGGTGGAGGACGCGGTGAATGCTGTCGGCGTCGATCTCAACACCGCCTCGGCGCCGCTCTTGGCCCGCGTGTCAGGCCTGGGCGCGTCGCTTGCCGATGCCATTGTCGCGCATCGCGATGCGACCGGGCCGTTCGCCAGCCGCAAGGAACTGCTCAAGGTAGCGCGGCTCGGCCCGCGCGCGTTCGAACAGTCCGCAGGCTTCCTCCGCATTGCCAATGGCAGCGAGCCGCTCGACGCCTCGTCGGTCCATCCGGAAGCCTATGGCGTGGCCAAGAAGATCGTCGCTGCCTGCGGTCGCGATGTGCGCTCGCTGATGGGAGACAGTGCCGCGCTCAAGGCGCTCGATCCGCGCGTCTTCGTTGACGAACGGTTCGGCCTGCCGACGGTGCGCGACATCATTGCGGAGCTGGAAAAGCCCGGCCGCGACCCGCGCCCCGGCTTCAAGACGGCGACCTTTGCCGACGGCGTCGACGATATCAAGGATCTGAAGCCCGGCATGCTTCTCGAAGGCACCGTCACCAATGTCGCGGCCTTCGGCGCCTTCGTCGATATCGGCGTGCACCAGGACGGGCTGGTGCATGTCTCGCAACTGGCCGATCGTTTCATCAAGGACGCGCATGAGGTGGTGAAGGCGGGCGATGTGGTGAAGGTGCGGGTCGTCGATGTCGACATCAAGCGCAAGCGCATCGCGCTGTCCATGCGCAAGGACGGCGGCGAGGGCGGGACGCCGAAGGGGCCGCGCGACAATGGCGGCGGCAAGCCGGCGCAACCTTCGCCGATGCCGCAGCGTCAGCCGGAAGGACCGGCACAGCAAGGCGCGTTTGGTGCGGCGCTGGCCGATGCCTTGAAGCGGAAGTAGCCTCGAATGGTTCCTTGCAATCGCTAGAGCGTTATCTACCATCCTTGTGTGGAGATACGCGCGATATGGCAAGTTTCGAGAAAGTGAGTGTCCAAGAGTTGGGGCGTCTTTGGGACGGGGGCATGGCGAGTGGCAGTTCGGTCGATGGAGACCAGGCTTTCGCCCGGATCAAAAGCAAGCTCGATGCGAAAGTTGCCGAACGCAAGTCGCAAAAACGCTGCGCTTCCAGCCGGAAACCGAGCCGATGAAGCGGAAGTAGCTACCAGGCCAGAACGGCCGGTTCCTTCTCAACCTGGCCCAGCAGCCAGTCGCGAAAGCTGACGACGGGCGGGTGGCCGCGCTTGTCGTTCGGGACGACGAGGTAGTAGGCGCTGCGGCTTTGCATCGGCTGTCCCGGCGCCTGCACGAGCTGACCGCGCTGCAATTCGCCGGCGATAAGAACTTGCGGCAGGAGCGCGACGCCAAGCCCCGCCATGCAGGCTTGGGCAACGGTGCCGAATTGCTCGAACTGCATGCCGGGTCCGATCGGTGCGCTCAAGCCCTGTTCCTCGAACCATTCGCCCCAGGCCCCGGGACGCGTCGCCATGTGCAGCAGCGGCAGGCGGCTGATGTCGGCCGCCGTGGTGATATCGCGGCTGGCAAGGAAGTCTGGCGAGACCACCGGCATTACGGTCTCGCGCATCAGAAGCGTGGAGTCGGCGTCCGGCCAGTCGGGCTGGCCATGATGGATGGCGGCGTCGAGCCGCTCGCGGGCGAAGTCGAAGCGGCCGATGCGGGTGACAAAGTTGATGGTGATGTCAGGGTTTTCTGCGACGAAATCCGGGATCAGCGGCATCAGCCAGCGCGTGCCGAAGGTCGGCAGTATGGCGAGGTTCAGCATGCCGCTATGCCGATTGCTCATCAATCCGAGCGCGGCGTCGCGCAATTGCCCGAGTGCCGCCCGCACGGCTTCGGCATAGATTTCGCCCGCCGTGGACAGCCGAACATTGCGGCTGTCGCGCTCGAACAGCCGGCGGCCGAACTGTTCCTCCAGAAGTGCTATCTGGCGGCTGACGGCCCCTTGGGTCAAATCGAGTTCCTGGGCGGCAGCGGTGAAGGAGCCAAGGCGGGCCACGGCCTCGAAGGCGGCAAGGGCGCTGGTGCTGGGTAAAAGCCGGCGTTGGACGTTCATGATCCATTACTAAACCTCATTGATCTGTGATGCAATTTTGTTTGATTTTTCCGAAGCGGAGGTGGATAAGCCCGAGCACTTCAAGATTTTGGGAGAGAGCGAAGCCATGGCCGCCGACAAGAACGCGTTCGTCTGGGAAGACCCCTTCCTGATCGAGAACCAGCTTTCCGAGGATGAGCGCATGGTGCGCGATGGCGCGGCCGCCTTTGCCGCCGACAAGCTCGCGCCGCGCATCGAGGAGGCCTATCTCGAGGAAAAGACCGACGCCGGCATTTTTCGTGAGATGGGCGAGGCCGGCCTGCTCGGCATCACCATTCCCGAGGAATATGGCGGGCTCGGCGCCAATTACGTCACCTACGGGTTGGTGGCGCGCGAGGTCGAGCGGGTCGATTCCGGCTACCGCTCGATGATGTCCGTGCAGTCGTCGCTGGTGATGTATCCGATCCATGCCTATGGCTCGGAAGAACAGCGCAAGAAATTTCTACCTAAGCTGGCCTCCGGCGAATGGATCGGCTGCTTCGGCCTGACCGAACCGGATGCGGGTTCCGATCCCGGCGGTATGAAGACGCGGGCCGAGAAGACCGCGAACGGGTACAGGATTTCCGGCTCGAAAATGTGGATCTCCAACGCGCCGATCGCCGATGTGTTCGTCGTCTGGGCGAAGCTCAAGGGCGACAACGGCAAGGACGAAATCCGCGGCTTCGTGCTGGAAAAGGGCATGAAGGGGCTTTCGGCACCGAAGATCGGCGGCAAGCTCAGCCTTCGCGCGTCGATCACCGGCGAAGTGGTGATGGAAGGCGTCGA
This sequence comes from Mesorhizobium sp. M0058, assembly GCF_040323095.1. Lineage (NCBI taxonomy): Bacteria > Pseudomonadati > Pseudomonadota > Alphaproteobacteria > Hyphomicrobiales > Phyllobacteriaceae > Mesorhizobium > Mesorhizobium sp. M0058. Next base: position 426,691 of record NZ_JAMYUQ010000001.1, read on the forward strand.
GGTTGGCGAAGATGCGCTGCTGCCCAACGCCAAGGGCCTCGGCGGTCCGTTCGGCTGCCTCAACCGCGCGCGCTACGGCATTTCCTGGGGCGCGATGGGCGCGGCCGACGATTGCTGGCGCCGGGCGCGGCAATATGGCCTCGACCGCAAGCAGTTCGGCAAGCCGCTCGCCGGCACGCAGCTGTTCCAGAAGAAGCTCGCCGACATGCAGACCGAGATCGCGCTGGGCCTGCAGGCCAGCTTGCGGGTCGGAAGGCTGATGGACGAGGGCAAGATGGCACCGGAGATGATCTCGATCGTCAAGCGCAACAATTGCGGCAAGGCGCTCGACATCGCCCGCCAGGCCCGCGACATGCATGGCGGCAACGGCATCCAGATCGGCTACCACGTCATGCGCCACGCGCAGAACCTGGAGACGGTCAACACCTATGAAGGCACGCATGACGTGCATGCGCTGATCCTTGGCAGGGCTCAGACGGGGATACAGGCGTTTTTCTAAGCTGTGCCGAATTCAAGTGAGGCCGGCCTGCAAATGGCCGATACCTGCGCTTCCGGTGCTCGCGTACCAAAAGTACGCTCTGCTCCGGTTCTCGGTATCAGCCATTTTCGACTCGGCCTGACCTGAATCTCGACACAGCGTAGCCGGCTTCGGCTGCTTAATTTAGGTGCAGCGCAACATCTCTGCTTGGAGAATGGCCAATAGATGTGTCAGGGTTCGGCTGAAGAAACGCCGATCTCCGGGGCCCCATGGCAATACTGGCAGCCGTCTACCACCTGACCCATTACAAATATGACCGGCCGGTGGTTCTCGGGCCCCAGGTCATCAGGCTGCAGCCGGCACCGCATTCCCGCACCAAGGTGCTCAGCCATTCGCTGAAGGTCGGGCCGGCGAACCACTTCGTCAATCTGCAGCAGGACCCCTACGGCAATTTCCTGGCCCGCTTCGTCTTCCCGGAACCGGTGACGGAATTGAAGATCGAGGTCGACCTCGTCGCCGACATGACGATCTACAATCCGTTCGATTTCTTCGTCGAGCCATCGGCCGAGACCTTCCCGTTCGAGTACCCCGAAGACATCAGGGACGATCTCGCCATCTACCGCACGCCGGAGCCGGCGGGGCCGCTGCTGTCTGCTTTCCTCGCAACCATCGACCGTAGCGCCACCAACACCGTCAATTTCGTCGTCGACCTCAATGCGCGGCTGCAGCGGGAGATCGCTTATATCGTGCGGATGGAAACCGGCGTGTTCTCGCCGGAGGAAACGCTGGCCGCGAAAAAGGGATCGTGCCGGGATTCGAGCTGGCTGCTGGTGCAAATCCTCAGGAATCTCGGCCTCGCCGCGCGTTTCGTCTCCGGCTATCTGATCCAGCTGAAGCCCGATCTGGTCGCGCTCGATGGCCCAGCCGGAACCGCTGTCGATTTCACCGACCTGCACGCCTGGTGCGAGGTCTATCTGCCGGGCGCCGGCTGGATCGGCTTCGATCCGACGTCCGGCCTGCTCACCGGCGAAAGCCATGTGCCGCTGGCGGCCACGCCGCATTTCCGCAACGCCGCGCCCATTTCCGGCATGGCGAGCTTTGCCAATGTCGAGTTCGGCTTCGACATGCGTGTCGACCGCATTGCCGAACATCCGCGCATCACCAAGCCATTCTCGGACGAAAGCTGGCAGGCGCTGGATGCGCTGGGCAACAAGGTCGACGCCGCACTTCAAGCGGGTGATGTCAGGCTGACCATGGGCGGCGAGCCGACCTTTGTGTCGATCGACGATTTCGAGTCCGCCGAGTGGAACACCGCCGCCGTCGGCCCGACCAAGCGCGAAAAGGCCGATGCGCTGATCCGTAAATTGCGCGAACGCTTCGCGCCGGGCGGCTTCCTCCATTACGGCCAGGGCAAGTGGTATCCGGGCGAAAGCCTGCCGCGTTGGACCTTTTCGCTCTATTGGCGCACCGATGGCCAGCCGGTATGGAGCGATCCGTCGCTGATCGCGCGCGAAAAGAGCGATGCGAAGGTCGGGCCGCAGCAGGCGGAAAACCTGCTGACGGCAATCGCCGGCGAACTCGGCATCGACAAGGCGATGGTCAGCGAGGCCTATGAGGACCCGGCCGAATGGCTGCTGAAGGAAGGTAAGCTGCCCGACAATGTCGATCCGTCCAACTCCAAACTGGAAGACCCCGAAGAGCGCAGCCGCATGGCGAAAGTGTTCGAGCGCGGGCTGACCAAGCCATCCGGCTATGTGCTGCCGGTCCAGCGCTGGAACAGCCAGGCATCGGACCCGCGCTGGCGCTCGGAGAAATGGAAGACGCGGCGCGGGCGGCTGTTCCTGGTGCCGGGCGATTCCCCGGTCGGCTACCGCCTGCCGCTGGGCACGCTGCCTTATGTGCCGCCGGCACAGTTCCCCTATATCGTGCCGGTCGATCCGTCGCTGCCGCGTGGACCGCTGCCGGCGCGGGAAGCCATACTGCCAGAACCGGCTCCGGCCGAACTGGAAGGCGCCGACGAGATGGCGCGGCGCCAGCAGGCGGTATCGTTCACTGCGACGACCGGCCAGCAAGACCGGGTGGAGCAGGAGATCACCGAGATCGGCGGCGCGGTGCGTACAGCACTTTCGGTCGAGCCGCGCGACGGGCGGCTTTGCGTGTTCATGCCGCCGGTCGAGGCGCTGGAAGATTATCTCGAACTGGTCGCAGCCGCAGAAAACGCGGCCAAGTCGATCCGCCTTCCCGTGCATATCGAAGGCTATGGACCGCCGCACGATCCGCGCCTCAACGTTATCAGGGTGGCACCCGATCCCGGCGTCATCGAGGTCAACATCCATCCGGCTGCCAACTGGCAGGACTGCGTGGCGACGACGACGGCGATCTACGAGGAAGCACGGCAGACGCGGCTTGGCGCCGACAAGTTCATGATCGACGGCCGCCACACCGGTACCGGCGGGGGCAACCATGTCGTCGTCGGCGGCGCGACGCCCAATGACAGCCCGTTCCTGCGCCGGCCCGATCTGTTGAAGAGCCTGGTGCTACAATGGCAGCGGCGCCCGTCGCTGTCCTATCTATTTTCCGGCCTGTTCATCGGCCCGACCAGCCAGGCGCCGCGCTTCGACGAGGCGCGGCACGACTCGCTTTACGAACTCGAGATCGCGATGGCGCAGGTGCCGCATCCGGGCCAGGGCAACACACCGCTGCCTTGGCTGGTCGACCGACTGTTTCGCAACCTGTTGACCGATGTCACCGGCAATACGCACCGCTCGGAAATCTGCATCGACAAGCTGTTTTCGCCCGATGGCCCGACCGGCCGGCTTGGGCTTGTCGAGTTCCGCGGTTTCGAGATGCCGCCCAATGCGCGCATGTCGCTGGCGCAGCAATTGCTGGTGCGCGCCATCATCGCCCGTGCGTGGAACAACCCGCTTGATGGCCGCTTCGTGCGCTGGGGCACCTCGCTCCATGACCGGTTCATGCTGCCGCATTATGTCTGGGCGGATTTCCTCGACATGCTCGACGACCTCAAGCTCAACGGTTTCGAATTCCGGCCGGAATGGTTCGATGCCCAGCTGGAGTTCCGCTTTCCGTTCTGCGGCGAAGTCCAGCATGCCGGCATCAAGCTGGAACTGCGGCAGGCGCTGGAGCCGTGGCATGTCATGGGCGAGCAAGGCGCAATCGGCGGCACTGTGCGTTTCGTCGACTCCTCGGTCGAACGGCTGCAGGTCAGGACCGAAGGCCTCAACCCGGAACGCCATGCCATTGTCTGCAATGGCCGAATCGTGCCGATGAAGGTCACCGACAATCGCGAGGTCGCGGTAGCCGGTGTGCGCTTCAAGGCCTGGCAGCCTTCGTCGGGCCTGCACCCGGCGCTGCCGGTCAACACGCCGCTCGTCTTCGATATCTACGACCGTTGGTCGGGGCGGGCGGTGGGCGGCTGCGTCTACCATGTCGCGCATCCAGGTGGGCGCAGCTACGACACGTTCCCGGTCAACGGCAATGAGGCCGAGGCGAGGCGTCTCGCCCGCTTCGAGCCGCGCGGCCATACGCCGTCGGCCTATGTGCTGCGCAATGAAGAAGCCTCTGAAGACTTCCCCATGACCCTTGACCTCAGGCGGCCAGCAAGACTCTGATCAGCGATGGCAAAGGGGAATCAGAAAAAGGTCCGCGGCAAGCCGCTGAGGCACAGTCTGCTGGAGCACTACCAGCCGATTGACGGCGTCGTCGACGAGATGGTCGATGCTTCGGGCCATCCGCGTCCGGCCTGGGCGCCCTTCATCGAGGCGCTGGAGGAGCTGGGTCCCGAAAAGCTGGGCCAGCGCTTTGCCCGCGCCGACCAGTATCTGCGCGACGCCGGCGTTTATTATCGCGTCTACGACAAGGCCGGCGCCAACGAGCGCGAATGGCCACTGGCGCATATCCCGCTGCTGATCGAAGACAAGGAATGGGCCGGGATCAGCGCCGGTCTCGTCCAGCGCGCCGAGCTTTTCGAGGAGATAGTCGCTGATATCTATGGCCCGAACCGGCTGATCGAGAAGGGAATCCTGCCGGCAGGCCTGATTGCGGCGAGCCCCGAATATTTGCGCCCCGTCGTCGGCACCATGCCGGCCAGCGGTCATTTCCTGCATTTTTGCGCCTTCGAGCTCGGCCGTGGACCGGATGGAAGCTGGTGGGTGCTGGGCGACCGCACGCAGGCACCGTCGGGCGCCGGCTTTGCGCTGGAAAACCGCGTCGCCACGACGCGGGCTTTGTCCGACATCTATGGCGAGATGCATGTGCATCGCCTGGCCGGTTTCTTCCGTCGCTTTCGCGATGCTCTGATCGGCATGGCGAAGGAGAATGACGGCCGCGTCGCCATTCTGACGCCGGGGCCGCTCAACGAGACCTATTATGAGCACGCCTATATCGCCCGCTATCTCGGCATCATGCTGCTCGAGGGCGAGGATCTGACCGTCGCCGGCGGCAAGCTGATGGTGCGCACGGTTTCGGGGCTGATGCCGATCAGCGTGCTGTGGCGGCGGCTCGATGCCGCCTTCGCCGATCCGCTGGAACTGCGGCCAGACTCGCATATCGGCACCCCGGGGCTGGTCGAGGCGATCCGCCGCGGCACGGTTTCGACGGTCAATGCGCTGGGTTCGGGCTTGATGGAAACCCGGGCGCTGCTCGCTTTCCTGCCGAAGATTTCGCGCGCATTGCGCGGCGAAGAACTTCTGTTGCCAAGCGTGGCGACCTGGTGGTGCGGGCAAGCAACCGAACGGGCCCATGTGCTTGCCAATATCGATCGCATGGTGATCGGTCCGGCGCTGTCGACGCGGCTGGCCTTTGAGGATGACGGCCAGACCAGGCTCGGTTCGGCACTGACGCCGGAGGAACGCATCGCGCTGATCGCGCGCATCGAGAGCGATGGCAGCGGTTTCGTCGGCCAGGAAGCGGTGACGCTGTCGACGACGCCGGTCTATGTCGGCGGCTGGCTGGAGCCACGGCCGGCAAGCCTGCGCGTTTATCTCGCGCGCACGCCCGATGGCTGGACGGTAATGCCCGGCGGTTTCGCCCGTGTCGGCCTTTCGCTCGACCCGACGGCCATCGCCATGCAGCGCGGCGGCCAGGCGGCCGACGTCTGGGTGGTCAGCGACCGGTCGGTCGAGCGCGAGACGCTGCTGCCGCAGGAGCATGACAGCTTCGTCCGCACCATGCCGGGCAGCCTGCCCAGCCGCGCGGCGGAAAACCTGACCTGGCTCGGCCGCTATATCGAGCGTTCGGAAGATACGGTGCGTATCCTGCGCGCCTATCATGTGCGGCTGGCCGAGACGTCCGATCCTGACATGCTGCTGCTCGCCGATATCAGGGACTATCTCGAACCCTTCGGCATCGATCTCGAAGCGGCCATTCCGCCCGGATTGATCGGCACGCTGGACAGCGCCGTCTACAGCGCCGGACAGATCCGCGACCGCTTTTCGCCCGATGGCTGGCTGGCGCTGAAGGACCTGTCGAAGACCATTCATCAGTTCGCCACCACGGTGGCGCCGGGTGACGACGCGACACGGGCGATGACGGTCATGCTGCGCAAGCTCGCCGGTTTCTCTGGCCTGTTGCACGAGAATATGTACCGTTTCACCGGCTGGCGTTTCCTCGAGATCGGCCGGCGGATCGAGCGCGGCATCCAGATCGCCCGTACGCTAGCCCGACTGACAAGGTCCGGTGCGCCGGACGGCTCGCTCGACATGATGCTGGAGATCGGCGACAGCGTCATGACCCACCGCCGGCAATATCCGGTGCGGGCCGGACGGCGCACGGTGATCGACCTCTTGGCGCTCGACCCACTCAACCCGCGCTCGATCCTGTTCCAGCTCGAACGGCTGAAGGCGGAGATCGGCCTGTTGCCATCGGTTGGGCCGGAGGGGCATATGTCGGTCGCGGCCAAGGAAATCCTGCAGCTCAACACGGCAATTGCCGTCATGGAGCCATCGGAGATGTCGGCGGAGGTGCTGGACGATCTCGCAACTGAGATCGGCAACCTCTATAGCAGCCTGGCTAAAGCGTATTTCGGTTAACATGCTGTACGATATCAGGCTTCATCTCAGCTACGATTATGACGCCGCGGCCGGTGGCAGCCGGCATCAGGTGCGTGTATTGCCGCCGACCATTGCCGGCGTGCAGCGCGTGATCGCGGCCTCGCTTTCGTTTGTGCCGACCCCATCGGAGCGCACGGATTTTGCCGATTTCTTCGGCAACAATGTCACCGCGATCGCCTTTCGCGACGTCCATGACGGGCTCGACATCAGAATGAGCGCGCGCGTGTCGGTGTCACGGCCGGAGCCTGGGCTCGACGTGTCGCCCGATCTGCAGCGCCTGCGGGAAGAACTCGGCGCCGTACGGTCACTGGCGCCGGATGCACCGCATCACTTTCTCGCCGCCAGCGATCATGCCGGCATCGATGCGGCGATCACCGCCTATGCCCGCGACAGCGCCGGCGGCTCGACGGTCGGCATGGCCATCGATCTGTGCAACCGCATCCACCGCGACTTCACCTATGACGGGGAAGCGACCACGGTGCGTACCGGGGCCAGCGATGCCTTCCGTTTGAAGCGGGGCGTGTGCCAGGACTTCTCCCACATCATGATCGCCGGCCTGCGCGGGCTAGGTATTCCTGCGGGTTATGTCAGCGGCTTCCTGCGCACCATTCCCCCGAAAGGGAAGCCGCGGCTCGAAGGCGCCGATGCCATGCATGCCTGGGTCAAGGTGTGGTGTGGGCGCGATGCCGGCTGGCAGGAATTCGACCCGACCAATGGCATGCGGGCCAGCAACGACCACATCACCGTTGGCTATGGCCGCGACTATTCCGACGTGGCTCCGATCGTCGGCGTGCTGAAAACCACCGGCGGCCAGGTCGGCGACCAGGCCGTCGACGTCATCCCGGTCGCGCTCGAGAAGGCCTGACAGCCTCGAAGCACAGCTTCTCAACAACGGCCATGCCCGTTATGCTCGGTCGAAACTTCGGGGAGGATCGGTCGGCAGGCATGCTGATGCGGAGTTCGGTATTGACGGCAATCAGCGTCATCATCCCGGCGCACAATGCGGCGGCAACCATTGCGGCCACGCTGGCCTCGCTTCGTTCCGAAGCCGAGGTTATCGGCGAGGTGCTGCTGGTCGACGATTCCTCCTCGGACGGGACGGCAGAAGCCGCGCTGAATGCCGCCACGCAATTCTCGTTGCCGTTGCGCGTGCTCAAGAGCAGCTGCCGGGACGCGGGCGGCTCCCGCAATGTGGCGCTGGCGCAGGCGCAATGCTCCTGGATCTACCTGATCGACGCCGACGACTTGCATCTGGAGGGCGGGCTGCGGTCGATGCTGGTCCGGGCGGGGGAGCAACCGGCCGCCGACATGGTGATCGGCGCCTACCGTCGGCGCACCGATGGCGAGAACCGGAACCTCAAGCTTCCAGCCGGCTACATAGAAGACGGTATAGCCAATGCCTCGGCCTATCTGGAAGGTCACATTCGCTCGATCGCCGTGGGCAGTGCGCTGGTTTCCCGGCGGGTCGTCGGCGACACGCGCTTCCCGACCGGGCTTGCCTATGACGAGGACACGCTGTTCTGGTCCAGGCTGATGGGCAGGGCGTCGCTTGCCCTGATCGTGCATCCCGTCATGATCTACCACGTTTCGGCAGTGCGTTCTGATGATCGCTTCATCACCAGGCCGGTGCGCCGCTTTCTCGACTGGCGGCTGGCGCTGCGCGAGCTGACTGACTGTGGCATCCCACTGTCGTCGCTAAAGACCAGGGAGGGGCTGGTCGCCCTCAAGATCGCCCGGGTTCACTATGCGCGCGGTGATCTGGAGACGGCGGCGCGGTTCCTGAGGATCGCGGCGGCGGCGCCGAAGGTGCGGTCGAACACCTGGCGCTGCAGGCGCTACCAGCTGAAGCTGGCGCTGCGGCGCTGGTTTTCCTCTCCGCGCGTCCAGTTGCAACGTGCCTGAATCAGCCCCGCCGCAGCTTGCCGTCATTGTCATCGGCTATCGCGCGCCGGCTCAAATCGTCGAGGCGGTGACATCCCTGCTGGATCAGGATGAGCCGCTCGAGATCATGGTGGTCAACTCGGGCGGAGGCGAGGTCATGGCGCTGCTGACCGGCGCCGGGGTCAAGGTGCCAGTGATCGAGGTCGGTCGAAGGCTGTTTGTAGGCGCAGCCCGCAATCTCGGCATTGCGGCCACCAAAGCGCCTTTCGTTGCCTTTCTTGCCGATGATTGCCTCGCCTGTTCGGGCTGGGCCGAGGCACGGATGCAGCGGCATCTGGCTGGCGACCGCGCCGTGGCGAGCGCGATGGTGAATAGCCATCCGCGCAATCTGATCGCCTGTGCGGCTCATCTGATCATGTTCATGCGACGGCTTCCCGGTCTGCCGTCGGATCGTGCGCTGCGTTACGGCGTGTCGTTCGATCGGCGGCTGTTCGATGAATATGGCTTGTTCGATGAAACCATGCCTGCTGCCGAAGACACCGAATTCCTGGGGCGCCTGCCGCAGGAACTGCAGCCGGTCTGGGAGCCTAAGGTACAAACCGTTCATCGCAACGAAACCCGGCTGTCCAGATTGCTTGCCGATCAGTACAGGCGCGGCTGTCGCCGCGGCGATTACCTCGCAGCGTTCGCCCTGAACACTCCGTTTCGGTGTTTTCGCGACACGTTTCGCGATCGGCGGAATGCCCGCAAGCTGGCGAAGATCGGGCTTTCCGAGCGGGATCGAACTTTCGCGATGATGTCGATGCCAATTGTCTGGCTTGCCCTGCTGGTCAAATCCGTGGGTGTCTATATTGGCGTGCGAAATCGCGTGAAAGCGGCAACAAGAAAATGATAACGAGCCAAATCAAGCCTCGACGCTGGCGACGGAGCCGACTGTTCTGGACGCGCCAGAGAACGGTCGCAGTTTTCAGCTATCGTTATGACGCGCATCTGGTTGCCGATCTGATCACCAATATCGATCCGGTCGTTGACGGCTGGATTGCCTATGACGATCGCGGGGCGACCGGCGTGTTCAGCAGCGAGCCGCAGCGGCGGCGGATCTTACTCGACGCAGCGCATGAAGCTGCCGCCGACTGGATCCTGGCTATTGATCCCGATGAGCGGCTGGAACGCGGTACCGCGGAGCGGATCGGACAGCTGACGGGGGATTACAGGCGCATGGCTTGGGGGTTCCGGCTCCGCGAATTGTATTCGCCGACCGAGTACCGGGTCGACGGGCTGTGGGCCGAAAAGTTCCAGTATCGTCTGTTCAGAGCCTACGATCCGGCGAAGTACCGACCAGAGGACCTGCACGGGCTCTGGTATCCTCCCGATCTTGGTTTCAAGGCCCGCAACAGCGGGCTCAACCTCTATCATTTAAAGATGATGGAGCCGAAGCGGCGGATCGCCCGCCGCAATCTCTACCACCACCTGGATCCAAAGGGGCTCCTGCAGGATGTGGGCTATGACTACCTTGCCGATGAGGCAGGGGCCGTGTTCGAACAGATTCCGCCCGGGCGCGACTACCATCCGCCTCACGTCGACGATGGCGGCCTCTGGATGGCCGTGCCGGCTGGTGCCACCATTGGTGGACCCGACCACATTCCATAGCAACGCGGTGGAACCAGCAGTCGGCCTGGCGCTTATCTACGAGAAAAATCTCGTGGAGCGGGCATGCTGGACAAATCTGGGACGCCATCCGGCCGGTCGGCGGCCGGACAGGGGGACGATGGGGCGCCGAAGAACGGCGCGCAGACCGCTGCCGAACAGGCCTCGCTCACCTATATCAGCGACAGCGAGCCGGGGATCCGGCGCCTGAAGGCGGGCGAAGGCTTTTCCTACAAGGGCGCGAAAGGACAGGCCGTCGGCGCGGCAGCCATTGCCCGCATCAAGGCGCTGGCCATTCCGCCGGCATGGACGGATGTGTGGATCTCGCCCGATCCCGCCGGCCACATCCAGGCGACCGGCCGCGACCAGCGCGGGCGCAAACAGTACCGCTACCATCCGCTGTGGGCCGCCGAGCGCGACGGCGCCAAATACTCCAGCCTTGTCGCCTTTGCCGAAAGCCTGCCGGAGTTGCGCCGCCGGATCGATGCCGATCTGCGCCGCCGCGGCCTGCCGGCCGAGCGCGTCGTGGCGGCAATTGTCTGGCTGCTCGACAACACGATGATCCGGGTCGGCAATGCCGCCTATGCCCGTGACAACAAGAGCTTTGGGCTGACGACGCTGCGCGACCGCCACGTCGACATCAAGGGATCTAGCCTGCGCTTTGCCTTCAAGGGCAAGTCCGGCAAGGAATGGAAATTGAAGCTGGTCGACCGCCGCATCGCCCGGGTCGTGCGCAGCGCGCAGGATATTCCGGGGCAGCAACTGTTCCAATATCTCGACGAGGACGGCGAGAGGCATGGGGTGCGTTCCGACGATGTCAACCGCTATATCCGCGACGCGATCGGCGCCAATTTCAGCTCCAAGCATTTCCGCACCTGGGGCGGTACCATCCATGCCGCGTCGCTGTTTGCGCGGACGGATCTTCCCGAAAGCCAGGCGCAGACCAAGCGTGTAATGAACGCCGTCATCGACAAGGTGGCCGAGCGGCTCGGCAACACACGCGCCGTCTGCCGCAAATGCTACATCCATCCACAGGTTTTCGAAGCCTGGGTGGAAGGGCGGCTGCTTAGCGAAATGACCGAGGCCAACAAGCGCAAGCGATCGATAGACGGTCTCGATGATGAAGAGGCTCTTGTGCTGAGATGGTTGAAGGCAAGCGAAGGCTGACAAAAATGGCGTAACTTTTTTGTCGACGCCATGTCGGCATAGGCCCTACTGTTTCGTCCTTTGAGACAGAAAAGGACGTCCCATGCTCTACGCTATCCTCTGCTATGCCTCCGAAGATGTCGTCTCCTCCTGGAGCAAGGCACAGGATGACGAGGTCATGGCAAAGCTCATGCATGTGCAGGAAAAATACGCTCAAGCCGGCCGGCTTGGGCCGGTGGCGCGGCTTTTGCCCACCACCGCCGCGACGACGCTGCGCAAGGTCAAGGGCGAATCGGTCGTCATCGACGGCCCGTTTGCCGAGACCAAGGAACAGTTCCTCGGCTTCTACACGCTGGAATGCGCCGATCTCGACGAAGCCGTCGACTTCGCGCGCGAGCTTTCCGAGGTCAATCCCAGCGGCGGATCCTATGAGATCCGACCGGTTTCCGTCTTCAACCCAACCAGAGTAGCCACATGACAGACCTCGCCTGGATAAGCTCGGCGATCAGCGCTGCCCGCCCGCAGGCTATGGGTGCGCTGCTGCGCTATTTCCGCAATCTCGATACGGCGGAGGAAGCTTTCCAGGACGCGTGCCTGAGGGCACTCAAGAACTGGCCGCAGAACGGGCCGCCGCGCGATCCTGCGGCCTGGCTGATCTTTGTCGGCCGCAACACCGGCATCGACGCGGTGCGCAAGCGCGCCAAGCAGGCGCCGATGCCGGAAGAGGACCAGATCTCGGACTTGGAAGATGCCGAGAGCGATATCGCCGAACGGCTGGACGGCGCGCACTACCGCGACGACATATTGCGGCTCTTGTTCATCTGCTGCCATCCGGATCTGCCGCCTACGCAGCAGATCGCGGTGGCGCTGCGCATCGTCTCCGGTCTCACCGTCAAGCAGATCGCGCGTGCGTTCCTGGTCGGCGAAAGCGCCATGGAACAGCGTATCACGCGCGCCAAGGCGCGCATTGCCGATGCCGGCGTGCCGTTCGAGACGCCCGGCGCGGTCGAGCGCTCGGAGCGGCTCGCCGCCGTTGCCGCCATGGTCTATCTGATCTTCAACGAAGGTTATTCCACCAACAGCGGCGAGGCGCCGGCGCGTGCGCCGCTTTGCGAGGAAGCGATCCGGCTGGCGCGCCTGTTGCTGCGGCTGTTCCAGACCGAGCCGGAGATCATGGGTCTGACGGCATTGCTTTTGCTGCAGCATGCGCGCGCGCCGGCCCGCTTCGACGAGAACGGCGAGATCGTGCTGCTCGACGACCAGGACCGCTCGCTGTGGAGCCGCAAGATGATCGACGAAGGCCTGGCGCTGGTCGACAAGGCCCTGCGCCACCAGAAGCCCGGACCCTACCAGGTGCAGGCGGCGATCGCCGCCCTTCATGCGCGGGCGGCAACCCCCGAGGAGACCGACTGGACAGAGATCGACCTGCTCTACAGCCTGCTGGAGGCGATGCAACCTTCGCCGGTGGTGACGCTGAACCGCGCGGTTGCGGTCGCCAAGGTGCGCGGGCCGGAAGCTGCCCTTGCCATGATCGAGCCGCTTGGCGAGAGGCTGTCCGGCTATTTCCACTTCTTCGGCCTCAAGGGCGGTCTGTTGATGCAGCTCGGCCGTGGCGAAGAGGCGCGTGTCGCCTTCGATCGCGCCATTGCGTTGGCCAACACGGCAGCGGAAGCCGCCCATATCCGCATGCATATCGACCGGCTGATGCGAGACGGAGCCGTGAAGGCGCCGGCGAAGACAGCGCACTAAGCCTGTTCCTCCTCTGGCTCAATCGTGCAATCTCGGCTTGGACCATGCCGGGGTGGCGATTTTCCCCTGAAACGAGTAATGGCACGCCATGACAGCGCTTGCGGCATGCGGGCGATAATGGCGCCAAGGCTCGACCGCCGCCCTATGATGGCGAGCGGATCTGAAAGGGACAAAAATGACGATAGCGAAGGAAACGGCCGAACTTCTGGCGAAACTGGGTGTGGCCAAGGACGCGCTGACCGGCGGCGACCTCGTCGTGCGCAGTCCGGTGACGGGTGAACAGATCGCGGCGCTGAAGACGATTTCGCCGGCCGATGCGGCCAAGACCATCGATGCCGCGCACACGGCGTTCCAGGCCTGGCGGATGGTGCCGGGTCCCCGGCGCGGCGAACTGGTGCGGCTGCTCGGCGAGGAGTTGCGCGCGCACAAAACCGAGCTTGGCCGGCTGGTGTCGATCGAGGTTGGCAAGATCCCGTCGGAAGGCCTCGGCGAAGTCCAGGAAATGATCGACATCTGCGATTTCGCCGTCGGCCTTTCCCGCCAGCTCTACGGTCTGACCATCGCCACCGAGCGTCCGGGACATCGCATGATGGAGACCTGGCATCCGCTCGGCGTCGTCGGCGTCATTTCGGCCTTCAACTTCCCGGTCGCGGTGTGGTCGTGGAACGCGGCGCTCGCGCTGGTCTGCGGCGACGCCGTGGTGTGGAAGCCCTCGGAAAAGACGCCGCTGACGGCGCTCGCCTGCGAGGCGATTTTTGCCGGCGCGGTCAAGCGCTTCGGCGCAGATGCGCCGCAGGGCCTGGCACCGGTGCTGATTGGCGACCGCTCCGTCGGCGAGATCCTGGTCGACCACCCGAAGGTGGCGCTGGTTTCGGCCACCGGCTCGACCCGCATGGGCCGGGATGTCGGCCCGCGTCTGGCCAAGCGCTTTGCCCGCGCCGTGCTCGAACTCGGCGGCAACAATGCCGGCATCGTCTGCCCGACCGCCGATCTCGACATGGCGCTGCGCGCCATCGCCTTTGGCGCCATGGGCACCGCCGGCCAGCGCTGCACGACGCTGCGGCGCCTGTTCGTGCATGACAGCGTCTATGACGCGCTGCTGCCGCGGCTGAAGAAGGCCTATGAGAGCGTCTCGGTCGGCAATCCGCTGGAGACGTCTTCGCTCGTCGGGCCGCTGATCGACAAGGCGGCCTTCGACGCCATGCAGAAGGCGCTCAAGGAAGCCACCGCTCACGGCGGCAAGCTGACCGGCGGTTCGCGGGTCGAGAATGGCCATCCCGATGCCTATTACGTGCATCCGGCGCTGGTCGAAATGCCGAAGCAGGTGGCTCCTGTCACCGAAGAAACCTTCGCGCCGATCCTCTACGTGATGAAATATTCCGATTTCGATGCCGTGCTCGACGAGCACAATGCGGTCGGCGCCGGACTGTCGTCGTCGATCTTCACCCGCGACCTGCAGGAATCCGAGCGCTTCCTCGGCGTCGATGGTTCGGATTGCGGCATCGCCAACGTCAACATCGGCACGTCGGGCGCCGAGATCGGCGGCGCCTTCGGCGGCGAGAAGGAAACCGGCGGCGGGCGCGAGAGCGGCTCCGATGCCTGGAAGGCCTATATGCGCCGCGCCACCAACACGGTGAACTATTCCAAGGCGCTGCCGCTGGCGCAGGGCGTGTCATTCGACATCGATTGAGATGCTGCGCCCGGCTTTTGACCAGTTGATCCACCCGAACCCGTCGGGCGGATCGCTGCCGCTCGCGCGGATCGTTCCGCTTTCAGGCTTCGCCCCCGCTGTCCAGATGTCCGTATCCCGACGGCGGAAAGGCCACCTCGGCCATGCGCCCGGACGGGTCCTCGCGGTCGGCACGATCGGCTGCGCAACAGCGTCTGCGCCGAACGTTCAGCCAGCGTGCGGCGACGCCGGTCGGCAGGCCTCGAACGCGGCATCGATGACGGCAAGCTTGGCGGCCTGCACGGTCATGTATTCCTGGTAGAAGCTGTTGGACACCCACATCACCGAATGCCCGCGCCGGCCCAGCCAGCCGACGCTGCCGAGCTTTTCGGCGTCGCGCAATTTGCGCGCAAGATGGGTGCGCGAGAGTTTTAGCCAACTGGCGAATTCGCCGATCGAAACCACGCTGGTCGGGATCCGGTCGACGGCGGCATTGTCGGGATCGATGCCGGACATCAGCCAATCCATGACGATGCCGCCATTGTTGAGCCAGATGAACAGCGAAAACGTCTGCTTGGGCTCACGCACTGGGTTGGAGGAGAGCAGGCCTTCCGCCACCAGCGGCTGCAGCCTGGAAATCATGCCGTGCTGCTCGAGAAAGGCGGCGAGGCGGCTGCCGCTGTCGAGACCGTCGAGCGTGCGCAGATGCGCAACCACCCAGCCGTCGAATTCCTTCAGCGTCGCTGCCGTCACCTGAAAGGGATGGGCTCGTCCATCACCGGTGTGCGGCAGGTATTCGATGATGTGATAGTATAGCATCTCCTTGATGAAGGCTTCGGCCGTGTTGCGGCTAGCGACGGAATAGTGAAGCACGGCATCGATGAAGCGGGCCAGTGTCAGTTCCGTGCGGGGATCGCGCGGGTCGCGGGCGAAATGCAGGGCTAGGCCGGTGTGAGCCAGCAACCAGCGCTGTTGCGTGGCGAACACGGCGGCCAGGCGTGGGCTCGTTTCATAGATATGCAGCAACGCCTTCGACTGCGCCTCGACATGACGGTGCAGCGCCGGATGGCCGGCAATATATTCGAAATTCAGCGCCATCCTCCTCGTCCTCCGGCCAGCCCCCCGGCAGCGAAGACGTGCAATCACATTTCCAGCCTTAGCCGCCCGTGTCAGGCCATGCCAACCCGGACAAAAGGCCTAGAGCGATCAACCGTTCTACAGACACGTTGAAACCCCCGTCATCTCTTGATTTCGAGGCAAATTGCTTGAGAAGCGCCGCGCGCTTCTGCAGAGAAAACCGTGTCACACTTTTTTGGAAACGCTCTGGTCCGTTCGCGCCTAGGGCGTGTCGGAAAACGCTAAGCCATTGCAACCGTTGAAAAACCTACCGCAATAATAGTCAGCCCGGCAGCCTGCGGTTGAATTTGCCTTAAGATCGCCAGCACGTTGCGCGCGGTCCGTTTGTATCCAGGCGGTTCGCCACGTCGGAGCGCCTGGGCTATCGTTCCGGCTATTACGGCCGCAAGCGCGAGGTGATGGAGAGCCATCGCGTCCTAGCCACGAAGACCACATCGTGGCAAACTTCTTGTTAACCACATGCTCGGTGAAATTATCGGATTAACCCCAGATGCCACTATCGAGGTTATGTTCCGTACCTTAGCGTTCAATATGAGTTCAAGGGATGTGTGGATTCGGGGGTTATTTCGGGTCAATCCGGGATGCGGAAGCTTTGCTCACGCACATGGTAGCCGCAATTGCCCATCGTGGGCCGGATGAGCAAGGGAAATTCGTAGCACCCGATGCCGGGCTCGGGCATGCGCGGCTGTCGGTGATCGGCATCGGCGATGGCCAGCAACCGATGTCCGACGAGGCCGGCAATTTGACGATTGCGTTCAACGGCGAGATTTTCAACTACATAGAACTGCGCGAAGGGCTGATCGCCAAGGGCCGGCACTTTCGGACGTCGAGCGACACAGAGGTCATCCTTCAGCTCTATGAGGAGATGGGCGAAGACTGCTTGTCTCTCCTGAACGGTGATTTCGCCTTGGCGATATGGGACAATCGGCAGCGACGAATGGTGCTTGCACGAGACCGCATGGGTGTCCGGCCGCTGTTCTACACAAGCAAGGACGGGGTGCTTTACTTTGCCTCGGAGATCAAAGCCCTGCTGAAGGTCCCGGGCGTCTCCGCTGAAATTGATCCGGTTGCGCTGGATCAGATCTTTACGCTGTGGGCGCCGATCGCTCCGCGCACGGCGTTCCGCAATATCCACGAGTTGGAACCGGCAAGTGTGATGATCGCGACGCAGGGGCAGGTCACGGTCAAACGGTACTGGCACCTGGACTATCCGCATCGTGATGAGCCGTCGAAGATCACGAACGAGGACCACGCGGCAGAGGAATTGCAAGCCCTTCTGACCGATGCGGTGAGGCTTCGCATGCGGGCCGACGTGCCGGTCGGTTCCTATCTTTCCGGAGGGCTCGATTCGTCGCTTGTTTCGGCGCTTGCCGCCGGCATGACTCCTCGGAGACTGGAGACATTTTCCGTAACCTTCGACAGCGCCGAGCATGACGAAAGCGCCTTTCAGACCGAAATGGCCTCGGCGCTCGGCACGCGCCACCACGCCATAGAATGCGGCGCCCGCGATATCGCCAGCGTCTTTCCTGAGGTCATCCGCTTTACCGAGCGGCCGATCATCCGCACGGCGCCAGCGCCACTCTACAAATTATCCGCCCTGGTTCGCCAGGCCGGCCTGAAGGTGGTGCTGACGGGTGAAGGCGCCGACGAGGTCTTCGCCGGTTACGACGTCTTCAAGGAGGCGCGTGTCCGCCGGTTCTGCGGGCGGCAGCCCACATCGCGCATGAGGCCGCAGCTGTTCCGCCGGCTTTACCCGTATCTGCCGGGCCTGCAACAGCAATCGGTGGAGTATCTGGCTGCCTTCTTCGGCACCAGCAACGCTGCCCTCGACGATCCGCTGTTCTCGCATCGGCCACGCTTCAAGACCACGGCGGCGGCGAAAATCTTCTTTTCCGGCGACCTGCGCGCGACGTTGAAGGGTTATGACGCAGCTGAAGAGCTGACCAGCCGCCTACCCGAGGCGTTTTCCCTATGGCATCCGCTGCATCAGGCGCAATATCTCGAAACCCGCTTCCTCCTGCCCGGCTACATCCTCTCCAGCCAAGGCGATCGGATGGCCATGGCGCACGGCATCGAAGGGCGGTTTCCTTTCCTGGATCATCGCGTGGTAGAGTTCGCGGCAAGACTTCCGCCGGAGATGAAACTGAAAGGCTTGATGGAGAAGCACATATTGCGCAAGGTGGCCAGGCACCACCTTCCGGCGGCGATCGGTAAACGCACCAAGCAACCTTACCGCGCCCCGGAGGCCCGCTCCTTCGTCGGGGCGGAGGAACTAGACTATGTTCGTGACTGCCTGGGCGAGGCGAGCATTACCGCCGGCGGCCTGTTCAACGCCAAGGCGGTGGCCAAGCTCCACGAGAAATGCCGCATGGAGACCGCGACCGGATTTCGCGACAACGCCGCCTTCGTCGGCATTCTATCGACGCAGCTGTGGCAGAAGAATTTCGCCGGCCAAGCGGTCGGCGCGGCAAGAGCGGCCTGAGACGGCGAGGAAAAGGAAATACATGATGACGGCAATCAAGGACAGGGTCAGAAGCTTTATCGTCGACAACTTCCTGTTCGGCGACACCTCCTACAAACTGTCGGATTCAGCCTCGCTGATCGAGAACGACATTATCGACTCGACTGCGGTGCTTGAGCTGGTGGCCTTCATCGAGGACAATTTCGGCATCGCGATGGTGGACGCCGACATCGTTCCGGCCAACCTGGACTCGCTTGACCGCATCTCGTCCTTCATCGAGGCGAGAGCACAAACGCTGGCAGCGTAAGCGCCAACGGCGAGGAACGTCCCGTGCGGATCGAGCATTTTCTGGTGGCGAAGGCTGCTGCCCACCCGGCCAAGACGGCATTGGTCACCAGGGGCAAAAGGCTGAGCTACGAAGAACTCGACGACCTTTCGAGCCGGCTGGCCACCGCTCTCTTCATGAATGGGATCAGGCGCGACGACCGCGTCCTGATCTTCATGGACAATTGCTGGGAGGCCGCCGTATCGATCTTTGCCGCACTCAAGGCAGGTGCGACCTTCAGTCCGATCAACCCCTCCACAAAGGCCGACAAGCTCGGTTACATCATCGCCGATTGCGACGCCAGGGCGGTCCTGACGCAGGCGAAGCTGATGCCCGTGGTCACCGAAGCCTGCGCATCGCAAGTCAAGACCGGCATCTTCGTGGCTTCCACTCCTGGGGCCGATGGGCAATGCCCGGCAGGGGCCGCGTCCCTGACTGACTGCCTGACGTTCGATGGCGCGGAGGTAGACCATCGCGGCATCGACGTCGACCTTGCGATGCTGATCTACACGTCAGGTTCGACCGGCCGGCCCAAGGGTGTGATGATGACGCATCGCAATTGCGACGCTGCCGCGGGGTCGATCGCCACCTATCTGCGCAACGCGCCGGACGACATCATCCTGAACGTCCTCCCGCTTGCCTTCGACTATGGCCTCTACCAGTTGCTGATGGCAGTCAGGCTCGGGGCCACGCTGGTGCTCGAGAAGTCCTTCGCCTTCCCGCACGAGATCTTCGAACGCATCCGCAAAGAGGGCGTCACCGGCCTTCCGCTGGTGCCTACCATGGCGGCGATGATCCTGCAGATGCGTGATCTGGCGCCGGGTTTCTTGCCCAGCCTCCGCTATATTTCCAACACCGCGGCCGCCTTGCCGCCAGCCCACATAGAACGCCTGCGCTCGCTGCTGCCCGGCGTCCGGATCTATTCGATGTATGGACTGACCGAATGCAAGCGCTGCACCTATTTGCCACCCGAGGAACTTGACCGCCGGCCAGGGTCGGTCGGCATAGCCATCCCCAACACGGAAGCCTTTGTCGTCGACGACCTTGGACAACGCGTGCCGGCGGGCGTGGCGGGTGAGCTCGTCATCCGCGGTCCGCACGTCATGCAGGGCTATTGGCGCAACCAGGCCGCGACGGAACGAGCGCTCCGGCCGGGGCCTAACCCTTGGGAAAAGGTGCTCTATACGGGCGACCTGTTCCAGACCGACGAGGACGGCTTTCTCTATTTTGTCGGGCGTAAGGACGATATCATCAAGACGCGTGGCGAGAAGGTCGCCCCCAAGGAAGTGGAGGCAGTGCTCCACGCCCATCCAGGTATCGCGGAAGCGGTGGTCGTCGGCGTGCCGGATCCGGTGCTGGGGCATGCGATTGGCGCGCTCGTCGTGCGGTCCGATCCGGCGCTTGGCGGAAAGGACATCATTCGTCACTGCGCGCGGCACCTGGAGGATTTCATGGTCCCCAAAATCATAGAGTTCCGCAGCGAATTACCGAAGACGGAGTCGGGCAAGGTCAGCCGCCGGCTCGCGGCTGAGATGATGGAGGCCGAGCAATGAACATCGGCTCAACCCAGGATGCGCCGGCCTTCACGCAAGCCCTGGTCATCGATCCCGCCGCCGAAACGGACAGGATCGTGGCGGCCCTGCGCGAGCAGTTGCGCGGCATTCGCAAGCGCGGCCTCGTGCTCGGTCTTTCGGGCGGTATAGATTCCAGCGTTTCGGCTGCATTGGCGGCGCGTGCCGTCGGCCACCAGAATGTGCTGTGCGTCCTCATGCCGGAAAGCGATTCCGACCCCGAAAGCCTGCGACTCGGCCATCTGGTCGCCGACACTTTCGGCGTCGAGGCCGTTGTGGAGGATATCGGGCCGACCCTGCGGGCAATGGGCTGCTATGAACGCCGCGACGCCTTCATCCGCGAAATGGTCCCGGACTATGGCAAGGGCTGGGCCTCAAAGATCGTGATCGCGAACGTGCTCGAAGGCGAGGGCTACAACATCTCCTCGCTGGTGGTGCAGGACCCGCAAGGCAAGCAGACGAAACTGCGGATGCCGGTGGCGGTCTATCTCGGCATCGTTGCCGCCACCAACATGAAGCAGCGCACCCGCAAGCAGATCGAATATTATCATGCCGACCGGCTGAACTTCGCCGTGCTCGGCACACCGAACCGGCTGGAATACGATCAGGGGTTCTTCGTCAAGAACGGCGACGGCGCCGCCGACGTCAAGCCGATCGCGCATCTCTACAAGACGCAGGTCTATGCGCTAGCCGCCTATCTCGGCATTCCGGAAGAGGTCCGCAACCGGCCGCCGACCACCGACACCTACTCGCTGGCGCAGACGCAGGAAGAATTCTACTTCTCCCTGCCTTACGATCGGATGGATCTGTGTCTCTACGGCCTCAACAACGGCGTGTCCGCCGAGGTGGTAGGGCAAGCGGCGGGATTGACCGCCTCACAGATCGAACGCGTCTGGGTCGACATCGCCGCCAAGCGAAAGGCAACGCGCTATCTGCACCTGCGCCCGCAGCTCGTTGACGGCGTGGACGAAGTCGGCTCCTGACCTGATGCATTATGCCATTCCGGACGGAAACCGCGCACCCTTTCCTGGAATTGCTCTAGGCGGAACGCCTCAGGTGAAGCGGCCGCCGATCAACTGGCTCCACTGCTCGCCCGCAAGCCCGTTCAGAAAGACCTGCGCGTTCTTCATGGCATCGAGAAGCTCGGGATCGCGTGAATGCACGACGGTCGAGGCGACCGGTATGAAGGCTATGCGTCTTACAAGCATGGCGTCCAGAAGCGCGGGCTGGACGCGGCCGCGCAAGCCGGAGACACCGCGCCGGGCGGCATGCTCGACCAGGCAATCGATCACCGGCCCGGCCTGGCCGGGAAGAGCGAGGACCTGCAGCACGCGGCCGATCCCGTCCGGTCGAGCGTAGTAGGCGAAAGCGCCGACATTGGCGCCGTTCGGCGATGCCACCGACACGCAGACAAGCTCTCCGAAATCCGGCTTTTGCGCCGCATCGCCCAGAATATGGTCGAGCTGACCTTCCGCCCACTGCGGACGTAGCGGAAACTGGGCGCAAAGCGGCTCCAGCAGCCCCGCAAAGCTGCCGCTGTCGATCTCGGAGGTCCGAAATGCCCCCCGGCTCGATGCGTTGGCGACGACGCCGGTCCAGCGTCGTTGACCGCCCTCCATTTTGCGAAGGTAGAGCCGGTCGACCATCCGGGCGAGCGGGTTCAACATCCAGGCAAGCTTCATGTGACTGGCAAAAAGGCTGAGCACGAAGGTCGCCGGCCGCATCACGCGAACCCAGTCAAGGCTGTATTGCGGCAGCACAACGCCGCGAAGCCGCGTCCACAGTTTCACGGACGTATCATTGGCGGTTTCGCTGAAGGAGATGTCCTGCGGACCATCGAGGAAGGCCTTCAACAGGCGGGCACCGGCCATCGGATCGGTCTCGTGATCCTCGACCATCAGCGAGCTGCAGATGGCAGCGTAGAGCTGCCGGCCGTTGAATTTCATCGGCAGCGCATGAACGCCGACGAAGCCGGAAACCTGGCCGGCGTCATTGACATGGACAAGCGAACGGAGCCCGCTGCCCCAGTCGGGTGCGTCCAGATAAAACCGCCTCATGTAATCGACGAGGGAGGCCGGCGCTGGCCCCCGCTTCTTGCGCAGCATGCGTTGAAACATGCCCGCGACGGCCGCAAGGTCGGCCTGATCGAGGGCGCGGACGACGCTCACGCCGGGCTCCCGGTTCCGGGAACCCGGCCACCATGTTTGCGCGCCATGGCGACACGGGGCTGGCCGTCGGCCGTCACGGCAAAGGTTGGGGTTTCGTAGGATTTCGTTCTCGATAAAAGGGTTGCTATCTGCCGATCCTGACCTTCGCCGAACTCAAACAGCAGCCATCCGCCTGGCTTGAGGAAAGCTGCGGCATCCCGGACCAGCCTTTGGAGGATCGAAATACCGTAAGGGCCGCCGTCGAAAGCTTCCCGAGGTTCGTTCTCCAACAGATGCGCGCTTTCGCTATCGAGACGGGACGACGAAATATAGGGCGGGTTGCACAAAACCATGTCGGCAGCGCCGTGGAGGCCGTCACCCTCGATCGCGGCAAATAGGTCGCCTTGCCGGACCTTGATCCTGTCCTGCAGGGCGAGGCGCACAACATTGCGGCGGGCAAGCGAAACCGTGCTGTCGGTCAGGTCCGCCGCCCATGCCCGAGCCCGAGGACATTCGCTGACGATGCCCACGGCAAGATTGCCGCTGCCGCAGCACATGTCGATCAGGATCGTTTCGTGCGCCTGTTCGCCAAGAATGGCCGCGGCCGTCCGGCCAAGCAGTTCCGTTTCGGCTCGCGGCACCAGGACGTCAGGCGCGAGTTCCAGCTCAACCCGCATGAAGCGGTGCAATCGCGGCCAATTGCGATCGTTTGCACGGCCGGCAGGAAGACTGTGATGCTGCGGCAAGGAAAATCCCTATCCTGAGGATAAAACGCGGGTTCCCTGTTGTTACCAACTCCGGGTAAATTGATGTTAAAGATCATGATTGGATTGGGAGTAACCGGCCTATGTTGGCGGCGTCCTGTCCCATCAATGGCGGATTCCTGTGCCGCCGCAAGCCGATCCATGCGCTAATTCAGAGCAACGCCTCGTACCGGTCTCCGATCTTTTCAATTTCGAAATCCGCCGCCCTGCTTTTCAGGATCGCGGCGGTTGTCGGCTGGTCGAGCATTCCGGCCATCGCCACTGCCAGGGCCGCGGCATCGCCGACCGGCACCAGGGCGCCGAAGCGGCCGTCATCAAGTATTTCGCGCGGGCCGTGCGGCGCGTCCGTGGAGACCACCGGAATCCCCGCTGCCATGGCCTCGACCAGAACATTGCCGAAGCCCTCGCTGGTCGATGATAGGACGAACAAGTCAGCTACGGCGTAGCAGGCCGCCAGATCATTGACATAGCCCGCAAACAGAACGTCTGCGCCGATACCGGATTCTTCGGCATAGGCGCGCAGCTCGTCGGCCAGCGGACCCTCGCCGAAGATGACAAGCCGAGCCCGGCGGCCGGCGCGCAGCACAGCGAAGGCCCGCAGCAACGTCCAATGATCCTTAACCGGCACCAGGCGTCCGGCGGTGATGATGACGGGGCCGTCGCCCAGCGCCGCGAGCTCTGCCTGCCAGGCGTAGGAGCGTTGCTGGGATGCCGCAACCGGCGGCAGCGGGTTGTTGATGACCACGACCTTGGATTTCGGGAAGCCTCGGGCCACAAGATCGCCGCCGACGCCCTCAGAAACCGCGATGGCCCTGTCGGCGCGGGCCGCAACCAGGGCCGAAAGCCAGACCGCCATTTTCGCGCCAAGGTTGCCGGAAGGCAGTGAGGCGGCGGCGTGGAAACTCGGGAAGAACCGCGCCCTGCTTCGCGCGAGGGAAAGCGCCAGCGCCACGACCAGATTGGCGAATTCCGGGGCGCTGTAGATCGCGTCGGGAGAAACGCGGCCAAGCAGGCCCGCGCTTCGCACGATGCCTTTCAATGTCGCCCACTTGCCATAACCCTCGCCGCGAATGGGGAGGCCGAAATCGACCAGATGTACGGCAGGCGAAAGCAGGGCGGCATTGGGCCCCTGCGCGTTCCAGGTAAAAAGCGTGACGTTGTGGCCGCGCGATGCCAGTTCGTTCGCCATCAGGACGAATACACGCTCGGCGCCGCCGCCCCTGAGGCTGGCAATGTGAAAGACAATCCGCTTCGCCATTTCAGGCGCGGCTGGCAATGACGTCCGGGCGGTTCGGCGGAAGACGCATGTCGCGCACGATACCCAGGGTAATGGCGAGCAACATGCCAAGGATCATGCCGCCAATGGCCCCCAGGCCGATCATCACGACCGTGCGCGGGGGCCATGAACGGCCCTTTGGCGGCACTGCGGTGGAAATCACCTGCACATTGGTGCTGTCGATCTGTTCGCGCTCGGTTATCTGGCGTGCCCGCGACAGGAAGCTCTCATAGATAGCCGTCTTCGACGCGGCGTCACGTTCAAGCTCACGCAAGGCGACCTCGGAATCGCTATCCGAGAACACGTTGCCCTTCAAGTCATTCATCTTGGCATTGAGGGAGGCCGACGAGGTTTTGGCGGCATCGAGATTGACCTTCGCCAGGCGCAGGGTGCGCGCGTATTCGGCGCTGAGTTGCGCGCTGACCGTGTTGTACTCCGTCTTCAGCCTGACGATCGACGGATGACGGGGGCCAAAGGTCATCGACTGCGAATCGATCTGCTGGCGCAGGCCGTTGGCCGTTGCGCGCAGCGCCACAAGCGCCTCCGACGTGGCGGGACCGGAATTGGTGCCGTTTGCGCCGGCGGCAAGCAGGGCGTCGTAACTTGCCTGCGCGGCGATGACGCGCGATTGCGTCTCCACGATCTGGCCGTTGAGCTGGGTCATGGTTTGCGAGGAAACAAGCTGCCCATTGCTGGTGGCCAGATTGTGGCTGCGCCTATAGGCCTCGACCTTCTCTTCGGCCGCCTGCACATCGCTCTTGAGCTGGCCCAGCCGCCCGTCCAGCGCGGCCGCGGCACGGCTGGCGCCGGAAGCCTCGGCGCTGGCCAGCTCTTCCTGGAAAGTCTTGACGATATCCTGCGAAATCAGGATCGCCTTAGCGGGGGTTTCCGCCGATACCATCAAGGTCGTGACAAACGACTTTTCATCCGCGATGCTGCTAACCCGTTCCGCGAGGTTCTTCAGGGCGGTAAGCTTTGGATCGGGTTTGGCGCCGTCCGTCCCTGTGCGGCTTCGGTCCGCGTCGAAGAACTCAGGGTCACTGGCCAGGTCAAGATCGTCTACAACACGTGAAAGCACGCTGCCCGAGGTCAAGATGCGCTCTTTGCTGCGCGCGCTGAGCAGCTGTCCATCGACCTGGGCCGATTGCGGGTAAAGATCGTTCGGAACAACCTGAAGATTGGCGGGATTGATGAGGATGTCCGTGGTCACGGTGTAGCGCTGCTTGCTCAGCAGAGCGTAGGCACCGCCGATGATCCCGCCGGCGATTGCCAGCAGGCATACCAGAGCAAGGCCGGCGCGCAGCCAGACAAACAGACGCCCGAAATCGAGTTCGAGAAAGGTTCCGATCTTGTTGAGCGTCACCGTCGTGACGGGCTCGGCTACAGGCGGCGCCACGGGTGCAGGCGACACAGGGGCCGACGTTACAGGGGCCGACGTTACAGGGGCCGACGTTACAGCGGGTGCCGCCGCATGTGCCATGATCGGCGCGGTTTGTTGCGGCTTTGGCCTGCTGGCGCGCCGCGCATTTTCGATCCGTTCATAGGGGCTAATGCCGGCGGCGGCCGCGGTTGGAGGAGGACCGGAAGCGGCGGACATCATGCTAACCCTTTAATATTCAATACGCACAGCCTGCTTTACGGAAACATCGTTAACATTTCATTTTCCAGGCGTGTCAGGCGCGTTCCGGAACAGCGATCTATCCACCCTTCGTCGGTATTCTGCCACGCCCGTCGTAGCCTGGCAAAGCGTGCAGGCGTTTCAAATGGAAATACAAGAGGTCGTCGCGAGAGCACCCACAAGGAACGGGCTTTGACGTCATGTCGATGTTGATGCTGGTTGGCCTTGAAGGGGCGTGCCGGTTTGGCGCCCATCCGGCTTTCGATAAGCGAGCAACAAGATGACGAGCAGCATGATATCCGGCGCCTTCGAAGAAAGGGCATTGTTTGACAATGCCGCGAGAATGGACGCGGCCGCTGCGATATGGGCGGCCCGTGGCGTATTGCGCAGGAGCTTGAAAAGGAACCGGAAGAAAGAAAAGGCGAAGAGCAGGGCGATCGGCAGGCCGAACAAAAGCGTAAGAACGACCGGCGTGCTTTCGATGAAGGGGAGGTTGAGCTTTTCGTTGACGATCTTCAACAACTCGTTGGGATTCATGCCAAGCAGGATGTCCCTCCATTCAACAAACTTGAATACATCGTAGATCTTGACGCGCGCGTCGTAATTTTGATCAAAGAGCGTGTTGCTGAAGCGGTTCAGCAGCCCCGCCGAAAAGAGTATCGCAATCATTATGGCGCCACCGGCCAGCGTCAGCATCAGCACCAGGAGTTTGGCCTGGCGTTGATGTCTGGGTGACAAGTCCGGCCAAGGCAGGAACACGAGCAGGAACAGGATCTCGCCGCAAGCGAGCAGCAGGGCGGTGCGCGCGCCCGAAGCGGCCGTGCCGATGAAGAGAATGAAGATGCAAAGCGCACACACCCAGATACGCCACCGCGTCAATGCAACGAAACCTATGGCGGTGGTGCAAAGCGCGCCCAGCGCCAGCGGATGGGCCGACAGTCCGATCGGCCGAAAGTCCAGCTCAACGAGGGGATAGGGCAGGAATCGATGCTGGGTGACGGCCTCGATCGTTCCGATGATGGCGCTGAGGACGATCATGCCGACGATGACATTGCCAAGCGCCCTGCGCACATGGTCACCCAGGGCAAGCATGATCATCGCCGCGGCACAAGAGACCAGATAGGAATCGATTATGAAGCCGGCCGAGCCGGCACGGCCTATCACGAAGAGATAAGGCACCAGCCACAACAGCAGCAGCGAATATAACAATGTCGCCTTGAACAGCCTGACTTCATCGCCTTCGAGCCGAATTGGCCGGGTCGTGGCGATGACGACAAGCAGCAGAAAGATCGCATAGGTCCCGATATGCAGCTTTTCGGGAAACGACCCCCCCTCCGTCGAATAGGACATCACCATATTCATCAATTGCGGAGAGATGGTCGAGCGGAGCAGGAAAGCGAAGGCCGCGAGGAGAAAGAACAGGAGTGTGAGGGCGTCTTGGCGGCTGGCCTGCGCGGTCACGAACTGTTGCTCTGTAGGGGTGACACTCACGATTATCTGACCAGCGTTGCGGCTTGCGATTGAGATGGCAGGGGACGAACGCACCCCCGGGTACATTTTCCTGCACGAACGTAAAGGAATATGGATAACCCGATCTTAACAGTGGCGATGCCCGGCATGGGCCGCCACATGTCAGCTTTGTCGAAAAGCCGGACACCGCTCATTGAAATCTCACCAAAGTGCGCCGAGAGGGAACGAATGCACGCAATGCACTTGTTGCGCGACATGCATCGGCAGCCGGATTTACGCTATCCATGAAGTCGGTAACTCACACTTAATTGGCCGGTCGTATTGATGGCGATGCTTTGCACGGCGCCCGACGCGCTGCCTGTGGACGGCACAATGGCATCAGGCGCCGGCAAAGCGCAGGAGATCAAGGTGAAGAAATTCTATTCGATTCAGTATCTTCGCGCCTGCGCCGCCTTGCTGGTTCTGTTCGCACACGCCTTTTCCTATCAGGTTGGCGTGGACAATCTGATTATCGTGACGGCGGGCCGCCTGGGCGTCGTTCTGTTCTTTGTCATCAGCGGTTTCATAATGGTCCATATTACGGGAGATGGTCCGTTTTCCGCTGCCACCTTCCTGAAACGCCGAGCAATCCGGATCATCCCCGTTTACTGGCTTTTCACCAGCCTCGCCGCGGTTCTGGCGGCGCTCGCGCCAAGTCTCTTCCAGAAGACCGTCTTTACATGGCCCCACTATCTTCAGTCGCTCCTCTTCATTGTTCACGAAGCGCCTGGACGGGATAGCGCCAGTCCAATCCTCTCACTCGGCTGGACGCTCAATTACGAGGTATTTTTCTATATCGCTTTTGCGGTGTTCGCATTCCTGTCCGTGACCTCGCGCGTATTTGTGCTGACGGTCTTTTTCATTGCGATGTGGATAGCCGGGCTGTGGCTGGCTCCCACCAACCCTGTTATCCAGTTCTATCTCAACCCTTCTCCGGTGGCATTCGTAATCGGCATGTGGATAGGGCGGCGCTATTTGGACGGTGATTTCACTTCCGACATACGCCATGCCTGGATATTCGGCGTAATGACCGCTGCAGGCGTGGTGCTTTCATTCGTCGATGACGGTACGCCGCTCTTGGGTCAGATCAGCTTCGCGGGACAAGCAATGTGGGCGGCGGGCCTGCTTCATCTCAGCCTCATTCTGGAGCCGAAACTCAAGCACTGGAGCCTTCTCGAGCAGTTGGGCGACGCTTCCTACGCGCTTTATCTGTCGCATATCTTCGTGATCGGCGCTGTGGCGTACCTGGCCAGACGCACCGTCGGATACGAGCATCCGACAACGGTATTGTTGGTGTCGGTGGTCAGCATCGTGGCAGCCTGCCTCGTCAGTCTGGTGATTTACGAGATGATCGAGAAGCCGATTCTTCAGACCCTGAACGGCAGAAGGAAGACGAGAAACACACCGCTTCCTCATATTGCCACGGAGAACAAATAAGCAGGCCACGCAACGGGACGCTCACGGCTTTCAGCGCTTCAGTCAGCCCGCGCTGTCCACGACCTCGACATTGCCGGCGCGGTTAAGCGTATGAATGCCCGTGCGTGCCCATGCCGGACCCGCGCCGATCGGCCGGGGCGAGGCAAAACGGACATCGGACGCGTCGAGTCGCTCAAGCCGCATCAGCCCCAGACCACCGCCATAGGCCCTCGATCCGTTCTGCACCGGCAGCACCAGGGCATCGTCGTGGCGGATAAAGGCGCCGCCCGGCCGGGTGGCCGAATGATCGACGGCAATGGGATTGAGCGGATGGGCGACCCATGGCCCTCGCAGCGAGGGTGCGCAATAGACCGCCATCGTGTCCGACGCGCTGCCGTAGCCGAACCGCTCCGTTCCAACCAGCCAGAAGCGACCGTCGGATTCGAGCAGCGTCGCGTCGTTGAAATCCCTGTCCGCCATCAGCACCGTGTCGCGGACCCAGCGGTCGGGAAACTGCGCGGCGCGATAGAGCACAAGTTCGCGAGCCGAACCACTTTCGGGGATCATGAAAATCTCGCCATCGTGTGCGAACACCTGCGGATACGACAGGTGGTGCGCTTCCTCCAATACAACCCTTGGAACACCGAAAGTGCCATCGTCACCGAGCTCGGCGACGGAAATCACGCCGCGACTCGTCGCGTAGGGGAATTCCTCGACAAACAGATGATGGCGGCGGTCGGCCTCGAAGACGAACGGGTCGGCATAGAAGCGTTGGCCATCGTCCGGCAGGACTGTGAACGGTTTGCCGTCGAGTTGCCCGGTTTCGGCGATGCCTGGTCCGTCGATCACCCGATAGGCAACCTGCCAATAGAAGGGGCGTCGTCCCCGCCTGATTTTTTGCACGGCGCGATCGATCAAAGCCCTGCCAAAAAAGGGCACATAGTGTCGAACAAAACTGTCGTTCTTCAGGATCGGCACCGGGTTGTCGCTTACCGGCACAAGCTTGCCCGCAAAGAAGCGGGCGACGGTTTGCATGATCAGCGACATGGCGCCGGCGAGCAGGTCGTTGCAGCTTCGAGATAGCCAGAGCCTGTCTGCCAGCATCGGTCTAGCCTGGGCCACGACAACGCCATCGAGGCGAGCGCCAAGTTCAGGCAATTGTCCGCTCGCCAACATTGCGGCAACGCCGGCTGGAAAGCTGTTGCGACCGCAAAATTCGAGCCTCAGGACTGGCGCGTCTTGCCCCGTTGCGCTGGCAGTGAGATCTATGACGAGGTCCGGAGGGCCGCGATCGATGGGCGGCAACGGCTCGGACTGGCCCGCCAGCGAGGGACCGAAACGCCGGCTCTCGATCGCCAAGACAGTGTCCAGCCCCCGAGCGGTTGGCGCCGGCGCCGGCGCGTGGCAACTCGAGACCCCATAACCTGCCGCACCCAACCGCATGAAAAGCTCATTTTCCCAGCGCCGGGATGCGACGGCGTGGCCGATGATTAAAATATTAGTCAACCCAAGTTATTCTCGTTAAAGCAAAAAATGGCTTTGCTCTGGTATCTTTCCCCACAGTTCCTGGCAAGGGTTGCCCAAGGGGGGCTGCGGACTCTAGCGTTAATCATACGTTAATTTTTTTGAATACGAAGGCGGTTCAGGGCGCTATTGTTAGGCTGAAAGCACATGTCAGCCGGGCGCCCACGCTTTCGGTGACCAGGGTCAACCATGAACGCCGTTTCACATCCGAACTTGCCCTCAAGGCGAAAACTGCTGATCGTGTTCGGCACGAGGCCGGAGGCGCTCAAATGTTTTCCGGTGGCGCGGGCCGCGCTCGCCCATCCAGGCTTCACCACGGAAATATGTGTGACGGGCCAGCATCGCGAGATGGTCAATCAGGTCATTGAACTGACGGGCCTGCCGGTGCACTACGATCTCAACATCATGCAGCCAGGTCAGACGTTGTTCGACGTGACCTCGCGCGTGCTCCTCGGAATGGCGGGGGTGCTGGAGAAGGCGAAGCCGGACATCGTCGTCGTCCAGGGCGACACAACCACCGCGATGACCGCGGCTCTAGCTGCCTTCTACAAGCGGATTCCGGTTGCCCATATCGAGGCGGGATTGCGCAGCCACAACATCAACTCTCCCTTTCCGGAGGAACTGAACCGCAAGATTGCCGGCAACATCGCCACCTGGCATTTTGCGCCGACCACCGAGGCGCGCGACAATCTCATCGCCGAAGGAAAGGCTGCGAACACCATCTTCGTAACCGGCAATACCGTTATCGACACGCTGCTGCATTTCTCCAGCGAGATCGATGCCGACAAGCTGATGAACGCCAAGCTCGCCGCTCGTTTCCCCTTCATCGATCCGACCAAGAAAATGATACTCGTCACCGGTCATCGCCGTGAGAATTTCGATGGCGGCATCCAGAGAATCTGCACCGCGCTGAAGGCATTGTCGGCGCGCAGGGATGTGCAGATCATCTACCCGGTCCATCCCAACCCGAATGTGCGCTCCGTGGTCGAGGCCGAAATCGGGACGGTGCCGAACATCCACCTGATCGACCCGCAGGACTATTTGCCGTTCCTGTACCTGCAGAAACAGAGCTACCTGGTGTTGACCGACAGCGGCGGCGTGCAGGAAGAGGCGCCTTCACTCGGCAAGCCGGTGCTGGTGATGCGGGAAAACACGGAGCGACCCGAAGGGATCGCCGCTGGTACTGCCCGGCTGGTCGGCACCGATATCGAAAAAATTCTGGCCAATGCCAATAGCCTGCTCGATGATGAGAGCGTCTATCGCGGCATGGCGGAGAGGCACAATCCATACGGCAATGGCCAAGCTGCGAGCCGGATCGTTGAGGAATTGCTGAATCATGGCTGAAATCAAAACCGTTTCCGTTATCGGCATGGGCTATATCGGCCTGCCGACCTGTGCCATTTTTGCCAGCCGCGGACTCGATGTCATCGGTGTCGATATCAACGAGGCGGTGGTCGCGAAGGTCAACCGCGGCGAAATCCACATCATCGAACCGGACCTGGATGGTTTGATCCAGAAAGTCGTCGCCAATGGCAAGCTCAAGGCATTCAGTACGCCTCAGCCGGCCGATGCCTATATTATCGCCGTTCCAACTCCGATCACCCCGGACCGCAAGCCGGATGTCAGCTACGTGCTTGCGGCAGCGCGAAGCATCGCTCCGGTGCTAAAACGGGACGACCTGGTGGTGCTGGAATCAACATCGCCGGTCGGTACGACGCGTGTCATGACAGCGCTGCTCGCGGAACTGCGACCCGATCTCAAATTTCCCGTCGCACATGGCGAGGAAGCTGACGTCCTGGTCGCCTACTCTCCCGAGCGCGTGCTGCCGGGAAAGGTGCTGACCGAACTGATCAACAATGATCGCTCGATCGGCGGGCTGTCCCGAAAGTCTTCGGAGCGGACAGCGGCACTCTATTCAAGCTTCGTCGCCGGCGACCTGTTCATAACCCAGGCCGAAAGCGCGGAACTGGTTAAGCTGACCGAAAATGCGTTCCGCGATGTCAATATCGCCTTCGCCAATGAGCTTGCGGCGGTGTGCCAGGATCTGTCGCTCAACGTCTGGGAGGTAATCGATCTCGCCAACCGGCATCCCCGCGTGAACATCCTGCAGCCGAGCCCGGGCGTGGGCGGCCACTGCATTGCGATCGATCCGTATTTTATCATCGACGCCGCACCGAACAATACGCGGCTGATCAGTTCGGCACGGCGCATCAATTCCGAGCGACCCTTGTCGGTGGTCAGGGACATCGAGGCATTGCTCGACCCGACCCGCAAGCAGACGATCGCCTGTCTTGGCCTCAGCTTCAAACCCAATATCGACGATATGCGCGAGAGCCCGGCTGTCGAGGTTGTTAAGCTTCTGTCCAAGATTCCCAATATCAAGATCGTCGCTGCCGAGCCCAATGCGCGTCAGTTGCCACACGAGCTCGAGGGCAGCGGCGTCATGTTCACCGATGCACTTTCCGCTATTGACCAATCCGATATCGTCGTCCTGCTGGTCGACCATCGACAATTCAATCTGATCGATCCCGAAGCGCTCAAGGACAAGAAGCTCGTCGACACACGGGGCCTGTGGACCTGGCGCAAGGCGCGCAAGCCCGACGCCCGCATCGAAGGCAAGAAATCCGAAATGGAACGCTCGCAGTCTCTCGCTCGCACCGGAGAAGCGGCATGAACTCGCATGACCCGGCATGGGCGCAACACTCCCTATTGGCATCACGCCGCCGCGAGTTTCTCGGTGCGACCATCCATGCGCTGACCATGGCCGAGACGCTGGCCATCGCAGACGAGGCGATGGCGACGCGGCGGCCGCTTCATCATGTTGTCGTGAACGTCGCCAAGCTTGTGAACATGCGCAAGAATGCCGAACTGCGCGAGGATGTCGTCGGGGCGGATATGGTCAATGTCGACGGCAAAGGCGTGCTTTGGGGCGCACGGCTCTGCGGCGTCGAGTTGCCGGAGCGTGTGACGGGCGTCGACGTCATGATCAACCTGCTTGCGCTGTGCGCCAAGCGTGGCTATCGCCCCTACCTGCTGGGCGCTGAACAGCACATTCTCGACGCAGTTGAAAGCCGACTTGCCAGAGATCATCCGAGCCTGGCCATTGCCGGCCGGCGCAATGGGTATTTCAAGGCGGAGGAAGAGGCCGCGATCGTCGAGGCCATCAACGCTTCAGGTGCCGACTGCCTGTTTGTGGCGATGCCCACGCCGAGCAAGGAGCGCTTTCTCAAGCGCTATCGCGACGCACTCGCTCCGAGTTTCGTCATGGGCGTGGGCGGCAGCTTCGACGTCTATGGTGGAAAGGTCGCCCGGGCACCGAAACTGGTTCAGGCGGCGGGCCTGGAGTGGCTGTTTCGCGTGGCGCAGGAGCCGCGACGCTTGTGGCGCCGCTACTACGATACCAACACCGCCTATGCACTGCTGCTGTGGCGTGAGTTCTGGTCTCGCCGGGGACGCCGAAACGTCAATCCGTAGGCTCGCGACTTTCAGACAAGCATGCCTCA
Organism: Mesorhizobium sp. M0058; assembly: GCF_040323095.1. Lineage (NCBI taxonomy): Bacteria > Pseudomonadati > Pseudomonadota > Alphaproteobacteria > Hyphomicrobiales > Phyllobacteriaceae > Mesorhizobium > Mesorhizobium sp. M0058. The sequence continues at coordinate 460,580 of NZ_JAMYUQ010000001.1, forward strand.
TTGCGCGGGATTTATGCGATCCGGAGCCGTGCCCTTAGCTTGCCGATGAACTGCGTCACGGCCGCGGGGTGAAACAACCAGGTCAGTCCCAGGAAAGCCGCAGCGCCGGCGACACCGCCCGCCGCGAGCGGAAAGATCGCCGGCATATTGCCCAGCGCAGTGCTGGCGAGGCTGGCGGCCAATCCGGTGCAGATAGAAATGATGGCCGAGACAGCGATGTCGCGCCAGGGCACCGGCACCGGCGTGAGCCTCTCGGCGATGACGATGCAGGCTGCAAGACCTGCCAGCGATCCGCCCGCCAACGCCAACGCCGCGCCAACCTCCGCCATGGTGGGAATCAATAGAAAAGACAGTGAAATCGTTGCCACCGAGCCGAAGGAATTGGCGATGATCAGCAACCACGGCCGCTTATGTGCGTGCACCACGACGCCATAAACGAAGCTTGTGAGATTGGCACAAAGAACGCTGAAGGCGATGATCGGGAACAGCAGGCCGAAGCGACCATGATATTCCGCGGGCAGCAGGAGTCGCGTGATGTCGCCGCTGAGCGCGATAAGCATTGCTGCGACCGGCAGGCAAAGGCGTATCATCAAGGCCATGAGTTGCGACAACAACCGCCCGGACGCCTCGGATCCCTCTTCGTCGAAGCGGCTGACCACTTCTGGAAATGCGCCCATGTTGATTGCGTTGGCGACCATATCGATCGGCTGCCGAGCCAATGCGTAGGCGGCTGCGAAGACAGCCACCGCGCCGGCATCGTAGTAGAGCTTGAGGAAGACGCGTTCAGCGCTGTTGAGACCGAAACCGACCAGCGCCATGATGACGAGGGGCACGCCGAGGGCAAAAAACTCCTTGTGGGTGAAGCGCGGCGGGCCGCCAATAACGCGCCCGGATGCCACAACGCACGCCACGATGCCGGCAATCAGCACGGCGAGGCTCGAGCCGAGCGATACCGTCAGAAAAGAGCGTTGGAAGATAAGGATGGCGGCGATCGGCAAGGCGAGTTGCAGCAGGCCGCGCTGATATTCAAGCATCGAATAGAGGGAATGACGCTGCTGCATTTGCAGCACCGTCAACGCGAACCGGCTGATGGAGCCGGCAATCAGATAGCTGCAGACGGCGATTGCAAATTCGATCCAGCGCTCCGGCACGATCACCGCCGAGGCGATCACGGATATGATCAGGGCCAGCACCGTGGTGGCAAGCAATACCTGTCCGGCAAGCATCAGGCTGCCACGGCTGACGTCGCCTTTTCCACCAAGCCGCAGCAAGGCAATGCGCAGCCAGTTGGTAACGGCAACATCCGTCATTTCGCCCACGGTGACCACCAGGGTCAGCAGGCCATACTCGGTCTGGTCGATCAACCGCGTCATGACGACCAGCAGGAGCAGAGCGGAAACCCGCGTCAGCAGAATAGCTGGGCCATAGATGAGCGTGGAACGGAGCAGCAAAGGGTTGTCCCGGAAAATTTGCCGTCGATTAACCGTTGACCGACAGGAATTCCAGCATGATGACGGCAAAGGGTGAACGGATACAGTTTGAACCAAAAGATTTGTCGTAAACCTTTTTTGGAACCTTTGCTTTACGGTCACCCGGCATCCGCAATCCAAACGGTGTCATGTTGCAGCGTCTCGCCCACAATAGAAAAATACATGTCCTGGTCGCAACGCCCTCGGGCGTTTCGGGACAAGGCGGCATTGACCGGATCATGGGGGCGCTGAAGCAGGAGTTCGAACGGCAAGAGATCGCCGACATCGATCTGCGCTTTCTTTCCAGCCGTGGCCCGGGACATGTCGGGCTTTCGATCTTCTACATGCTTGGTTTTTGCGCGCGGATGGTTGCGGCCCGCCTCGACAGACGCGCCGACGTCATTCACATCAATATATCGGTCTCCGGCAGCACCTATCGCAAGATGATTATCGCCGCCTGCGCCAGGCTGTTGTCGATACCGTATGTCCTTCATCTGCATGGGGCGCAGTATCAGACATTCTGGAAAGATGATCATAGTTTCATGAGCCGCCATATCAGGGCTCTGTTCGAGCATGCCGGCCGGGTGATTGTCCTGGGCGGGCTTTGGCGCGATTTCGTCGCCAGCCGGGCACCGGCGAGCGGCGGCAATATTGTCATCGTTCCCAACGCCACGGCAGTTCCTTCCCTGGCGCATGTCGGTGGAGGCGATCAGGTGCACATCCTGTTCCTCGGCCGCATCGGCGAGCGAAAGGGCGTGCCGCAGTTGGGCGAGGCGCTGGAGCGGATGAAACATCTCAGGGGTTGGCGTGCCACGATCGCCGGCGATGGTGAGGTCGAGCCGGCACGAGCGAGGTCGGTCGCTCTAGGGATTGCCGACCGTATTGCTTTTCCGGGCTGGGTGGGACCTGACGAGGTCGCATCACTGATCGCTTCGGCCGATATTCTGGTGCTCCCCTCGTTCGCCGAAAATCTGCCAATGTCGGTGATCGAAGGCATGGCGGCCGGCCTGGCTGTCGTGGCCACCCCGGTTGGCGCGGTCGAGGACATCATCACCCACGAACAATCCGGTCTGTTGGTGCCGCCCGGCGATGTGGCGGCGTTGACCGAGGCGTTAACTCGGCTGGTCGAGGATACGGCGCTGCGCGCGCGGCTTGGCGCCGCCGCCATGGCGGTGCACCGGGAAAGGCTTGAGCTTGCACCGTTTGTCGACGCGATCTGCGATGTCTGGAGATCGGTCGCGTCCGAGGCGCGATCGGTCAAGCGCTGACGCTGTCCTTCAGTGTCGTCACTGCGGCGGGCCAAGCGCGAATTCGCGGTGGAATATCTCCAGGTTCAAAAGCGCCCATATCAGTTTTTCGTGGTCCGCGGCGCGCTCGGCGTGCTCCCTGACAATCTGGTCCAGCTTCTTGGCGCTCAAATAGCTACGGATGACCGAATGGGACGAACACAGATGGTCCCGTACATAATCGCTCATCGGCCCGCGGAACCATTCGGCGACGGGCACCTTGAAGCCGATCTTTGGGCGGTTGAGGACCTCGTCGGGAACCATGCCGGCCATGCAGTCGCGCAGGATCTGTTTGCTGTGCAGGAGGCCCAGCCTGTAACGATCGGGCAGTTGGCTGACGAAGGAAACCAGATCGCGATCAAGGAATGGCATTCGCCCCTCGATTGAACCGGCCATCATCACTCGGTCGCCCCGTTCCAAGAGGTTGTCGGGCAACCACGATGTCTGATCAAAAAACAACACACGGCGCAGATGAGATTCCGTCACACTCGAAGAGAACGGGAAATCGTTGCAGTCATGGCCGCAAGTGGCCAACCCACCGAGGAGCGAATCGCGTTCCCGCGCCGTCATGGCTCCAAACCAGGAGATCATCCGGGTGGCAAAGTCCCGTTCACCCGCGCTTCGGGCAAATGTATCGAACTTGGCCGATGCGCCGGGCAATGCGCGCATCAAAGGGGCGAGGAGATTGTTGTGAAGCGACGCTGGAACAAGTGACCGGTAGACACCCGCCAGAGACTCTGCGCGATGTTTGGGGTAGCCGCCGAGAATCTCGTCCGCACCTTCGCCCGTAAGCACCATCTTGACGTCCTGCGAGGCTCGAACCGACATCAGGTAAATTGGAATGTCCGTACTTTGTGAAACAGGTGCCCCCCGATGGCGGACCATCTTGGGCAGATGATTCATCAGGTCATCCGCCTGGATGACGATTTCGCAATGATCGGTCTTGAAATGATCGGCGACGCGCCGGGCGAATGGAAGCTCGCTGTAAGCCTGTTCGCTGAAACCGACCGAAAACGTACGAATGGGGTTGTCGCTGTGCCTGGTCATCAGGGCAACGATTGCCGACGAGTCGAGCCCCCCGGACAGAAAGGCGCCAAACGGCGCATCACTGCGCATCCTGATCTCGACAGAACGGTCGAGCAATTCCAGAAATCGTCGCTTGGCGGTTCCTGGATCGATATCCGCTGTCAGATCGGTCTGATCCGGGGGCGCATAATAGCGCGTTTCCGTTACTTCCCCTTGCGACCACACAGCGTAGCTTCCCGGGTTGAGCTTGCGGATCTGTTTGAAAAGCGTCCGCGGTCCAGGCACGTAACGCCAGGTCAGATACTCGCGCACTCCATCCAGATCGAGCTGCTGGCCATCTGGCTGCGCAGACAACAACGCGCTGATCTCCGAGGCAAACGACAGCAAATTTCTGCCTTGCATGAGGTAAAGGGGTTTTTTTCCAAAGGGGTCGCGGGCGAGGATCAATTCGCGCCGTTGAGCGTCCCACAGCGCAAAAGCGAACATCCCGCTCAACCGGTCGAACATGGCCAGGCGCCACTGGTCATAAGCCCTGAGCAGCACTTCCGTGTCGGAGCGTGTGCGAAAACGGTGACCGAGACCGATCAACTCCTCACGCAGCTCGATGTAGTTGTATATTTCGCCGTTGAAAATAATCCGGAGCCGTCCGTCCTCGGTCTGCATCGGCTGATTTGAATCGGCGTTTAAGTCAATAATCGCCAGGCGGCGATGCACCAATGCCAACTGGTCCTCGCCTGTGTTCAGGTCCAGGAGTTCGATGCCTTCGGCATCGGGACCACGATGCTGCAAGGCATTCGACATCCCGGCGGCCCGATCTTGTGGCTTCTCGACCCTGCGCCCAATCCAGCCGGCAATTCCGCACATTCTTTCCCTTGGCCCTCTTTCCCTTGTTTGCGTATGATCGAGGACACCAATCTACAGCGAATATATTAAATAGCTGCTCGGTGGAGTGATTTTAAAACTGAGCCTGATTTGGTTCGATCAGGCCCTCTCGGCTGCAACTGGAGACGACAGTCCTTGGGTTTCACGCGATTGATCGCCAGCAACCAGGCAGACCGCTCGAACCGATCCTGACCCGATGACGAGTTATGGCAGGCCCAGTGCCCGCAACATCTCCCGGTCCGGGATCGCAGGCCCCTTGGGTTGGATAACACTCATTCCGTAAGGATTGGAGAATTCCCAGGCCGACCACGGCATCGCGAAGCGTTCCGCCTCTCTGCGCACTGCCATGAGATAGCGCAGGCGATCAGCATCGAAAGCTCCCATGCGGCCATCCGCAGACATCAGGATAACGCCGAATTCGCCCACGAACAGGCGTCGGCTCGCTATGCCATGGGCTTCAGCCCAGTCGACCGCCTGACGGAAACCCGCTTCGAGCTGGCTCTGCCCCCAATTCTGCTCAAAGTATCGGGCGATCGTTTCACGCGCCGAGGCCATGTTCATCACCTCTTCGATCTGGCTCAAGCCGGCGGCGTCCATCTGCGCCTTGAGGGTTTCGGCGACCACTTCGGGCGTGCTGGCGTCGGCAGGCCAGGGAAGGCCGGAGGAGAAAGCGTTCTTGTCATCGGCCCGCTGGTGCGTGAAGCTGTGCGGATCATACATGTGGAAGCTGTAATAGACGTTGGGGTCGTCGAAGTTGGGGTCCAGGTTGACCAGTCCCGCGATGCTCCCGCCGCAGGCGCCGGTCGCGACGATGGTGAGTTCGCTGCTGACGGCGCGAATATCGCGAACCGTGCCTGCCATGATCCGCTGCCAGTCATCGCTGCCGCTTGAATCGCAAGGGTAGTAGGCGGGCTCGTTATAGGGCTCGAGGGCGACCTTGTCGGCGCCAATTTTGATCAGCATGGCAGCCACCGCCACTACCATTTTGCGATAGCGGGCAACACCCTCGCTGTCGGCCCCGCCATAGATCATTTCCATGCTGTAGGCCGGAACCTGGCTGACGCCATGCAGATCGAAAACCACCTTGAGCCCGCTTGAAACGACCCGCTGCACCGCAGCGGCAAGCATGTCCAGCGCCTGTTGTCGTTTGGCGCCCTCGCTGGCAAGCAGAGGGCCAGGGTCGACACTCAGCCGGACAAAGTCGAAGCCCATGGATCGAATGCGATCAAACTGGTCGCCGTCCGGCCAATCGGTGAGCGGCCTGCCGCCCGCAAGCCATTCCTTCTCGCTGCGATAGGGCGGCCATTTGTAGGAACCATCTTTCTCCACCGGCGACCAGTTGAGCCATTCATGGACGCCAACGCCGCGCTCAAGCGGGATCGGCGCCGCCTGGGCTGACAAAGCCATGCCAAGCGCGCACGCTATGACGTAGACAACTTTTCTCATCGCAAAACTCCGCGTCATGGCCGAAGATATTAACCGCGGGAACGGAAAAGAGGATGCCGCCACACGCTTTTTCGACGGGATGGTGTATGAGGATCAAAATCTTGGCGGAGCGCGGATGAGGGTCGGGTGGTATTTCAACCGATTGCGCAGCATGGAGTTGGCCGAGATATTGCATCGGTTGGACGAGCAGCGCCGGAAGACCGTTTCGCGCCGCCGCGACAACGGCTGGCAGCGCTATGCGTCGCCGCAGTTGCACCCGGTGCTGCACGGATTGCGGAATGCTGTGCCGGCCGCTGCGACACCAGCCCAGCGGCAAGCTATCGAGGCGGCTGCGCAAAACACTCTTCGGGGCCAGTTTTCAGCACTTGGCCAGACCTGGCCACAGCGAGACCCCTATACTCTCTTTCCATCCGAGCTCTGGCGCCTTGATCCGGTGACCGGCCGGCTTTGGCCAGGCCCCAAGACCCATACTTTCGATATCGATTTTCGCCATGCCACCGGCCGTGGCGATGTAAAATATGTCTGGGAAATCAACCGGCTGCAGCAACTGCCGCCACTGGCTGCCCATCTGCTTCTCACCGGCGATGATCAATCCCGTGCGGCCATCGAGGCGGCGATCGAGAGCTGGCATTTCGCCAACCCACCATTTCGGGGCGTTGGCTGGGCCTCGGGCATCGAGGTCGCGCTACGAGCCATCAGCCTGATTGTCACGCTCGACCTCGTCGGCGACCGGCTTGGCGCGGCGACGCGAGAAAAAGTCGGTGAAATACTGGCGGCAAGCGCCTATTGGCTGCCGCGGTTTCCCTCCCGTTTTTCGTCCGCCAACAACCATCTCGTCGCGGAATTGGCTGGCGAATATTTGATCGGTCTGGCTTTCGGGGCCGAGGTGGCTCGCGAGTCGCTCCTGGCTGAGGTGCTCAAACAGATCCTGGCCGATGGCGCCGGGGCCGAGCAGACCCCGACCTACGCCGCCTTCAGTGCCGAACTTTTCCTGCTGTGCGCTGCGGCGGCGCGCCAGGCCGGACTGCCTTTTCCCCAGCCCGTCGAAGCGCGTTTGGCCGCTTTCGCCAATTTCGCAGGCTGGCTCCCGCCGAAAGCCAGCGGCTTCGGCGACAATGATGAAGGCCGCGTGATCACGCTGGGGGGCGAAACCGATTATGTCGGATCGGTCGCGGCCGCCATCCATGGTTTTCTACGGATGCCGGGCAGGGCACCGGAGCCCGGCGATTTTCGCGCGCTTTTCTTCGGCGCGCCACCGCGGCCGGCGCCGGTGCCGGATGGATTGCATACGTTCACGCAAGGCGGGCTCTCCGTCTGGCGCGGCGAGATGAATGGTCGCAACGTCCATCTGACATACGACCACGGCCCGCTGGGCTACCTTTCGATAGCGGCGCACGGTCATGCCGACGCGCTGTCGCTCACCCTGTGCATTGACGGCGATCCGGTGCTGGTCGACCCCGGCACATGGCTCTATGGTTCGGGGGGAGGCTGGCGCGACTGGTTCCGCTCGACGCCGGCGCACAACACGCTGAACCTAGAGGGTAAAAGCCAAAGCATCATCTCCGGGGCGTTCAACTGGTCGCACAAGGCGGTTGCGACATTGGTGGAGAGCGAGCCGGGGCCGCACTGGAGGCTGTGTGCCCGACATGACGGGTACAAAGGCCGCTTCGGCGTTGTGCATCAACGCGCCGTGACACGCGATGGCGACGGCATCCTCGTGACCGACCAACTGCTCGGCGGCAGCCGCGTCGCTGAGATCGTCTTCCAACTCGCCGCCGACCTCCACGCCAACAGGGATGGAAACATTGTCACGATATTGCGCGGCGCTGAACCTTTGATGACTATCCACTCTCCAGACGCAGCGATCCACATCCGTTCCGGCGGCGACACACCGGGCCAGGGCGGCTGGGTTTCGCCGCGTTTTGGTGCAAGGCAGCCAGCCGAACGCCTCGCATGGCGTGGCCAAGTAGGCGAAAAGGGAGTAGTCATCCGGCTCGCGCCAAGTCCGCCGCAGACCCGATAACGGGCAGGTTGCAGGCGCAGCGTTCGACATTAATTACGTTCAGATATTTAGCGGTTTTGACACCGTTGATCTGCTAATTTGGCCATGATTGTTCTGCCAGTCGCATCCCGATACACAGTTGCGGGCAGCATATGATGGGCTTGGCAATATGTGCTTCGCGACGAGCCGGATCACCATTTCACCACCTAGGAGCCACTGCATCGATGTTTTCGGAATTCGCCAGAGTGATCGTGGAAAAACTCTCACACATCAATCTGCTGACACTCGGTCTCCTGTTGCTCACGGCGCTGGGGAGCGCGGTGGTCGCCTACTGGCGAACGGTCGAACAGAAATCCTTCCGGGACTTTTTCGACTTCGCCTTTCCCGCGGAAGTCATCATGCACCCATCGGCGCGAGCGGACGCATTGTTCTGGATCACGAAAAGGCTGGTGATGCCCTTCCTGCTCATTCCCGCCGGTGTCACCTTCGTTGCCGCCACGGGATATGCAACAAACCAGGCAGTCGGCTGGCTCTTCAGCATCTCGCAACCGCTGATACCCGGCCCCGCCGGCCCAGTGACGATCATCCTCTTCACCGCAACCATGCTCGCTGCTTACGATATCTCCTACTACCTATATCACGTTGCCCAGCACCGTTTTCCGTTCCTGTGGGAATTGCACAAGGTGCATCATTCGGCCGAAGTGATGGTTGGGATCACCAAGGACCGGGTTCACCCCCTGGACGATCTGATGAACCGGATCTGGGACGGCGTCATACCGGGGATCAGTTTCGGCTTGTGGAGCCTGATTGCGCTTAATCCGGTCGAGATCGCCATATTTGGCATCAACGTCTATGTCATTCGCAACATTCTCATGATGGACTTTGTTCGCCACACGCATCTGAAGATTTCCTTCGGCCGGTTGAACGGCGTCATCTTGTGTCCGCACTGGCACCAGGTGCATCACAGTGTCGACCCTCGCCACTACGACAAGAATTTCGGGCTGCTTTTTTCATTCTGGGATCGCATATTCGGAACGCAGTTCATCCCGGATCCGGACGAAGACCTCAAGTTTGGACTGATAGATCGCGACGTACGCGACTATCAGTCACTTTTCGGACTTTACGTGCTGCCGCTCAAGAAAATGGCAAACCATATCATGCGACTTTTTCAAAAGCGCATCGATGTCGCGCAGCCGCAGGACCGTCTCCAACCATGAACAAAATGGCTTCGATTGACGCTGTTGGTGCGGAGCGACTGGAAATCGTCAGTTCGACGGATCGCCTGGCCGCCATCGAAGCCGAATGGGTAGACCTATGGCATCGTACCGATGCACTGATCTTTCAGAGCCATGCCTGGGTTTCGGCATGGTGGAGCACCGTGCGTGACCGCGCCCGGCGCTCGCTGCGGATCGGCCTGGTATGGAGCGATGACAGGCTGGTCGCTGTCATTCCCCTGGCGATCGGCAGACGAAAAGGACTTCGGCTCCTCGAATGGGCCGCCAATAGCTATACGGACTATGGTGATATTCTTGTCGCGCCGGAATGCTCCCTATCGGCCCTCCAGGACCTCTGGAACCGGATCTGTTCGGCGGGTGGCTTCGATCTTGCTTTTATCAATCGTCTGTCTCCGGATGCGGCAGCCCGCAGGATTTTTACACCGGCCTCTTCCAGCGGCGTCAAGCTTCGCGCCAATCACCGGGAGGAAGTCAGTTATCGCGTCGCTGGACAGTGGGCCAGCGGAGCAGCGTGGCTGGCGGACCAGCCGAAAAAGATGCGCCAGAACTATCGGCGCGGCATCAAGATACTGGAGGAAACAGGCGAAGCGAAATTCCGCCTCCTGTCGGCCGACGAGCCGCTGCAGCCATTGCTGGAGCGACTGTCGGCGCTGAAGCGCAGATGGCTGGAAAAGCACACGCGTGAATCCGACCTTTTCGAAGAGGGCGAGCCGGTTCTTGCCGCCCTGGTGGACGCGCTGTCACGCGCCGGTGTGCTGCGCATTTTCGTACTTGAATGCAATGGTGCGATGGTCGCGGTTTCCATCAACATCGTCCAGCACAACGTCATGATGGCATTCGTTACCACCTACGACCCTGATTTTAGCCGAGCGTCGCCGGGTGCGGTCCTGATTACGGAGTATATACAGTGGTCGTTTGATCACGGCTTGGGATTGGTCGATTTCCTCTGTGGCGGAGAGGCCTTCAAACATAGGTTTGCAACACAGGCCGTTACCCTCCAATCCGTTCTTGGGGCACGCACTGTGCAGGGCGCGCTCGCTTCTCTCGCTGATCGTATCTGTCAGACGATCCGCGTACGCTCACGCGGATTGGCGTCGGCTAACCCAGAGCGCCCGCCCGATGAGACTGCTTAATTTAGCTGGATAACTTGGGCATAAGCCGCCGAGCGTTGAGGGCTGGCGTGCGACATGGGCGCGCCATTCGAAAATCCGCGTCGATTGCGCCTCGGAATCGGGACCGAATGGGTCCGCAGGTGGAGAATTCAGCCAATTCTCGCAAATCACGTCTCTCGATGCGCAGTTTGTTGTCTGCGAAGCGTCGCAACACGTTCGTTGGCGTCACAATGGTAGCAGGCTAGGTCGTGAAAATCATTGAAGATTTTTTCGGACAGGGCGCCTACCATAGGTCGGCGTTTTTACTGTGATTTCAACAGCTTAGGTAGGCTGGTAGCGGGAGAGCGCTACCGCCTTTCCCCCCACTCGTCGAACTACCGGTTCCTGCTTAGGTGCTGCGGCTGAGCTGTGTCGCTGCAATCTGCCGCCAGACATGCGCGGTGGACGCCCCGGGTTCGGAACTGCGCTGCGCATGGCCAACGCATGGAAAAGGAGTGCCTGTCAGTTCAGGGTTCTGCCGTTCCCTGCCGCGCTGCCCAGTCGAATGGGTAAAGGCAATAGAAATAGCCGGTACGCTCGGTGGCGATGTATTTCAGGTGGGTGCCGTTTGGCAGCCAGACGATATCGCCGGGATTGCACTCATGGCGACCGTCGTCCAGTTCGATCGTCAGGGTGCCCTCGTGGATGAACAGCACCTCGTCGTAGGTCACGGTCCAGTCGATCGAGGCGTTCTCGAGATACTCGATGCCGCCGCCCATGGTCCGACTGATATCGGCATTGATGACGCGGGCAATCGAGGATGTGCCGGTCGGTGTGATGGACGGCTTCAGGGTCAATTCGCTGCGCTTGAAGATCTTGGCCTTGGACACCGTTTATCCTTTTCTTGCGCGGAGGTTGGCTTTCGAAGGGGTGACGCCGGACGGGGCCAGTCCCGCGAGCCATCTGGTCAAGAGGTCGGGTTTTCGGCCGGCATGTTCGAGATCGTCGCGCCGCCGCACCGCGCCACGAACGAAATGCGCGCCGACGAACCGGAATGGTTCGGATGGGAAGCCTCGCGTCACTGGGCGCACGAGCGCCGAATGGGTGAGCTCGGATTCGCCGCCGGTCAACAGGCCGGTCAGGATCTTGCCGCCGAGATAGGCCATCGTCGTGCCGTTGCCGGAGAAGCCGTAGCCGTAGACGATGTCGCGGTTGGCGGGCAGGGCGCCGAACAGTGGCACGCCGCTGACGGTCCGATCGATCGGGCCGTTCCATGATGTATCGAGCGGAAAGTCGGCGAGCGCCGGGTGACCGTCCCGCAACGCGCGGCGCATGTCGGCGACCCGTGGCGATAGACCATGAAACCGCCTGTCGACGATGCCGCCGAGGCCGATGACGCCGCCACTGACGCCGACAGACAGCCGACCATCGCGCGTCGGTGACCAACCGCCGACGAAAACGCGGGAATCGATCATCAGCGGCGCGCGGCGGTAGCCAATCTTGTCGAGAAGGTCTGGAATGGGTTTTGACATGGCGTCGTCGCTGGAGATGTTGAAGATTGCCGGCGCCAGTTCTCGAATGGCGCCGGACCATGCATTCATGGCAAGCACGATCTTGCCGCAAGACACAGTGCCTCTCCCCGCCTCCACCTTGAGCGTGCCGTCGCGCGAAAACCGCGTCATCGGCGACTTTTCATAGATGCGCACGCCGCGTGTTAGTGCTGCCCGGCGCAGGCCGCGCACGACGAAACCGGGATGCACGGTTGCCGAGGACGCATCGAACGCGCCGCCGAGGTGGCTCGTCGTGCCGGCCATCGCTGCGATCTCGTCGCGCGAAACTCGTCGCGCCGGCACGTAGCCATGCGCCGCCAGCTTGTTCAACGCGTCGTCCCAGGCGCCAAGCTGGGCTTCGCACGTCGCACCCCAGATCCAGCCGATGCGATCAAACCAGCTGTCTATTCCCTCGGCCTTGCAGAAAGCCTCGATGCCGCCGATTGCGGCTTCGGATGCCTTGATGATCGAAAGTGCATCGTTTCCGTCGCGCAGCGCGGCGAGCGCGCTGTATTTCGTCCATGCCGAGAGCACCATGCCGGAGTTGCGGCCGCTCGGGCCACCGCCGCAAATGTCACGCTCGACGATGACAACATCGAAGGCGGGATTGTGCTCCTTGAGGCGTATAGCGGTCCACAAGCCCAGATAGCCGCCGCCGACGATGCAGATGTCAGCCTGGGTCGCCTCTTCGAGCGGAGGCGCAAGGTCTGGGTCCTCGGGCAGGGCCTGCCGCAGCCAATGGCTTCGCCAGACGATGTCCTTTTCCGACAGTTGCATCACGATGCGCCTCTGGCTGATAGGCGGCGCTCCACGAGCCTGACCCAAAGGCTCGCGCCAATCGGCAGGATTGCGTCGTTGAAATCGTAGTTGGTGTCGTGAGCCGCGGCCTGGTGCGCATCGTCGGCCTGGCCGAGCAGGAAATAGCAGCCGGGCCGCTGTTCCAGCATGTAGCAGAAATCTTCAGAACCCATCTCGGGAGGCGGATCGATGACGAGACTTGCCGGTCCCATCACCTCGTTCACAATCGCGATCATCGCGTCGGCTTGCGCCGCAGTGTTTATCGTCGGTGCGAAGGGCGTTTCGTAGCGGATGTCGACGCCGGCGCCAAAAGCTTCAGCTTCGTTTTTCGCGATGCGGCGGATTGCCGTCTCCAGCGTCTTTTGAACCTGGTGGTTGAAGGTGCGCACGGTGCCGGTCAGAAACGCCGTATCGGGGATGGTGTTGAAGGCTTCGCCTGCGAGCAGGCTGCCAACGGTGACGATTGCGGAAGAATGCACATCGGTGACGCGGCCGGGCAGGGCTTCGATTGCCAGCAGGATGCGCGCGGCGATGGGGAGTGGATTGATCGCCAGATGCGGCATCGCCGCATGGCCGCCCCTTCCGTGGACGACGATCTCGAAGCGATCGGCCGCCGCGGCCACCGTTCCGCGGTGGACGGCGATCTCGCCGAGCGGCCGTTCGCAATTGTGCAGCGCGTAGACTTCATCGCAGGGGAAACGCTCGAAAAGGCCCTCGTTCAGCATGGCAAGCGCCCCACCTCGACCCTCCTCGGCCGGCTGGAAGATGAAATGCACCGTGCCGGCGAAGTCGGGCGAGCGAACAAGCGCCGAGGCTGCGCCGAGCAGCATAGTGGTATGGCCGTCATGGCCGCAGCCATGCATCCGCCCGGGGGTGCGGGACGCATGCGCCAGCGGCCGTGCCTCAGTCATCGGCAGGGCATCCATGTCGGCGCGGATGCCAAGGCTGCGACCAGCGCCAAGCCTGCCCCTGAGCGTGCCGACGACACCTGTGCGTCCGACGCCTTCGGTCGTCTCGATGCCCCACGCGCGCAGTTTGTCCGCCACGAAACGGGCCGTCTCGAACTCTTCGAAACCGAGCTCGGGATTGGCATGGAGATGCCGCCGCCACGCCGTCATCTCGGTCTCGAGTTGCTGCACCGACGGAACCAGTTTCATGCCGATGCCTTTGCGCGGAGAGCTTGCGAGCGGCTCTGCAGGATGGCGATGACCCCAAGCAGGATCGCCGAGAAAGCGATCAGCAGCACGGCGACGGCCGCGATGGCAGGGCTGATGGACTCGCGCACCCCGGAGAATATCATGCGGGGCAAGGTTCGCTCCGCGCCCGTCGAGAGGAAGCTTGCGACGACGACTTCGTCGAAAGAAATGATGAAGGCGATGATGGCCCCTGTAACGACGCCCGGCGCTATCAGCGGCAGCACCACCTTGAAGAAGGTGCGCATGGCGCCGGCGCCCAGCGATGCCGCCGCACGAACCAACGTCCGGTCGAAGGTCGAAAGACTGGCGACGACGGTGGTTAGCATCACAGGCACGGCCATCGCCGTGTGCACCAGAATGATCGATAGCTTGTTGCCAACGAGTCCCAACGTGGCGAAGAATGAAAAGGCCGCGACGCCGACGATGACGACCGGCGTCACCAAAGGCGCGGCGATGATCGCGTAGAGGATCCGTTTCCCGGCAAAATCACCCCAGGCGAGCCCGATCGCCGCAGGTATGCCGAGCAGCAAAGCCAGAACCGTGGTGGATAGCCCGATGACGACCGAGTTCCACAGCGCGTTCGGCCAGCGCTCGTCGACCCACAGTTCGGCATACCAGCGCAACGACCAGCCCGGCGTTGGAAATGCCAGCGAATTGCTCGAGGTCAGCGACATGGGGACCACGATCAGCAGGGGCAGGATGATGAAAGCCAGCAACGTCGCCGCATAGGCATACATCAGCCATTTCCGGAAGCGGTCGGCGCTCATGCGACATGCGCCTTGCTGCGGAAGAGGACGGATGCCGTCCAGAACAGGAACGCAAACAATACGAGGATCATCAGCAGTTGCAGGGAAAGCGCTGCGCCCATGCCCCAGTTCAGCGTGCTGTTGGTGTAGAAGGCTATGTAGCTGGAGATCATCTGGTCTGTCGGCCCGCCGACAAGCGTCGGGGTGATGTAATAGCCGAGCGCGAAGACAAAAACGATCGCCCCGCCGGACAGGATCCCGGGCAGGATCAACGGCAACTGCACGCGGCGCCACGCCGTGAGCCACGGCGCACCCAACGACAGCGCCGCGCGCATGTAGGTGGTCGGAACCCGCCGCATGATGGCGACGACGGAGAGGACCATCATGGGCAGCAGAACCTGAACCATCGCCAGGTACAGCGAAAAGCGAGTGTAGATGAGGTCGAGGGGTTCGCTGACGATACCCAATCCGAGCAGTGTGGAATTCACGGGGCCGTTCTTCTGCAGCACGATGATCCAGATGACGGTGCGCACCAGCAGCGATGTCCAGAGCGGAAACAGGATCAGCGCGAACATCAGCTTCGACCAGGTAGGCGGCGCGCTGACGATCGCCTGCGCCAGCGGCACGGCGAGCACCGCGCAGATGACCGTCACCACCATGCTGATCCAGATCGTACGCAGCAGCGCGTCGACGAAGATGGCGCGGTCGGCCGAAACGGCTTCGATCGAATTGTCCGCGCCGCGCTTCAGGTCGAGGCTCGCAAGCAGATAATAGTCCGTTCGCGCGCTTTGCTGACGCGCTATGACCTGCCAGAGATCGATGTTTTTCCAGCCGGCCTGTTTGGCGACCACCTCGTCGCGCACGGGGCGCATGCCGAGCTTGCCGTCGGCCGCGTCCTTTGCCGTCTTGATGACGAGGAAACGACTACCGACGACGCGCTGGTTCACGAGTTGCGCCAGGACGCCTTCCTTCCCGGCGCGCCGCGCGTCGGCCAGGTCCTCGACGAGTGCTGCAAAGACGGGTTCGCCAGGCAGGCCGCTCTCTGCTTTCCAGCCGGCCAGAGCGGCAATTGTGCGCGGCAGGTTGTTCGAGAAATCCGAGTTGTCGACGGCCAGAGCCAGGAAGCGCGCCACCGGCCACAGAAACAGAATGACGACGAATAATATAAGCGGAGCGGTCAACAGGGCGAGCATGCCGCCCCGTTGGCGTCGCTTCATAGCCGGTTTAGTCCCGACCAACATGCCCAAGTTACTTCGCGAGCCAGGCCTTGAAGCGTTCTTCCAGCGCTTCCTTGTGCTCGGTCCAGAAGTCGTTGTCATAGGCGGCGCCGTACTGGAGGTGCTCCGGCGACGTCGGCAGGTTGGCCTTCCAGTCCGCGGGAATGAGGTCAGCGGCTTCCTTGCGGCCGGTGCCATAGGCATAGAGCTTGGAGAAGCCGGCCTGATTTTCAGGGATGGAGAACCACTTGAGGAGATCCAGCCCGCCTTGCTGGTGCGGTGCGCCCTTCACCACGGCCCAGTAGTCGGTGCCGTAGAAGAAGCCGGCGTCCCATGCGATGGCGTAAGGCTTCTTCTCGTTGATGGCTTCGTTGGTGATGCGTGCATTGAACGCGTCGCTGAGCGTCACTTCGCCGCTGTCCAGGTTCTGGATGCCCTGCGTCGTGGTGGACCACCAGACGACGTTCGGCTTGATCTTGTCGAGCATGGCGAAAGCCCGGTCGACGCCTTCCGGCGTGGCCAGCACCTTGTACATGTCCGCGCGTTTCACGCCGTCGGCCATCAGCGCATTTTCCAGTGTGAACTGCGCTTGCTGGTAGAGGCCGCGCTTTCCTGGAAATTTCTCGACG
Source organism: Mesorhizobium sp. M0058 (assembly GCF_040323095.1). NCBI lineage: Bacteria > Pseudomonadati > Pseudomonadota > Alphaproteobacteria > Hyphomicrobiales > Phyllobacteriaceae > Mesorhizobium > Mesorhizobium sp. M0058. The sequence continues at coordinate 477,153 of NZ_JAMYUQ010000001.1, forward strand.
TTCCAGAAGTCCGCCCAACTCTTTGGCGCGGCGTCGCCCTTATAGACATCCGTGTTGTAGGCAAGAACCGTTGCCCATGTGTCGGACGCGACACCGCATTCATGCAGGGTGCCTGGGAGATAATTCGCCGCGTCGCCGGTGATCTCGGGCGTCAGCGCGACGAACAGGCCTTCGGCGCAGCCGACTTCCATGGCGGGCGCTTCCACCGAGACGACGTCGTAGGTAATGTTGCCCGCCTGCACCTGGGCACGCACCTTGGCGACCTCGCCGCCCCACTCTTCCATGATGATCGGGACGCCCGTCTTTTCGGTATACTTGTCCCAGACTCCATCCTTGTAGGCCTTGTCCCATGTACCACCCCAGCCGACCACCGTGACGGGATCGGCCGCGGACGCGGCAAAAGCCGAGGTCGCGAGGCAGATCGCGGTGGCAGATACGGCTTGCAGATAAGTCCTCATCGCAGTTCCCCTTTCTTATGTTGTGGATTTGATCAAATTTCAAACGCAAAATGGATTGATAAGCAACAGGAATTTGCGATAGGGTGCAAAAAAGTTAAAAAGACAAGGGGATTTGATCGAATGCTGCAAGGCACTAGAGACGTGCGCGCCAATGTCAGTCTCGCTGCTGTTCTGGACGAGGCGCGACAGCGTTTCGCTGACGCCAACCCGAACAGCCTGGCGCGTCAGAACGAGGCCGCGGCATCGTTGCCGGGCGGCAATACGAGGGCCGTTCTATGGTACCCGCCATTCCCTGTTTCGTTCGTCTCCGGCGAGGGCTGCAGGGTCACCGATCTCGACGGCCATACCTATGTCGATCTGGTCTCGGAATACAGCGCCGGCTTCTACGGCCACTCCGACAAGGCGATTTCGGCGGCCCTTGTGGACGTCATACAGGGCGGCATCATGCTGGGTGCACCCAACCGCTACGAGGCGCGCCTGGCAGCGGCGGTGGTCGAGCGTTTTCCAGCCATCGAGCGCGTGCGCTTCTGCAACTCGGGCACCGAGGCGAACATCATGGCGATTTCCGCCGCTCGCGCCATCACGAAGCGTTCGAAGATACTCGCCTTCCGGGAAGGCTATCACGGCGGCGTACTGACTTTTGCGCATGGCGGCTCACCGCTCAATTTGCCTTTCCCCTTTGTCTTCGCCGACTACAACGATAGTGCAGGCGCCGTGGCGCTCATCAAGGAACAGGGCGACGAGCTTGCCGCCGTCATCGTCGAACCGATGATGGGCGGCGGCGGCTGCATCCCGGCGACCCGCGAGTTCCTGCAGGCGCTGCGCACAGCGACGAAGGAGACCGGCGCGCTGCTGATCTTCGACGAGGTCATGACCTCGCGCCTCGACTATCGAGCGCTCCATGGCGCGCACGGAATTTTTCCCGATTTCGTGACGCTCGGAAAGTACATCGGCGGCGGTGCGAGTTTTGGCGCATTCGGTGGACGCGCGGACCTCGTCGACCGCTTCGATCCGGCCTTGCCTGGTGCGTTCTCGCATGGCGGGACGTTCAACAACAATATTCTCAGCATGGCTGCTGGTTTCACCGGTCTGACGCAGGTGCTGACGCAAGAGGCGAGCCGCGCCATCAATGCGCGCGGAGATCGCTTGCGTGAAGCGATGAACGTCTCACTTGAGCGGCATGGCGTGGAGGGTATCGTCATAGGGCGCGGGTCGTTGATGAACCTGCATTTCGTCAGGGGGCCGGTGGACACGCCGGCGCGGCTCGACGATGCCGATCCATCGGTGATTGCGCTGTGGCATATCGAGATGCTGTTGCGAGGGTATTATGTGACGCCGCGCGGCATGCTGGCGTTGTCACTGCCATTTGGCGACGCCGAACTCGACGGCTTCGCCGCCGCATTCGACGATTTCCTGTCGAGCAACCTCAAAATACTGCCCCGCCGGACAAACTGATGCTCGATCGCAAGGATGCCACCGCCGGCTCGGCCGCGCAAAAGACAGCTCATGTTCGTGTCCATACGGACTTGAAGGAAGCACTGATGAACGGTGACTTCCTGCCCGGCCAAAGACTGGTCGTGCGACAGCTTGCCGAACAGTACCGGACCAGCGCCATGCCGGTGCGCGAGGCCTTGCGGCAACTCGTCAGCGACGAGGCGATGTTCGACCACCCAAACCGGGGCGTCATCGTCCCCGAGGCCACGGTGGCGCGTATTTCGGATCTCGTGCGTGTGCGCTGCAGCGTCGAAGGGACGGCGGCCGAATGGGCTGCGACGACCATCACGCCCGAAGAACTCGATGAATTGGCGAAGCTGAACAGCCTGATGCGCGAGTGCGTCGAGAGCAACGTCATGGCTAACTATCTCGGCCTGAACAGGCGCTTCCATTTCACGATGTACCATGCCGCGCGGTCACCTCTCATCCAGCAGATCATCGAGAAATTGTGGCTGCAGGCAGGACCGTTCTTGAACATCGTCCGCTCGGACGTGACCTACGGCCTGGGCCTGGACCATCACGACGAAATGCTCGCGGCGCTGCGTCGCGCCGATGGCGCGGCTGCGCGCAAGGCCCTGGTGGCCGATCTGCGCGAGGCCGCCGACATCATTCTTCGCGCCGCGGCGGCGGCTGAGGCGCAGCCTGCTCGAAAGCGCCCGACTTCGGTGCGCCGTGATCCGAAGGCGCAGGCGCGGTGATGGGCGGATCTCCGCGTGGGCGGGTTCACGTCGAGTTTCGCGGCGTCAGCAAGCGCTACGGGCATGCGGTCCAGGCGGTGCGCCAGCTCGACCTGGAAATCGTGCGCGGCGAATTCCTGACGCTGCTAGGCCCTTCCGGGTCCGGCAAGACGACGGCGTTGATGATGCTGGCAGGATTCGAAGATACGACCGAGGGCGAAATTCTCATTGACGGTCAGCGCATCGACAACGTTCCCGCCAATCGTCGCGGCATCGGCATGGTGTTCCAGAACTACGCACTTTTCCCGCACATGACGGTCGCCGAAAATCTGGCTTTCCCGCTCGAGGTCCGCAAACTTGGCCGCGAGGAGGTCAGGCGACGTGTCGGGAACGTTCTCGACATGGTCCAGTTGCCCGAATTCGGCAATCGGCGGCCAGCGCAGCTTTCGGGCGGGCAGCAACAACGTGTGGCGGTTGCCCGCGCCCTGATTTTCGAACCAAATCTTGTCTTGATGGACGAACCGCTTGGCGCCCTCGACAAGCAGCTGCGCGAGCAGATGCAGTTCGAGATCAAGGATATTCACGCCCGGCTGGGCGTGACCTTCGTCTACGTCACGCACGACCAGACCGAAGCGCTAACCATGTCGGACCGTATCGCGGTGTTCAGCGCCGGCCGCATCGAGCAACTGTCGACGCCGCGCGAACTGTACGAGCGTCCCGCGGCGAGCTTTGTCGCAAGCTTCATCGGTGAGAACAACCGCATGTTCGGCGCCGTGCTGGCCGGGAGCGAGGATGGCGGCGTATCCGTCCGTCTCGACGACGGCGACGTTGTGTTGAACGCCATGTCCTGCGGTGCTGCGCTTTCTGCGGGTGTCAGGGTGACGCTGTCGATAAGGCCCGAGCGCCTGTCAGTTCTGCAGGGCGGCGTCACGGCGCTCAACGAGATTCCGGCGACGGTCGTTCAATCAATCTACGTCGGCGATCATGTCCGGCTCGTCGCCGCGACCGCGAGCGGCCAGAAATTCATCGTCAAGCTTGCTACTTCGTCGTCTCAGCCAAAGCTCGATCCGGGTACGGCGATCCGGCTGGGCTGTGGTCGTGAGGATTGCCTCGCGCTCGATAGATAACAACAAAAGGCAGACAAGGGAGACTCCAACCATGAAGAAATCGCCGAAAGTCGTCATCACCTGTGCGGTCACCGGCTCGATCCACACGCCGACGATGAGCCCGTATCTGCCCATAACGCCGTCAGAGATCGTCGATGCCGCCGTCGGCGCAGCCGAAGCCGGCGCGTCGGTGATCCATCTGCATGCCCGCGACCCCGAGACGGGCAAACCGACCCCCGATCCCAAGCTCTTCATGGACTTCCTGCCGCGCATCAAGCAGCAAACCAACGCGGTGATGAACATTTCTACCGGCGGCGGCCTCAAGATGACGCTCGACGAACGTCTCGAAGCCGCTCATGCCGCCAAGCCCGAACTCTGCTCGCTCAACATGGGGTCGATGAATTTCGCCTTGCACCACATCGCGCCGAAATACACCGACTGGAAGCACGACTGGGAGAAGGGCTACCTGGAAGATACCAAGAAGGGCATCGTCTCCAACACGTTCGAGCAGATCGAGCGCATCATTGTCGAGGTCGGCCAAGCCTATGGCACCAAGTTCGAGTTCGAGTGCTATGATGTCAGTCACCTCTACACGCTGGCGCACTTTCTCGACCGCAAGCTGCTGAAGCCGCCGCTTTTCGTCCAGACGATCTTCGGACTTCTGGGCGGAATCGGCGCCGACGCCGAAGACATGATGCACATGCGCAGGACGGCGGACAGGCTGTTCGGAGACGACTATCTCTGGTCGATCCTTGCCGCCGGCAAGCACCAGATGAACCTCTGCACGATGGGTGCGATCATGGGTGGCAATGTGCGTGTCGGGCTGGAAGACAGTCTCTATATCGGCAAGGGCGCGCTTGCCAAGAGCAATGCCGAGCAGGTCGCCAAGATCAAGCGCATCCTTGGCGAACTGTCGCTTGAAATCGCAACCCCCGACGAAGCCCGCCAGTTGCTGGATCTCAAGGGCGGAAACGAGGTCGGGTTTTGACGCCCCCGATTGAAACCTATGTCGGCGTCGTCCATCCTTGGATGTGTGACGCGATGGGCCATCTCAACGTCCGTCACTACGTCGCTATGTTCGACGACGCCAGTTTCCAGCTGCTTGGCAGGATCGCCGATCCCCGTTTGACGCCGACGCTCGGCTGGGCGGATGTGAGGATGGAGATCGACTACGTGCACGAAACCGAGGTGGGAACTCTGATCACCGTTCGCACCGTTATAGAAAAGCTTGGGAAGTCGTCGCTGACCTATCTGCATGAAATGCGCGGCACGCTGGACGATGTGCTGCATGCACGCATGCGCACCGTGACGGTGCGCTTCGATCTTCAAGCGCGGAGCAAGATCGAGATCGAAGGCGAAGCCCGACAGGCGTGCGCGAAACTCCCGAGGGGTGAAGTCGATACGCGTGGGTGACGGCGAGAATGTCTGGTGAGGGCATCGTTAGCGGCATTGGCGTGACTTGAGCGAGATGCTCTAGGTCGCGGAAGGCTTCTACTCGCCATAGGAAGGGCAAAATATAGCCGCTATTGCACAGACACCGCATTGGGCGGCCGCCACAATCGGGTGTTCTACGCTTTGACGGCGGCTGTGCGCCTCATGTCGGTCTTTCGTCGCGCCCTAAGCTGCGTCAACAAGCAGACATCCAAATCAGGTTGTGGACACCTACGCCACCGCCAAGCGGCGCGGCAACAAAGCGCTTGTAGTTGTGCCGCCGGTTTGGGCGACACGTCTTCAGAGCCGACTGGTAGGCGGTTTGCCAGGGTCATCGGTGTGACGACGACTTGCGGTTTGTCCGGATCAACTCGCGCTCATAACGAACGCGCGATGCCTCCATTTTGGAACCGAACCAGTGGGCCCCGAGGTGGCCGCGCCGCGGGGCCCTGGCGTAAAACCGGCCCAAGGGGGTTGGGGTGCCTGGATCCGCTGTGATGCAACCTTGTTCAAGCACCTATGGGGGGTCGATTCGGTAGACATCGCGAGACCCACCATTGAGAGGGCGTTCTCTTGCTATCGTCGGCGTGCTTCGTGACAGCGAGTCGGGATAGCGCAACACGAAGACTCTCCGCAACGATCCGCGCCTCACCGACTACCTCCGAGCCGGGTCTATCCTTCAGTCGGTCACGTCGAGTACGTGGTATCTGAGAGCCGCCAGCCTGGCGGACACAACATCAACGAGTTTAATTCGACAGACATTAGAAATTTCTAGTTATGCAACGGAGCACATCAATCATCGGATTGTCACCCGAACATAATCCCCCTTGATGTTTATTGCCGGTTTTGAGTTAGGGGTATTCGCAAGCGAACTGTCAGTGAAGGATGCTTTGGCCGCAACCGAATAACTGATCAGAACATCTTGTCCGATTCCCAGATAGACATCCAAGGCCCTTGCGTCGAAGTCGATATTTTCGGTTTTCTCCACCCTATCGAATACGAGGCGGGCTTTGATGGCTTCCCCCTTTACGGAGACGCTTGACGCGTGACCTTCTAGGGTAACATCCCCAGCCTTGCTGGCGATTGTGATGGAGGAAAAATCCCCGTCTAGCTTAGCCATAAGTGCGATTTGATCGATCAAGATCGAATTACCGCTTGGTATATTGGCATTGATCTCAACCGTGCAGTCAGACAGGTTCGTCCAGGAAGACGGCGGGACGTCAATGAATAGAGTGCCGTTCTCAACTCGCATTTCGCCGCCTTTTCGACAACCGCTGAAAAACCAGCTAGACCATCCCGATCTCTGACTGTTGATTGAGGCCCGGTAAGCTGCCCCCGCCAATGTGGTGAGGTGGACGGAACTCGCATTCCCAGAGATCGCAACGGCAGTCACGCCGGAAACGTCCAGATTCTTCTCTGGTACGTCAGCATAGGTTGACGGTGATAACCCGATTAAAATCATAAGGGCAAACAGTCTGTTTTTCATTTCAAGCCTCCGATCCTGATTCCTTGGCCGAAGGCGAAGGCCGAAGGCCGAAGGCGACCAGTCTTGGAACGATGATCAGAACAATGGATTGCCGCGACCTTGATCATGATCTGGTCGACCGCGATCGCGATAAAGGACATTCTGCTTTCCGGTGACAGGTCTCAACCCAACGCTTTGGAGGCAGCGCGAACGGGCGTCCCGTGGCAAACCTGTCCTTGCCCGCATGCGCAAGCGCGGGATTGAGGTTCATATCCACACTGTTCTCGCCGAAGATGCGGGAAATTCCAGTTCGGCGAACGCGTCGGCAAAGCTTTTTCGGGCGGTCTGGACACAAGGGCAGCCGTGCACCGGATGCGTGCGAAAGGTGCTGATCTTCGCGGCCTCAATGGAGGGGCTCTGTCAATGGCCTTGGCGAGGACCACGTTGCGGTTTGCGGCCTTGATGTGGATGGCGACTTCGTTCTGTTGAGCACCGAGTCTTCCAGTCATGTCTGCGTCGGACGTGTCGTCGTCGGTCAATTCGAAGGCTATGATTATATTGTCTGCAGGGTTCACAGAAATGTGTAGCTTGCGCCAGGATCGGCGCGTCTGCTTTCTGCATGCCCATTCGCCTGCGCCGAAGAACTTCAAGCCGGTGCTGTCGACGACCGAGGCGATCAGACCCTTGGGTGGCCAGCGATAGGCGCAGACCTGCACCGTACCTCGAGCGAGCGTCATTATGATCTGGCACGACCAGATCGAGGCGCATTAGGCTGACATCGCCGCGCTGGACCAGGTCGCGATCATACTCGCTCCAATTCCTGATCTGATATCGAGTCTTCGAGATACAGTAACGCCGAGCCGCATTGAATTTGAACAGCGTATGAGAAACTCGGCTGGGTTGTGACTCCCTCGATCGTGCCATCGCAGGGGTTGCGGAAAGCTGTTCTGTGGACAATGATAGCGCCGACTGACTATACCTTGCAGTCCGAGTTGTGCAGACTTCATGCTATTCATCCCGCTTCCCTTCGTCGTCGCCATCCTGCTTCTGATTCTGTTTGTCATCGTAGTCCGGCGCGACGACGATGCGCCGCCAAACGTGCCGTTTCTCGCCTTGATTCTGGTGTCCGTGGTTCAATCGACACTGTTGGGGTTGCGTTGGGGCTACTCGGTAAACGGCGTCAGCCCCATCCTTCCCGTTGTCGCAGCCACTATACCGCCGCTTATCCATGCCGGGGTGTCCCGGTTGGTCCGGAAGAGTGCCCTTGCAACTTTCCTGCGCATTGGTCTGCATGTCATTCCGGCTGTCGGCATCGTGATACTTATTGTGGTATGGCCGGATGCCATCGACATCGCGGTTGCGTCAATTTTCGTCGGTTACGCGATAGCGATATTGCTGCTAACGCGGTCGGGCGCCGATGCGCTTCGCCTCGCACCTTTCGAGAATGCTGGACCAGCCTATCGTGCGATCCTCTTAGCCGCGTCTGTTCTACTTGTGTCGGCGGCAATGGATATTGTCGTCTTTTTCGACTTTGAGTGGACGCGGGGCGAGCATACCCCGCTGCTGGTCACCATCGGAAATCTTGCGCTGCTGGTCGTGCTGTCAATTGCCGTCGCGGCGGCAAGCCGCCGCGGCATGCCCGCTCAGACGATCGGGCCCACTCCGATTCTGGATATTGCGGAGGACACGGCAACCATCGCCGCAATTCAGGTTCTCATGGAGACCAAGCGCGTCTATCGCGATGTCGATCTCAACCTCGACCGGCTGGCCCGCAAGGCGGGAATTCCAGCCCGGCAAATTTCCACGGCGATCAACCGCGCAACAGGTAAGAACGTCTCGCAATACGTCAACGATTACCGGATCGCGGAAGCGTGCAGCTTGCTCAGGGATACGAAGAAGCCCGTAACCGAGATCATGTTTGACGTAGGCTTCCTGACCAAGTCCAATTTTAATCGCGAATTCCGCCGCGTCACCGAAAGCACGCCGCAAGAATGGAGGCGGACGAAGGCCGAGCCTGATTGAATCTCTTGTTTTCATGAGAACGTCGGACTAGATCGCGGTCTAGGACGGTCCAGAACGCGTTTCAGGTCTCTTTTCTCACATCGCCGGTCATACTGCCGGCATGAACATGATCACGGAACACGACCGCAAACTGGCCGCCAAACTGGCCGCCGCGCTCGCGCCTCTGCCTCCCGGGCCTGTTGCGGACACAGTCGAGCCGCGAAGGAAAGGTCTCCGGCGGCTGATCCTTCCCATGGGTTTTTCGGTGCTGGCCGTGACAGCCATTGCTGTCGTTTACCACCAGCCAGAGCTGTACCGCACTATCGAGGCCAAGGTCCTGACGACAACTGGCCTAACGGATGATGCAGTCGAAAACGGCGTTTCGGCACCCGTGGAACAGCCGGGCGCCCTAAACGGCGCGCAGGTGACAGAGCCTATCGGCACACAAGCCCCCATCGCTCGCGAGATCAACGGCTCGGGTTATGTAATTGCGCCCCGCACCACGACTGTCTTTTCCAAGTACGAAGGCAGGATCACCAGCGTTGCCGTCCAAGTGGGAGACCTTGTGGAGGCCGGCCAGGTTCTGGTGACGCTTGACGATGCAGGAGCCCAGTTCGCGCTCGAACAGGCCGAAGCAGCGAAGGTCGCGGCGGATCTCTCGCTTGCCGCCCGAAACATCGATCTTGACCAAGCGCGGGCTTCTCTTGGTCGTACCGAATCTCTGGCCGCCCGTGACGCGGCAAGCAGGCAGCAGTTGGACGAGGCGCGCTGGACCCTCGAACGCGCCGAGAACACGGTGGCTCAGGCGCGGCAAGAATTGGCGGCCGCGGAGCTTGCCATCCGCATCGCCGAGGAACCCGTTCGCGAGCTGACGGTGCGCGCGCCCTTTGCCGGAACCGTGACGCGGGTCGACGCCCATGTCGGCGACACCATGCTCGCTCGCGTCGACAGCGTACGCGAGAGCCTGAGCCTGCTGACGATCACCGATAGGACCAAGATGGTGATCGATGCCGATGTGGCGGAATCCAGCATGGCCGACCTCCGGCCGGGGTTGCGGGGGGAGGCCGTTCTCGACGGATTTCCCGATTCCCCCTTTTCAGTCGAAGTCCTGCGGGTCGCACCCGTCGCCTCCATGGAAAAGGGGACGGTCACCTTGCGCCTCTCGCTGACCGACCCACCGGCCGGCATGCGGCCGAACATGGCCGCGCGCATTCGCATCCAACTCACCGATACCGTCAGCAAGACCGGAGCAAACAGCCAATGACACACGACCCCTACATCACGCTCGCCGGCGTGCGGAAAGGATATCGCATGGGCGGCGAGGCGATTCCGATTTTCACGGCCCTCGACCTTGCCATACCGCGCGGCGATTTCGTCGCGATCATGGGTCCGTCCGGATCGGGCAAATCGACATTGCTCAATATGTTGGCCGGGATAGACGTGCCGGATGCCGGCAGCCTGAGCATCGGCAACCACAGGCTCGACCGGATGGGCGAATCGGCGCGCTCGACCTGGCGAGCGCACAACATGGGCATTGTCTTCCAGTTCTATAATCTTCTGCCGATGCTGAATGCGGCGGAGAATGTCGAGCTTCCTCTGCTGCTGAAGCCGCTATCGGCGCGGGAACGCCGTTCGCGCGTCGGCAAGGTGCTCGATCTCGTCGGGCTTTCCGGCCGCGAGAAGCAGTATCCATCCATGATGTCGGGCGGCCAGCAGCAGCGTGTGGGCATCGCCCGCGCCATTGTCTCCGATCCCGGGTTGCTTCTGTGCGACGAGCCTACCGGCGACCTCGACAGAAAGTCCGCCGACGAAGTGCTGGAGATGCTGTCTTTGCTCAACCGCACTCTGGAAAAGACCATTGTCATGGTCACCCATGATCCGCAGGCTGCGCGTTCCGCCAGGAGAACGCTTCATCTCGACAAAGGTATGTTCATCGAAGAGAAGAGGGCCGCCTGATGACATTCTTGAGCCTTACCCGCAAGAACGCCTGGCGAAAGCCGTTGCGCACTGTTTTGCTGCTGGTCTGCGTCGCGGTTGCCTTCCTTATCTACGGCCTGACCGCGAGCTTCCTTGCCGGTTCGCAAGGCACATCCGCCGCGAGTGAGGACTTGCTGGGCGTCATGAGCGTTGCGGGACGCGCCCAGCCATTACCCATGGCGCATCTCGCCCGCATCGCTGCCGAGCCCGATGTCAGTGCTGTCGCATACATGTCGCGATTGCGCGGATACGTGGTCAACGAGAAGAATGTCATTGCTGTCAGCGCCGTCGAGCCGCAGGCTCTCATGACCGTCAATGGCAAGGAACTCGGCCTGACGCCGGCGTTGGTCCGGGCGCTCGACCAAGGTCGCGACCGGGTGCTGGTTGGTCGCGCGCTGGCCGAGGCTCAAGGCTGGTCGGTAGGCCAGCGCATCACCGTCACCGCCTTCCAGATGATCCGCCAGAACGGCGATCGTGACTGGAGCTTCGAGATCGCCGGTATCTTCGAAGGCGAAAACGACAGCACCGACACCTATTTCGCCATCGGGCGCTACGACTATGTGAATGCGGCCCGGGCGAAGGGCAAGGATACGGTGGACGTCTTCGTCGTTCGCCCGCGTGACGGGGTGAAGGCAAGTGCACTCGCCGCACGCATCGATTCGCTGTTTGCCAATTCCGCCGCGCCGACGCGAACGCAGTCCGAAAAGCAGTTCCTCGAAGCCTTCCTGCGCCAATATGCCGACATCAAGCTGATCGTTAATCTGGTCACGGGTGCGGCTTTCATCACCCTGCTGATGATTGTCATCAACACCATGGTCTTCGCCGTGCGCGAACGAACCTTTGAAATCGGCGTTCTGAAAACGCTGGGCGTCTCCCGCGGCAGGATCATAGCCCTGGTCCTCAGCGAGACGCTGTTAATCGTCATAATAGGCGCAAGTGTAGGTCTTGCCCTGGCGAAGCTCGCAACCGTGCTTGTCGGGCCGGTTCTCGGCCTCGCATTCTCCCCGTCGGTGCTGGCCAAGGCAACAGTGATTGTCTTCGCGGTTGGCCTCGCGACCGGCCTGCTGCCGGCAATCAACGCCATGCGAACCCCCATTATCAAAGCCTTCAGAGCGAGGTAGCCGCCGTGTCCACCCAGATCAAACAGACGCTCGTGATGACGAGGGCGAATTTCTCCAGCCTGCCGCGTCGCCTCGCGATCTCACTGTCGATGGCGCTTTCCGTAGCCCTCGTTGTCGCTGTCCTTGCCGGCTTCCTTGCTATGGCCGAAGGGTTTGAAAAGGCGCTGTCCGGCGCAGGTTCGCCCCTTGTCGCGGTTGTCCTCGGCGGCGGCACAAACCAGGAAACCGGCTCCGACATCCCCGCAGATGCGATCCGCAGCATTCAATCCATGACTGGAGACATCGGCGTTGCTCGCGACGAAGCTGGCAACCTACTCGCGTCCCGTGAACTGGTGCTTCCGGTGGAGGTCGTCGGAACGCAGGGTGTATCGTCGACGACGCTTGCGCTGCGCGGAATGGACGTTGGCGGTCCTTCGGTCCGCGACGGCATCGCGCTTTCGGCCGGTCGACTGTTCACACCTGGCACCCGCGAGATCGTGGTCGGTGCGCGCATCGCCGGCGATTTTCCGGGCTTCGGCATTGGCGAGACGATTCGGTTGGGGACGGTGGACTGGACAGTGGTCGGCCATTTCGCGGCCAATGGCAGCGCCTTCGAATCCGAAATATGGGGCGACCTGGACGCGGTTCGCGCCGCCTTCAACCGGCAGGGACAGGTACAGAGTCTGCGTTTGCGCCTCACCGCCCCTTCATCGATTGCGGCGCTGAAGGCCAGGTTGGCGACTGTAACCTCCACGCCGCTTGTCGCCGTCTCCGAAGCTGATCTTTATGCCGCGCAATCGGGCCGCACATCAAACCTCATCCGCCTGTTCGGCTGGCCGCTTGCACTGCTTATGGCCATCGGCGCAACCGCCGGCGCCCTCAACACGATGATGAGTTCGGTCTCGGATCGAACCGTCGAGATCGCCACCGTTCGTGCGCTTGGCTTCGGCCGGCTCTCGGCCTTCCTCGCGACTTGGTTCGAAGCGGTGGCGATTGCCGCCACCGGCGCGATCCTGGGCATCTTCGCCTCTTGGCTTGTCTTCAACGGCTGGCAAGCCAGCACTGTCGGTGCCAACGAAGCCAGCATGGGCTTCCGGCTGTCGGTTGACGCAGGTGTGATGCTTACCGCCGGCCTGCTTGGCCTCGCCATCGGCGTCATCGGCGGCGCTCTGCCGGCAATCGCGGCCACCCGGCTGCCTCTGACGGTTGCTCTGCGGGCGCGCGGATAAAGTGCGAAAATGCCCAGGCGCTGGTCGTGTTATGCCCACTGCCAGTGTTCTCTGCCATCGCTTCGCCTCGTCTGGGGCTGGCGGGCGATGGCTGCCGTTATCTGTAAAGCACCCGCGGTAGAAATCCGCGCTCCCGAATCGGATTTTCGGCAGCCAGCCAAGTCGCTGCCAACACCTGAAATCCGGGCCGCGCAGGCCGGAGCTTTGTCCTGTTGATCCCGCTGGCGCGATGTTGTCTTCGGCGACGTCCTCTTTTGCGATTTTGATGGTCCTCAAACGCGTTCCAGGACGCAAGTCGATCGCTTCTGCCCGATAATGAATTATGGCCAAAATAGAAAGCACAATCTCCAAATAGCTGGATTGGGCATTTTCTTGATCTTGAACAATATCTTTTCAGGTTCTCAGAGGAGCCAGGCCGTTTCACTGGAGTGTCTTGACGAGAGTTATGGCATAACCCCAGGTGGTATTGCCGTATATAGACGTTTCTATGGCATATCTGCAGTAACACTTTGCGAGGCTGACTTGTTCCATATGCTCGGCGACGTGTTGGCGCGTGCGCTTGAGACGGTGCCGAACGCATCCGAATGTGAAGGGCAACTGATCTATTGCAAGACCCAGACGCATAACACCTTCAGCGATGACGGCTGGTTGCCTTCGCTGGCCGAGAAGTACGGACTGGCCCGATGGGAAACCTTTTCCTGGGCGATGACCAATTGCGCCTCGGCGATCGTCGCGATGCATTTTCTCGAGCATAGCAGCACCCGCGCGCCGGTCATCTTGATCACCGGCGAAAAGGCTTTCCACCCCAGTGTCAGCGCCCTTTCGGTCGGCCTTTTGTCTGAGATCCCCGCCGCAAGTGTCCTCAACATCGGCGGGGATGGATGGCGAGTGCTTGCAACCCACGTGCAGCATCTGGGCGGGTTCTATGAGAACCCGGACCAGATCAAGCCGGCGGAGCGCAGAAGGCTTCAGGAAATCTATGCGGACGCGCTTCGCACCTTCATCGATGACAGCCTCGCGCGGTACCGCCCCATGCTACGCGGCGATGCCGTGCTCATGCCGCACAATCTGAACCTGCCCGTTATGCGAGCGGTCATACGCCAGCTCGGATGGGAGGATCGCACGCATTACGGCGATGTGGCCAACCACGGTCACGCCTATTGCTCGGATCTTTTCCTCAACCTCGATCGCCTCACAGCTCCGGAAGGAACAGCGCTTCCGGAACAGGCGATTCTGGTCGCTGCCGGGACGGGTATCACCTTCGCATCCTGTCTGCTTGAACGCAAAGCGCCGTCATGACCGGCCTCGAAACATCAGTCGTCGAGGCAGCGACGGGGAAACGGGCAGAGCCGCTCACCCGGTCCATCCCGGTCTTCGATACTTCAAGCGACACCTATCAACGGTTCGGCCTGCTTGCCCTCACCGAGATGGCCGCCCGCCAGGGCGGGGACGCTGTGTTGCTGCGACTGGCCGGCGGACATAATGCTCTTCTTCTGTCCGGCGCAGACGGCGCTGATCATTATGCGCGCCACGTTGCCGACATCCCGGGCGAGCGCGGCGACGTCACCAGCAACGCGGCTGCGGTGCGTCGTCTGCTCGGCGATTCGGATCTTGCCGAGGCCTGGCGTCGGGGCAGATTGTCCATCGACGAGCACCTCCCGCTTTGGCTCGAACGGGCGCGGGCCAGGGCGACGACGGCGCTGCTACACGATGCGCTGCGACCGCAGGGTTCGGATCGGCTCCGCGTCCTTTGCAGGCTCTGGTCCGTGCGTGCATGCTGCCCGGCACTCCTCGGCCACGGGCTTGCCGACCCAGATCTGATCGAAGGGTTTCTGCGAATCGAGGCCTTCTTTACTGCGCTGAATGGCGTCGGGCCGCAGGTGGATGGAGCCGAAGCGGAGGAAGCGTTCAAACAGGCGCGCGCCTTCGTCGATGATGTCCTGGCCGCCGGGCTGATGAGAGGTAGTTCGGGAGATGACAACGCCGTCTGCGCACTTCGCGCGCTTCTGCCCAGCTCTTGCAGCACGAAAAACATGATCGATGAGCTGCGCCCCGTTATCTTCGGGCTGCTCTTCGAGGCGATTCAGATTGATGGTCTCAACCTGCTTTGGACCCTGGTGGAACTTGCGCGCGGCGGTGCTTTGGTCGAGGCAATCGCAATGGAAGGGCGGACCGATGACGCAGTCCGGGCTGGTCCGCTTGCCCGTGCCGTCACTATGGAAGCGTTGCGGCTCTATCCCGAGTTGCCCTTCATTCACCCGACAGGCCCCGCCTCGAATGTCGATGACGAAGGGTTGCGCGGCGAAGCCATTCTCTATGCGCCATGGCTCATTCACCGCGACGCCCGCCTCTGGCCGGAGCCAACCCGCTTCTTGCCGCAGCGCTTTCTGTCCGGCGCAGAAAAGGCCCGCCTTCCAGACATCTATATGCCGTTTGGTCTCGGTCCGCTCGCGCGAAAGCGGACGCAATTCGTCATCGACCAGATTGCCGCGACCGTAACGACAATTTGCAGGAACGCGTGTCTTTCGCTTGCGCCGGACTGTCGTCCCGGCGATCTGCGCCCGGTCTATCGCGCTACCTTGCAGCCTCGCGGTGACGTCGACGTCCATTGGCAGCGCCGACCGAATGGAGATGCGGCCCCGCACGCGCCCCTTGAAACGGAGAAGAGTGATGGTTGATCTCATTCTGTCGCGTATTCGTAACCACATGGTGCGGTCTCCGCAGACACCGGCCTTGGTCGGCGAGACCGGGGTCATGCGGTTCGGCGAACTGGGCCGACGGTGCGCCGGTATCGCGGCGCATCTGCAGGATCTGCCCCCCGGGCCCCTGCTGGTCGTCGGACACAAGGACCATGATTGCATCGCGGCGATGCTCGCCTGTGCATTTGCCGGACGCCCGTTCATCTTCGTCGATCGGATGAACCCGGTTCAGCGGATCGAGCGGATCGCGGCCATTGCCGGCGTGACGCATGCCCTTGTGGCGTCGTCGGGTATCGCGCTTTCGACCGTCACCCTTCTTGACGCCCGTGATATGGAGGCCTTGCCCGTGGAGGCCGTTCCGTCAGGTCCCGTCCCCGGTTCAACCCTGTTCTATCTCGTCTTCACGTCCGGCAGTACCGGCGTGCCGAAGGGCGTGGCCGTGACGCGTGACAACTTCGCCGCTTTCGACGACTGGTACGGCCCTTTGCGTCATGCGCATGCAGGACGGGGCGCCCATGTGAACCACGCAAGCCTCGCTTTCGATATGGGTATGCTCGACCTCTGGCCGGCGCTCGCTACGGGGACTCCGGTCATCCTGCTGGATCACCGCAACAATGTGATCGCTCGCAACAACATGCGCCTCATGTCCGAAAACGGCGTGACGACACCGGCATCGTGGTTCTCGACGCCCTCGCTGCTGCAGATTATGCGCACGGACAAGGGCTTCTGCGGGAAGACCTTTCCGGAGTTGAAATGCTTCTTTGTCGGCGGTGAGGTCGTGCAGAAGAACCTGATCCGCGACCTGTGGCGGTGTTTCCCTGAAGCAGTGGTCCTCCATGCCTACGGCCCAACGGAGGTGACCTGCGTCACCCATGCGAAGGCGTTGAAGCCGGCCGATCTCGAGATCGGCGATCTGCTCCCACTCGGTCCAGCGCTCGCCACGACCACGATGCGCATCGTCAAGCCCGAAGGCAGCCTGGCAGCAGCAGGCGAGCTGGGTGAGGTGGTGCTGAGCGGACCGCAGGTGGCGGTAGGCTACCTGCCACCGGACCATCCGCGCAATGTCGCGTTCGCCACCTGGCGGGGCGAACCGAGTTATCGCACGGGCGATCTCGGCTATGTGGATCAGTTTGGGGATCTTGTGTTACTCGGTCGGATCGACCGGCAGGTGAAGTGGAACGGCAACAGGATCGAGCTCGACGAAATCGAGGGGGTCGCCTGCGCGCTTCCCTATGTGGTGCAGGCGAGCTGCGTGCCGATCTTCAAAGACGGCCGCGTCATCAACATCGTGCTGTTCCTGCAGCTGGCGGCCGATCGGGATATTCCACGCGACACGATCGTCCTGGACATGCGCCAGGCGCTACCCGCCGTAATGGTCCCTCGCGACATCCATCTGGTGTCGACGTTCCAACTCACCATCAATGGCAAGATCGATACGGCAGCGTTGCGCGCAATCGCCGGTGCGGAGGCGTCGCAAAGCGCTGCCGGCGCTGGCTTGTCCCACCAGGATGGGCCTGACGCGAGCACTCCCTTTCACCAGCGGCACAACGGGAGCGACCTCAAGCAAAAAGGAGTACCACAGTGACAGAGCATGTAACCGCCCCGGCCGGATTCGACAGTTCCGTCACACCTCCGGACGTCGCCGGCCTTTCTGTGACGGCCCGCGCGCCGTCGACCAGGCCGATTGGCTTCAGCCTCTCTTTCTTTGCCAACGATGACCAGCAGGCACGCGGCCCAGCTGCCTACCGCCTGCTGCGGGAGGCGAGCGAATATGGCGACCGTAACGGTTACGAGGCGGTCTGGCTGCCCGAGCGCCATTTCCACACCTTCGGCGGGCATTTCCCGAATCCGGCCGTGCTCGCTGCGTCGCTGGCGACAATCACCAGCCGCATCGGATTGCGGGCCGGCAGCGTCGTGGCGCCGCTGCACCACCCTGTGCGGATCGCCGAGGAATGGTCGGTCGTCGACAATCTCTCCGGTGGCCGTATCGGGTTGTCCTTCGCCTCAGGCTGGAACCTCAACGACTTCATCCTCGCGCCCACCCCCTTCGAGATGCGCCGCGAGACCACCAACCAGGCCATAGACACGGTACGCCGCCTGTGGCGCGGCGAGGAAAGCTCATTCGCTCATAACGACGGGCCGCGGGCGGTCAAATCCTTCCCGAGGCCCTTCCAGGCGGAGCTGCCCGTCTGGCTGACGACGTCGGGCCGCGTGGAAGGATTCGAGGCCGCCGGCAGCCTCGGTGCCAACGTCCTAACCCACCTGCGCGGCCAGGAGATGGACGACCTTCCGGCGAAGATCGCGCGGTATCGCAAGGCTCGGCAGGAGCATGGCCATGCCGGTCCCGGCCAGGTCACTCTCATGATGCACACCTATATCCATGAGAACCGCGCTCGCGGGCTCTCGGATATTCAAGGGCCGCTCCAGTCGTATCTCGGCAGTTCGCTCGACCTCACCCAGGCCTCGACTCGACGCGCGGTCGTCGCCAGACCGTCGTCGAAAAACGCTGCGCGTCTGCGCGAGGCTATGCTAGCCAATGCATGCGAGCGCTACATGGGCGAAAGCGGCCTCTTCGGCACACCGTCCGAGGGGATCGAGGTGGCCGACCGGCTGGCGAAAGCAGGCGTCGACGAGATCGCCTGCCTCGTGGATTTCGGGATTGAGCACGCCAAGGTGATGCGCAGCCTTGAACTGCTGACGGAGGTCAAGGGCCACTTTCATCGCTAGCCCGGATATCTCGCAGATATGATGTTCGAGCCCGTCGACGGCCACGACGTTGTGGCTGGTTTCGATGGGCGGCGCAATCAGTTCGGATGCCGGAGCGCTGCTGCCTTGGCGTGACGGTCAACGCTTGGCGGCTGAACGCTTTGGCGCCTGCTTCGGGATCGGCGCGATCCGCACCGGATCGGGCATTCGGTTGGCCTCAAGGCTGGTTCTGTGATCCGCCAACGGCCGGCTGCGTAGGATTCTTCCGCGCAACGCGGATTCGGCCAGGTTCACCGATGCCGACATTCACGACATCGCCTGGAGCATCGTCTCAACCCGCGAAAATGCCTCAACTTCCAGGCCCCTGCAGAGGCCTCCGCACCACAAATCAATGCCGCGCTTAAAAGGAGAACGTAGCGAGGTCCTATTTCGTGATGTTGGCGGTCCAAGATCGTGTTCGAGGACGCGACGTCTGAAATCCCTGCTTAAGCTGCAGCTACCAAAAACCGAGCGTCGTGCGGGAGCGCCGCTGCGGCAGACTGACTGAAATCTAAAAATATGGCGGACCTACGTGGCGCAGAGATTCCTCTGAACAGCGGGATGAATTCATGAACAGTGCCCTCCTCAATGTCATTCTTACTGCAATCAGGAACGCACTTTCCGAGGTGACGGAGCGGCCCGTCGCGGCGTTGAGCTTAGACATGAAGCTGGACCGGGACTTCGACCTGGACTCGTTCATGTTTGTCCAGTTCCTTCTGTCTCTGGAAGACAAGGTCGAGAATCTGCGCTTCGATCCGCTCGCGCTCGGCGAGGCCGATTTCAACGTGATCGGCAACCTTGCGACCTATATTTCCAGCCAGGCGCTGGCCAAAGCACCCTGATGCTCCACACCGCCGCTCCGTTGACAGCAGACCAGCTTTTCTCGCTCGCCCGCCAAGGTGAGGTGCGTGTCACCCTTCGTGCGCTCTGCCGGTATGTAACAGAGCTGGACGGCTATCTGGTGAGCAACGGTTTGGCGCTGCATGCCGCGGCCAATGACCGGCCCCTGGTGTCACCGTCTTCCGGCACCGCCGATATCGGCATAGAGCGGACGAGTGAAGACATCGTCCTCGTCCATCTGGGGCTCTGCCTTTCGCAGGTCCGCGGAGCAAGCGAAACCGGGCGGTTCGCCTTGCGCCAGGCGATCGCGGCAACGGCAGTGCGCCTGGGTCTGCTTGCACAGGCCCTTGATACGGCCTTCCGCCATCTCGAGCCGCGGCAGAGTTTTGGGCGCAAGGTGCTGCACCATCAGCTCGTCAAGGCACATTTCTCGGCCTCCCACGACCTGATTACGCGCCGCCGCGAAGAGCTCGCGCTCATCGAGACAAGCGGCGACCTCGCCTATGATCCGGGTGTGCAGCACGAGATCAGCACGCATTTCATGAACGTGTCCAAGCTCATGGGCGGCCACGGCTTCCTGCTCCACGGGATCAACACGACTGAATATCTGGCCTCGCTGATCCGCGCACTCTACGCCAACCCGGCTGGATCGATCGGCCTCTACGAAATTGCCGTGCATCCCTATGCCAGGCAGACGCCGGCGACCGTCGGGGGCCGGCAATGATCATCGGCAAGGTCGGACCCGACTATTATGTTGTCGAAGGCGCGATCAGCGTCGCGGCAAGCGTGCGCCCTCTCGATGCGGCGGAGCGTCGGCAGGTCGCGCTGTGGCTGGACCTGAACCAGGTTTCGCACAATGTCGACCTGCAGACGGTTGTCTTCGAGAATGCGGCACCTCACGCCGGGGCACTTCAACCTCTGCTGGCGGATATCCGCGCGCGCCTTGGCGGCTCTGATCTCTCAATCCTGTACCTCCACCGCGGCCACCAGCTGGATACGCGCTCGCCGATCCTGCAATGGCTGCTGCCGCTTGTCGGCGGGACGGGCCCCGTCTTCGCGCTGCGGGTAGACGACGAGATCGCCCGCCAGGACGCCACGACCATGGCGCGAGCCCTGCTGCACCGCCATGGAAGGGTTCTGGTGCTCACCGACGAGACCCGCCGTCTCGGCCCGCACGAGGCGGCAGCCCCCGTCATCACCTACACGGTTCTAGTCAAGGGAAGCATCGAGACCGATCCGACCATGGCTTCCCCCGGACAAGCGGTCGTCGAAAACCTGGAGGTTCGCCTGTGACCATTGACGTTTCCGTACAGCCCGCCCCGGCCACGATCCCGCAGCCGACCACGCGTATCATCGGTCAGATAGGGGCTCTCGCGGCACCGCTCGCGCTTGGCGCCTGCGTCCTTTCGTCACTCAATCTCGGCACGCTGGCCTTGCTGTCGCGCTACGACCAAAGTGGCGCGCTCCATATGATGTCCCTGCTGCAGCCGGCCTTCTTCCTCGTCATCGCCCTGATGGAAGGCCTGTCGGTCACCAACCAGGTTTTTGCCGCGCGCACGAAGCATGCATTGCCGAAGGGTAGCCTGCGCAGCTCTTCGCGCATCCTCGCAATCGCCGGTCTTTTGCTGCTCTGCCTCCTGGCCGCCTCGGCCTATGGCGTGGAGCGCTTCCTCGGAGAGCGGGCTGGGGCCTGGCAACCGACGCTGGCCGAGCTGCCACTGGCAGTCCTGTCCATGGCGGCATTCGTGATTTTCGAGGTCTACCATGGCGCTTTGCGCGGGCGCGGACGCGTGCTTATGGGGCTGGTGCCCTTCGCGATGGCGGCGGCGATCAGCCTTGCGGCAACCTATTTCCTGCTGACACGTCACCAGCTGGGCTTCGACGCGGTGCTGCTCGGCAATCTCGCCGGATCGCTGGTCATGCTTCCCCTCGTCATTTACCTCGTCCACCGCGAGGCGCGCGGCGGAGAGAGCATGCCGGCGCCCCAGCTTTACGGGAGGCTTCGCGGGCTTCTGACAAATGTCGGTGGCCCGGTCTTCTTTTCCATCCTTGTCGCCAGTGCCAGCGCGGCCGTCCTCTTCCCAGTGCTCGACCGCTTCGGCAAGGACGAGGTATCCGCCTTTCTCATCGTCATAAGGCTGCGAGTTGCATTCATGATCCCCGCCGTTGCCGCGGGCTCGGCTATTGCCATCCTCGCCAACCAATCCCTGGACGAGCACTCGAAGCATGGGCAGAGCGTGCGCCCCCTGGCTGTCGGCCTTCTCTTCGTCTTTACCCTCTATCTGCTCGCCACACTGGTCATGGCACTCATGCCTGGAGTTGTCATCGACGCCATCGTGCCGCAGCAGACAGCGGAACTGAACGACCGGTCGATCCGGCTTCTTCTTCTTCTTCTGCCGACCTTCTTCCTGCTGCCCTGCGCTATCTGCATGCAGATCATCCTCGAGCAGGTCGGCGACGGCCTCAAGGTGCTCCTCCTGACCATAGCCGTCGAGCTGGCAACCGTTGCCGCGGTTCTTTTCGTCCTTCAGGACCAGCCCTCCATGGAGCACATCTGCTACATTCTCATCGCATCGGCCACCATCATGTTCACCGCCTTCCTTGCCCGCGTCCTCATACTGTCGCGCAGATGGGAGGTAGAGCGTGTTGTTTGAACTCGCCTATCCCGCCTTGTGCCTGATGGGCGGCGTTCGCCGCATGTGTGCGCCTTGGCTCGGCCGCCCGGCTCCGGCCTTTGGCGGCGATCCGCAACCGGCGCGCTTCCGCCATCTGCGTTCGCGCCTGCGCCGCCTCGATATACAGCTCATGACGACCATTCTGCCGTTTGCCGGAGGCATGCTGGCGCTGCGGCGTTTCGAGCGCGATCGCGCCTCGGCCCCAGCGGTTGCTCTTCCCATCGATCACCATGTCAGGACAGCAAAAGCCACCCTTGCCGTGCGGCTTTGCGGCAACCCGAATGGACGTCGGGCCCTTCTTCTGCATGGCTGGGGCACCGACGGCACGATGGTGTGGCCCCTGGCGCGGTTGCTCGCCGATGCCGGTTTCAGAGTGGTCGTCCCGGATCTTCCGGGGGACGGCGCGTCGCAGTCCGCGGCGCTCTCATTTCATGAAAAGGGCCGGCTGATCGCTGCGCATTGTAGCGCGTTTGGGCCGTTCGACTGCGTGATCGGCCATTCCGCCGGGGGGCTCATCGCGGCCATCGCGCTGGACGCGGGTCTCAAAGCCGACAAGCTCATCACCGTCTGCGCGCCGCAATCCCTTGGCTCCCTGCTGCATTCCTATCTCGTCCAGACCGCCGCGCCGCGCCGGCTGATGGATGCCATCCTCGGCGTCTATCGGTTCGTCTACCGGGTCGATCCGCGGCATATCGGGCCCCGCACCTTCGCCCGGATGGGCAACCACCTCCTGGTCGTTCACGCCACCGCCGACTGGCAGGTCATCGCCGAGGAGGCGCATGCCATTCTCGCTATCGCGCCGGGTGCAGGCGTCCTGTTTCTCGACGATTGCAATCACCGCACCGTTCTGGGTCATCCCGCCCTGACCAGGGCCATCGTCGGCTTCGCCGACAACAGGCATGCCGGAGCGGAGGCCAACCATGCTAACGCTGCTTGATCTCGAGCTTCATTTTCCCGCCCGCGTGGAAAAACTCGACGACATTGCGGGCAGCCTGCTGCTGTCGCGCGACCAGCATCGGATGTTCGGCCGCTTCTTCGGTTTCGACACCTTCCATTGCGATCCGGAGCAATCGCTGCCCGACCTGGTCGGTGTTGCGGCAGACGTGCTTCTCGCCCGAAACGACGATATCGGGGCACGGCTGACCCATGTCGTCCATTGCCACACCTTGCCGACGACCAGCATCATCGATGGTTGTCATGGCGAGGTGCTGGCGGCCTTCTCGGCAAAGGGCATCGAGGTCTTCAGCGCCGCCATGAGCCATTGCGCGACCGGCTTGAGCATTCTCGATCTCCTCGACAGCATCCTGGCCAAGGACGACGTCGCTCTGGTCCTCATCGGCGAAAAGGCCTTTCACCTCGGCATAAGGGTGATCGAGAACGCGACCATCATGGGCGAGGCCGCCTGCGCGCTTCTGGTGGGGCGGGGCAGCGGACCCTATCACGTGCTCGCCAGCGCCACGCGTCACGATGGGCGGTTTGCAATCATCAAGGGCGAGCCCCACGAGCCGTTGGCGGACGGCTTCGCCGATGCCTATGTCGATTTCGCCTGCGACAGCATCCAGCGTTCCCTCGCCCGCTTCGGCGTCGGCCTTGACGATCTGCGCTGCATCCTGCCGCACAACGTCAACATCCCGTCCTGGGCGCAGATCGCCAGGCGGCTTGGCATCGGCCTCGACCGGATCGTGCTTTCCACCATCCCGCACTACGGCCACTGCTTCGGCGCGGATCCCTTCATCAACCTGCAGCATGCCCGAAGGCATAGCGTGGTCGGCCCATCCGACCTCGTCCTGCTGTTCAGCATCGGGCTTGGAATGACCGCTTCCTCAGCTTTGGTGAGCGTGAACTAGAGCATGGTGTCAAGAGGCTGAAGAGTTCTGGGCAGATATTATGGGTAGAAACAAGTAGAGTGAAATGGCGATTGGGGAGCCCCGAAATGCTCGATACAAAATCCACCATCCGGCATGCGCTGGAACAGACCGGACTTGGCCCGACACGTATCGATGACGTGTTGGGCGGCGCTCAGATCTATGGCCCGACGGGCATCATGGATTCGCTCGAGTTCGTGCATTTTCTCTCGAGCCTGAGCGAGCAAATTCGCGTCGATGTCTTCGACCTGCTCGGCGAGCTCGACATCGCCACGTCCACCATTTTCCGCAACATCGACGAGCTTTCGCTTTTCGTCGAAGCGAAGGTCGCTACAGCCGTCGAACTGACGGGGCAGTGACGACAATGGTGGGGGATGACAAGCGCCTTTGGGAGATCGCAGAGGCAGTCGGAACACCGTTCTACCTGTTCGACGCGGCACTTCTGCGCGCGCGTTACGCGGCTTTGAAGACGACATTCCCTTCGGTGGCGTTCTTCTACTCGCTGAAGGCCAACCCGAACCTGTCCGTCGTGCGCGAACTCGTGCGCGCCGGGATGGGATGCGAGGTCTGCTCCATGCTGGAACTGGAGACGGCGATCGCGGCCGGCGCGCCGGCGCAGCAGACACTTTTCGTCGGCCCGGCGAAGTCCGGGGCAGAGCTGCGCCAATGCGTTTCGGAAGGGATCAAGGCCGTCGTCGTCGAATCCGGCGAGGAGCTCCGGCAGCTTGAAGCCATCGCTGGCGAGCACGGCAAGATCCAGACCGTCGCCCTGCGCATCAACCCCGACTTCCAGTTCCCCGGCGCCAAGCTCAACATGAGCGGTAAGGCGAGCCAGTTCGGGATCGACCAATCTACCCTGTCCAACGTGCTGCGGGACGCCGCAGCCTATGGCCATGTCCGGATCGTCGGTCTGCATGTCTATATGGGCACGCGCATCCTGGACCACATGGCTATCGTCAGCAACAGCCGCCATATCCTCAGCCTTGCCGATGACGTCCGCGACCATCTGCGCTACCCACTTCAATTCGTCGACATCGGCGGCGGCTTCGGCGTTCCCTATTATGAAGGTGAAGCCGAGCTGGATCTTTGCGCGCTGGGACAGGATCTGAATCCGGTCCTCGCGGCATACGAACACGCGAACCCGCAAACCAGGATCTGCATCGAGCTTGGCCGCTACATGGTGGCGAGCGCCGGCCGCTTCGTCGTTTCGGTGCGCCAGCATAAGACGATGAAGGGCGAGAATTTCGCCATCTGCGACGGCGGATCGAACATCAATTCGGCCGCTTCGGGAAATGGCGTGCTCATGCGCAAGAATTTTCCCATGACCCTCCTGCGCAAACACCCGGAGAGCGACGCTGCCAAGGGCAACTGGACACTGACTGGACCGCTCTGCACGCCGATGGACATCATTGGCAAGGATGTGCCCATGATGTCGCCGTCGGCTGGCGACCTCGTCTGCATTCATCAGTCCGGAGCCTATGGCGCGACCGCTTCGCCAGTGAACTTTCTCGGTTTCGGACAGCCCGCCGAGGTGATGATCGACGGTGATCGCCTCACCCTCGTGCGCCAGCGGGCCTCGAACGCTATCATTCTGGCGGACCAGACGCCCCGCAGTCTGACGCCGGCACCGGCTTTCATCCGTTCGGCATCGGAATCCAACGTTTTCGATCACCCGTGCCTGGCCAAGCTTGATGCGCTGCGCCCGCTTCTCGTTGCGACAGGCGCCAGGCTCGAAAACGATCCGGAGGCATGGCGCGACCTTTGGACCAATCCGCTCCTGCGTGCCTTGACCCTGATCGGCGTGCCCGCCCGCCACAATTGCTTTCCGATCGAGCAGGCGGGTCTTGATCTCGACGGATGCAGCTACGCCCTGCAAATCGCCATGATCGAGCGCATAGCGAGGGCGGACGCAAGCTGTATCCTAGCGCTTCAGGGGCCGTCGCTTTCTGGCGGGGTCGTCCAGAAGATGGGAACGCCGGAACAGATCGAGCGCTTCTTTCGCGCCTATCAACGCGGACCGCAGGGCACGTTCTTCGCCGTGACCGAACCGACGGGGGGCTCCGATCCTTCGCAGGGGAATTCTCATCTCTGCGACAAGGCGGGAACGCTTCGACTCAACGCGCACAAGATGATCGTCGGAAACGTCGAGCGCGCTGCCGTGGGCTTGCTTTTTGCCCGCGACGAGCGTTCCGGCCGTCCGGTGCTGGTCATGATCGACCGCGAGTGCCATGCCCGCCATCTCACTATCGAGAGACTGCCGACATTCGGCCTGCACGGCGCCGATCTTTGCCGTCTGATGGTCGAGGATCTTCCTGTCCAACCGGACATGATCCTCGGCGACGGGAGGCCCTCGCTGCAGGACGGCTTCGTCGCCATCAACGATGTGTTCGAACGGAACCGGCCGATTGTCGCTGCCCTCGCACTCGGGACGGGCCGCGGCATACTCGACTATCTGAGCGAAGCCACGCATGGCGTCGAACCTCGTCTCGCGGACCTGCGCCTGCGCCATGCGGCGCTCTTGCGACGGCTCGACAGAGTGCTTGCGGCCTATGAAGCCGGACGCCCGAAGACGCAGGAAATCAGCCTCATCAAGCTGCAAGCCGTCGCCTTTGCCGATCAGGTGGTCGAAAGAGCCTTCTCCCTCGATTGTTCTGCGCAGCTGATGATGGATCCCGTGCTTCGCCGCAAGACGCGCGACGCCAAGGCCTTTGAATACATGGAAGGAACCACGAACATTCACGTGCTGAATGCCTTCCGTTCGTATGTTTCAGGAGTGCCGCATGAGCATGTTCATTGATCCGCGCACCATCGTCTGCGGCACCTTCGGCGGGCTCGAACCGGCGGCGGCGGCCTTCGCCGATCAGGTTGACTATTGGGAAGATTATACGCGCCGCTTCTTCAAATCGAACGGCAGAGCCTATACCGAAGACGACAGCAACGTCGTCCGCTGGCTGAGCGCCGACGATCGCGCCCCCTTCGTTGAGATGGTGCGGGCACTGTTGCCATCCCTGTCCGCCCGCGCCGATCTTTCCAATATCGATCTGATCATCCTTGCGCATTGGCTGCCCGATGTTCATCTCGGCACTTCGGTGACGAACTTCGCGCTGCACACGCTCGACCTTTCGGAAGGGCTCGGCTTCGCGATATCCGACCGCGGTGCTTCCGCCCCGCTTTTTGCTCTCCATTGCATCGAGCGCTACCTGACAGGGCCGCGAAACAAGGCGCTGCTGATGGTCATGGATCAGAAGCACCTTCTCTATAGGTCGGAGCTTGTCGATAGGGTCGATCCTCTCAACTCGGCCAGTCTGGTGCTGGTCCAGCGGGGCAATGAGGGTCCGCTGCGCTACCGCGGTTACCGTCGCCGTCACGAGATCGCACGCATCGGCTTGGCGGAACACCTTCGTATCATGGCGCAGGATCTGTGTCTCAATTCGCAGGCCTGCACGCTCATCGCCGACGCTGAGACCGCCGATCGGGCGGGTTGGCCTGGACCGGTGCTCGTCCAGGACAAGCGGCTGCTGTGCAGCGCACCCTTCGCCGTACTCGCCGATCAGGGAAAGCCCGGAAACGACTATCTCATCATCGTCCATGACAAATTCAGCCTGACCGGCATCGGTTTCAGCGCCGACTAAGGAGATTGTACCATGAGACTGGTTGCCATAAGTGCTCATGTCCCGGATGGCCGCATTGAAGCGGAAGAGATCGTCCGCGCTGCCGGTGGCTCGCGTTCGCAGGCGCAGGTCTTTTCCAGGCTCTTCGGCATCAACCAGGTCTCCACCGCAGCGGACGGAACGTCTCCCACTGGCGCATTCGAGGCGGTTCTCGACAGCCTGCTGCAAAAGCACGAGGGCCTGGCACCGGATGCCGCCATCTACGTTCACGCCCTGCCGCTGCAATATCCGGAAGGCAGCTCGCCGCTCAGCGAGCTTCCCGACCACCCGCTCCTCGCCGACGTGCGTACGCGATACGAAGTCGACCAGTACAATTGCGGTGGCATGTTCTGGGCGCTCGAAATGGCGGAGAGCCTCCTGCGCAGCGGACTTTCCCGCTGCGTGCTCCTGCTCGCGGGGGACGGGCATAGGGGGCTGCCGCTGTCCGAACGCTACGTTCCCGGATGTACTCTCATGGGCGAGGCCTATTACGGTCTGATCGTCGACAATGAGCACGGCGGGTGGCGCTTCGCGCCGATTGCGTTGCACATGCGGCCGGAATTCCGCAGCGGTCGTGCCGGCACGCACAGCGAGATGAGCGCGTTCTTCGCCGCCCACAACGGGATGGTCAAGGCCGCCCTCGACGAAACGCGGTTCGACTGGAGCGGGTCGTCACGTCTGCTCCCGCACAACGTCAACCAGCTCGTCTGGAAGCAGATGAGCCAGAACCATGACCTCGCTTTCGACAGGGTCGATCTCGGCCTCCTGCCGGATATCGGGCATTGCTACACGGCCGATCCGTTCGTCCTGCTGTCCAATCTCCTTGCGAAGGCGCCTGACCGTCAGGATCCCCTCACGCTTGTGTCTGTCGGAATGGGCGCCTTCATCGGAGCTTTCCAGCTTCACAGATCGATGAACGGGGTATGGCAATGAAACGTTCTCCAAATTTGCTTTCCAGCTTCCTGCTCGATACTGCCGCGGTACGTGGCGATCAAATCGCCCTGCGCGACGGGCTGCGCGAGCTGAACTATGCCCGAATCGTCCTGCTGGCCTCTGCGATCGCGCGCGACCTGCAACAGGCCGGGATCGGTCGCGGCGACCGCGTCGTGCTCTTGATGTCGAACTCCATCGGCTTTTGCGTCACCTTCTGGGGCATCGTGCTCGCCGGGGCGGTGGCCGTGCCGCTCAGCCCCGACACCAAGAAAGAAAAGTTCGCTTGGATCGTCGGCAATTGCGAGCCCAAGGCCGTCGTCATGGACGAACTCCTCCTGCCAATGGTGCAGGCGGCCATCGCCCAGACGAGCCTTCCACCTTACCTGCTAATGTATGTCGGCACCGGCCTTCTCGGACAGGACCTGATCGTATTCGATGAAGACACCGCCGCCGCCGAGGCGACGCCCGTCGCCCGGCCGCTCGCCGACATCATCGACCGTGATCTGGCCGCTATCATCTATACGTCCGGCTCCACGGGCGATCCCAAGGGAGTCATGCTCACGCATCTCAATATCACGTCGGCCGCCCGTTCAGTGTCGACCTATCTGGGTTACCGGTCCGACGACGTCGTCTTCTGCGCTATTCCGCTTAGCTTCGATTACGGGCTCCACCAACTGACCATGGCCACGCTCGTCGGCGCGACGCTCTATGTCGAAGTGAGTTTCGCTCAACCGTTCTTTGCGCTTTCCCATCTGGTCTCTTGCGGGGCGACGGTCTTCCCGATCGTGCCAACCATGGTTCCGCTGATCGAACCTTTGGTGGACCGTTTCGAGGTCGGTCGCGTCCGCTGCCTGACGAGCACATCGGCAGCGCTCCACAGCGGCAGCATCGACAAGCTGGCGGCTATGTTCTGCCACGCGACCATCTTCTCCATGTACGGCCTCACTGAGTGCCATCGTTGCACCTATCTCGATCCGGCGGAGCTCGAAACGCGCAAGATGAGCGTGGGAAAAGCCATTCCCAACACGGAGCTCTGGCTGGTGGACAAGGAAGGCCGGCGTCACTTCCGCAACGCGACCGGTGAGCTCGTCATCCGGGGAAGCACTGTGATGAAAGGCTACTGGAATAATCCCGCCAAGACGGCGGAAAAGTTGCGCATGTGCCCCGAGACCCAGGAAGTCGTTCTTTTCACCGGCGACACCTGCCGGCTAGACGAAGACGGCTTTCTCTACTTCATCGCCCGCGACGACGACATTCTCAAGGTCGGCGGTCAGAAGGTGGCCCCTTCCGAGATCGAGCGCATGCTTACGTCTCATCCGGTCGTGTCTCAGGCCGCCGCGATCGGCGAGACGCATCCGACCCATGGAGAACGCCCCGTCGCCTTCGTCACGCTGCATCCCGGGCAGGACGCCAAGCCGAGAGCCCTTCTCGACTGGTGCCGCGAACGCCTGGAACACCACGTCGTGCCCGCCCGCATTATCATCGTCGACGAATTGAGGCGTAACCAGAACGGAAAGATCGACAGGCATGTCCTGCGGGACCTGCTCGTCAACACGCTTGATCACCCCATTGCCGCAGAGGAAACCCCATCATGAACGAGTTGGAAGCCATCATCATTAAAGCCATTGTCGAACTTCTCGAACTCCCGAACCAGAATGGGCTTGCGCCCGAGACGCGCCTGCAGGACCTAGGCATCGACAGCGGCCTTATGCTGGAACTCTTCCTCCTCATCGAAGAAAGCGTGCCGAGTCTGGACATCGATCCGGCGCAACTGCTCCCAGAGCACTTCACGAGCGTGGAGAGCCTCGCGAGTTTCGTAGGCAGGAGCGTCCAGGCGCAGGCAGTGGTATGACGGCTCTTCCCAACCGTCACGAGACCTTCCAACCCACCGTGGAAGAGCGTCTGCACGCGATCTTCGAAAGCTTCGCTGGCGAGACGGCTGCAAGCTGCCGCTACGCGGGGGGCGAGCTCAGTTATGCGGAGCTGTATCGCCGGGCCGCCAATCTCCGCCATGATCTTGCCAGCGGCCCGCTTGCAGGACCGGAGCGTCCCCCGGTCCTGATCTGGGGCCACAAGGACCATCGCTACATGATCGCATACTGGGCGTGCCTGACCGGTGGCTGGGCGTTGGTGCCGGTAGAGCCGGAGACACCGGTGGAACGTGTGCGCCAGATCGCGTCGGCCTGCGGCGCCGGAGCCCTGCTCATCGCCGATACGGATACGAGGATCGAGGCGCAGATCGCTGATCTTGTGTCGGTCGTTCACATCGGCTGCGAAGACGACTGCACGGGTCTGGCCTTCGATACCGCCTGCCGGGCGCCAAACGCCGGCATCAATCCGCATGACGTGGCCTACATAATGTTTTCCTCCGGCACGCTCGGCCAGCCGAAGGGCATTCAGGTGAGCTATGCCAATCTCATCGACTTCATAGACTGGCTCGACGTGCTCCTGCCCGAGGCGGCGATGTGGCAGGGCGTGTCCGGCAACATCCGCTACTGCTTCGACGTATCGCTCTTCGAGATCTGGACCGCCTGGCTTCATCTGCTGCCGGTGACAGCGCTCGATCACGCGGACCTGGCAAATTCCAGCGGACTGATCCAGAGGGTGGCGGCCGATCGCGTTTCGCTGTGGGTCTCCACGCCATCGATCATTCGTCTCTTCCTCAAGAATCCGCGCTTCACCGGCGAGGCTCTTCCCGATTGCAGGACATTCCTCTTCTGCGGCGAGCCACTTACAAAAATGATCGTCCGCCAGCTTTTCGAGCGTTTCCCAGGATGCCGGGTCGTCAACACCTACGGGCCGACCGAATGCACTGTCGCCGTCACCGGCGTAGACATCACCGAGGCGCACCTGACGGATACGCACGAGCTGCCGATCGGCTATGCGCGCCCCGGCACCGTGCTCGAACACTTCGCCCAGGCCGAAGCGGGCGCGGAGGATGGGAGCGAACCGCTGGCGGGCGAAATCTACATCCGCGGCCTCAGCGTCGGCAACGGCTACATCAACCTGCCGGAGAAGCAGGCAACGGCCTTCCCCAAGCCGGGGCTCTACCGCACAGGGGACTGGGGATATCGGGCGAAGGACGGCCTCTGGTACTTCAAGGGGCGCATCGACCGGGAAACGAAAATCCAGGGCGTGAGGGTCGATCTCGATGATGTCGAGAAGCATGTGCGCTCGCTTGAAGGCGTCGATGATGCGGTGGTCAGCGTCTATTCGCTCGACGGCCAGCCGCGTGCGCTAAATGCCTTCGTCCTCGGACCACGCGGTGCGGCGGATCTGCGGGCCCTTGCCGAGCGGCTCGCGACCGAGCTCCCGTCCTATCTCGTCCCACGCTTCTGGTATGCGAATTTCGAAGTCAAGCTGAACAACAACTCCAAACTCGACCGCAAGGAGGTCATCACTGCCGCCGGCAAGGCGCGCGCCCGCTACGTCCATTCCGGGCTTGGCGTGGGTGTCCCTCATGGGCACTGATTCCGGTTTCTCACAGGAGGGTCCTCCGGTGGCTGCATGCCCCGTCTTCGACGCCAACTCGGCACTCTACCAGAATCTCGGCCTGCTGAAAGTAGCCGAGGAAGCATCCCGACGGCACGGCGACCTCGTTGTCCTACATACGGGCGACGACCGGGACACCTACCTTTTGAGCGGTGAGCAAGGCCTGCGCTCGTGGAAAGAGAACGCCGCCCAGCTGCTGGCCACTTTCGGCGACGTAAGGAGCAATGCCAACACCACGCGCATGCTTCTCGGCGCAGATGGCCAAGGCGCCTCCTGGGCACGGGTCGGACTGGCACTCCGCCGGGCCCTTTCGCAGGCCGAGGCGGCGTCGGAAGCGCAGTTCGACGCGGCCGCGGACGCTGCGGCCGATGCATTCATCGCCGAGGTGCAGGGCACGGTCGACGACCTTCGCGACTTGACGCGGCTGTGGGCGGTTCGCTCGGTGGCGCCTACGATCTTCGGCTCGGTGGCCGATCCGGCCACCTTGGCGCAGGGGCTGATCGCGATGCAGTCCTTCCACCGCTTTGTGTTCAACAAGACGGCGGAGACGCTGCATTCCGCCGAAAGCTCCGAGGAGTTCATCAAGATCCGTGCCTTCCTTGACCAGGTGGTCGCGGCCAGCATCGAAGCGGCGAGGCCGGGCGACCCGACATTCGTCGCCGCCCTGGCTGGGGCACTGCCAGAAGAAATCGAACCAGACGCGCGGGTGAACCTGCTGCGCCCCATCCTGTTCCGCATCCTCAAGGATCGGCTGAACGTCGACGGGCTGGGCCTGTTCTGGGCGCTTGTGCATCTGGCAAGGGATGACGCGCTTGCGGCTGCGCTGGCCGGGGAGCAGGACGCCGGCGCCAGGCCGGACGGCCGCTCCCTGGCCATGTCGGTCGCAAAGGAGACCGCGCGCCTCTATCCGGAGCATCCTTTCGTCTACCGCACGGCCGGTCGAAGCATGTCCGTCGACGGCATGACCATTCCGACCGGCGCGACCGTCCTGTTCTCGCCCTGGCTCATGCATCACGACCAGCGCTGCTGGCGGGAGCCGAGCCGTTTCTACGGCCGCCGCTTCATGGCGGAAAGCGAGGACCCCGAATGCTTCATGCCTTTCGGCCTTAGCCCCACGGCGCGCAAGCAGACACGGTTCATGCTGCGCCTGCTTTCCAGGTCGCTACACACCGTCACGTGCGCCCTGGAATTCGAGATCGCACCGGCCTGCGCGCCCGGCAACCTGCGCCCCTTCCTGCGCGCCCAACTGGCGCCCCGCGGACCTGTCCCGTTCGTCTTCCGCAGACGCCGGCAGCTGGTCGAGACAGGTTGGTTGCAATGAATAGGCGCAGGCTCGGTCGCTCGGGGCTTCTCGTAGCGCCCTTGGGACTTGGTGGAAACGTCTTCGGCTGGACGATCGACGAACGCGGATCCTTCAGGGTCCTCGACGCTTTCGTCGACCGCGGATTCAACCTCATCGACACCGCTGATGTCTATTCCAATTGGGCGCCCGGCAATCCGGGTGGCATATCGGAAACGATCATCGGCAATTGGATCAAGGCGCGCCACAACCGCGACCGGATCGTGCTGACGACGAAGGTCGGCTTCGCCATGGGCACCGGGAGAGAGGGCCTGTCACGGCGCTATGTGACAGAGGCCATTGAGGCTTCCCTGCGGCGCCTTTCGACCGATTACATCGATCTCTATCTTGCCCATCGGGAAGATCTGCAGGTCCCCATCGAGGAGACGCTGGGTATCTTCGCTGACCTAGTGCGGGAGGGAAAAGTCCGCGCGATCGGCGCGTGCCATCATGGAACGCAACAGCTTGGCACGGCCGAGCATATTTCCAGGCACGAAGGCTGGCCCCGATTCGAGACAGTGCAGGCGCACTACAATCTGTACGATCGGGGAGAGCACGAAGGGGACCTCGCGGCCTTCTGCTCTGCCCATGAAATCGCGGTCACAAGCTACTTCTCGCTGGCGCGCGGCTTTCTCTCCGGAAAATATCGGGCGCGGAGCGATTTTCGCAAGAGCCCGGCCCGCGGCTTCTTCATGAAGGCCTACCTCAACGAACGGGGGCTACGGATACTCGACGCCCTCGACGAGATTGCTCTTGCCCACGGCGTTGCCCCGGCGAGCGTGGCGATCGCCTGGCTCAACAGTCGCCCGGGTCTTGCCGCGCCGATCGCCAGTGCAACGACGCCAGCCCAACTCGCACAGATCCTCGAAGGTGCGACGCTGCACCTTGTGGCCGACGAATTGCAGCGCCTCGACAGCGCCAGCTCCTATTATTGAGGCACCGGCAATGCCTGAGCCATCTCGAACCGGGCCGATCATTGAGGTATGCCATGATCAAACGAAGTCTTTTTTCACATACGGATGACCGTTTCCGCCTCTATGTTGCGGATTTCCTCGACAGCGAGATAGCGCCATACCACGGTGACTGGGAGATGCAGGGCCGCATCCCGCGCGATGCCTGGCTCAAGGCTGGTGCGGCCGGCCTGCTGTGCCGCACGGCTCCTAGTGGCCACGGCGGCTGCGATGCCCCGTTCACCGAAGCCGTGGTCATTGCCGAGGAGCTGGCGAAACGACGGCTCTCCGGCTTTCTGACCTTTTTGCAGAGCGATATTGTAGCGCCATATTTTCTCAAGCTGGCGACGGAAAATCAGAAGCAGGACTATGTTCCGGGTTTGTGTTCGGGCGCAAAGCTCGGGGCAATCGCCATGACGGAACCGCAATCGGGTAGCGAGGTCGCGCATATGAAGACCTCCGTCGCCCGGATTGACGGCGATTTCGCCATCAACGGCGAAAAGAAACATATATCGAATGGCTTTTCGGCTGATGTAATCGTCGTCGCCGCGCGCAAGGCAGGCCTGGCCCTGGAGCAGGCCCCGCAGTTGAGCCTCCTGATCGTCGACGCGGATAGGCAGGGCCTCAGCCGAGAACCCATCGCCAAATCCGGAATGCGCGCCCTCGACACCAGCACGATCGTCTTCGACGATTGCCGTGTAGGCGGAGACAAGCTGCTGGGTGCCGAGGGTCGCGGCTTGTTCTACCTTTTGACCTTCCTGGGTCTCGAGCGTTTGATGCTCGCAATCTATGCCCAGACGAACGCGGTCACCATTCTGCAAGAGTTGATCGGCTTCTGCGGGCGCCGAAAGACATCCAGGGGCAGCCTTCTCGACTATCAGGTCAACTATTGCCGCTTGGCGGATCTCTACGGCGAATGCACCGTCAATCAGGCCTATATCGACGCATGCATCATCGAGCAGTCCCGTAGCGGCCTCAACCCGAGGGCTGCGAGCCTGGCAAAGTTGCGGGCGACGGAAACGCTGAAATCTGTTGCTGCCCTGTCGGTCCAGCTACACGGCGCCCAAGGCATAAGCGGCGTATCAGGTGAGCGTTGCACGCAGGATCTCCTCGACAGTGCCGTACAGTCCATTTGGGGCGGAGCAAGCGAAGTGCTGCGCGATGTGATCGGTCGAGGCTTGGTCAACAGTCTTTAGGACGAACCAGGCCGCCCCAATTTTCCTTAGAAATACAGCATTCGGAAAGCGCCCGGCAGGTCTTTTAGTAGCGATTGTTTACCCGCGAGATGTTGCACTTCCCCAGATGTCTTTGGAGCATAATTGAGGACTGCGGTCTTGGAGCGGCGAGGGGACTTGCCTACATCGCACATGTCGCCGATATGAAGGTCGATGAGTTCGCCGAAGGTTTTCAGGCGCGCTATACGGGACTTGGTCGGCGTCTCACGCGATCGACTTGGCGCTCGGTTTCGGTTGCCCTGCGTCGTGCATCGTCTCGGCGCAAGAAGGTCTCGCTGACGTAGCGACCTTTGCGACGGACTTGGACACGCCAGGAACCGGACGAGAGCTTTGTGTAGGTGGCCATTTTTTCGTGTGCGCTCCGTGTGCAATGAGAGATCGAAACGTGGCGAAAAGGGTCGTATTCTGGCGTAAATTCGAGTGCACTCGGCAGGTCCTAGCGATTTGATGTTAGAGAAAAAATGCTAAAATATCAAGCACATAGATTGGCCATAGCACCCATGAGCTGATGGAACGTCCCCAACTCTGAACCTTGAAGGTGGGCGAGGTTGTCGAGGCGTTGACCGTTCTGACGGGAGCAGGTTTTGCCCTCCCGGCGCAAACGCCAACAAAACAGACTACCGAGCGATGCAACAAGCTGAACCGCCATATCCGCAGCCGCGCGCTTGGCGCACGGAACTTACGCATCTTGCTTCACCCGTGACTCGCGGCGGCATATTCGTGCCCCATGTCTACCAGATGTTTATGCTCGCACTCGAGCAGGGCAAGCAATCAGCTGAGGATCTTGCGGATTTCGTCTGGGAATTCCTCGACAGTGTTGGCGAACGGCTGGTGAGGAACGGACAGCGCGTCGAAGAGAAGGACGAGAACATCAAGGAGTTCACAACTATGGCCAACGCATTCCTAACTAGGAAGCGCCCGCTGTTGCAGGCGCTCGCGGTCATGTAGGCGATCAACTTCGCCTGCCAAGCTTGGGGGTGGCGACTCTCCTCTGTGCAAAAAAAATGCAGATCCATGCAAGGCCCGCTATGTCGCTACAGTCGATTTAGGCCGGCCGTTGTCGCTCGAAGCAGGAAGTCAAAAAAACGAGGATCGGAGGCCCAAGCGATGTTGACGCGAATGCCTGCCTTCGTCCGCCGATAGTGGCCCTCACTGATCAGCCCATGGATCAGCCGCTCGATATGTCCCGAGCTGTTGACGTTCGTCAGCATCTTCAACTCGGCCAGGGAAGCGATCAGGTCTTGACGCGCCGCGATATAGCCGCAGCGCAGGTTGGCCGAGAGCGTCTTGGGGAAGGCGCGCACGCAGATGACGTTCTGCAACTGGTCGAGTGGTGCCAGGTCGACGCCGCGCACCTAACCAAGCGCATGAAACTCACCGATACATACATCGGCTACTTGGGTTTCTCCTCAAGCTTTTCATCTCCGAAAGAATTGCCTCCCAGCTGCGGGTCGATATCCGAAGCTTGACGATTCTATCCCACATCCGCCTCACGTCCGCACCCTCAGCGCCTGCTCCAGCCTGTCGGCAATCTGTGTGACGATATAGGCAATCACCATATAGATCACGACGGCAATCACGAAGGCTTCGAGGTAGTAGTAGTTCAGCGCGGCGGTCAACTGGGACTGGGCGAAGATATCGACAACCTCGATGGCGAATCCGAGAGAAAGGGCCTTCATGATGACCATCATCGAAGTTGTCAGGTCAGGAATTGCCGTGAGGGCCACCTGGGGAAAAAGGATACGTCGGAACAGTTGGCCGCCCGTATAGCCCAGCGAATGGGCTGCGTCCGACTGACCGGTGTCGAATGCATTCAGGGCTCCCTTGATAATCTCCGATTGGAACGCGGCGACACAGCCGGTAATCGCAACGACAAGGATGACCCAATTGGGGGTTTCGTGGGCGTTGAAGTTGATCCCCAGCAATGAGAACAGGAACTGGAATGCGGGCGGCAGACCGAAATAGGCGAGGAAAATCACGATGACCATCGGAACGCCCTTGAAGACGATCTTGTAAGTCATGATGAGCTCTCGCAGCACCGGCACCCGTCTGTATTCGATAAGCGCGAATATGCTGCCGACTATCGTAGACAGGACAAAAATCATGAGCGCCATTCCAATCGTCACGGGTACGGCACTCAGAATTTCCTGAGTGTCCTGGAGCAAAATATCGGTATCAAACATGGTTGAATACCCTTACGTCAGACGCTCGCGAGGAGCTCGTTCTTGATCGGAGTTGTTGTCGTCGCCTCAGGCGCTTGCATCGGTGATCGAAGCTCGAAGAAGCGCACGATGAGCCATGCGACCAGGCACATCAGCGAATAGATGACCGCCAGGACGAGGTAGGTTTCGAACTGGAACTGGTTGTAGTCGCGCTCCATGATCAGATGCGCGGTCGCCATGACGTCGGCCGCCCCGATGTACATGACCAGCGCAACGTTATGGATCAGATAGATGATGGAGTTCCCATAGCCCGGCAAAGCGAAGTGCACCGCCTGAGGACCCACGACGCGAGTAATTTTCTGTCGGAACGTATATCCAAGGCTGTCGGCCGCATCGTGCTGGCCGCGATCGACGGCCAGATATGCAGGCCGCATGACTTCCGACAGATAGCCGCCGTGGTAGAGACTCAACCCCACCATGGCAGCCATCGTCGCCGAAATAAAATCTTTGGCGCCGAACAGGATCACCAACAGCGGAAGCCCATAAAACGCGACGAACAACTGCAGTACGACAGGAACACTCCGGGCATAAGATACGTAGAGGTCCACTAGGTGACTTATGACTGGCACCCTGCGGACCCGGAGGGTTGTCGCGATGAGTGCCAGGCAGAACCCGGAAATGAGGGCCGTAAACGTGATGGCGAGCGTCAGCGGCAGTGCCGAGAGCAACTCGGGAATCATAGCAGATACATCCACTTTGAAACGCTCCTTCTTGCAATTCAGCCTTGCCGCTGACTAGCGAATATGGCCCTCGACGGCCGTGCTATTTCATGTACTGGACGATGCCCTCGCCGAACCACTTCTGCGAGAGCTTCTCGATCGTGCCGTCGTCTTTCAATTCCTTGAGAACCTTGTTCACATCGTCAGCCAGAACCTTGTTCTCGTCTGATCTGTGGATCAGCATGTAGGTGTTGTTGCTGAACACTGGTTCGGACGCCACGATATCGAGTTTCTTTTGCTCGATGACGGTCTGCTCACCGAGATTGGACGGCAAGACGAGAGCGTCGAACTTACCGTTCTGAACTTCGTCCAGCCGGTTCGGGTAGGGAATGCCTGCACTCGATGCCGTGACATCGAGCTTGTATTGCGGGTTTTCTTTCTGCCAGTTCATGATGAACTTGTAGGTTCCACCGCCGGCCGTGGTCGGAACGATCCTCTTGCCGACCAGGTCTTTCATTTCCTTGATGCCGCTGTCTTTCTTGCTGTAGATCTTCATCAGGCTGGCGCCCATAGGATTTTCCGGAATGAAGAACTGCTTGGAGCGCTCGGGCGACTTGT
Source organism: Mesorhizobium sp. M0058 (assembly GCF_040323095.1). NCBI lineage: Bacteria > Pseudomonadati > Pseudomonadota > Alphaproteobacteria > Hyphomicrobiales > Phyllobacteriaceae > Mesorhizobium > Mesorhizobium sp. M0058. The sequence continues at coordinate 516,013 of NZ_JAMYUQ010000001.1, forward strand.
AGTAGCCACCCACCGCAATGTCGTACTTGCCCGTAGCGAGACCGGTTTCCTGGGCAATGTCGGAGACGCCTTCCATTTCGAACTTGTATTGCGGCAGCTTTGCGTTGATCGCCTTCAGAAGGTCGGGCTCATAGCCTTGCGGCTCGACGCCGATCGCGCCCCATGCCAGCGGCTTGGATTCGGCAGACGTAGCGATCTTGATCGTGCGAACGGTCTGGCCATAGCTGACCCCCGCCGTTGCAAGGGCAATCGCGATGCCGCCGGCGATGGCCAGGGCATAGCGGCGAGAGAAATTGGATGTGATTGCAGACATGTCTTGGTTCCCTTGTTGTTGGATTATTGAAAAGCGAGTTCTGACTGCAGGAATTGAGCAAGTCGTGGGCTGGAAGGCGCGTCGAAGATATCAGCCGGGCTGCCATCGGCGGCGACCACGCCGCGGTCCATGAAGACGATCCGGTTGGAGATGTTCCTTGCGAATTGCATCTCGTGGGTCACAAGCAGCGAAGTGATCCCTGATGAGGTGACGTCCTTGATCACCTTCAGGACTTCACCGACGAGTTCTGGATCCAGCGATGACGTAGGCTCATCGAAGAGTATCACGTCGGGACGAACCGCCAGGGCGCGCGCAATGCCGGTGCGCTGGAGCTGGCCGCCCGACAGTTGGGAGGGATAGCTGTCTCGCTTCGGGGTGAGGCCGACCCGCTCGAGCTCCCGCAAGGCGATCTCCCGCGCCTCGTCCGCGGACTTGCGCTGCACGACGACCAGTGGATCCATCACGTTCTGCAGGACCGTCATGTTCTTGAAGACGTTGAATTGTTGAAAGACCATCGCCGTTCGCAACCGGATCGCCTGGACAGCGACCTTGTCGGCACGCTGGTAATCCATCCGGATCTGATCGAACGCGATGGTTCCTGACGACGGCTTGGCCAGGTAGTTGATGCATTTCAGCAACGTGGTCTTGCCGGTGCCGCTGGGGCCGATGATCGAAACCACGTCACCCCGCTTTACCGAGAGATTGACGCCGTTCAGAACCTGCGTGCTTCCGTAAGACAGCTTTACATCTTTGAGTTCAAGCATTTCTGGTTGGCCCTTCGGAAAGTGTGAGACGGACTGCTTCGACCGCATGCGACATCATCACCCGCTCTCTGCATGGCCGAGAACGTGCATCAGCCGGTTTGCCCAGCCGAAGATCGATATGGCGTGGATCAGGTCGATAATCTCGCGGTCGTCCATGCCGACTGATCGAAGCGCGGCGATATCGTCTGCCGTCGCTTCCGACGGGGCCGCCGACAGGCGGCGGGCAAAACTGTAGATTGCCGCATCGCGTGGGCCGAGCGCTTCAGGTTTATCGAGATAGAGCGCGGTGACCACTTCGTCGTTCTTGGTCAGCTCTGCATGCCTGCGGGCGTGAACAACGGCGCAGAATTTGCAGCCATTGACGATGGACGCACCTAATGCACCAAGCTCGCGGTCAGGGCGGGCAAGCCCGCCTTCGACATACATGATTGCGTTGAACAAGACGGTGCGAGCAAGGTAGCTCTCAGGGTCATGCGCAAGGGTGCGCACATATTCCGAAACTTTCTTGGCTGATGGCGTGACCTTCATCGCTTCAAGCTGTTCCGGCGTGGCCTCGGATAGCTCGACCGGCGCTATGTACGGATGCCAATTCAATGGCTTCAGGCGCACCGCGGAAATCATGCCGTCCTCAACAATCGCAGGCCGGTTGCCACCCGCGTCTGGAAATTGACGAAGGCGATGAGCTCGGAAAGGGCGACGATCTGAGGATTGTTCAATCCAGCTTGGGCGAGCAGGGCGATGTGGCCCGCTTCCGCCTTTTTCGGTGTCAGCGTAATCAGGTCCACATGGCGTGCGATGGTCGCCAATGGCTCTTCCAAATCCGTTTCCCCCTGGGCTAAGGCCAGAAGCTGCTCAGTCGGATCGAGCTGAGCCAGCTGCTCATCATATTCGGCCATTAGGACCGGATCGGCATTCAGAGCGGCCATGCGACGGGCCAGAGCAACCCGCAAATTAGGCGCAAGCCCTTGGTCGTTTGCTGGCTGCAGGACGGAGAGGCGGCATTCCTCGGCCCCCAGCACGAATTCAGGCCGAAACCGACGCGCGCTGAAAAGCGCATCGTCCGTTGATAGACCGGCGGCCTTGTCCATTGCGTCGATCACAGCGCGACCTCCTTCTCCAACAACGGTGTTGAATCGACCCATTCGTCGCCCAGAAGTTCGGGCGTGTCGTAAGCGATCAGGTTGGCGAAGTGGGTTTCGACATCTTCGGCAAACAGCGATGCGGCAATGCCGCGGACCAAACGGTCGGCACCCGCGCTGACGGCTGGGATATCACCGGAGACCTTGCCGTGCGTCAGCATGGCGGCGTCGTTGAAGCAGTGGATATGCGACAGCATCGGGCAGGAGCCGGGGACGCGCTCACGAAACTCGAAGGCGGGACCTAGGTCCGGTGCGTCGGACATGCCTGCACGCGCCGGCCCCATGTCCGGTGTATATCGGCCATCCGACCAGGTGCGGATATGTGGCGCGATGGCTGCAAATTCCGGGCGGCCGTTGAAGTCGTTTGAAAAGCCGGTTGCCGCGATCAGGAAGTCGTAGCGCATCAGCCCCTGGGTGGTTTCGATAAGCAGGCCTCCCGCATCTTCCGTGACCGCGACGATGCCGCAGTCGAGAAAGAACCGGGCATTGGGGTGGCGAGAAACGCGAAGCGTCGATGAACGCGGCGGCGGCGTCTGGGTTGAAGCGGTGTAGTCGAAGAACTTCCACTTCCAGGCATCGGGCAATTGATGCATGCCGAGTACAACACCCGGACTGCCGATTCCGGTCAGCTTGTTGATGCGCGGCATTTCCTTGCGCCGGATCAACATGTCCACAGATCCGGCGCCCGCCTCGAGTGCGGTTGCGGCATTGTCCATGGACGAGGCACCGGCGCCGATGACCGCCACACGCTTACCTTGCAGCGCGTCGAAATCGATCTCGTCCGCAGAATGGGCCCAATAAGCGCGATCGATGCCCCTGAGGAAATCGGGCACGGCAAAACCGCCCAGACCAGAGCGGCCGGTGGCCAGAACGAGATGACGGGTGAGAACCCGGCCGGATTCCGCGCCTTCGATATCGATCGCAATCAGATCACCAACCGGTGCGACGCCGGTCATGCGCACGCCGTTGCGCACAGGCAGAGCAAGAACCTTGCGGTACCAGACCAGGTAATCCACCCACTGGCCCTTGGGGATTTTGTCCAGCGACCGCCAGGCGTCGACGCCCCATTGCGCCGTGAACCAGGCGCGGAACGTCAATTGCGGCAAGCCGAGCGACGGACCGTGCAGGGTCTTCGGCGACCGGAGTGTTTGCATGCGGGCAAACGTTATCCACGGTCCTTCGAGCCCAGCCGGCGCCGCATCATAGGCGACGACATTGGTGATCCCTGCCAGCACCAGCTTTGCCGTGGCAGCAAGTCCGCACATGCCAGCGCCAATGACCACGACATCACGGACTGGGGCGCCCTCATGCATGCGTGTGGGGACCCAGGGCTTGGCGGGCAGTTCGAGAAACTCAAGATCCTGTGCGAGCTGTGCTTCGAGCGCGGCAAGACCTGTCGACGTTGGCGCGGTGGGGGTATGCTTCATATTCCCGTTCCGTGATTTGTGCCGGATGCAGGATCGCTCACCAGTTGGCCGGCCAGGGCCGGATCGAGTTTCTTGAAGCCGACGATCGTCCGTTCAGCCACCGCCTCGACCGCATCCATCAACGCCTGCGCGACTGGACGAAGGGGGCGTTTTTCGGCAGCAACAACGCCCCAATAAAAAAGGACGGTCGCGTCAATCGGGCGGATGGCGACCCCAGGCAAGGCCACGCCATAAGCGGTGAGGGGATCGATGACAGCGGCTACGCCGGTCCGGCGCACAAGCTGCAACGCGCCATAGGCAGTATTCGTCCGGATCACTGGCCCGGTGTCGATACCCCTGGCGGCCAATGCCTTGGAGACATGCAACTGGAAACGCAGCGGATTGAGCAACGTAGCGACGCGGCGGCCGGCAAAAGCCGAAAGCGGTATGACATCAAGTTCAGCCAGCGGATCCTCCTCCCGCACGGCCGCAACATCAGGTGCCGAATAGAGCCGCAGGACATCCAGACCGGGCGTATCGAGCGGCAGGCTTGAAAAACCGATCTCGGCACGTCCGCTGCGCACTTCCTGCGCGACGATCGAGGGAAGAAACTGCCCGAGATGTGTCTCGTGCGGAAGCTCAATACCCTTGAGCTCGGCCAGGGCCGCCGGGATCAAGCCGGTGCCGATCGCGGAGGTTGTGACAATCTGCAGGATCCGCCCACGGCCGGCGGCGATCATCTTGGCCCGCGCTGCAAGTTCGGTGAAAGACATCAGCAATCGCCGCGCTTCCTCCTCGAATGCGACACCCTCTTCAGACAGCTGCACCCGTCGACCGATCCGATGCAGCAATTCGAAGCCAAGTTCGGCCTCGAGCTCCTGAATGGTGCGTGTCACCGCAGGTTGGGAACGCCCGAGCATGTCAGCCGCCTTGGTAATGCTGCCGCTGGCAGCAACCGCAAGGAAGGTCTGAAGGTCCCGGGTTTCCATGTTCTCCCTACATGCGTAATTCGTATGATTGACATCGTCTCATTCATTTTTGATATATGTCAAGCGGAAACTAATGGTCGTTGCGGCGTTTGCCGGCTCAGAGCCGGAGTCCTGATCGAAACGGCTGATGGCAACCGACGTGACTCCAATTCGGATCCTCGTGATGAAAAAACTTGTAGGCGGGGACGGCAAGGATTCTCGAACCATAAAGCCGGCGACAGGAGGAATGTTATGCGCGTGAGTATTCTGGGCGCCGGAGCAATTGCCTATGGCCTTGCGGCCTATTTGGCACAATCGGGACACTCGCCAACGCTTTGGTCACCGTCGGGACGCCGCACCAGAACGTTGGCTACTGGCGAATTGTTGAAGGCGACGGGGGATATCGAGGCGACGGTGCCGGTGCGCATTGCCAAGGATTGTAGAGATGCTATCGACCACGCGGACGTGGTGGTGATCGCGCTTCCGGCTTACGGCCACAAGATGGTGATGGACGCCGCCGTCCCTCACCTGGCAGATGGAATTCCGGTCATCATCAGTTCGCATAGTTCGTTCGGGGCTCTGTATCTCTGGAAGCGGTTAGCCGAGCGCAAGGTCAGGTTGCCGATCGTCGTTTGGGGCACAACGCTCTTGACCGGCCGCCAGCTCGGACCAACAGAAGTCCAGGTCACTTCCATTCGCCAGAAGCTTGATGTTGCGACGCTGCCTTTCGATGCGCTCGATCAAGGGTACAAGCTTTGCACGGCCTTGTTCGGCGATCGTTTCGTCAAGCGCGATGGTCTGCTGGCAATTGCGCTCAGCAACCTCAATCCGCAGAACCATCTGGGAATTGCCCTTCTCAATCTCACACGCATGGAGAAGGCCGAGCAATGGAGCCAGGGGGGAAATGTCACTCCTGCCGTTGGTCGCTTCATCGAGGCTCTGGATGCCGAACGATTGGCCATAGCTGGCAATTTCGGTATCGCTGTTCGTACCGTCCAGGAACATTTTTCATTGTCGTTCCACGTCCCCATGAGCACCGTTTCGGAAATGAACCTGGAGATGGATCGCCAAGGTCGTGGCGGCTTTGGCCCGACGACTATCGAGAGCCGCTATATTCTCGAGGACGTTCCGTTCGGCCTGTTACCAACCGCAGTCCTGGGGAAGATCAGCGGAAATCCGGCGGTTCTCCATGAATCCGGAATTTCCATATTGTCGGCGGCTTATGGCCGGGATCTAAAGGGAGATAATGATATTCTTCCTGGGCTCGGCATCGAGAAAATGACAAAGACGGATCTTGAAGCCCTTTGCCGCAAGGGGTTTTGAGCGCGCTCGCGGCCAATGCGGCGTGATTACGCTTTGGGGAAGCTAGCGCGACGCTCCTGTTACATCATTGCGAGCTGATTCTAACCAACGACATCCGAAGGGGACCAACACAGGTTGGATATTATCAAACTGTGTTGGTCCGAGTTGGCTATTTCACCTGCTTGATCTCCCCCGGCGCCAAACGGCGCCGGATAAGACGTGCCGTATCGATCACATCATGCGTTTGATGTCGGTGTACGCGCCATTCGTCTTCAGCGTCACGGTGACGTCGGCACCGGTGCGGTTGCGCCAGAACCAACCGTGATTGCCGTCAAAGGCTGCCTCAAGTACGCCCTCGTCCTCTGCAGCACCGCGTCCCTTCTCGTATGAGATGTTTTCGCCGCCGCCGTCACCATGGGTGTCGAAGTTCACCGCCGCGCCATTGGCTGTCCAAGAGTAGTTTGCCTTTGCGCCCTTGGCCATGACGAGCTTGATCTCAGCTCCTTCGCCGGGCTTGAGGGTGACCGACATTTCGTCCGTCCGCAGTTCCTGGGCAGAGGCGGAACCAATCACCAGTTCAGCGAAGACGCGCTCCAGAAGACTCGACTGCTGATCTTGGCCTGGCACTGCGGTCGGCGTGCCGTTTTGCAATTCGCGAAGGCGGTCTTGCTCGGCCTCTTCGGCGAGTTGTGTCTTGATCTCGCCCATCTCGGTGAGCTCGAGCGCTCGCCCAACGCCGGTGGGATCGATGGCGTATTCGGCCGGCAGCACGATGGTCACAAGGATGGCCGCTGCCGCGACAATGGCGATAAGGGTAGATCGGAGGAGCTGCATGGATGTCGGCAGTTCAGCGCGGGTCGGGATGTCGGTGTTGTACATGGGAGAATTCCTTTTTTGATCTTTACTTGGAGGTTCAGGAGACGACCCAGCCGGTGAGCTGATAGCCGATCAGCACAAACCCGGCGGTCATCATGATGGTGTTGGCGGTGTATGCGTGGCGCCAGAAACTGTCGGTCCGGCGCCAGTAGCCCATGACGATAAGGATAGCAGCGAGCGCCAGAAGCTGACCGACCTCAACGCCGACGTTGAAGGCAAGTAGGTTGGGCACGAGCCCGTCGGGCGAGATGTTGTATTCGATGATCTTCGTCGACAGGCCGAAGCCGTGGAAAAAGCCGAAGATCAGCGTCGCGATCTTGGTGTTCGGCTGGAAGCCGAGCCACCTCTGGAAGGCACCCATATTGTCGAGCGCCTTGTAGACGACCGACAGGCCGATGATCGCGTCGATGATGTAGCTGTTGATGCCAACGTTGAAATAGACGCCAAGCAGCATGGTCGTGGAATGGCCGAGCGCGAACAGGCTCACATAGATGCCAATGTGCTTCATCCGGTAGAGGAAGAAGATCACGCCGAACAGGAACAGGACGTGGTCGTATCCCGTCACCATGTGCTTGGCGCCGAGATAGATGAAGGGCAGCAGATTGATGCCCGTGATCTCCTGGATATAGCCCTTGTCGCCTTCGGCAACGGCATGGGCGAGGGCAGTCCCCCCAAGCAATGGGAGGGTCAGGAGAGCAATGAGCACAGGAAGGGCAAACCGCCAGCGCGCGCAAGGCGTGCGTGGCGGACCCTTGTAGAAGGATCCTTGCATGAGAATTCCAATCGTCGTCGTTGAGGATGGCCGCGCGTGCGGCCGCGATCATGCGATGACGATCTGCCTGGGAGGGCGCTCAAGCCGGAAACGGATTTCGAGGTCGGCAAACGAAGGCGGGTAAACCAGCCAGCTCCGGCCTATCGGCGGTGCTGGCTGCGCGAAGCCCGGAAGCGTGCTCGCCGTTTCATGGGTGTGGTCGGCCGGATTGTGGCCGTGGGTATGACCAAAGCTCTGCTCATCGGCTTCGCCATCGTCATGGCTGTGGCCGTGTTTTTCGATCTGTGCTGTCAGCTCTGCGTGACGCGCTGCCTCGGCGGCAGCGAGCGCAATCGGGCTATGCGAGGCCGAACTACCCACTGGGGAGAGCAGCACGCCGAGAGTCATCGCGAACGCGACGATGAGACGAAAGGCTGTGCTAGGGATCCAATTCGGCATGCTTAACGATTATTCTCTAAAATCCTAACGAATGGTGGCATGCACCAGAATCGAGGCCACTTTGAGGCTTGGAATATCCTCTCTGGGGGGATAGCATCAAGGGCATGAATGAGCGTCCCCACGTCCACGAAACCCATCCTGCCATCATCAAGCGGCTGAAGCGCGCCGACGGCCATCTGCGCGGGATCGTCGAGATGATCGAGGCCGGGCGACCGTGCCTCGACATCGCCCAGCAACTTCATGCCGTGGAGAAGGCCATCGCCCAGGCCAAGAAGACGCTGATCCAGGACCACCTCAACCACTGCCTTGAGGACGTCGTCGGACCGCTGGCGCTCGAGCAGCGCCGCTCGATCGACGAGTTCAAGGATATCACCAAGTACCTGTGAGAAGCGCCATGATGGACAAAGTTCGCGATTGGTTCGGGTTCGGCCCGATGACGCAAGGCATGGGCGGCCACGGACATGATCACGGCGAGGGCGGCCATGGCCACACGCATGGCGTCATCGACCCGACGATCGCCACGACGACGCGCGGCATCTGGGCGATCAAATGGTCATTCGTCGTTCTGGCCATCACGGCGGCGCTGCAGTTGGTGGTCGTGTTCCTCTCCGGCAGCGTGGCGCTGCTGGCCGACACGATCCACAATGTCGGCGACGCGGTCACCGCCATCCCATTGTGGGTCGCCTTCATGCTGGCCCGTCGCAAACCGAGCAAGACGTTCACCTACGGGCTGGGCCGCGTCGAAGATCTGGCCGGCATTCTGATTGTCCTCATCATCTTGTTCAGCGCCATCGTTGCCGGCTACGAGGCGATCGACCGGTTGATCAATCCGCAGCCGATCGCATTTCTTGGCTGGGTCGCCATAGCCGGCATTATAGGTTTCTTAGGCAACGAGGCCGTTGCAGTGTTCCGTATCCGGGTCGGCCGCGAGATCAACAGCGCGGCGCTGATCGCCGACGGCTACCATGCGCGCACCGACGGCTTTACCAGTCTGGCGGTTGTGCTGGGTGCTATCGGCGTATGGCTGGGGTTTCCGCTGGCCGATCCGATCATCGGGCTCTTGATCACGGTGGCCATCTTCGCGATCGTCTGGCAGTCTTCGAAGGCAGTCCTCACGCGCATGCTCGACGGTGTCGAGCCCGGCATCGTCGATGAAATCCATCATGCCGCCGAGCACGTGCCCGGTATCGAACGTGTCCAAAGCGTGCAAGCGCGCTGGATCGGCCACCGCCTGCATGCCGACGTCGCCATCAGTGTCGCCGACGCGGCGACGGCCAAGGATGTGCTGGGCGTCACCGAAGCCCTCAAAGAGGAACTGTTCGCCCACTTGCCGGCGCTGGCCGAAGCGAATGTCCGTCTGGACAGTTCGGCCGGGTCTGCCGCAACGGGCACGGAACCCTCTCACCCACATGATCATCATGCGCCGGAGCCGTTCAAGGTCGACTGCGATCTGGCTGCGGGAACCCTTGAGATAGTCGACACGCCGGCCGGCGAGCGGATGCGGCTGACCGTCGAACGGCATGCCAACGATTTGACGGCGACCGTGATTATCGACCGTCCAAAGGGGCCGGAGACACTTCGCCTCGAACCGGTCGCCGACAATCATCACCGCCTTGAGAGCACAGTGGCCCCTGCCGAGCCGCATGAGTTCCAGGCAAGACTGGTCTTGAAGGCCAAGGATCGCGAACAGGTGCTGCCGTTCAAGATGGTCGAACCGGAAGGCCACCATCACTGAGATCAGGCCCGCCATTCAATCGCCACGGATCAACGACCCATCGCTCCTCCAAGAAGACAGACATATGCTGCAAGTCCTTGCCAATCGCACTTATCGCCATCTTTTCCTGGCCCAGGTCATCGCCCTGATTGGCACTGGCCTTGCCACCGTGGCGCTCGGGCTGCTGGCCTATGACCTTGCCGGCGCCGATGCCGGCGCGGTGCTCGGCACGGCGCTTGCCATCAAGATGATCGCCTATGTCGGCGTGGCGCCCGTTGCCGCCGCCTTCGCCGAGCGCCTACCACGCCGTACCATGCTGGTTTCGCTCGACCTCATCAGGGCAGGGGTTGCCGTATTCCTGCCCTTCGTCACCGAAGCCTGGCAGATATATCTTCTCATCTTCATCCTGCAGTCGGCGTCAGCCGGCTTCACCCCGACCTTCCAGGCTTCGATCCCTGACGTGCTGCCCGAAGAGAAGGACTACACACGGGCCTTGTCGCTGTCGCGGCTTGCCTACGATCTGGAGAGCGTGGTCAGTCCGATCCTGGCGGCGGCACTGCTTTCGGTCATCAGCTTCCATAGCCTGTTCGCAGGCACGGTCATCGGCTTCCTGGCGTCGGCCGCGCTGGTGGTGTCGGTGGTTCTGCCGAGCCCGAAACCCTCTGAGCCGCGCGGCATTTACGAGCGCACCACACGCGGCATCCGTAACTATCTGGCGACGCCGAGATTGCGCGGCCTGCTGGCGCTCAACCTCGCTGTCGCCGCCGCCAGTGCCATGGTGATCGTCAACACGGTCGTGCTGGTTCAGGCAAAATTCGGCCTTTCCCAGAGCGACACGGCATTTGCCCTTGCCGCCTTCGGTGGCGGCTCGATGATCGCGGCGCTGGTCCTGCCGCGGCTGCTGGACAGCATCCCGGATCGGGTTGCGATGTTGTCAGGCGCCGGCCTGCTGGTTGCCGGCGTGTTCGCAGGGCCGTTCGCCATCAGCTATCAGCTGCTCTTGCCGCTCTGGTTCGTGCTCGGGCTCGGCTATTCGCTGGCGCAGACCCCGTCTGGGCGGCTGATCAAACGCTCGGCCGATCCCGTCGACCGGCCGGCATTGTTTGCCGCGCAATTCGCGCTTTCGCACGCCTGCTGGCTCATCACCTATCCGATCGCCGGACTCGTCGGCGCGGCGATGGGCCTGCCCTTCACCTTTATCCTGCTTGGCGTCATTGGCGCCGCGGCACTCTTTGCCGCGATGTGGTTGTGGCCGCGTCACGATCCCGACGTTCTCAGCCACGCCCATGACGATCTGTCTGACGGGCATTCGCACCTCGAGGACGCCGTCTGGACCGAAGCAGGCTTCGAGCATGCGCATGGTTATGTCGTTAACGATAGGCACCCAAAATGGCCGAAAGCGAGCTGAGCGGCCCCAATGCTGGGAAATGTTGGTGCCTTCGGCGCGCTGTTCCTCACCGCGTTCGCCGCAGCGACAATTCTGCCGCTGCAGTCAGAGGCGGTGCTGGCCGGCCTGCTGCTGACCGGAAGCCAGTCACCGGCGGCGCTGATCCTGGTCGCGACGATCGGCAACGTGCTTGGTTCGGTTGTCAACTGGCTGCTCGGCCGCTGCATCGACCGCTTTCGCGACCGCAAATGGTTTCCGGTCAAGCCCACTGCGCTCGATCGCGCCGCGGCGCGCTACCGCCGTTACGGACGATGGAGCCTGTTGCTGAGCTGGGTTCCCGTCATCGGCGATCCGCTGACGATGATGGCCGGTGTTCTGCGCGAGCCGCTCTGGAGCTTCGTTGCGATCGTCACGATGGCGAAAGCCGGCCGCTATCTCGCGCTCTCGGCGGCGGTGCTGAACTGGATGTAGGCCGCAACCGCGACCAAGTGGGTCGCTGGGGTAAGACTCTCAAACAGTTTTCCGACTTTATGCTTATGTCTATACAAATTAGCAAGCGTGCACATGATCGTTGCCAATCAAACAAAAAGGGGAACTAACATGATGACTCTCGACCGCCGCAATTTCCTGGCCTCCACAGCCGGCCTGGCCTTCATTGCCGCGTTTCCGCGCGCCGCGTACTCGGAGGGGCATGAAACGTTGAAGGTCGCCATTGCCGCCGAAACCGGCGATCTCGACCTGCTGCAAAACGTCTCCACGCTGAGTTCCTACACGGTCGTGTTCGACGCCCTCATACACTATGGCCAGGACGGCGCGCTCGAGCCCGGGCTCGCCACCAAGTGGGCTGTCGCCGACGACCAGCTTTCGATCGCCTTCGACCTGCGCGAAGGTGTTGCCTTCAGTGACGGCACGCCCTTCGATTCGACCGCCGCCGAATGGAATCTCAAACGCTGGCTGGGCGTCGCGGATTTCTCATGGATCGGTGTGTCCGACGGATTCGACAGCATCGTCACCGATGGACCCAGCAAGTTGACGATCAAGCTGAAGCGTCCGGTGCCCGCCGCCTTGCTGGAGCTCACCATCGTGCGTCCGGTGCGCTTCCTATCGCCGAAGGCTGTCGACGCCGGCGGCAAGCAGACCGCTCCGGTCGGCACCGGACCGTGGATCGTCGAAAGCTACGATTCCTCCGGCACCGTGCTGGTGCGCAACGACAAATACTGGGGCGAGAAGCCACTGTTTGCTCGCATGGAGCTGAAGGTGGTTCCCGACGAACTCGCCCGCGCCAACGCCCTGCGTTCCGGCGACCTCGACGTGATCGGCGGCGACTGGGTGGCGACGCTGTCGCCACGCCGCGCCCGCGCGCTTGAAAAGGACGGTATGAAAGTGGTGGCCGAGGCCGGCACCGCAACCATGCTGCTCGGTTATTCGCCGAAGGCCAAGATGATGGCCGACAAGGCCGTGCGCGAGGCCATCTATGTCTCGGTCGACCGCGCCGCGATCGCCAAGGTGTTGTTCGAAGGCTACGCAGATCCGGCGGCGGATCTCTTCCCGGCCAACGTGCCTTCGTCGGGCAAGCGGCATGACGTGCCGGTACGCGACGTCGCCGCGGCCAGGAAAATCCTTGCCGATGGCGGTTGGAGCGAAAGCGGAGGCGTCTGGAGCAAGGAGGGCGCGCCGCTGGCGATCGATTTCCTCGTATCGGAGGAATCGCTGCCGGGTTCGCGCCGCATCGCCGAGATGATCCAGGGTCAGCTGTCCGAGGTCGGCTTCCAGGTTCAGGTCTCGTCAGTCGACAACGCCACCATGCACGACCGTCGCCCGGCGTTCGAATATGATCTTGCCTTCTTCACCACCTATGGCGCGCCCTATGATCCGCACGGCACGCTCGGCAACGCGTTCGTATCCACCGCCGACAGCGGGCCGGACGGCAAGATCTATGTTTCCCCGGAGCTTGATGGCGTGGTCAAGGCCGCGCTCGAAGCGAGCGGCGACGAACGCGAAGCCAAGATGCAGGCGCTCTACGACTGGCTGCACGACAACCGGGCGATCTGCCCGCTCGTTGTCAGCCAGCGGCTGTGGGCGCACAATCCTCGCGTCGAGAACTTCGCGCTTCCCGCGACGGACTACGACCTGCCGTTCAAGGCGATCACGCTGAAGGCCTGAACGCCTCGAACCTCCTGGGGGAGTTCCGATGAGACGCACGATTCTGCGAAGGATGTTGCTTGCCTGTCTGCTTGTCGTGGCGGCATCGGCATTGACCTTTACCCTGGTTGCCGCGGCGCCGGGCAACGTCGCCGCGCTCATGGCCGAGCGTGCGGCAGGCCCGGGCGCGGATGCCGAAATGATCAAGAAGATCGGCGAGGACCTCGGGCTCTATGATCCGCTGCCGGTCCGCTACGGCCGATGGCTTTTCAGCGCCATCACCGGCGATCTCGGCGTCTCGCTGCGCACCGGCAAGCCGATCGCGCAGGAATTCGCCGCCAGAATCCCGATGACGGCGGCGCTGCTTGCGGGCGGCGGCATTCTCGCCTTTTTCCTGTCGCTGGCGCTCGGCGTTGCCGGTGCGGTCAGCAATGGTGGCGCGTTGGACCGGTTCCTCCACGCCTTCTCGCTGGTCGGCGCCTCGACGCCGAACTTCTTCGTGGCGGCGCTGCTGGTCATCGTCTTTTCGGTGATGCTGGGCTGGCTGCCCACCTTCGGCGTCAGCGGCTTCACCTCGTGGCTCTTGCCGTGGGTGACAATCGCCCTGTTTCCGGCATCGGTGCTGAGCCGCGTCGTCCGCGTCAACCTCCAGGAGGCCATGTCGCGACCCTTCGCCACGACGGGCTTCGCGAAGGGCTACACGAGGACACAGGTGCTGATGCGCGAGGCTCTGCCCAACATCGCCATCCCGTTCCTGACCACCTTCGGCGCCCAGTTCACGCTGATGATCATCGGTTCGATCGTGGTTGAAACGGTGTTTGCGCTGCGCGGCGTCGGCGCCTTCTTTATCGATGCAATCCGCTTCCGCGACTTCGTCGGCATGCAGTCGGTTCTGTTGCTGTTCGTGGTGTTCTTCGTTGTCGTCAACCTGATGGTTGACGTGATCTGCATGTTTGTCGACCCGCGCATGCGTAGGGCGAGAGGAGCTTGATCCGATGAACACGTCCTTGTTCAGGAGCATGAAGGACTGGCCCTGGCTGGTGCTGCTGCCAGTCGTCTTCTTTGTCGCGGTCGGTGTGCTCGGTCCCTCGATCATGCCTTACGATCCCGGCGCGCAAGACTACGACGTCACGCTTGCGGGACCGAGCTGGGCTCACTGGCTGGGCACCGACTATCTCGGCCGCGATATTCTGAGCCGCATCATCGGCGGCGCCCGCATATCGCTGGTGGCGATGGTGATCGTGCTGGTGGCCGCACTTGCCATCGGCGTCAGCATCGGTTCGTTCGCCGGTTATGTCGGCGGGCGCGTCGAGCTGGTGTTGATCAGCCTCATCGACATCGCGCTGGCGCTGCCAAGCCTGGTGATCGCGCTGGCACTGATCGGCATTCTCGGCACCGGCTACTGGTCGATGATCACGGCGCTGACGCTGGCGTGGTGGGCGAACTATGCCCGCATGAGCCGCGCCGTGGTCACCGCCGAATTGCAACAGCCCTATATCGAAGCGGCAAGGGTGATGGGCGCCAGCCATCTGTGGATCTTTGTGCGCCATATCCTGCCGCATGTCCTGGCCCTCGTCGTGGTCTATGCCAGCGCCGATGCTGGCGCCCTTGTCCTGGCCATCGCGACGCTGAGCTTCCTCGGCCTGGGCGTCGCGCCGCCGGCGCCGGAATGGGGCCAGATGCTGGTCGACGGCATGAGCTACATCGAGGAATACCCAAGGCTGGTCGTCCTTCCGGGCCTTGCGCTCACTTTGGTGGTGGTCAGCTTCAATCTGCTGGGCGAGACCTTCGCGTTGCAAAAGGTGCCGAGGCCGGTGCGCGGCGGTTTGCTGCGCAAGCGTCGCAAGGCGCGCGCCGTTGAGGAAGCGGAGCGGAACGCCGTCGAAACGGGAACAGCCGCGCCATGAGCGACGAGCCGATCTACTCCATAGAAAACATGGTCATTGATCTCTACGCCACGACCGTTTCCGTGCGCGCGGTCGATGGGGTGTCGTTCAACGTCCGTCCCGGCGAGACAGTCGCCGTCGTCGGCGAGAGCGGTTCGGGCAAGACCGTCATGACGCTTGGGCCGCTCGGCCTGCTGCCCGAGGGCGTCACCGTTGATATCAAGGGATCGGCGCGAGCCGAAGCGAGCGAACTGGTCGGAATGGAGTCCAGGCGCTTGTCTGACCTTCGCGGCCGCTATTTCGGCGTCATTTTCCAGGACCCGATGAGCGCGCTGAACCCGATGCTGAAGATCGGACCGCAACTGGCGCGCCAGGCGCGCCGCTTTGCCAATCTGTCGCATGCGGATGCCCGCAAGGAAGCAGTCTCGCTGCTCGCCCGCACCGGCATCCCTGATCCGGAAGACCGCTACGATCGCTATCCGCATGAAATGTCTGGCGGCATGCTGCAGCGCGCCATGATCGCACTGGCCCTGGCAAGCCGGCCGCGCGTGCTGATCGCCGACGAGCCGACCACTGCGCTGGACGCCACGGTGCAGGCGCAGATCCTGGAGCTCATCCGCGAGATCCAGCGCGAGGAAGGCATCGCGGTCGTGCTGATCACGCACGACATCGGCGTCGTCGCCTCGGTCGCGGACCGGGTCATGGTGCTCTATGCCGGGCAGGTGGCGGAGGAGGGGACCGCGATGGATGTGCTGACGCGGCCGACGCATCCCTATACACGCGGGCTGCTTGCCTCTGTACCGGATTTCCGCGCCGACGAACGCGCCGCGACCAAGGAAATACCAGGTTTGCCGCCGAACCAGATCAGGCTGGAGCCGGGCTGCCGTTTCGCCGCCCGCTGCGAACTGGTTGAGCCCGAATGCCACGTGCATCGGCCGCCGCTCCAGACGATCTCGACGGGCGGGACGCCGCACAAGGTGGGATGCCCGGTGGTGCTGAGGCGGGAAGGGATAGCGGTCCATGGCTGACATTGCGGCGATTGAGGTCAAGGGCCTGAAGGTCCATTTCGCCAACCGCTCCGGCACAGGCGCCGTGCGGGCGGTCGACGGCATCAACCTGACCATTCCGCGTGGTGCCTTCCATGGCATCGTTGGCGAATCCGGTTGTGGCAAGACCACGCTGGCTCGCAGCGTCGTCGGCCTGCAGAAGGAGACTGAGGGTACGGTGCTGATCTCGGGGCGGGATCGCGCCCAGTGGCTGAAGTCGGACCGCAAATCGTTCAGCCGCGAGGTCCAGTTCGTCTTCCAGGATCCGCTGGGCTCGATGAGCCGTCGCCAGACCGTCTACCAGACGCTGGAAGAGCCGCTGCAGATCCATCGTCTCGGATCTTCGGCCGAGCGCCGGCGCCGTATCGGCGAGCTGCTGGATCTGGTGGCGCTGCCAGCGACCGTGCTCGACCGCCTGCCGCGTTCGCTTTCCGGCGGCCAGCGCCAGCGCGTTTCGATCGCTCGCGCGCTTGCGCTGAAGCCATCGATCCTGGTTTGCGACGAACCGCTCAGCGCGCTTGACGTTTCGATCCGGGCGCAAATCGTCAACCTGTTCACATCATTGCAGAAACAGCTTGGCCTTACCATCGTCATCGTTGCGCATGACCTGGCGATCGTGCGCGAGGTCTGCTCAAACGTGACGGTGATGTATCTTGGCCGCATCGCGGAAGCCGGCGTGACGCGGCCGCTGTTTCGCGAGCCGGCCCATCCCTACAGCCAGGCACTGCTTTCGGCGGTTCCTTCGCCGGATCCTCGTATCGAGGCCGGCCGTCGCCGAATCATCCTCGCGGGCGATCCTCCAAGCCCCAGCGCGCCGCCACCGGGATGCCGCTTCAACACCCGCTGTCCTGTGGCGATCGATGTCTGCCGGGCCGAGGAGCCGATGTTGCGCTCGGTGCCGCATGGCGGGGTCGCGGCCTGCCACCTGGCCGACGGCGAGCGGCGGCCGGTGATTTGAGTGCCGACTTGATCTGCCCTCGTTGCCCAGGCCGCCGCCGGCTTCGGTCACTCAATTCGTTGGTTTCATGTGGTATGCTGGCGGTATTCCGCTTCAAGGTCGGCGTGATCCCGGTGCTAGCGGCATGTTCGATCCTGGGCGTGCTTTTCGGCGTCGCGGCGGGCTCGATCTAGGCCGATCTTTCTGCTCGGATGCGAGCATCGCAGTCTATTTCGTATCGGGGCTGTCTGATGGGCGAGCAAGTAGGAGGCGAGGTATAATGGGCACGAGGCGAGTGGCTGTGGTCTGGCGCGGTAACCGGGAGGCGCGTCGCACGGCGACACCGCAGAACAACCGGTTTCATCGCGTGTTCGAGGAACTCGCTGCGATCGGTGTTCACGCCGAACCGGCCGTTTATGACGAAGAGTTTGCCGAGGAGGTTCGGACCCAGCTCCTGGCGACGGACGGCGTGCTGGTCTGGGTCGATCCCTTGCACGAGGGAAAAACCCGTGCGGTGCTTGACCCGCTGCTGCGCGACGTGGCGGCACGCGGCCCCTGGGTGAGTGCACATCCAGACGTGATCCTGAAAATGGGCGTGAAGGAAGTTCTGCACCGTACGAAGCATCTCGGATGGGGAACCGATACTTACCTCTACGGCTCCGCCGAGGCTTTTCGCGAGGCGTTTCCGGAGCGGCTTCGAACGGCCGGTCCACGGGTGCTGAAGCAGAACCGCGGCAATGGCGGCCAGGGAGTATGGAAGGTCGAGCTGATCGGTTCGTTTCCTGGCGGAGAGCCGGCGGTTCGGGTGCTGCACGCGCGACGCGGCAGTACGCCGGAAGAACTCGCACTGCCGGATTTCATGGCGCGCTGCGAGGTGTATTTGACACCCGATGGCTGCATCGTGGATCAGCCATTCCAACCGCGTTTACCCGACGGGATGATCCGCTGTTACATGGGCGCCGACAAGGTGGTCGGCTTTGGCCACCAGTTCATCAAGGCCCTAATCCCACCACCTCCTGAAGGGCCAGATTCCGAGGCTGCGCAACCAGGGCCGCGGATAATGCATCCCGCTACGGCCGAACCGTTTCAGGCGCTGCGGACCAATATGGAAACCGGGTGGACGCCGCAAATGATGGCTGTGCTAGGCATCGATGCCAGGTCGCTGCCGATCATTTGGGATGCCGATTTTCTCTACGGACCACGGACTGTGTCAGGTGAAGACACGTATGTGCTTTGTGAGATCAACGTCAGCTCGGTCTTTGCCATCCCCGATCAAGCGCCGGCCGAAATAGCTCGACTCGTTGCCATGCGATTTTGAATCGACGAAGATTGGCGGTCCGAGTGGGGCTCTGGCCGAACGCGGTTCGGCGGTCAGTCCGATGGTCGCCGGACCCCTGCTTGCCGTTTCCGGTTTCGGCTGACCAATTCTCATCGCGGTGGCTTGAACACCATCTACGAAATCCTTTTGCTCACGACGTTTCGCAAGATTCGGCCGCCCGAGGAACGTTAGCCTCAACCGGCGCGAGATCTGGATTTGGAAGCTCTTGCTAGGGTGACCGACCCGGAAGAGCTGAACCCGCCATCCGCTGGAACAGGTCGTCGACCTGGGCCGGCGAGAGGCTGGCGTCCTCGGCGATCCACCAGGCAAGCACCGAGAGAAAGGCTCCCGATATGAACTGGACGACGAATTCCAGCGGCACGCCCGCGTCGCCGATCCGCTTGCCAGACAGTTCGGTTCGCACTGCGCGCCGTATGCGTTCACGCAATTGATCGTGGATCGTGTCGCCGCTGCTCGCAAGTAGCGCCTTGTGAAGCGACCGGAACGCCCGCGCGTGCTCGAACATCGGCAGGCTGAATTCGAACGGGCGGTTGCCTGTCTTTTCGTCTGCCGACACGCGCCTGCTCAGCGACAGCAGATGCGCCTCAAGGGCCGCGCTGCGCAATTCGTCCTTGCCGGCATAGTGCGTATAGAAGGTCGACCTGCCGACATCAGCTTTCTGGCAGATGTCTTCCACGGTGAGAGCCGCATAGCCGCACTCTGGGATCAGGGCAATCAGCGCGTCCTGCAGCATGGCGCGCGTGCGCGCGACACGACGGTCGATCGTACCCCTGTGGTCGGGCCGCTCGATTTTAATGGTCATTGCTCTTTCCACCGTGCGGTTTCGGACGTTCAGCGGTCCGTTGTCCAGCAACAGCGCTACTGGACAATCTGTCCAGTATGATACGCCGAGTCCAGAAGCTCAAGAATGCCTTGAGCACTCCGGAAACGGACGAGGAGGCAAAAGGAAATGCACCAATTTGGTCATCGGGCTGGAAACGGACAGCATTCGCGAAAGGGCGTTATTATGCTTGCCGTGCTCGTCAAACTGTCGCTGGTCGCCGGTTTTCTGCTAATGCTTCATTTCGGGGACGGCTATCTCAATGCCGGTGCTTGGACGGCTGCAGTCCACGGCCTCATCCTCGCCGCGGTCGCGGCATTCGCACTCTGGGGCGGCTTTCGTCACATGCGGACTGCCGGCGCGCATGGCGCCGGCGAAAGGGGCATCGGCATCGTCCTGCATAGGGCGGTCGGCTATGACCTGCTTGCGCGCGTCCTGACTTGGGGCCGCGAGGACCGGTTCCGTGAATTCATGCTGCGTCTGGCAAGGCTCCAGCCCGGCGAGGCGATGCTCGATGTCGCCTGCGGTACGGGCACGCTTGCCATAGCCGCGAGACAGTTGGTCGGAGCGGTCGGACGCGTCACGGGCGTCGACGCATCGGTCGAAATGGTCGAGAGGGCGCGCGTCAAGGCTACGCGAGCCGGCGTTGATCTGACCTTCCTCCAGGCGACGGCCCAGGAACTTCCCTTCGAAGATGGCCAATTCGACATCGTGATCGGTACGCTCATGCTGCATCACCTGCCGAAACCCGACCGATCGACCTTCTTTCGTGAAGCGGAGCGGGTTCTGAAGCCGGGAGGCCGACTGCTGCTTATCGACTTCGGAAGGCCGCTGCACGAATCCACATTGCCGAGGCTCCATCGGCACGGGCATATCGACATGAATGCGGTCGGAACTCTACTGGTCGAGACAGGCTTCAGGGTCGACGATACCGGCGCCGTCGGGACCATGAACCTCGATTATGTGCGCGCGACCACGGACAAGATCCTGCCTGCCTGAGCGCGGCATGCTGCGGCGACCGGACCGGGCGCGCCGCCGCCAGGAAGACGCGCGGGCCGGTAGTCGCGGGCCGCGCTGCATTGTGTGCGCAGCCGCCGCGGCGCTATCTTGCCGATTGGCTATCCCGGCCTGCTTCGATACGCGAGTCTACCGAATGCCCAAGACCTACTTGTCCTTGACGCTTGCGGCCGCATGGTTGGCATCACCGCTTGCGCATGCCGATGGCGTCGACCGGGCGCTGGATGCCTTCCACGCGACATGCCTGGCGCACGGCCCCGACTTCGAGCGAACCGCGACATTGGCAAAGACGCGCGGATGGACGCCGCTCGTCGACGGCGCGGCACTTGCTCCTGTGGATGCCATGAAGGCCTTCCGCGGATGGCAGGTCACCGGCGACGACCTTCCGGCCGGAACGATGGTCGCGGTGACCAGGGCGACCATGGACGGCAGGTCCGTCCAGACCTGCTCGCTCAAGCTTTTCGATGTCGACCGCGCCGAGTTTGAAAAACGGTTCTTCCACCGCACCGACGCCGAAAAAATCGGCGAGGAGAGGAAGGCAGGCAGGTTTCCCGGCTGTTCATACTGATCGCGGGCAATCGCAAGCAGCTCGTGCATTTGACGTCGCCAGCCGTTCGGGGCACAGCGAACGCCATCATAGCAAGTTCGATCGTCGATGATTGAAAAGGCTTCGCGGGCCGCGTCCCAATTTAGCCTGCTTGCGCTGCCAGATCACTCGGTTGGCGCGCAATGACGAGAAAGCGAGCGCAAATGCGACTGACCAGCACGATTTTTGGCGTGGCGCTCCTGCTCGCCTCCACCGTCGCGGCCGGCGCTCATCCTCATGTCTTCGCGGAAGCCCGTTTGGACCTAACGGTTGGCGCTGACAAGTCGGTCAAGTCGCTCAAGCATCTCTGGCGGTTCGACGAGCTCTTCTCCTCGACGGTGCTGATGGAGTTCGACAAGAATTCCGACCTTACTCTCGACGCCGAAGAACTCGACGCCGCCGCCCTCACCATCCATGCCTCACTGGAAGAATACAATTATTTCCAAATGGTCACTGTGGAAGGCAAGGACGTGGCGATGACGCCGCCGGCGAGGCTGGTCACTAGCTACGAGAACAATCAACTCGTCATCCAATTCGAGACGCAGCCGAAAGACACGCTGGCGCTCGCCGGCAAGGTGAGCATCGGCGTCTACGATCCGACCTTCTACACCGCGATCGATTTCACCGATGACGATAAGATCGCCGTGGCTGGCCTACCGAAAGATTGCACGAGGGCCGTCGTCCGCCCCGATCCGAATACCGCAATCGCACAGAATCAGACGAAATTGACGGATGCCTTCTTCAGCGATCCGACCGGAACCGATCTCGGCAAGATATTCGCGACACGCCTTGAATTGACGTGCGGTTGAAGCGGCGGAACGGATAGAACGTGTTTTTCCAAACCCTGGTCGAGTTTCAACGCACGATATACTTGGCGCTCGCCGAACAGATCAAATTGCTGTCAGCCGGGGGCGACTGGCTGGCGTTCACTGCCTTCCTGCCGATGGGTGTCCTGTTCGGAGCTGCGCATGCTTTGACACCCGGACACAGCAAAGCCGTGCTGGCTACCTATTTGGCCGGATCGGATGCCAGCATCCGTCGCGGCCTACTGGTGTCGCTGACACTCTCCTTCACCCATGTCACGATTGCCGTTGTGATTGCAGCCCTCTCGTTGCCATTAGTCTCGATTGCGCTGGGCAGCGTCGGCCGGGCGCCGCTTTTGGAGGATGTCAGTCGTGGCCTGCTCGGGTTAATTGGTCTGTGGATGCTTTGGCGGGCGCTCAGCCACGGTCATCACCATCAGCATGAAGGCGAGGTTGTGGGCGTCATGGCCGGCCTGATCCCATGTCCATTGACGCTCTTCGCGATGACCTTCGCGATCTCAAGAGGTGTTCCGGTCGCGGGCATACTCTTTGCAATCACCATGATGGCCGGCGTGGCACTGACGTTGTCTTGCGTGGCAGTTCTGTCGATCCTGTTTCGGGAACGGCTGGTGCATTTCTTCGACCGTCGGCCGCGCCTGTTCGATGTGATATCGCGAACTATCGAAGGTACCGCCGGCCTTATTCTTACTGGCGTGGCTGTCTGGCAAATCTCGTCGAAATGAGAAAGTTTGACCGACCGCCAAGGCCACAGCGATTCTCATAGGGATCACATTGCAATTAACGACGTCGTGCCATTAAGTGCCGGCACGCGTGGTTCGGGTTTGGGTTTAGAACATTGAGTGACCGTCAGAAGATCATTTGGATGATAGCGCTGGCGATCCTCGCCGGCATCGGGGTGATATTGCTAAATCACTGGATCAAAGGCGATCTCTACGCGGCGGATCCATTGACTTCGACTACCCAGATACGCCACATTTAGTTCGGCCGGCATGACCGGTTCTTTTTCTATCCGATTTCTGGCCCGCCGGTTCGCGCCGGCGGATTTTTTGCGGGGGTAGGATACTCAGCGCGGATTTGGCTATCTTGCCCCTGATTGTCAGAGGCGGAGCTGCGGTGATCGCTCCGCAATGATGGCCAACGGCGGTTCCACGACGGCGGCATACGCGCTTGAGAGATGAGAGTGGCTGTTTCATAAAGAGGATATCATGCCTGCGGACGATGGTAGTCTACGCGACATTCTTGGAATTCTGTTGGTTCTCCTACTCGTAGGCGCCAACGGTTTCTTTGTCGCCGCCGAATTTGCGCTGGTCGCGGTTAGACGAAGCCGCGTCGACGAATTGGCTACAGCTGGACGCTCGAACGCCAGCCTCCTTCAACGGGCTTTGGTGAATCTCGATGCGAACCTTGCAGCAACTCAGCTCGGCATCACCATCTCATCGCTGGCGCTCGGTTGGGTCGGCGAGCCTGCACTCGCTCATCTGATCGAGCCACTCCTCTTGGGAGTGATGGGGTCGCTGGCCACGGCAGCTTCGCACACCATTGCCGTCGCAATCGCCTTCATCATCATAACCGCGCTACACATTGTCTTGGGTGAACTAGCGCCGAAAAGTCTGGCGCTCCAGCGCAGCGAGAGCACGGCACTTCGGGTCGTCCGCCCTCTCGGTCTGTTCCTGTTCCTGCTCAGGCCGGCGATCCTTGTTCTCAACGGTCTCGGCAATCTGGTGCTGCGTCTGTGCGGTCTGCGTCCGGGCACAGGCGAGGAGTCCTTGCATTCGCCCGAAGAGCTGAAGCTGCTCGTGGCGGCAAGCCAGGAGGCAGGGCTCCTTCATCAGACGCAACAGGAACTGGTCGAGCGTGTCTTCAACATCGGCGATCGGCGCATTGCCGACATCATGACACCGCGACGCGATATCGACTGGATCGATACCGACGACATCCCTGACGAGATTCTGCGCACCATCCGGCAATGTCGCCATGAGCAGCTTCTGGTCGGCCGTGGGGGGATAGACGAACCGCTTGGCATGATTCTGAAGAAGGACCTTCTCCACCAGGTGCTCGACGGCAAAATGCTTGACCCGATGGCGGTCATCCGAGAACCTTTGATCGTTCACGAGGCAACGCCGATTTTCCGTGTACTCGATCAGTTCAAGCGGACGCCGGTGCGCCTGGCGATCGTCATCGACGAATATGGCGCTCTGGAGGGGATTGTCACCCAGACCGATCTGCTCGAAGCCATCGCAGGCGACCTTCCTGACCTGGACAATGAGGACCCTGATGTCATAGAGCGCGATGACGGGTCCTTGCTCATCGACGGAATGATGCTGGCGCACGATGCGTTCGCTCGCCTAGGATTCCGATCGGGGTCTGCCGAAGGGGATTTTCACACGATCGCTGGGTTCGCCTTGTCCCGCCTTGGGCACTTGCCGGAAGCCGGTGAGCACTTTGACTACGAGGGCTGGCGCTTCGAGATCCTCGATATGGATGGAAGGCGGATCGACAAGGTGCTCGCTCGCCGTGAGCCGCCTACATCCAAGCCGGCAACCAGTTGAGACTGACCGCGCGACAGGCCGGTAAGCCGGCCGGCCTTTTGCGCGCGAATATTCCCACTTTTCGAACCCATGCTCCCACAGTAGTCCCTATCCACAAACGCCCGTCAGTTCGCCCAGGACGCGTATGCGCTGGAGTCACAGTGACTGGTGAGCGTCTTCGCGTCGCGCTATGTGATCAATGGAACCGACAGTTGAGGGTCTAAATGGACGCCAAGAGCGCCGTCTGGCTGATTATTGGGGTCCTGGTGGTGCTAGTGGTGGCCTTTCTCACCGCAATGGCATTCGGGCTGCTATGAGTCAGCCAGGCTGATCGACACTCGCCACAGGCCGTTGTGGCGCCGGGGCGGTGGCACCCCCATTACCACAGCGACTGCGCGACGGAGGGACATGTCGGTTGCGTGTCGACGAACGACCACAGATGCGGCATGCGGCAATTTTTTGCGGCGAAGAATGATTTTTGAATCGTGTACAGAAGTCATGGCCAAGACCAATCCCAAATCCCCTGATTTTCCGCCGCCGCGCCGTTGACCCGCTTTGAGAAAGCCGAGTTCGCGAAGCTTTGCGATCCGAAAGGCCGTCGCAAATCAACTTGCACCGACAGATGCCTCGCTGGTCTGTGATCTGGTAACGGCGAGGTCGCGCTCATTGCCATGCGAGCCCTGTTCAAGCGCGCTGTGGCCGATTGCAGCGACTCGGAATTTCTTTCGACGAAACGACATCTGCTGTCGATCACCAGCGGCATTGACCGGACAACGGCGGCCACGCAAAAGATGGCCGCGCAATTGGGCGTCTAAGCCCGTCGCTCGCCATTTCATCGGCCGATCTTGATGCGCGGGAGCAATATTGGATATTGAACATCGGCACTTAACCAGTAGGTAATTTGCAATCAGCCAGTTGTGCTAACTCCCCGATAGTGCTCTTCTGTCCGAATTATCTTGGGAGGGCGATATGAAATCTACAATTCTTGCCGCCATGGCGGCTTTGACCATGTTGGCATTTTCGGTGGATACCTTCGCACACGGCGGCGGCACCGATGCCAATGGGTGCCATACCAACCACAAGACTGGCGAGTATCACTGCCACTGATATCAGGACCAAATTGCGTGATTTGGGTTCGTGCGAGTAGGCATATTCGCGGCGCCTAGATAGCAGCGTTGCTCACCGTGGGGGGCGCAGATGAGAATTCGAAGGCTGTTCCACTTGGGCACATTGATGCTTGCGGCGGCATCAGCTACGCCATGTCATGCGCAGGGGACTTTCGGAGGAAATGACTGCACCGAAGATTGTTCCGGGCATAAAGCTGGCTACGACTGGGCTGAGCAAAATCAGATTTCCAACGACAGCGACTGCAGCTCAAACAGCCAATCATTTAATGAGGGCTGCCAAACATTCGTTGAAGACCCGTCTCGCGGTTCGGACGAAGACGATGAAGGCGAAGAGATAGACGACTGAGATACAGCGCTGATTCGGATAAGGATCCAGCCGGCGGCTCCGTCGTGTAGGCGCGGTCGCTTTTGGTGTGGCATCTTTCATCGGCTGCGCTCATGCCGAAGACGCGTGCGACCCAAACTACGCGGGAGCCTGCGTTCCAATCGCCAGCGACGTCGATTGCTCCTCCGGAAAGGGCAATGGTCCGCCTAGGTACGCGGCCCGGTCACTGTTGTCGGCACGGATATCTATGATCTGGACCGCGACGGCGATGGGATCGGCTGCGAAAACGGCTAGAGCCACGCTACGGCTTGGACGGCCCTGTCCCGTTCCACTGGATGAACGCCACTTCCTTCCCGGTGACTTCCCGCACGGCTTTCAACAGCACCTCATGCAGGACGCGCGTCTGCCGGTAGTCGTCGCTATGGGGCGATATAAACGGCTGATGATACTTAAGTGCAGTGCCTCCGCTGCCGTCGCAAAGCGCTCAATTTCAGCCTGTGATAATTGCTGCGAACCTTTCGACCTGGCCATGTCCTATCCTCGAAATCTCTCTGTGTGCCAGACGACCTTGCCGTCGATCTTCATCGGCTTGTGGATCATCAAGCGCTTCGGCAGATGCTCGGGATGCACCTCCAAACCAATGGTCGAACCGGGAATTTCCACCACTCTTATCGGGAAAGTCACGCAGCGCATCACCTCGGCGTCAGACGCCCGGCGTGAATCCGACCTTCCAGCAATGCCTCACCGCGCGTCGGCGTGACCGCAGCGGGAACATTCGGCCATGCGGTGGAGGATCAGGTGTGGCGCATCTATAGGAAATCGTCGGCATCTGTCGGCTTAGAAGTGCTGCCCTCAGCAATCAATTGGTCGCCTTCGGAGCCGCCCCGAACGCGATGACGATTCAGCCCAAAGATTAGGGAAATCGGACGTCCCTTCTTCACCGGTTAGGAGTAGGACCAACACCGCCCTGGCGCGTGAGGAAGGTCTGTGACCGAAATTCAGAAGCGCAGGGCGCAAGCTACAATGGCCCTGACTGATCTTAGCCAATGTGGCGTTCCTTCCGGGTATTCTTTCCAGGCCACGCCCAAGGCGTCCTCGAATGGATTGGGTCTGACCGAAGACCGTCTTCGTTTCACTCCGTCTCGATCGTCTTCTCGCAACGTCGGCGCTGCGTTTTCTTCCCCTGTCCGCTGCGCGTCCATTCCTCACGGTCCAAGAAAGCCTCGCGTCGCCGTCTTCCACTTCGTTTCAGCCCCTTCGGGATGCAGACCGATCGTTTCCGGTCTCACGTCCACCATCGAGGCCGCCTTGGGCGCGGCCCGAGAAAACACAAAGGAACATCACCATGGCTACGATCGGCACTTTCTCCCGCACCGCGAACGGCTTCTCCGGCTCGGTCAAGACCCTCAATCTCAACGTCAAGACGGTAACGTTCGCTCCGACGGATGGCGAAAATGAAAAGGGTCCCGACTTCCGCATCTTCGCTGGCGCCACCGAGTTCGGGGCGGCATGGAAGAAGACCTCGCGCGAGGGACGCGACTACCACTCGGTCAAGCTCGACGATCCCAGCTTCCCCGCTCCGATCTATGCGAGCCTGGTCGAGACCGACACCGAGGGTGAGTTCTCGCTCATCTGGTCACGCCGCGCCGCAGAGTGACCCGACAAAACACGAAGCCCCGCCGCAAGGCGGGGCTTTGCCATGTTCAGGTCCTATACAACTTGGCACGTCGGGCTAGGTGCAGCGCGTTACGCTTTGGCCGGCGCCTTGCGGACCTTCTTCAGCGGCGACTTCATGGCCGCCGCAGTCGTCGCCGCTGCCGCCGCACGAGTAGCCCGTTTTGGTTTTTCCGCCGCGGCAGACGTGGGCGTCGCCGCCTTGCGCCCGAGCCCTATTGATTTCGCCAGAGCCGACCGGGTAGCCGCGTAGTTCGGCGCCACCATCGGATAGTCGGACGGCAGGTTCCATTTCTGCCGGTATTCGTCGGGGGTCAGGTTGAAGTGCTGAAGGTGCCGCTGAGCGATTTGAATTTCCTTCCGTCTTCCAGACAGATGATGAAGTCAGGTGTCACCGATTTCTTGATCGAAACTGCCGGGTCCTGTTTTACCACAGGTTCTACCGCCGGCGTGCCGATGCCATTCAGGGCGGCATGGATGTCGCCGATGAGTTTCGGCAACTCGCCAACCGGTACTGGATTGTTCGATACATAGGCGGCGACAATGTCAGCCGTTATCGACACGGTATCCAGTTTGTTGCCTTGCTCGAGAGCAGTGGTCATAT
Source organism: Mesorhizobium sp. M0058 (assembly GCF_040323095.1). NCBI lineage: Bacteria > Pseudomonadati > Pseudomonadota > Alphaproteobacteria > Hyphomicrobiales > Phyllobacteriaceae > Mesorhizobium > Mesorhizobium sp. M0058. Next base: position 543,947 of record NZ_JAMYUQ010000001.1, read on the forward strand.
GATTTCCCTTTTTTGTATCGGATGAATTGAGCGACGTTTGATTTTTCTAGCCTGCCCACGGCGCAAATAGTACGTTTCTTCGTAAAATCCACCTCTTTTGCGCAACATGACAAGAGTAAGTTTCGCTTCTGTTGTCCCATCGGCTGGGATGCTTTTGCCTATCTCATCTAAAGCGAGGAGCTTCCTTCACTTTTCCGCCCGTTCCAGCTGTGCAGAGCAATGCCGCTGGCTCTCACCCTGGCTATAGAGTTTGTATCAATGCGCAGTGTGCATGATCGAATCTGGAGGGCGTGGGAGGTTTCGAGGGCACGATCTGGATTTTGAAGTTCGCTCATAGGGCAGCGCCCGCTTTGACGAGCGTCGCCAACGCGAGCCTTGCGCTCTATATGATCAGGATCAAGGCTCGCGAGAGAAGATTGTCGGCGGTCGCGAGGAGATCGCGAAAGCTTCCTGCGCAAGCGCTTGACTGCGGCGCTGGCACACCGGCGGAAGTTTGCTGTTCCGACTTCGGACTGGCCGCTGCTCGCCAACTGTGGCTATGTTCGCCAGTCCATCTGCTCTTCACGCCGTTCACCATCGAATGCCTGCTTTCCCTTCGCGGCCAAAAGCTCCCGGCATGCTTACCGTCATGGCCCTGCAGCTTCGCGGCGATCCAGAGCATCGCGCCGTAGATGATTGCGCGATCGTCATTGGTGAGCTCGACAATGCCTGCCTTGAGGACGAGACCGCCAAGCTCGATCAGCTGTCGGGTGCGTTTGCGACGCTCCACCTGCCATGTTCTCATGTCATTGCGAGCCTGTGCCGCCTGCCGGCGATTGCGCGCTGCCCGATTGCGCTGGAGCGCCGCGAGGGTTGCGCTGAGATGCCGAAGCAGTTCGCCGGGACCTGCTCTCGAAAAACATCACCCCACGCTTAGCCCATGCCTCACGCTTTGCCGTGTCTTTCGTCTCAGTGATTGCGACCAGTGCGCCCGCCAGTTCGTCCGCGCTGAGCTGATCGGCGCCGGTGGCGATCACCAGCTCGCCAAGCTGCTGCACCTTTCTGGTTTTGAGCTCTCGCGCTTTTTCTTCCAGGGCTTGAAGTTCTGCGTCGAAGTCCCGCGGTTTGCGCATGGCTGTCTCCATCGGTTGTCGGTCGGAGGATGATAGGGGAGCGGCTGCCGGAAGGCTTCAGGGTCGCCGAGACAGCCCGGGACGGGCTGGTCCATCCCGAGATTTTTTCGAGGGAGGGCGCGCTTATACGTCGTGCCGACGTGGGCTTTGACGTGCAAATGATCTGGTCGCGATGGCGATCTATCATCTTCACGTCAAGGTCATTGGCCGCAAGGCAGGCTCAAGCGCTGTGGCGTCCGCCGCCTACCGCTCGGCCTCGCGGCTGCGTGACGAGCGGATAGAACGCAGCCACGACTTCTCCGCCAAGCGCGGTGTCGTTCATTCCGAGGTGATGCTGCCGGAGGATGCACCGGAGGCCTGGCGCGACCGCGAACGGCTTTGGAACGATGTCGAGGCGTTCGAGGTGAGGAAGGATGCGCAACTTGCCCGCGAGGTCGAGTTTGCGCTCCCGCGTGAACTCAGCCAGGCGCAAGGCATCGAGTTGGCGCGCGACTTCGTTCAGGCTGAGTTCGTAAGCCGGGGCATGGTCGCCGATCTCAATGTGCACTGGGACCGCGCAGAGGATGGAAGCCCCAAGCCGCATGCTCATGTCATGCTGACCATGCGGGCCGTGGACGAGAATGGTTTTGGCGCCAAGGTTCGAGACTGGAATGCTACCCAGCTGGTTGAGCGCTGGCGCGAGCGATGGGCGGAGCTGGCCAATGAACGCCTGGCCGAACTCGACATCGACGCGCACATCGATCATCGCAGTCTGGAAGCGCAGGGCATTTCACTGGAGCCGCAAACCCAGATTGGTGCGCCAGCACAGCGCATTGAGGGCAGTGGCCTTGCTGCTAGCGACATTGAAGCAGATCGCGCCGAACTGCATCGCGACATCGCGCGCAACAATGGTGCGCGCATCATTGCCGATCCATCCGTGGCGCTCGATGCCATCACGCATCAGCAATCGACTTTCACCCGAAAGGACATTGCGAAGTTCTCGCATCGGCACAGCGACGGAGTGGAGCAGTTCAACGCGGTCGTGGCAGCCATCAGCAACGCACCCGATCTGATTGAACTCGGCAAGGACGGACGTGGCGAAGATCGCTTCACCACTCGGCAGATGATCGACACCGAACAGCGCCTTCACCGCGCTGCGGAGCGTATCGATTTGGACGAGAGACACGCGGTGAGTAACGCACATCGCGAGGCGGCACTGGCGCGCGCAGCGCAACGCGGGCTTGTCCTTTCGAGCGAGCAGACCGATGCGCTGGCGCATATCACCGATAGAAACGGTCTTGGTGTCGTCGTCGGCTTTGCCGGAACGGGCAAGAGCGCCATGCTGGGCGTTGCGCGCCAGGCATGGGCAGCGGCGGGCTACGAGGTTCGAGGCGCCGCACTCTCCGGCATTGCCGCCGAGAATCTGGAAGGCGGATCAGGCATCTCATCACGCACCATCGCCAGTATGGAGCATAGCTGGGGACAGGGCCGCGATCTGCTCACAGCTCGCGATGTCCTGGTGATTGATGAGGCCGGCATGGTCGGCACGCGCCAGTTGGAGCGCGTGCTTTCCCATGCCGCCGACGTTGGCGCAAAAGTCGTACTCGTCGGCGATCCGCAGCAGTTGCAGGCGATCGAGGCCGGCGCCGCATTCCGTTCCATCCACGAGCGTCATGGCGGCGTCGAAATCGGTCAGGTTCGCCGGCAGCGTGAGGACTGGCAGCGCGATGCCACGCGCGATCTGGCAACCGGCAGGATCGGCGCCGCGATCGGCGCCTACGATGCGCAAGGCATGGTGCATCAGGCTGCAACGCGCGACGAGGCGCGAGCTGAACTCGTCGAGCGCTGGGATCGCGACAGGCAGGCGCATCCAGAGGCAAGCCGGATCATTCTCACCCACACAAACAACGAGGTGAGCGCGCTCAACCAGGCAGCGCGCGAGCGCATGCGCGCTGCCGGCGATCTCGGCGACGAGGTTCAGGTGGATGTGGAACGCGGTGCAAGGGCCTTCGCCAGCGGCGACCGTGTCATGTTCCTGCGCAACGAGCGCGCGCTTGGCGTCAAGAACGGCACGCTCGGCGTGATCGAAGAGGTCAGCATACAGAGGATGACGGTTCAAATCGACGACGGCCGATCCGTGCGCTTCGATCTGAAAGACTATGCCCACATCGACCACGGCTATGCCGCGACCATTCACAAGGCCCAGGGCATGACCGTCGACCGGACGCATGTGCTCGCCACACCGGGCATGGATGCGCATGGCAGCTACGTCGCACTGTCGCGGCATCGAGACGGAATGGACCTGCACTACGGCAGCGATGACTTCACGACCCGCGAACGCCTCGTCCGGACGCTGTCACGGGACCGCGCCAAAGATATGGCGTCGGATTACGAGCAGGTCGACTCGGCGCAACACTATGCCGAACGGCGCGGCATCACGTTCCGCGAGCGCGTGGTCGAGATCGTGCGCCGGATCGTTCCGGAGAAGCTGCGCGACAGGATAGGCGGACTGCTCGACGGGTTGCGCTCGCCCGCAGACGCCGTGCCCATGCAGGAACGTGGACCTGGGCCGGGAAGGGAGAGTGTAGAGGTACGGATCGGAGATGCGGACCCGACGCCCGGCAGAGAAAATCTCGCCACCGGAGTGCCACGAGGCGCGAATGTGCCGGTGGACGCGGAAGCGGCGTTGCGCAGCGCTCGTACGAAGGCGCTTATTCGTCACGCGCGCGCTATCGACGCGATATCGCACAACGGAGATGCGGATGGGCTGGGCAGTCCCGAGCAGATGCGCGAGTTGAGGGATGCCCGTAGGGCCTTCGAGAAGGTGCGGCCCTTTGGCTGGCGCGATGCCGAAGCGGCTTATGTGAAAAATCCCGAACTTGTCCACGAGGCGGGGGCTGGCCGCGTCCGCCGCATCGTGCTTGCTCTCCAGCTTGAGACGGAAATCCGCACCGGGATGGACATCGATCCAGGCCGCCGCGCCGACCGTTTCGTCGAACGCTGGCAAAAGCTCGATCGGACGGGACGGGAGCAATATCAGGCCGGCGACATGTCCGGCTACAAGTCAACGCGCTCGGCCATGTCCGATATGGCCAAGAGCCTTGAACGCGATCCGCAGCTTGAATCCATGCTCGCCAATCATAAGAAGGCGCTTGGCATCGAGGTCGAATCCGGCCGGCGTCTGGGTGTGGAACTGGCATTCAGCCATGGCATCGGAAAGGGGCGGGGCCTTGGGCTCTGACACCCCTCCGATTTGCCACCGTTTTCACGCTACAGGCGGATGAAGCGAAAAATCGGATTGCCTCCGGCATGGGTTCGTCCTGTCTGTCCCAACAGAAATCAGCAACAACCATTCAGGTGGACGCAAGCTATGTCCGAGCCGGATCGTATCGTTCGTCTCAAAACAGTCCTCGCCAGGACAGGCCTGTCCCGCTCGACAATCTATCGCAAGATCGCCGACGGCACGTTCCCGGCTCAACTGAGGATCAGCACCAATGGCGCCGGGTGGCATGAATCCGAGATCAACCGCTGGGTTGAGGATCCCATTCGATGGGGGTCGAAGGCTGAGGTGAAGAGGTCCGATTGAACGGGTAGGTGCAACAACCTGGGGGCTTCCTTGCCGGTTCTGCAAATTGTCAATTTGCACTAGCGCGGTCACACGCTCCCATCGCTCAACCTGTTACTTCCGATAGCTTCTTGATGGCTGACGGAGCGCTAAAACCGAGAATCTCGGCGAGGTTTATAAACTCCACGACATCAACACGTCTCTGTCCGCTTTCTAGTCGAGCTACGAACGATTGGTATTGGCCGAGCCTGGTTGCCAACTCAACTTGCGTAAGGCCTGCCGCTTCACGGTTTTTGATCAGCAGCGCGATCAAAGCTTTGTGCCGATTCGTACCGAGTGTATCTACCACTTATCACCTCATCTGAACTCAGATGGGGGCTTCCTTTATATCTGATTTTCAGTTATCTTAAATTCAGATATTTAGCTGAGGCCGCCAAAGCGTTTGGCTGTATCACCAACCATGCAAAGCTGTTTGGAGCTCGGATCATGGATGATTCCGACGATAGCATGAATTTGTTTTTCATCACCCGGCGGCGCTTGCTGACGGGAACGGCCACGGGCGCGGCGGCATGGCCCTTCCAGGCAAAATCGCTGGCTGGCGAACTGACGGACGGCAGCGCGGCCGATCCTGCTCTTCGTCTGTGTGGGAGCTGGCAAAGAATCCATGATGAGACACTGGCGCTGTGCCGCGAACAGCAGCGGTTGGAGACACACCTCGCCAGGATAGTTGGCTTTCCCTGCGCCAAGGTGCGGCTTGCCGATGGTACGGACGTGACGCTCCATTCCATCGAGAGCCTGAACGATGCCCACTCTCCTGAAAATGAAGTCGAATGGGGCAGGGCGCTTGCGGATTTCGTGGCACACCAGGCGCGCTGGGACGCTGCTGATGCTGAGATCGGCTATTCGAGAACAGACGAACTGATCCGGCAATCGGAAACAGTCGAAGGGGCACTTCTGGATGATCTACCGCAGACAGCGGCCACGTCCATCGAAGGCATTTTGGCCAAGCTCAAGGTCATCCTGCGTGACGGTGAGCACTGGGAACATCCAGACGATTTTCCCTGGCCGCACATCCGATCGGTACTGCATGACCTCATCCGTCTTCACCGTTTAGACGCTGCGACGAACCCAAGCTCAGAAAAGCAGCAAAACTCACAGAGCAGGTGAAGCCTTGATGAAAATCTTGGATCGTTTTCAAAGCGGTGTGGCACCTAACGGTGAGGTCGGTCCCCATCCGGCCGACCGTCACGTCGGCAGGCAGATCGCGACTCTGCGAGTCCAGTCGGACGTCTCGCAGGCGCAACTGGCCCGTGCGATCCGCATCAGCTTTCAACAGCTCCAGAAATACGAAAGCGCGCGCAACCGCGTCAGCGCTTCCACGCTCTACGAAATCGCCCGCTCGCTGGATGTTCCTGTCAGCCGCTTCTTCGATGGTCTGCCGGGCAATGGCGAGGCAACCGCTCCGCTCCTGCCCGTAGACGAACGCCTGGGCTTCATCGCCAGCGCGGAAGGCAGACGCTTGATCGAAAGGCTGATGCGACTCCCCCCGCGTGTGCGCAACCGCGTGTCGTCTCTGCTCTTTGAATTGGGAAAGGGAATCGATCCTGTGCAATGCCCAGACGAGTATTAGAAACGAGGTTGAGGAGGTCGTGAGGGCCCGCGCCACTTGTTGCCTACAACCTCGGAAAGACGGCGGTGGGTGTAGTCAGGCGATCCCGCCAGACATGCCTGAGAGCTTCTCCAGAGCCGCCCGGAATAGCTTGCGGCTTGAGGTTGGGACTTGCGGATTTCCGAAAAGCACGCCTTGCTATCCAATTCTGCGACTAATCAATTTGATGGCTTTTCTCATCTCCTGCATGCGCGCATCTGGGAGACATGGACCAAGATCACGATCTCGGCAGGATTGAACCAAGCCGCGCATTCTGCGGACTGTTATTTTCAGCAGAAGCCCAGCCGATCCGTAGCGAGCGCTACTCGCAATGGTTGTGAGGTACCAAAAAAGGGCCTTGTTCCGAGCGCCTGACAGAGCGATTCTGCGCCTTGCAAAAGCACTTGCGCGCCAAGCGGCTCGCGAAGACCACGAGCGTGAACAGGCCGAGAAAACTTATCATGACTCGAACCGCGATCTACGCACGCTTCTCAACCGACCTCCAAAATGAGCGATCAATCGACGATCAACTCGCTTTGTGCCGAGCATATGCAGAACGTGAGGGGTTGAACGTTGTCGCAACGTTTGACGACCGAGCACGCTCCGGTGGCTCCGTCCTGGGCCGTGACGGATTACTTCAGCTCATGGACAAAGCGCGTGAGCACGAATTCGACGTGCTCGTCGTAGAGGCACTTGATCGGCTCTCGCGCGACATGGAAGACCTTGCGGGCATTCACAAACGCCTTTCATTTCTCGGCATCGAAATTCGTGCCGTTCACGAAGGCGTGGTGAACACGGTCTTGGTCGGCCTGCGCGGTCTCGTTGGCCAGCTATACCGAGAGGACATCGCTCACAAAGTCCGCAGGGGCCAAGCCGGCCGAGTCAACAAAGGGCTTCACGCCGGCGGTCTGACCTATGGCTATTCGTACGTGCTAGGCGATCCCGGGAAGCGGATGATCGCAGAGGATGAAGCGGAAATCGTGCGTCGTGTCTTTCGAGAGTATGTCGCAGGGCAAACCCCGCGCGATATCGCTCACGATCTAAACACAGACCGCATACCGCCGCCTCGCGGTCGTGCCTGGAATGCCTCCACCATCAATGGAAATGTGCAGAGAGGGACGGGGCTGCTTCACAATGAGCTTTATGCTGGCCGCCTGATCTGGAACAGGGTCAGAATGATCAAGGATCCTGACACGGGGAAACGTGTCTCGCGCCCAAATCCCAAGGGTGACTGGCGAGTAGTCGCAGTGCCCGACCTCGCTATTGTTCGGTCCGACCTGTTCGACGCAGCACAAGCACGCAAGAAGGCGCGTGCAACCACTCATCCAAGCCACCAGCGCCGACCACGGCACATGTTGACGGGGCTCCTGAGGTGTGGTGCCTGTGGTGCGGGAATGTCGTCGAAAGGCGTGGACAAGTCCAAGCGCATTCGCATCCGCTGTTCCGCCGCGACTGAAAGCGGAACATGCGCCGCTCCCAAGACCTTCTATTTGGATACGATCGAAGCTGCAGTTCTGAACGGCCTTTCCGCCGAGTTGCGCCATCCCGAAGTGATTGCCCAGTACGTCCAGACCTACCACGAAGAACGGAAGCGCTTGGCAGCCGACACCGATGCCAGGCGCAGCCGTTTGGAGCGACGGCTTGAAGAACTAACTCGGGAGATCGAGCGCCTGGTCAACGCCATTGCCAAGGGCTATGGCGACCCAGCCGTGCTGGGACCGCAATCAACAACGCTGAATGAAGAGCGTAAGGGCATTCTAGCCGAGTTGGATCGGGTGCCCGCCGCTACGGCAGTGATCGCGCTGCACCCTGCGGTGCTCGCTCGCTACGAGGAACAACTAAACCAACTTCGGACCGGGCTTGCTAAGGGCATTGCTTTTGGCGATTCCGAATGTGCAGAGGCAATGCGCGACTTGGTCGAAACCGTCACGGTGTTTCGAGATCCATCGAGGATCGGCGGCGTCGAAGTCGAAATCGCTGGGCGGTTAACGGCACTCTTGGGCGAGGGTGCCTTCCCCCACGGCGTCAAAGGAGCGGGGGGAATGGTGGTAGCGGGAGACCGCTACATCGCAAGACCCACCATTGAGAAGGCGTTTTTTTGCTTTCGTCGGCATGCGGCGTGACGCAAGTCATTTGGACGTTCATCTGCCGACGATATCGACCTCCGAGGGGATGGAGGCTTTTTCAAAGGCTTGAGGCGCCTAAAGTCGAGCGTGGAAGGCGGTGCAGCCGTGCCTTCTGCGGAAGCGGGACCGACAGCGGCCCGACCGGCACCGGCGAAGCGAAAGCGGCGAGGAGGAGCCGCAGAATGATCGCCCAGCGGTGACGCCCACGAGAGACGCCACCGCCTTGGCTGATCGGTTACAGCGCCGCCAATAGCGCAAGTAGCGCGAACACGGCACCGACAAACACATTTTCAGCCAAGCTTGCAATGCGGTCCATTTTTGCCGGTTGCAGATGTTCAGGCGCAATCATGTCGAAGGCCATGGTCAGGCCGGACCAAAGCATCAGAATCGTCAGAATGGAAAGAAGGGTGTCGGTGGTAACAAAGCGGGGCTCCCGGGTTGGGTGAGGGAGCTCTCGGCGCACGCGCAGAGAGTCCTCACCGATGAAGGTGAAAGCTCTCGACGGGGGCGCATCCTGCATGCGTACGATCGAGGTGTACTGTGTTTTGATTGAGCGCGACACGCTGTAGGACACTGCATCGGCTTAGTCTAGTGGCGATCACATAGGCGTCGATCCTGCTCAGGCAAGACGCTTCAGCGATTAGGCTCAAATTATTTTCGATGCCGGATTTTGCGACGGTCCAACCTGGCCGGGATCTTGCCGGCCCACAGGTAGATCTTGTGTTGGCCTTGTCCGCTGGCGTTGGGCGCCATGCGAAGCCCTTCGGATCAAAGCCATCGGCGAAGAGCACACTATCCAGACGCATGCGGTGGATGGTCTTGCCGGGTGAGCAGTGCCCATGTTCGGGCTTACTCTGCCAAGCGTCCGCATCCTGGTTCGCCTTTGTGGAGTCCTGAAATGTCGGATAGAGTATATAGCACCCACGCTGAGGTGGCCGACTGATTAGACCACTAGACCGTTGTGGCCGCCTCATCCGCATCATCCGCCAATATACGCCTTATCAGCGAGACTTGCTTCATCTTGGACATTTCCCGTCTAATGAGTCCAATTTGGGAATTGTCTACCGCATAGACCCATTCCTGAGCCTGTTGAACCACTGCCATGTTCGAGGTTCGCAACAGCTTCGAACGTGGCGCGCGGGTGATTTTATCCATCCCCGACGAGTATGACGCGGCGACGAACAAATGCGTAGGGCTCAACGGAAGAAACATGTGCCCATCTGGGCGGGAAATGCCGTCCGTCATGTAGAGCGGTCTGTCGGATGTCAGGAGGCGAGTTGTTAGCGATGACAGGTCTGCGACGTGCCATTGCATCTTCAAAAATCCGTCCAAAATCGTAGGATTTGTAATCGTATTGGTGGCGCTCAATATCGCTGTACGAAGAGGCATTGTAGGGTCTTTGTTAAGGAGGAATTCCCCGGCGCTATCTGGATCTCCCGGCTTTTTAAATAGCACGTATTTCGCCTGCACCTCTGGTCGCGGCCGTGTCCAGCTCTTTGAAACAAATTGCTTGAAAGCGCTGATTTCGTCCGGGTTCCTTATAAGGAGTGACAGCATAAATCGTGCCCAAGCGACGCGCCCCTTTAACGTCTGCGGAATCCGTCCCTGGAGTAGTTCGCGGTAGGCGTCGGCCGCCGTGGTGTCGACCATACTCATGAATGTGCGCTCTACTATTTGTCGCTCCGCTTTTGGCACGCCCGGCATAGCGTACAGGTCTTTCTTAAAGCCAGTTCCACCGGGTCCCCAACGTCTCGATACGATTTGACCACCATAGTTACGCTTGAATTCCTCAAGCTGGTGGTCTTCCGAGCTAACCCAGGACTCTAGATAAAACTTCGGTACGAAGTGATGTTTGCGGGGGTCTTTTGCCGGTTTCAAACCGGAAGCTTCCAATGGACGTATGACGTTCCAATCAGCAGCAGAAACCACGGCAGTATGGCGAACATCACAGCCAACGTGGCTCGCTTAAGGTAGTCGTATTTCAGCGCCACGATTTCCGAGTTGCGCCAAATCTGGCCCATCACGTCCCTCTTAAGAGATGGCTCATCGAGAGCACCGTACTTTTGCAGGTAATCACCTTCCGTGAGTTTGGCGATCTCCTTGAAATAAACCAGCGACGCGTGGCCGCCCTTAAGGTGTGGGAACGCGCAGAGATACAGGTTGATGATTGTCCAAGCCACAGATGCTATGAAGACAAAAGCAGGCACCCCAACCCACCACGTCTTCAGATCATCAATAGTAAGATTGACGGCGGCGAACGCTACCTGCGCCGAGACGATGGCGAACAGCGCCGACACCTTGGAGTCGATGCGCGGGAAGAATCCCATGATGCGGTCGAGCTGACGTTCAGCCACGTCCAAGCCGATTTCTTTGAGCTGATTCATGGCACCCTCCACCACCAGTTAGAGCGATAGATCGTGGCACCATTCATGGTGTTCCACGTCATTTGATCCCACATGCTCCGGCCTTCGGTTATCTTGAGGCTGGTGTGAAGCATGTCGAACACCTCCTTCGTGATCCAGGTAGAGTGCTCATGCGGCAGTGTGCAGAGTTTAGCTGCCCAGTTGGCAGCTCGGCCAATCCACACCAGGTCATTTGAGCCCCGAATTCCGGCACGAGCGACGCGCAACTGCGAAGTGTCGATGCCGACCGTATGTTTCAATACAAATTCAGTGGTGTACTGCTTCATCAGGGAAGGCTGGACTATGTTCAGACACGCCCAATTGATTTTCAACGCCGCCCTAGAAGCTGCCGTGTTTTTGGAGTCTCCTAGGTAGACGGCCATCACGCGATCGCCGTCATAGGCCGTAATCACACCGCCTTCCGAAATAATAATTTTGGCGGCGCATCTAAGAAATGCCTTGTAAACCTCTGCCGCAAAGAAGGCACTGTGGCTATCAACAAGCTTTGTAGAGTCCGAAATGTCGGCATACAAAACGGTCGCATTCAGGTCGACGCCATCGTTGCCAAGCCGCAAACTATCTTGTTCGGGAACAGTGGTGCCGTCTCGTTTGGACCATCTCTCCGTAAAGATCTGCGTTACTTCGGTCTGTAAATCGTCCTTGAGTGCCACCGCCATCTCCCCGAAATAAAGATAGGCGTTAGTTAAGCGATTATATATGTTTAACTACAGATACGCACAGAAATTGTTGTGCTTCACCTTTTTCCGCCACTGCTCCCAGCCGCTGCCTTTAGCCCGAGAGAGGACGTAGTATGTTTCGCCAACTCCTGCGCCTGCGCTCCGCCTGAAACGGCTCTACGCGCGCTTCTGAAGGAGGTAGAGCTGTCTGGATCCGCTGTGGTGCAACCTTGATCTAGCAGGCTGTTGAAAAAGGCACTCGCCATCGGTTTTCAACGATCATTGTCTCCGAAGGGATTCGGAGACGTACGCATGCGAGGCGGAGACGATCGAACTGGCGAACTGGTCAGCTACGTGGACCTTGAAGCCCGAGTTCGGCGCAATCATCCGTTGCGGACGATCCGGAGGATCGTGAATGAAGCCCTTTCCGCGCTGGAACGCGAGTTCGCGGCGCTGTACTCGCCGATCGGTCGGCCGTCGATCCCGCCGGAGAAGCTGCTGCGGGCGATGCTTTTGCAGGCGTTCTATTCGATCCGCTCGGAGCGGCCTTTGATGGAGCGGCTGGAATACGACCTTCTGTTCCGCTGGTTCGTGGGCATCGGCATCGACGACGCAGCCTGGGACCATTCGGTGTTCTCGAGGAACCGCGACCGGCTGCTTGAGGGCAACATCGCGGCGAAGTTCCTCAGTGCAGTCCTGGCGCAGCCCAAGGTCAAGAAGCTCCTTTCCACGGATCACTTCTCGGTCGACGGAACGCCGATCGCGGCCTGGGCGTCGATGAAGAGCGTCAAGCCGAAGGACGGCTCGGGCGAAGATGGCTCAGGCGAGCCGCCGGCTCAGGACGGCGGACGTAACGCGGAAGCGGATTTCCATGGCCAGAAACGGTCGAACGGGACGCATGCTCGACCACCGACCCCGATGCCAGGCTCTGTCGCAAGGGGCGGGGCGAGGAGGCCAAGCTCTGCTTCATGGGGCACGGGCTGATGGAGAACCGCCATGGCCTGCTGGTCGATGCCTGCCTGACGCTGGCTGACGGGCATGCCGAGCGGGTGGCCGCACTGCATATGGTCGAGCCTCGCGCCGGCCGACCGCAGGCGATCAAGCTCGGTGCCGACAAGGCCTACGATGCAGGACTTCGTCAACGAACTGCGTTCGATGAAGGTAATGCCGCATGTGGCGCAGAACACCAGCGGCCGCAGTTCGGCCATCGACGGGCGCACCACCCGGCATAGCGGCTATGCTGTCAGTCGGCGTATTCGCAAGCGCATTGAAGAGGCGTTCGGCTGGATCAAGACGGTCGCCGGGCAGGAGAAGACCAAGTTGCGCGGTCGCGACCGCGTCGGGTGGGCCTTTACCTTCGCTGCCGCCGCCTACAATCTGGTGCGATTGCCCAAGCTGCTGGCGGTGCCGGCATGACCGCGCCCACGGGCTGCCAACTGATCGGCCACTGCCGGATCATCGAAGCCGATCTGTGGGATCGCGGCTACCTGAACCTCGGTGGACCCGCAACCATCACCGTCGGACCCGACAACCATGCCGAGATAGCCTTTGGCGCCCTGCAAGCCGGCCTCGATCTCAGTTACAGCCCCTCGACGATCTTCTTCACATGGGCCGGCTTCGACGAGATGGATGAAGTCGCCGGCGATGGTTCCGCCGAATTGCTCGACGACGGCTCGATCGAGATCACATTCGCATACCACAATGGCGACGAAGCCATCCTCAAGGCAATACGACAGACTTCTTCAACAGCCTGCTAGGCATCTATCGGCGTTCGAGTCGGTAGACCGCTACCGCTTTTCCCCCCCCTCTCAGAAGACTTGCGGTATTTTTTACGGTGTTGGGCGTGATAGACCTGTCTTGGTGCTGCAAAGACCGGTGGGGAACGGCAAAATCTAGCCCGAAGGTCCGATACGAGGACACTTGTAAGCTGAAACCCCAATGAGTTGTGCGCGAATCCAATCGACGCGCTGACCGAGACCCGCCGTTCTCTCAGCACGCAATCGGCGGCTGGACCGGGGTGGATAGATCTCGTAAGCTTAAAAACTTCACGTTGTATGTGCGTAGTTGCAAGAACGCTCTGTGGGGTTTGAAGTGATAAGGCGTGCAAGCTGCTTTCGTGCCTTGGGCTTATTCATTCCTTTTGTGCTAGCCATTGGCTGGTCCCCGTCATCTCGAGCAGACACCATGAAAATCCTGTCATGGAATATATCGAACTACGTACCGGCGGCCGGTTACTCATATCGTGGTGAAATAGGCACGTGGCGCACGGAAGCAGACTTACTTGCCATACGTGCAATCTTGGACGATGGATACGATGGGATATTCCTACAGGAAGCAGTCAACGAGCTCGCCATACGGTCTACGGTCGGTCCGTCATACTCAGTTCTTTCGACTGATGAATACCGCAAACTTACGAGCGCTCCGCCACTCCTCGAACGATTGGTCCAACCATTCGTCGCGATATTAGAGACTCCCACTATGTATGTCACATCTGTCGCAAGCTTTCGGCTAGACGATGCTCAAGACCGCGCTCACCTGACCCGTGACACGCTGTATGTCGAATTGTTGTGGATGCAATACAAAGTCGGTTTAGTACATGTCCATCTGAAAAGCGGATGCCCCGATTCCGTAGTCAGCGCGAGATCGGAGTGCAGGTTGATGACAGATCAATTCAAGCAAATCGAAACCATAGTAAAGGCGAAGATCGACGGCGTCGATGCATTGCTGGTTATTGGAGATTTCAATCGCGAGTTGATGAATCCGCGTCTTTTACCATGGCGCGAGGAGCATGTTTCATGGCTTCAAAAGGTTGTAACTGTGCCCTCATGCACGCTTAGGCCTTCAATCAACCCTATCGATTTTGTTCTGGTCGCAACAATTCGGGATGGGCTTAAGCTAGAGCCAATCAGCGTCGATATGAGCGACGTAGTCCATCTTGTGCCAAGGCGTATAAGCGACCATTGTCCCATGGCATTTCAGCTATCAAACTAACAGCGTGTGACGATATATGTTTCTTGAGGCTATAGTGGCGCTTTGGGTAACGTTGACCGGGCAGTCTGCCGCACCGGAAAACGCCGTGAGTTTTTTCGGCAATGTTCCGTCCTGTGACGCAATTTTGCGCGGGCGTGAGCCGAGCTTAATTCTGGACGCCGACCGTCTTCTTCCTGCCTTTCAACTTTTTTGTGATGCGCGCGACCGAGATCGACAAGGGAGCAGTTACGTCAAAACCTTCCTGACTACACACGTTGGCCGGTTCTCCCAAGCTGACGGGCTATTCTGGGCTATTGCAGATCGAACCTTCTCGGACCTCTTGTGCGATTCTATGTCTCCAACTGCGACGCACGTTCGATTGTTCGTAGGAGGAAGTGACAGTTCACTTGGCCCACTATTGGATTGCAAACTCTCCTCGGCCTACAAGAACGTACGCGCAGTCCCCCTACTGGACGGGATCGCGTCGTACCACCCGAAATTCCTAGCAACGACAGACGGCGGGAACAGTTGGACCTATGTTTCGAGCGGAAATCCTACAACGAGGTCATCGACGGTGATCGACTTCAACGTAGTCTTCCAAGGGTCGACAACAAGCCAGCTATATCTCTGGCACAGATGCGTCGTCCAGGCCTTTGACCGCTTCATTGCGTTTCCACAGGACGAGCCTTTGGAGCGGCTGTACCAACAATGCAGTCTGCCGTCTTACAGCACCCGAAACGCCTTGATCGTCCCTTACCTCATGCCCTTCGATCAAGACGCGTACTTGTCAGAGCTTGCCTTCTGGGCGGGTCGCTCCGATGCGATAGATATCTCGTCTCAGAGCTACAACTCTGACAGGATACTACACATCATACAGCTGGCGGCCAATAACGGCGCGAGTATCAGGTACTTGCGGGACGATGACATACTTTTGTCCGCAGACCCGGGATCCCTCCCGATATCCAATAGCTATGACGAACACATTCTGTGGGACAGCCAATTATGTGGATCAAACGTGTCGCGTGGTTACCTGATCACTAGACCTGAAACGGGATTCCTGCACGCGAAGTTTTTTATATTTCGCGGGTCATTTGGCGTTCGAGTGCTTTTTGGCTCTGGAAACCTGACTTACTCAGCTATCACAGAGAACATCGAGAATAATTATCTCTCGGCTGACGACAAACTTGGCTTGGCCTTTGTTGAATTCTTTGACAGATTATGGGCGATGTCAGTGAGCTATAGTAGGTGGCATTCAATCGCCGGCATGCTTGGCCCATATCGGAATAGGAAGTGGGTGAACGCCGATGACTGTACTTAACGACCTCCGCGAAGAAACTAAAGCTGCGTTCGCGCGCTTTGTTGAGAGCTCAGAAGGCGCTGAATTGCCTTTCGAGCGACTGCAATGTTATCTCGAGCAGGCGTTAGCCACTCACAAAATCTACCTGAAATTTGCGCCCTTCGAAGCAGAGTTACGGCAGGCGAAAGGAGCTTGGGAACTTGTACAGGATGGGGAAGGCCGTGTGCAGAAGGTCGTGCCCATGCTGTTAGAGCGCCTCGGCGTTGAAATAAAGCCGGCGGCCCGCATTCTTAGCGATGGCAAGGATCCTTGGGACGCGACCAAGGAGCTGGCGGAGAACTGCTTGGAAAATCTCGAGGAAAATTGGGATGATCCTGGCGAGTTGATTAATGATTTTAGGGAAGATTGGAAAGAATGGTGGGACGACCTCTCCGACTGGCTTGACAGGGGGATTGGTCGCGTCTGAGACTGATCTTGGCGGATTTGGCGGTGTATGCCGCCCGCGATTTGGCGAAGTTTTTCGCGAAGACTTCTGTTCGAGGCACCGATTGGAGAACTCCCAGCCGATATGGCCGATTTGCTCAAGTCACTGGTCGTACGCAGCCTCACGCTGAGGTCCGTTGGCTTCCGGTAGAGCCAAGAACGCAGACGAGATTGCTGATTTGAATGGTTGAATTGGCAAAAAGAATCCGACCCGGTCGGCTGTGTCCTAGTCCAGACGGATTGCAACTGCCATCAACGCGCTGACCGGGAATATCTTAAAATGAATCAATATTCCGGACTAGTCGGTCGCTGTGATTCCGCAGCAATCGCTATGAGGCGCAAAGCTGACTGGTATCATAGAGACCAACACGTGCTGAAACAGGGCCGAAACGCTTTAGTGAAAGTTGTGCCGTTCACCTCGACAGAGTCGTCTTCACTTCGCCGAAACCGTTGCCACGGGGGAGCGACAATGCGTAGAAATCGAACTCCCACTGCGGGATTTTTCGCATTCTGTCGCCTTCGGCTGTTCGGGCCGGCTAGAGGGCTTGCTTCATATAGGCCGGGAGGTTGATGTTGGCTTTCAACGCGGGGATGAAACCAGGATCGTCGACGGCCGTGATCGGCGACATGCGCAAAGGTTTCAACACCGGCGCCGCGGCCTTCATGATGTCCTGCAGTGTCGAGAATTGCTGATCGTCTTCCAACTCGAAATCGATTGTGATCGCATCACGCTCGATTGCCTGAAATCCCATGATCGTAGGCGAAGGAGCGCTTGCTGCGAGCTCAGGCAGGTGCGCAAGGCCGAACGTCAACTTTGCGATTGCGGTACCAAGTGAGAGCCCGGCAAGCGGATCGTCGCCGGCTTCGGTTAAATCGAGGACGTAATCCTTCCCGCCGATAACGATGCGTTCCTGTTCCTTGGCGTCGAAGTCAAGGAAGCCAAGGCGACCGTGCCGGGGCCTTCCATTGATCAGCACAGCCAGTACGTCGCTCTCTCGTGCGTCGATGAGCTGCGCATAGGCGTCGCCCGCGTCACCATCAAGGATCAGGAGGTCCGCTTTCAATCCGCGTTCAATGCTACCGACTTGGCCTTGCCAACCGAGCATTTTCGCGGGTGTCGATGTCAGCATCCGTGACAGCTCCTCAGGAGAAAACAGGCCTCCCAGATGGTCACTGACGATGCGCGCGATCTTGAGCTCGCCCAGGAGGTTCTTGCTGCCGCTTGGCGACCAGTCGGACCCGAGTGCGATCGGGACGCCGGCAGCTTTTGCGGATGCGACGTCTGCGGTCTTTCCGTAAAGCAGGAGGTTGGAAAGCGGTGACCAGACCATCCCGGCAGCAGCGGCGATGCGTTGAAAGTCGGCCGCCTGCAGTCCGGTGCAATGGATCGGGATCAGATCCGGATCGATGGCCCATGTGTTGGGCGTGTATTCGAGATCGAGGAAGCGCTGGCGTGCGTCCTGATCGGTTCCTTCGCTGAGGTGATAGAAGAAGGGGCGATCCTTCCGAAGCGCGGGGACGAGGTCCGATGCGATCTGGGGTGCCGTGTAGTCCAGCGTCTGGCCACCGGCGGCTGTGAAGGCAGGGTCGCGCGGCGCTTCGACATTGCGGGTGAGGCCTTGGTACCATTTCGAGCCGCCGCCTCTGCTTAGGCCTTGCGTTGTCGTCGTCCCGCCAAGCAGGGACCGGCATTCAACAAAGCGCGCGATGCTGCGCGGGTAGTCGACATCAACGTTGCCACCGATGACATTGGCGGGGAGGGAGATCGAAACCTTGTAGTCGGGTTCGTGCTCGCGCCACTGATTTCGGTTGGTGTAAGTCTTAGGGACGTTCCAGAGCGGCAGGAAATTGTAGCTCAAGTGGTTATGAAGCTCGATGAGGCCTGGGTAGATCGTCCCGTGGGTGTCGATCGGCGTGATGCCAGCGAATTCATTGGGAACATGACCAGGGTCGGCGACGACGGCGGCAATGCGGTCGGCTTCGATGCAGATCGCGCCATGGGAGTAGATGGTGCCGTTGCCATCCATCGTGACGATGCGGCCGACCATAACCTGTCGAACGCCGTGAACTGCTGCAATGAAATTTCCCATCTAAACTCCCCCGGAGGCTGACTTTGAAATTTTTAGGCGTTGTCTTCCTGCTGCGACTGTTGGTCGGCACGGTACCGTTCACTTGCCAAGGCCCGGTAGCGTCGAAGTAGCGTCTGAACTTCGTCCCAAACGTCCGTTTTTGCTTTGATCTTCATGATGAGCAGAGTGGCGATTGTCATGGAAATGCCGAGCTCTGTCACCGTGCGGTGAAAATCGTCGTCATCGAGCGCCGGATGAAGGGTTAGCGTTGCCAAGCCGGTTTCGGGATGCTGGATATAGTGCCGGTTGAGAGCGGTGACGCTGACGTGAGCGGCGTCCCCGGAAATATCGCGATAGCTGCGATAAAGCCGATCGAAGTCGCTGCCCTCCAGGAGCGTACCGAGTTGGATTGCCTTCGCGCCCTGGAGTCCTTGATCGACAAATTCCTGCAGCTGTTGCCTGACGTCATCGGTGCCGCTGAACGTCTTCGCATCGAGATGAAGAGCAGCCCGAGAATGCCGGCTCTTGAAGTCGTCGTCCTTCATTTTTGAGACGAAAGCGGGATTTCGGTCCAGCGCGATGAGGTACATCGTGGCCTCAAGGACGCCCCGGGAATGGATGCGAAAATCAAGCTGTCGGTCGTTTTCGAGCAGGAGCAAGGCACCCTGGAAGAGCGTCAGCGCTCGGGCGTACAGCGCCATTTTGAGCGCAATCAGCTCCCGCTCCTCGTCTGAGGCGACGTCGACCGGATCTTCTGAAGTGAAGCGCCTGGCAGCGTCGACATAGTCATTCATCCAGGCAAGCCATTGCGATGAGCGCGATTGTTGTTCGGTCACGGAAAATAGCTCCGAAAAAATTGGTATGGCTGGGGTTTCCTGACAGAATTTTGCGGGAGGCCGATGCCATCGGCACGCATATAGGAAAAGCAAAGAGTGTTGAGTCTCGTCTTCTTGCGGGCGAATTCGTTTTTCACGTCGCGGCCTCGATTTCCATTGAGATATTTCATGGTAAATGAATGTCATGAGGGGTGGTTTGCAAGAAATACTTTCAGTATTAGCGGCTGCGGTGCGTGCACTTCTGCAGGATAAGGATCTTGCCTATGCGGATCCCGCCGAGAGGGCGCTTGTCGCTCGGATTCGGGATCTCCTTCATGGGAGATATGCCGGCTGGTCGATCTGGAGTGGAATCGCCGGGAGGATGTGATCAAGCGCCTTCGCTATGACCTGAGTGATGATGAGTTGATTGGCAAGGATGCGATCGTCCCCGACCTGATCGTACATCGGGTCGGGAAGCGTGAAAATTTGCTCGTCGTCGAGGTCAAGAAGTCGACCAACAAGGACTTCGATGGGGACATCTGGAAACTGAAGGGAATGACGGAGCAGGCCGGGGCTTACGGGTATCAGGTTGGGCTTCATCTGGTGATCGACGTGAAGGCGGGGTTGCGCCGCGTTGCGACGTCTATATCGATGCTGCGTTGGACGAAGAGTTGACGCAGTGGATGCGCGCCGAGCTAGGGGGAGCAGATTGACTGCAGATCTTGTTGAGATCGTGAAACTGCTTGGTCGCTTTACCGGGCCGGACTTGACGCGGACATTATCGCGCATCGAGGGTGCAGTGCGAGGCATCTCGGCCGGCGATTGCACGGGTTTCCTCGCAAGTGCCGGGGCTGGCCGTGAGGTGCTGGCGGCCGCGGCCGGCATGAAGCGGCTTGCGGGACAGATCAACGTCACAATCCACGCGCTCGGCATCCTCATGTGCCTGCCACATATTCTCGAGCCGGACGAGCGCGTCGAATCTGTGTCTCTCGGTGCGGGAAATACGGGCCGCGATTTCGATCTGGAGACGAATGTCCGGGTTGCGGAATTCAAATTTATCCAGTGGAGAGGCGGGCCCGAGACGATCCGCCAGAATTCGGTTTTCAAGGATTACCTTCTGCTTGCGGAGCATCCGACGGCGAAGCGCAAGTACCTTTATTTGCTCGGAACGGAGCATGCGATCAGGTTCTTGCGCGGCGGTCGCGCCATGTCGAGTGTCTTGAGCAGAAACGCCAAGCTCCAGACGATGTTTGCGGAGCGGTTTGGGGAGCGCTTCCGGACGGTCGGCGATTATTATGCAGCTCACGCCAACGCGGTTCAGATCGATGATGTGTCGCCCTGGCTTTCGGAATTGGCGGAGGAGCTGATCGCGGAGCCGGATATGGAGATGAGCGCTTGAAGTGCAACGCAGATGGGCGAATGCGTTTGCGAGCGGGAAAACACTGAAGGGCTGGGATGGGGAAAACGCTTTACATCATCGGAAACGGCTTCGACCTCCACCACGGAATTCCGTCATCCTATTGGGCTTTCGGAGAGTATCTGAAGCGGACGGATGCCAAGACCTACGAGGTGGTCGAAAAATACTTCGCGATGGATGCGCAGTTCTGGGCCGAATTCGAGGATCGGTTGGCCTCGTTTGACAGCGATTCACTGATTGAGGACGCCTCCAACTTTCTGGTCGGATATGGGGCCGACGATTGGAGTGACGCATACCACCATGATTACCAGTACGAGATCCAACAGGCGGTCGAGGCGATCTCGACGAAGCTGCGGTTGCGGTTCGCCGAATGGATACGCCAGCTTCCTGTCCCATTCGCTGCTGAGTTCAGCGGACAGCGCGTTCCGGTGGATCCCTCAGCGGTCTTCTTGAACTTCAATTACACGCCGTCGCTACAACGCCTGTACGGGGTTCCCGACAGCAACGTGTTGCATATCCATGGAGCGGCCGCGAACCCAACGGAGACGTTGGTGCTGGGCCATGGATGGGAGCCCGATCCAAATCCGGATCCCTACCGTTTCGAGCAGGATCCGGAGGGGGCGGATATGCGTGTCGTCGAAGGGCAGGGGATTGTCGACGACTACTTCAGGGACACGTTCAAGCCCACCGCCAACGTCATCGAGAAAAATGCGGCCTTCTTTGCCGGGCTGTCGGATGTGGATCGGATTGTTGTGATGGGACATTCGGTGTCGGAGGTTGACCACCCGTATTTTGAGGAGGTCATCGAGAATATCGACGTCAATCGGGTCCGCTGGAAGGTCAGCTACTACGGCGATCTTGATGGGCTGCGTAAGCGCATCGAATCGCTGGGTGTGCCGGCCGATCTGACAGAATATGCCTTGCTGAATGTGTTTTGAACCATTGAAGAGCTTTGAAATCGGAGGGGAATGAATTTGGCGAAGACGGCCCACGAGCAGACATTCCAGACGTCGGCTTCGGGCCAGAAGCTGCCATTGGTTTAGAAGCTCGCAAATGACCGTGATGGGGTCGCAAGCCGTCGTCGAAATCATCCTGCATTCAACCGCAGCTATTTGATGTGTTCTAGGGCTGTTGATGTGGAGCACGCTTGCGACCGCAACAGTTGCACTTGCCGCTCAACGACTTCAGACAAAACCTCACCGCGTTCGGACACCAAATTCAGTCTAAGGTTCTATCTCGCTTGCTGTCCACGCAGTGGGAGATTGGCGAAGAGCGCGCACGAGCGCGCGTGGGCAACGATGTTCAGGGACTTTGGGCCAGCCGCCGTTCGCGAACCAACTCTACGTTCGCCGGCCCTTTTGCTCTTCGTGCCGTTCGGCGTCAAAGGCGTGCTTTCCCTGCGCGTTCCACAGGTCCCGCGTATGCTCTCCTTCATGGCTCTGCAGTTTGGCGCCGATCCAGAGCAGCGCGCCGTAGATGATAGCGCGATCGTCATTGGTGAGCTCGACGATGCCAGCCTTGACGACGAGCCCGCCGAGTTCGATGAGCTGCCGTGTGCGCTTGCGGCGCGCGACCTGCCAAGTCCGCATGTCATGCCGAGCCAGAGCCGATTGCCGACGATTGTGTGCTGCCTTGTTGCACTTGAGCGTCGCGAGGGTTGCGCTGAGATGCCGGAGCAGTTCGCCGGGACCGGCTCTCGAAAAACATCACCCCACGCTTGGCCCATGCCTCACGCTTTGAGGCGTCTTTCGTCTCGGCGATCGCGACCAGTGCGCCAGCCAGTTCTTCGCTGCTGAGGGCATCGGCGCCGGTGGCGATCACCAGCTCGCCAAGTTGCAGCACCTTGCGCGTTTTGAGCTCTCGCGCTTTGTCCTCCAGCGCCTTCAGTTCGGTGTCGAAGTCCCGTGGTTTGCGCATGATTGTCTCCATCGGTTGTCGATCTCTGGATGATAGTTGAGCGTCCGCCGGAAGGCTTCAGGCTTGCCGAGACAGCCGGGGACGGGCTGGTCCATCCCGAGATTTTTTCGAGGGAGGGCGCGCTTATACGTCGTGCCGACGTGCGCTTTGGCGTGCAAATGATCTGGTCGCGATGGCGATCTATCATCTTCACGTCAAGGTCATTGGCCGCAAGGCAGGGAGCAGTGCTGTAGCGTCGGCCGCCTACCGCTCGGCTTCGCGGCTGCGTGACGAGCGGATCGAACGCAGCCATGATTTCTCAGCCAAACGTGGTGTCGTCCATTCCGAAGTGATGCTGCCTGCGAATGCACCCGAAGCCTGGCGCGGCCGCGAACGGCTGTGGAACGATGTCGAGGCGTTCGAAGTCCGCAAGGATGCGCAGCTTGCCCGCGAGGTCGAGTTTGCGCTCCCGCGCGAACTCAGCCAGGCGGAAGGCATCGAACTGGCGCGCGACTTTGTACAAGTCGAGTTTGTCAGCCGGGGCATGGTGGCCGATCTCAATGTGCATTGGGACAGAGCAGAGGATGGCAGCCCCAAGCCGCATGCTCATGTCATGCTCACCATGCGGTCCGTGGACGAGAACGGTTTTGGCGCCAAGGTTCGCGACTGGAATGCTACCCAGCTGGTCGAGCGCTGGCGCGAGCGATGGGCGGAGCTTGCCAATGAACGCTTGGCCGAACTCGACATCGACGCCCGCATCGATCATCGCAGTCTGGAAGCGCAGGGCATTGCCCTGGAGCCGCAAACGCAGATTGGTGCACCGGCTCAACGCATCGAAGGCAGTGGCCCTGCTGCTGGCGGCATTGAAGCCGATCGCGCCGAACTGCATCGCGAGATCGCGCGCAACAATGGCGCGCGCATCATTGCCGATTCTAACGTCGCGCTGGACGCCATCACCCATCAGCAGTCGACCTTCACCCGAAAAGACATCGCCAAGTTTGCGCATCGACACAGCGACGGAATGGAGCAGTTCAACGCGGTCGTGGCAGCCATCAGCAATGCACCCGATCTGGTCGAACTTGGCAAGGACAGGCGCAGCGAAGACCGGTTCACCACTCGGCAGATGATCGAGACCGAACAGCGCCTGCATCGCGCGGCAGAGCGTATCGATTTGGACGACCGACACGCGGTGATTGACGCACATCGCGAGGCAGCGCTGGCGCTGGCTGCGCAACGCGGGCTTGTCCTGTCAGGCGAGCAGACAGATGCGTTGGATCACATCACCGATGGCCGCGGTCTTGGTGTCGTCGTGGGCTTTGCCGGCACGGGCAAGAGCGCCATGCTGGGCGTTGCGCGCCAGGCATGGGCAGCGGCGGGCTACGAGGTTCGAGGCGCCGCACTCTCCGGCA